>NZ_BCYZ01000023.1 GCF_001598455.1 Sphingomonas pruni NBRC 15498
CGGGGAGGATCTTTTTTGTCGTCATCACGCCAGCGTAAGCCCGCCCGCGCGCAACGGTTCCGCGCCTTGCAGGAAATAGCGGCGCGCGATCGCGTCGGACAAATGCGCGAGCTGGCGTTCGGCATCGTCGAGCAAGCGCACGTCGAGACGCGCGGCGCTCGCCGTCGACAGCAAGGCGCACAGCGCGCGGGCCTCCGCCTGTTGTTCTTCGGGCAGCCCGTCGTCGTTGAGCACCGGAAGTTCGGCGAGATGCTCGGCGATACGGTCGGCCTGATAAGCGAGGCTGCGCGGATTGCCCGGATCAAGCGCGACGAGATCGACGACCGGCACGCGCGCGATCCCGGTCAGATAGCGCTGGCGATAGCCGATCTGGCTGTCGGCCAGATCGAGCAGCGTCGTAAGATCGTCGCTCGACGCCCCGGTCATGCCGAAGGTGCGGACCAACCGCGCCACCGCCAGTCCGCGTTCGACCCGGCGGCCGAGATCGTGGAACCGCCATGCCGCGGTCCGGCCCATATGCTCCGCCGCCAGGCCCGACAAAGCGGCATAGCGCCGTTGCAGCGAGCCGCAGCGATCGAGCATCGACCCCTTGGTCGGATGCGGCGCGTCGAGCAGGCGCACGACGTCGGCCGACAGCCGGTCGCGCGACACCTGGGCGATGGTCCGCGCCATGCGATTGATCGCCGGAATGTTGTTCCAGCCGTCGAGCGCGTCGAGCGCCGTCCTTGCAAGTTGGACGAGATCGGGGCGTTTGAGATGCGCCGGATGCGCCGCAGCGCCGGCGGCCACGACCAATCCCGCCATCCGCCCAACCGTATCGTGATCGAGCGCGGCGCCGGCATCGGCGTCGATCGAATTGCCGAGCATTGCACGGATGATCGCCAGCAACGCCTCGCCGCGTTCGAGATAGCGGCCGAGCCAATAGAAATTGTCTGCGACGCGGCTCGGCAACGTTCCGGGATTGCGCCGGATTTGGGTGCTGTCGGGCGCCGGCAGCAGCGAGGCGGGAGGCACCGGATCGGGGCTGTAGATCGCGACATCCGCCGACCAGATCCCCTCGCCCATCACTGCGGCGCGGATGTCGGGATGCTCACCGATCCGCGCGAAGCCTCCGGGCATCACCGTCCAGTCGCCGTCGACGCCGCGTGCCGCGAACACGCGCAAAGTGAAGGGCCGCGCGGCCAACTGATGATCGGCGACCACCGGCATGGTCGACAACCGGACCAGTTCCTTTCCGACATAATCCTGCGGCCGCCGCGCCATGTCGTCGAGCAGCGCCTGGCGCGCCTCGGCGGACAATTCGGACCCTTGCACGGCGCCATCGGGCAGGCCGAGCGGGTTCACGCCGAACGCCGGCGCGATCATCAAACTGTCGAGCCGCGCCTCCACCGTGGCGCGCGCGGCATCGTCACCGCACCACCAGGTGGCGATATTGGGCAGCTTCAATTTCGCGCCGATGATCCGTTCGGCCAGCGCAGGCAGGAAGGCCTGCAGCGCCGGTGCTTCGAGCACGCCTGCGCCGGGCGCGTTGGAGATCAGCACATTGTGCGCGGCGAAGGCGTCGATCAGGCCGGCGACCCCGATCGTCGAATGCGAATCGAACGCGAGCGGATCGAGCATGCGGGGGTCCGCGCGCTGCCACAGCGCGTCGACGCGCTTCAGCCCGGCGATCGTGCGGACGTAAAGCCGATCCTCGGCGACGGCGAGATCGGCGCCTTCGACCAGCAGGAAGCCCAGATATCGCGCGAGATGAGCCTGTTCGGCATAGCTGGCATTCCAGCGGCCGGGAGTGAGCAGGCCTATGCGCGGCTCCGCGCGCTTGCACAAAGCGGCAAGGCCGTCGCGGAACGCGGTAAAGAACGGCGCGTGGCGGAGGATGTTCAGCCGTCCCTGCAATCCTCCCAGGGTCCGAGACGTGGCTAGGCGGTTTTCGAGCGCATAGCCGGCACCAGCCGGCGCGCGCAGGTGATCGGCAAGCACGCGCCACTCGCCGTCGGGACCTCGCCCGAGATCGAACGCCGCGAACTGGAGCTGGTAGCCGCCGGGCAAGGTCAACCCGACCATCGGCCGCAGGAACAGCGGGCTGCCGTTGATCAGCGCGGCAGGAATGGCGCCGTCAGAGATCAAGGTCCCCTCGCCATAGATGTCGGCGAGCACGGCCTCGATCAGTCCGGCGCGCTGCGCGACGCCTTCGGCGATCCCGCACCACTCTTGTTCGGCGATCAGTAGTGGAACCGGCGACACCGGCCAGGGTCGCTCGTCGGGATCGCCGGCCACGCGAAAACCCGTGCCGATATCTTCGGCGTGGCGCTGCACGCGTTCCTGGGCATGCGCGAGGTCGTCGCCTGCCGCGACCGCGAGTTCCTCGAACGCAGCGGTCCAGGCATCAGCATCGCCGCTGGCCACGACATCGCCATCCCCGACCCGCTCGCGATAGTCCGCCAGCCAGCGCGCGGCATGCGCCGCGGCGTCGAATAGACCTTCGCTGAGTGCGTGACTGGCCAACCGGGCTCCCCTGGCGAACAGCTAACCACCACAAACCATGCTGCGTGGCAACATGGATTAGGGTTGGGCCTGCAATAAGCCCCCCCCCTTCAGGGGAGGGTTAGGGGTGGGGACGTGCCTCAAACCCTATGGCCTGCGTATGGGCCCCACCCCAACCCCTCCCCTGAAGGGGAGGGGCTTATTTGCTCAAAGATCCGGCAGCACCTGCCGCGCAATCCCCCACCCCGCCAGCTCCTTCGACGAGGCGCGCCTCAGCAACTCGTCCTGATCCCCGACATGCCAATTCGCCGGGGAGTCGAGGTCGCCCAGTTCCGCCCAGGTCACCGGCACCGCGACCGGCGCCTTGGCCCGCGCCCGCGCCGTATAGGGCATCACCGCGGTCGCGCCGCGCTGGTTGCGCAGCCAGTCGAGAAAGATCTTCCCCTTACGCTTCGCCTTGGACATGGTCGCGGTGAAGCGGTCGGGTTCGGCCTGGGCGAGCGCCACACAGAAGCGGTCGGCGAAGTCTTTGACCGCCGGCCATTCGGCCTGGGGAGTCAGCGGCACGACGACATGGACGCCCTTGCCTCCCGACACCATTGCGAAGCTGACCAGTCCGATCTCGGCAAGGTGCCCCTTGATCTCGACCGCCGCTTTCTTGACTTCGGCGAACCCGAGCCCCTCATCGGGATCGAGGTCGAACACGAGGCGATCGGGCTTTTCGACATCGGCGACCGACGATCCCCAGCCGTGAAACTCGATCGTTCCCATCTGCACGCATTGCAACAGCCCGTCGGCGTCATCGACATAAAGATAGGGTTCGACCGACCCGTCCTTCTCCTTGATGTCGACATGCTTGACGTGATCGCCGAACGAGCCGGCGTCATGTTTCTGAAAGAAGCAATGCTTCCCGCGTCCCTGGGGGCAGCGCACCAGGCTGATCGGACGGTTGGCGATCCATTGCAGCGCGACCGGCGCCATCGCCTCGTAGAATGCGGCGAGATCGCCTTTGGTCACCGTAGAATCGGGAAAGATCAGCCGGTCCGGGTGCGTGACCTTCACGCTCGACGCTTTGGGTTTGGGGGCCGGCTTGGCTTTTTCCTCGACCACCTCTTCGGCCTCCTTGTCGCCGCGCAGCCCCAGGAAGCTCGGGTGCCGCAGGACCTTGTCGGGCGTCGTCTCGGTATAGGCAATCTCCGCGACGAGCTTGGGTGTCACCCAATGCACGCGACGGGTGGCGGCGCGCGGCGCCTGCACCGTCGGAGTCTTGCGAGCGAGCCTGTCGAGCTTGGCACGCAGATCGTTCATCGTCTCGACTGAGAACCCTGTGCCGACCTTGCCGGCATAACGCAGTTCGCCATCTTCATGGACGCCGAGCAGCAGCGCCCGGAACCCACGCGACTTGTCACTTTCGGTCCAGCCGACGATGACGAACTCCTGGCGGAGCAGGCATTTGACCTTGAGCCAGGCCTGCGTGCGGCGGCCGGAATAGGGCGCGTCGGCGCGCTTGCAGACGATGCCTTCAAAGCCTTCGCGGCACATCGTCTCGAACAATTTCTCGCCCTCGCCGACGATATGCTCGGCGTATTGGAGGCGCGCATCGGCGCCCTCGAGCAGCGGCCGCAGGCGCTCCTTGCGCTGCACCTGGGGCAATTTGGCAAGGTCTTCGCCGTCGAGTTCGAGCAGATCGAACGCGAACAAGGTCATCTCGCCGTCGTTGGAAATCGCGTCCTTCAGGGTCGAGAAATCGGGGTGTCCGTCCTTGAACGCGACGATCTCGCCGTCGATCAGCGCCGATCCGACCGGCAGCTTGGCCGCCGCATCGGCGATGGCGTGGAACTTGTCGGTCCAGTCGAGGCCGTTGCGCGTATAGACCTTGGCCTGACCGCCGCCGATCGCGATCAGCGCGCGATAGCCGTCATATTTGACTTCGTGAATCCAGCCGGTGCCGGTGGGGACGGAGTCGACCAGCGTGCACAGCTGGGGGTCGCGGAATTTGGGCATTCCTCCCCGGAACGGGGAGGGGGACCGACGCGGAGCGGCGGTGGAGGGGCTTCTCCTCACTGGATTCGCCTGCGGCCCGGCCCTTCCACCATCGCTCCGCGATGGTCCCCCTCCCCCTGCGGGGGAGGAACGCAGCTTCTTCCAGCTCGCCAATTCCCTCGCCTTCGTCCCCTTGGCGATCTCGGCCATCGAGCGGCCGGTCTTCACGCTGGTGACGGCATTCTCGACCAGATCGTCAGAACCGCCGGCATAATCGTCCTCCAGCTTCCTCAGTAGCCAGTTGGTATTCCGTTCCTTTCCCCGCGGCTTTAGCCGGATCAGCAGCCATTCCCCCTTCATCCGCTGACCGTGCAGAATGAAGTGCAGATGGCCTTTCTCCAGATCTTTTGCGGACTTGCCGGGGATCGGTTCCCACCAGCCATCGTCCCACAGCATCACCGTGCCGCCGCCATATTCGCCTTCGGGGATCGTGCCCTCGAAATCGGCATAGCTGATCGGATGGTCCTCGGTCTGCACCGCCAGCCGCTTATCGTCGGGGTTGAGGCTGGGGCCGCGCGTCACCGCCCAGCTCTTCATCACGCCGTCGACCTCGAGCCGCAAATCCCAATGCAGCCGCGTCGCATCGTGCTTCTGGACCATGAAGCGATGGCCGGTCTCGCTCGCGCGCTCGCCTTTGGGCTCGGCCGTCTTCGAGAAGTCACGTTTGGCGTTATATTTGGCGAGAGGGTCGCGATCAGCCATGCCGCGTCCTTTCCGTCACCCCGGCGCAGGCCGGGGTTGCCGGCGGCTCCGTCCCGGCAAGAGCCGCCAGCGGTCCCGGCCTTCGCCGGGACGACGAGTGAGGCTCAAGCACGTTTCTTCGCCGGGGCGGCTCGCGCCGGGGTCTTCTTGCGCGCGGTCTTCTTGGTGGTGGTGACGCTCTCGTTCTGCGCCGGTTTGGCGCTCGGCTTCTCGATCGATTTCTTCAGTGCCGCCATCAGGTCGATGACGTTGGGCCCGGAACGACCGGTCCCTTCGTCATCCTTGTCCTCGATGATCTTGCGGCGCGACTTCTGCTTGGCCTTGCGCGCGATCAGGTCCTTCAGCGCATCGACATAATGGTCGTGGAACTTGGCGGGATCGAACTTGGACGACTTCTTGTCGATCAACGCGGTCGCGAGGTCGAGCAGATCGTCGTCGGGCTCGTCATCGGGGATGTCGCGGAAATAGCCCTGCGCGCGGTTGACCTCTCCGGCATAGCGCAGCGTCTCCAACACCATGCCGCGGCCGCAGGGTTTCAGGCTGACGACATATTCGCGCCCGCGCATCGCGAGCTGACCGATCCCGACCTTTTTCGACCGGCGCAGCGCCTCGCGCAGGACGATGAACGCCTCCTCGGCCAGGTCGTCGGCGGGCACGACGAAATAGGGCCGCTCGTAATAGAGGACGTCGATCTCATCCATGTCGACGAATTGCGTGAGCTCGAGCGTCTTTTTCGATTCGAGCTTCACCGCATCGATCTCGTCCTGGTCGAGCAGAACATATTCGCCCTTCTCATATTCGAAGCCTTTGACGATCTCGTCGGGATCCACCTCCCCGATGCCGGGCACGGTCTTCTCGTATTTGATCCGCTTGCCCGAAGGCTCGTGGATCTGGTGAAACGCGACTTGCGCGCCCGACTTGGTCGCGGTGTAGATCTCGACCGGGATCGACACGAGCGCGAGCCTGATCTGTCCCTGCCAATAGGCCCGTGCGGCCATGGTCACCTCCGTTGCGAAACCGATTCAATCGTCGAGCGACGGACTCGTTCCGTCGCCCGTCGCCCGGCGAAGCCCGGGGGTCCAGGCAAGAGGCGCGGAGTCGTTCCGCGAACCAAATCCTCCCCGCTTGCGGGGAGGATCGGCTAAAGGCCCGATCATGAGCACCGATCCCTTCCACCTTTTCGATAGCTGGTTCGCGGAAGCGCGGACGACCGAGCCCAACGATTCGAACGCGATGGCGCTTGCCACTGCCGACGCGGAGGGACGCCCATCGGTCCGCATGGTATTGCTCAAGGGCCATGGCCGCGACGGCTTCGTCTTCTACACCAATCGCGAGAGCCGCAAGGCGGGCGAGATGGCAGCCAATTCGCACGCCGCTCTGCTGTTCCACTGGAAGTCGCTGCGCCGGCAGATCCGGATCGAGGGCAGTCTGAGCCTCGCCAGTGACGCCGAGTCGGACGCTTATTTCGCCAGCCGAAGTCGTGATTCGCAGCTCGGCGCCTGGGCGTCGGATCAGTCGCGCCCGCTGGACAGCCGCGCCACGTTCGAGGCGCGGTTCGAGCAGGTCCAAGCACGATTCGCGGGGCAAGATGTGCCGCGCCCGCCGCATTGGGGTGGCTATCGCCTGACCCCGACCCATATCGAGTTCTGGCAGGATCGCGCGCATCGCCTGCACGAGCGCCGCGTGTTCGACCTTGCGGGCGACGGAACCTGGTCCGAAGGACTGCTCTACCCATGATGACCGAGAGCGAACGCCGCCGCATCATTCCCTTCGCGATCCGCGCCGCGCTGGCCAGCGTGGCGATGGCGCTGTTTCTGCTCGCGCTCAAGAGTTACGCGGCCTGGTCGACCGGGTCGGTCGCGATGCTCGGCAGCCTTGCGGACACCGGGCTCGACCTGTTGGCCAGCCTGGTCACGCTCTACGGCGTCAAGATCGCCGCCGAGCCCGCCGATCACGACCACCGCTTCGGTCACGGCAAGGCGGAGGCATTGGCCGCGTTGTTCCAGGTCGGGCTGATCACTTTGTCCGCCGCCGGCATCGCCTGGCGGGCGATCCTCAAGTTTGGCGACAATAGCCAGACCGGTGAAGCGGAGTTCGGGATCGGCGTGTCGATCGTCGCGATCCTCGCCACTTTCGCGCTGCTCGCCTATCAGCGGAGCATCATCCGCAAGACCGGATCGGTCGCGATCATGGCCGACAAGGTCCATTACCAGTCGGACCTGTTCCTCAACCTTTCGGTGATCGTCGCGATCGTGCTCGATCAATATGTCGGCCTGCGTGGTGCCGACCCGGTGTTCGGCATCATCATCGCGGCCTGGCTCGCTTGGGGCGCGTTTCAGGCATCGTCCAACGCGATCGACCAGTTGATGGACAAGGAATGGCCCGAGGATCTGCGCAAGCAATTCATCGAAGTCGCGGCACGGCAGGAAGGCTTGAAGGGCATCCACGATTTCCGCACGCGGCGATCGGGCAGCCACGAATTCGCGCAATTCCATATGGAAGTCGGCCGCGACCTGACCGTGGCGCAATCGCATGAGGTCGTCGAGCGCGTCGAGAACGCGCTGCATCGGGCCTTTCCCCGGGTCGAGGTGCTGATCCATGTCGATCCCGAAGGGCATGTCGACACCGACAACCCGCTGGTCGAAGCCGATGTGACGCCGCACTGGTTCGGCAAGCGTATCTAAGGGAGACAGGCTGTGAGGTTACCGATCGCGCAGATCGACGCATTCGCGCGTCATGCCTTTGAGGGCAATCCGGCGGCGGTGATGCCGCTCGATCACTGGCTCGACGACGACCTGCTGCAGAAGATCGCGGCCGAAAACAATCTGTCCGAGACCGCCTTCCTGGTCGCGTCCAACGATGGCAAGGAAGATGGGGGGGCCGATTTCGATCTGCGCTGGTTCACGCCGGCGGTCGAAGTGGTGATGTGCGGCCATGCGACGCTGGCGAGCGGACATTTTGTCCTGTCGTCCGACGCCGATCGGGAGCGCGTCCGCTTTCGCACGCGCAAGGCCGGAATGCTCGAGGTCGCGCGGGCCGGCGGCAGCTATGAACTGGCGCTGCCCGCCTGGGTGCCGTCCCCCAAGCCGTTGCCGGAGATCGTCGCTGGCCTCGGCATCGACAGCGCGGTCGAGACGTTGTGGCACGAGCATCGCTATGCGCTGATCGTGCTGGAAAGCGCCGATCAGGTGCGCGCGCTCACCCCCGATTTCCGTGCACTGGCGGCGGGCGGCGACCTGCTAACCATCGCTACTGCACCGGGTGACGAAACCGACATCATCAGCCGCGCCTTCGCGCCCGGCGGCGGAATCGACGAGGATCCGGTGACCGGATCGGCGCATGCGGTCGCGGTGCCCTATTGGGCGAAGCGGCTGGGACGCGATCGGTTCACGGCTTATCAGGCAAGCGCGCGCGGCGGGTATCTCGACTGCCGGCTGGAGGGCGATCGCGTGATCCTGGGCGGGAATTGCGTGACGGTGTTGGAGGGGACGTTTTTGCTCGATTGACCTCAAATCCTCCCCGGAACGGGGAGGGGGACCGCGCGCGATAGCGCGTGGTGGAGGGGGCCGGCTGTTTGCTAGCCCCTAGTCTGTTGCTCGTTGTCGCGGGCCCCCTCCACCATTCGCGTAGCGAGTGGTCCCCCTCCCCGTTCCGGGGCGGAATTTATAGCATACCAGCTTTCCGTAGCGTCCGCTCACCCCCCCGGCAAAACTGGCTATTTTCCATCGCTTCCGCTATAGTCCCGAGCGTGACCGACCATGCCATCCCGCACGATTTTCCGATCGGCATCCAACCCGCCGACATCGACTTCATGGGGCACGTCAACAATGCCTCCTATCTGAAGTGGGTGCAGGACGCTGTGCTCAGCCACTGGCAGAAGATCGCCCCGGCCGACGCCGTCGCCAGCCTGCTGTGGGTCGCGCTCAAGCATGAGATCACGTATCGCAAGCCCACCTTCCTCGACGACGAGGTGATCGCCACCGTCCTGCTCGAGAAGGTGCAGGGAGCGCGCGCTTTCTACCAGACGGTCATCCACCGCGGCGAGGAAGTGCTGGCCGAGGTCAAATCGAGCTGGTGCTGCATCGATGCCCAGACGCTGCGTCCGGCGCGATTGGCGTCGAGCGTGATCGAGCGGTTTTTCCCGAAGGGCGAATAGCAATATCGTAGCGAAAATCGGTGCCGCTCGATATCCATTGTCGATGGTCGACCTTAACAACGAACTCGAAAAGGCGCGCCGAGCGGTCCGTCGCGACTATGCCGGTTCACTCATGTCCTCGACCAAATGGCGAGAAACGCTGACAATCCTCGGTGCCATGGAACCGACGATCCGTCGGGTTGCGGTTAAGTTTGTCGACGCGAATGCTCCACAGCAGATGCAATTGCCTTGGCTGAGCACCCCGCATGATTTCGCCGATTCGCTTGAGGTGGGTCCGTTTCCGCTACTGTCGATCGAATGGATGGAGATTCCATCGCTTGTTCGATTTCCTAGACCGAATAATGTCCCCGCCGAAGACTATATTCAGGACGTGACAGCCATTCGCGCGGCATTGGAACGGCTAGGGAAAAAGCTCCCGCTGGAAAACACTCCAACCGGTCTGAAGATCATGGGTCACATTGCGGCGTATAATCAACCGACGGATAACTGACGGTTCTCACGCCGCGAGCGCCGCCTCCACCGCTTGCGTTTCCTCAATCCAGCCGCCGCCGAGCACGCGGTCGCCGGCATAGAGCACCGCCGCCTGCCCCGGCGCGACGCCATATTCGGGGCTGTCGAACGATACGCGATCACCGGCGAAATGCGCGGGCACCGGCTTGGCCAGGCTACGCACCTTGGCGGCAATCGGCCCGTTATAATCGCCACCCAGCCAATTCATTTCCGACAATCGCGCCGAGGCAACGCCGAGCGCGGCGCGCGGGCCGACGATGACGCGGCGCGTCGCCGGATCGAGCCTTATGACGTAGAGCGGCTCGGGGCTGCCGCCGATCTCGAGCCCTCGGCGCTGGCCGATGGTGAAGTGGATCAGGCCCTTATGCTCGCCGAGCTTGCGACCGGCCAGGTCGACGATGTCGCCGCCGGCTTCCGCCTCTGGCCGCAACTTCTTGACCAGGCTCGCATAATCGCCGTCGGGGACAAAGCAAATGTCCTGGCTGTCGGGCTTTGTGGCCACGCCCAGACCAAGTTCGGCCGCAAGCTCGCGGACACGCGGCTTCGGCATGCCTCCCAAGGGAAAGCGCAGGAAATCTAGCTGGTCCTGCGTCGTCGCGAACAGGAAATAGCTCTGGTCGCGCGCCGGATCGGCGGCACGGTGGAGTTCGGCGCCCCCCGCTCCTTCGACGCGGCGGACATAATGGCCGGTCGCGAGGCAGTCGGCGCCGAGGTCTCGCGCCAGCCGGAACAGGTCGGTGAACTTGGGCCCCATGTTGCAGCGAACGCAGGGGATCGGCGTCCGCCCGGCGACATATTCGTCGGCGAACTGGTCGATCACGGCATCGCGGAACGCGCTTTCATGATCATGGACATAATGCGCGATGCCGAGCCGGTCGCACACCGCACGCGCGTCGCGGATGTCGCGCCCGGCACAGCAACTGCCGGCGCGTCCCACCGCTTCGCCATGGTCGTAGAGCTGTAGCGTGATGCCGATCGTCTCCGCCCCCGATCGCGCGGCGAGCGCGGCCACGACCGACGAATCGACCCCGCCTGACATGGCGACGACGATGCGCTTTCCCGACAGATCGGGGCCCAGTTGGAAGTCGGCTTCGGTCATTGCTGTAGGGCGCTCAATAGGGATGCCGGCCCGCTTTGCCTAGGCGATCACCCGAATTCGCGAGGTTAAGCGGTCGCGAACACCGTCTTTACCGACCTTTAGGGCAAAATGGGTAGACCCTCGATTCTGTTGAACGCGGGCGAGTAAAAGCGTGGACCTGAGCTATCTGAGATTCGATCACGACGCGTCGGTTGCGGTGTTGCCACCCGACCTGGCCGTCCTGATGGTCGGCATCTCGGCACGCCAGGCGGCGAGCCCGACCGCGCTCATTCAGACTCGGCAATTTCCGCGAGTGATTGAATCCTCGGCCTTCTTCCCGGCCTCGGGCGCATTCGACGCGAACGTCGCCGCGCGGATCGCGGATTGGGGTCAAGAATGAAGGACGTGTTTACCTAGACGCTTCAATGGATGTTCAAGTCCGGCCGCTAACGGTCGTTTTAGCCAAAGTGAGTGGGGGCCCCCCGCCCCAATCGAGGTAGTGAATGATTGAGAACCAGAAAATACGCCCTGCAAAGGTGATCGGCCCCCTCGGGGAGCCGCTGACTCTCGAGACGCTACCCCCAGCGGATACGACGCGTTGGGTCGTGCGTCGCAAGGCAGAGGTCGTGGCTGCGGTCAATGGCGGTCTGCTGAGCGTCGACGAAGTGTGCGACCGGTACAATCTGACCGTCGAGGAATTCGCCGGCTGGCAGCGCGCGATCGATCGTTCGGGCATGCCCGGACTGCGCGTGACGCGCATCCAGCATTATAAGAGCCTTTACGAGCGTCAGCAGAAATATTGAGTATCGCGCGGAAAGACGGGGGCACCGTTTCCGCAAAAAGATGCGACCCTAAAGATCGAGACGCCCGCGCCGACAAAAACGGTAGCGGAACAAACCGGCTGATTGGAGCGTCGTAACCCGGAAGGATCCGGCCGTTCGTGGCCGGGAAAATCGGAGGGTTGCATGCTTGAATCCATCATCATCTGGCTCGTCGTCGGTGGTCTCGCGGGTTGGCTCGCCAGCCTTGTGGTCCGCGGCGGCGGGTCGGGTATTCTCGTCAATATCGTCGTCGGGATCGTCGGCGCCGTGATCGCCGGTTTGCTCTTCGGCGCCGGGATCAACGACGCGATCACGATCAATACGTTCGTCTATTCGGTGCTGGGCGCGATCATTCTGCTCGCCGTCCTTCACCTGATCAATCGCGGCCGGTTGGCGCGCTGATCGGACGTCATTAATTCAGGGGCCGCTTCCGACCGGAAGCGGCCCCTTTCGCTTATTTGAGCAGGAAGCGGACCGTGATCGTGACGGTGACGTCGCTCTCCCCGGGCATAACCTGGGTGTCCGCCGCCTTGGCCGCGGCCATGCGATAGACCGGCATCGGGGGCGGGGGTCCGGCAATTTCTCCACCTTCGGCGATCGTCAGGATGCGCGACACCGACAGGCCCGCCGCCTTGGCATAAAGCTGCGCGCGCGCCTGAGCGCGCTTGACCGCGTCGACACGCGCTTCGTCGAGCGCCGCGTCGGGCTGGTCGAGCGAGAGATTGGGTCCGTCGATCTGGTTGGCGCCCTGCGCTACCAACGCGTCGAGAATCGCGCCGGATTTGGCGATGTCGCGAAAGCGAATCGAGACATTGTTGGTCGCCTGATAGCCGGTGATGACAGGCGGCTTGTTGTCCTCGTAGCGATATTGCGGCTGCAACGAGACGTTGGCGGTCGCGATGTCGCGCGGCTGGATACCCGCGCGCTTGAGCGCCGACAGGACCGCGCTCATGCGATTGGCATTGTCCGACAGTGCCGCCGCGGCAGTCGGCGCCTGGGTGACGACCCCGGCGCGGATCGTCGCCAGATCGGGAACGCGCGTGGTCTTTCCGGTCGCGGTGATGTCGAGCAACGTCCCGTCGGGGATCATCGCCGGCGCGACGGGCATCGTCTGCGCGAGCGCGGGAGCAACCGCGATCGATGACAGGGTGATGACGACGGCAGTGGCAAGCAAACGCATATGTCCTCCAGACATGACGGATCATTCCGTCCTCGGCGCCCGTGCCACAAGACGGACTACACCAACCTGAACGAGGTCGCGGCCTTACGCGAACGCACTATACGCGACGGTTGACCACCAGCCTGTACAAAGCAAGCAGCACGATCGCACCGGCCGTCGCCGCCGCATAGTTCTGCCAGCCGCCGACCAACGTCCAGTTCATCGTCTGCGCGACAAAGCCGGCCAGCAATGCGCCGGCAATGCCGATCAGGATCGTGACGATGAACCCGCCGGGATCCTTGCCCGGCATCACGAACTTGCCAAGCACTCCGGCGACGAGGCCGATCAGCAGCCATCCTAGAATCGATCTTTCGGGCATCGAACTTCCCTCCTTACCGCCTCTTTGATGGGCGGTGCCGCATCGTCCGCCCAAAGCGCCCGCAAATGCAACCGTTTCCGACACGAAATAACGTTGCGGATTGCGATTCACGGCCGAAAAGGACATTATAAAGGTAGCGCACCGAGCCTCTTGAGGTCGGTGCTTTATTTCTATAATACAGTTCCAACGGAGGCCCTGATGGTGCCTCAATGACAGGGCACATGGGGAACGTGGCGGACATGAATTACGAGTCGAGCGGCATGTACGCGCTCACCGACGAAACCGCGGCGCCGCGCCGCCGTTGGCTGGTCCTGGCCGGGATCGGCGCGGTCATCGTCGTGCTGATCGTCGCTTTCTTCATGATGCGCCCCGCCGCCAAGCCCGCGGCCGGAACCGGCGGGACGACCGCCAGCGGCGCCCCCGCGGACCAGATGCCGACCGTATCGGTAGGCTCGCCCGGGCGTAACTCGGTCGATCGCATGGTGTCGGCGACGGGGTCGCTCGCCGCGCGAGTCGACATGCCGGTCGGCGTGGCCGGCGAGGGCGGCCGCGTAACGGCCGTGCTGGTACAGCCGGGCCAATGGGTCGGTGCCGGCCAGGTCCTGGCGACCGTCGACCGCTCGGTCCAGGTGCAGACCGCGAGCAGCCTCGCTGCCTCGATCGCGGTAGCCAAGTCGGATGCCGCCATCGCCCAGAGCGAATATAATCGCGCTCAGGCGCTGGTCGACCGCGGCTTCATCTCCAAGGCCGATCTCGAACGCAAGGGAGCGACGCTCGCGGCAGCCAATGCCAAGGTGAAGGTGGCGCAGGCGCAGCTCGCCGAGACCCAGGCGCGCAACGGGCGGCTCGACATCCGCGCTCCCGCTGCCGGCCTGGTGCTGGCGCGCATGGTCGAGCCCGGCCAGATCGTCAGTTCGGGCTCGGGCACGCTGTTCCGGATGGCCAAGGGTGGCGAGATGGAGCTCAGGGCCGAAGTGGCCGAAGGTGACATCAAGGGCATTTCGGTCGGCTCGCGGGCCGAGGTGACCCCAGTCGGCGGCAGCCAGTCGTTCGCCGGCCAGGTGTGGCAGCTGCCCCCGGTGATCGATCCGCAGTCGCGCCGCGGCATCGTCCGCATCGCGATCCCGTTCGACGCCACGTTGCGCCCCGGCGGCTTCGCCTCGGCGACGATCTATGGCGGCGCGAACACGTCGCCGATCCTGCCCAACTCGGCGATCCAGACCGACGCCAGCGGCAATTTCGTCTATATCCTGGGCAAGGACGACAAGGTCGAGCGCCGCGCGATCAAGACCGGCGAAGTCACCGATCGCGGCGTCGCGATCGTCCAGGGACTGACCGGCGACGAGCGCGTGGTATTGTCGGCGGGCGCGTTCCTGAGCCCCGGCCAGAAGGTCAAGCCACAGCTGCGCAAGCTTTGAGAAGGATGTTCGCATGAGCTTCCGCAACATATCCGCCTGGTCGATCCGCAACCCGGTCCCCAGCCTCGTCCTGTTCTTCATGCTGACCGTCGCCGGGTTGGTCAGCTTCGCGACGATGCAGGTCAACAACGACCCGGATATCGATTTCCCGGTCGTGATCGTGTCGGTCAGCCAGCCTGGCGCCGCGCCGACCGAACTCGAAAACCAGGTTACGCAGAAGGTCGAGGCCGCGGTCCGCAGCCTGTCTGGTATCGACGAGATCAACTCGAACGTGACCGAAGGCAATTCGGTCACCATCGTCCAGCTCGACATCGGTACGCCGATCGACCGCGCGGTCGAGGACGTGCGCAGCGCGCTGCAGCAAATTCGCGGCAACCTGCCTGACGGCATCCTCGAGCCCCAGGTCGAACGCGCCAACACCACCGGCAACGACCTCGCCAATTATGCCGCGATCTCGACCGACATGACGATCGAGCAGCTGAGCTGGTACATCGACAATACCGTCACCAAGGAATTGCAGTCGGTGTCGGGCATGGCGACCGTCGAACGCAATGGCGGTGTCAGCCGCGAGATCCGCGTCAAGCTCGATCCCGACAAGCTGCAATCGCTCGGCCTGACCGCCAGCCAGGTCAACGCCCAGCTGCGCCAGGTCAACATGAACGCCGCGGGCGGCCGCGCCGAGATTGCGGGCTCCGAACAGACGGTGCGCGTGCTCGGCAACGCCAAGGACGCTTATGCGCTTGGTCAGACGCAGATTTCGGTCGGTGGCGGCCGCATGGTGCGCCTGACCGATATCGCGACCGTGGTCGACCAATTCGCCGAACAGCGCTCGGCGTCGCAGCTCAACGGCGCGCAGGTCATCTCGTTCGACTTCCAACGCGCCAAGGGCGCATCGGACGTCACCGTTTTCCATGGCGCCGAGAAGAAGCTCGCCGACCTCGAAAAGAAGAACCCCAAGGTCAAGTTCAAGCTGATCTTCAACAACGTCCAATATGCCGAGATGCAATATCACTCGGCGATGGAAGCGATGTACGAAGGCGCGGGCCTGGCCGTGCTCGTCGTGTTCCTGTTCCTGCGCGACTGGCGGGCGACGGCGATCTCGGCGCTGGCCATCCCGCTATCGGCGATCCCCACCTTCTTCGTCATGCAGCAGCTGGGCTTCACGCTCAACCAGATGACCTTGCTCGCGTTGAGCCTGGTGGCAGGCGTGCTGGTCGACGACGCGATCGTCGAGATCGAGAACATCGTCCGGCACATGCGCATGGGCAAGACCGCCTATCAGGCAGCGATCGACGCCGCCGACGAGATCGGCCTCGCGGTGCTCGCCACCACCATGTCGATCGTCGCGGTGTTCCTGCCGGTCGGCCTGATGCCGGGCGTATCGGGTCAGTTCTTCAAGAATTTCGGCCTGACCGTCGTCGCCTCGGTGTTGATGTCGCTGGCCGTCGCGCGACTGCTGACGCCGATGATCGCGGCCTATTTCCTCAAGGCCAAGGGCCATGCCGCGCACGGCGAAGGCCGGATGATGAACTGGTATATGGCGGCGCTGCGCTGGACGCTGCGCCACCGCTGGTCGTCGATCGTGGCGGGGGCGGTCGCGCTGGCGCTGACTGTGGTCTTCTTCGCCATCCTGCCGCAATCGTTCCAGCCCGATCAGGATCAGGATGCGTCGACCGCGAGCATCGAAATGGTGCCGGGGACGACGCTCGCCCAGACTCAGGCGGTGGTCGACAAGGTAGCGGCCATCCTCAAGAAGCAGCCGCAGGTCGAAGACGTCTATTCGCGTGCCTTTGTCGGCAACGGCCGCGTGACCGCGATCTTCAAGAAGGACAAGGACCTCAAGAGCGTCCAGTTCGAGCGCCAGTTGGCGCCGACCCTGGCCGCGATTCCCGACGCGCGTGTCTCGTTCCGCTCCCAGCAAGGCTGGGGCTCGAGCGGCCGCGACATCACGATCGTGCTGGGCGGCGACGATCCGAAATTGCTGACCTCGACCGCGCAGACGATCGTGCAGCAGCTGTCGAAGCTGAAATCGGTCACCGCGCCGCGCATCCAGGGCGATTTGCAACAGCCCGAACTGGTGGTCAGCCCACGGTTCGACCTCGCCGCGAACCTAGGCGTGACGACCCAGGCGCTGTCGAGCGCGGTGCGCCTCGCCACCCTGGGCGATATCGACCAGAACAAGGCGAAATTCTCGCTCAGCGATCGCCAGGTTCCGATCACCGTCGCGCTCGAACAATCGGCCCGCGCGCGGATGTCGACGATCGAAAATATCCCGGTGTCGACGATCAACGGCGGTTCGGTGCCGCTGTCGACCGTCGCCGATATCGGCTTTGGTGCCAGCCCGTCGAAAATCGAACGCGTCCAGCTGCAGCGTCAGCTGACGATCGGCGCCGATCTGGGCCTCAACCCCAAGACCGGCAAGCCGTTGGTGTCGGGCCAGGCGTGGAAGGAAATCAACGCGCTGCCGATCATGCAGCACCTGCCCAATGGCGTGCAGCAGCTGACGCTCGGTCAGGCCAAGTGGCAGGCCGAGATGATCAACAACTTCCTGGTCGCGGTGGTGGCCGGCGTGTTCCTGGTGTTCGCGGTGCTGGTGCTGCTCTATCGCCGCGTCCTCCCGCCGTTCGTCAATATGGGCTCGCTGCTACTGGCACCGCTGGGCGGTCTGATCGCCTTGTGGATCGCCGGCCAGCCGATCTCGATGCCGGTCTATATCGGCCTGCTGATGCTGATCGGCATCGTCGCCAAGAACTCGATCCTGCTGATCGACTTCGCGCTCGAGGAGATGGCCAAGGGCGTGCCCAGCCTCGCCGCGATCGAGGATGCCGGTCACAAGCGCGCGCAGCCGATCGTGATGACCACGGTCGCAATGGTCGCGGGCATGGTGCCGACCGCGGTGTCGCTGTCGGGCGACGCCTCGTGGCGCGCGCCGATGGGCATCGTCGTGATCGGCGGCCTGATCCTGTCGACCGCCCTCACCTTGCTGATCGTGCCGGCCAGCTTCAGCCTGGCGATCGGAATCGAGGAATGGGCCGGACCGTGGCTGCGCCGCGTGTTGCTGACCTATCGTCCGGGCGACGATAGCCGGCCGATCCTCGCGCATCCCGATGCGCCCAAGCCGATCGGCTACGACCATGGCGAACAGGGGCCGCAGCCGGCCGAATAATAATGGCCGGGCGCATAAGGAGGGCTTGAACAATCCCGGCTTTCGGGGATTGTTTCGGGCATGAAGCTGGCGCGACTGTCCGTACCCGGCCCGACCGCCGCGCCCCCTGGCCTCCGGCGGATGCGGTTAGTCGCGACCGCTCTATTGGTGGCGATGGCCGCTTTGTACCTGATCGCGCGCGCGCTCGGCGATCGTCACCCCGCCTGGGGTTTCGTCCGCGCCTTTGCCGAGGCTGCGATGGTCGGCGGGCTGGCCGACTGGTTCGCGGTGACCGCGTTGTTTCGCCACCCGCTCGGCCTGCCAATTCCGCACACTGCGATCGTCCCCAGGAACAAGGATCGGATCGGCGACACGCTCGCGCAATTCCTGCGCGATAATTTCCTGATCCCACGCGTCGTCGCGCGGCGCATGCAGCGCGTGGACGTCGCCGGCGCCGCCGGACGCTGGCTGGCGAGCCCGAAGGGCGCGAGTGAAGGCCGGCTGAGGCGCGGCGCGTCGCGGCTCGCCGCCGACATGCTCGAATCGCTCGACCAGGAGCGGCTGGGCGGGATGGTGCGGGCGACCCTGGCGCAGCGGCTGCGCTCACTCGAAATCTCGCCGCTCCTGGGCAACGCACTCAGCGTCGCGATCGCCGACAACCGCCACGTTCCCCTACTCGACGGCATCATCAAATGGGCGGCCAAGGTGTTGTCGGCCAACGAACCGGTGATCCGCGCGATGGTGCATGAGCGCGCCGGATCGCTGATGCGCTGGACCGGGCTCGACGAGACGCTGGCCAACAAGATCATCGCCGGGCTCGACGGCATGATCCAGGACATGGCGTCGCAACCCGACCATCCGCTGCGCGCCAAGGCTGAGGAAGGCCTGGCGCAACTCGCGCACGACTTGCAGCACGATGAGACGATGCGCGCGCGAGTCGAGGGTTTCAAGGCGGAGATGCTCGACAATCCGGCGCTGTCGGACTGGTGGCAAGGCATTTGGGAGCAGATGCGCGGCGCCATGCTCAAGATCGCGCGCGATCCCGACGCGATGATGGCGGGGCGGTTCGGCGAGGCGCTGCACCAGCTCGGCACCACATTGCAGGAGGATGCCGAGCTCGCCAACACGATCAACCGGTTCGCCCGCCGCGCTGCGGTCGGCACCGCGGCCGATTATGGCGACGCGATCGTCCGATTGGTGTCGGAAACGGTACGCGGATGGGACGCGCAGACCATCACGCGACGGCTGGAAAATGCGGTCGGCCGCGACCTGCAATATATCCGCATCAACGGTACATTGGTCGGTGGCCTGGTCGGGCTCGTCATCCATGCGGTGGATGTGTTGTTGTAGAAGATTGTAGCTCCCCGCCCTGCCAAGGGAGGGAAACTACAGCGATGGCCTAAACCTTACCGCCAGCGCAGCACCTCCCAGCCTTTCTCCTGCGCCAGCGCCAGCAACGGCGCGTGCGGATTGACCGCGAAGGCCTCGTCCGCCCAGTCGAGCGTCGGCGCATCCGACACGTGATCCGAATAGAAACGGATATGAGCGTCGGCGCGCACGATCCCCTCGCGCTCCATCCATGCTTCGATCATCCGCAGCTTGGCGTCGCCGTAGCAATTCTCGCCGGCGATACGCGGCAGCAAACGGCCATGTTCGAGCGTAGATGGCGTCGCGATGACATCAGTGATGCCCAGCGCGGCGGCGATAGGACGGACGTAGAAATCATAGGAGGCGGTCGCCATCACCACGCGATAACCGGCCGCGCGATCGGCCGCGATGCGCGCGCGGGCATCGTCCCATACCTTCCCCGTCACGACATTGGCGGCGAAACGCCCGGCAACGCGATCGACCGCGACGCTCGCCGCCCCCCGCCCCATCACCAGCCGCTGCGTCATTTCCTTCAGCCGAGCACGATCGATGCGCTTGCCGAGATAGAGCGCGGCGGGCGCGGCACTCGCCGCCAACGCCGCGATCCGCCACGGCCGCCGCCTCGCCCAGGCGCGGAGGAACGCCATCCAAGTCGGCGACCGCGTGATCGTCTTGTCCATGTCGTAAATGGCGAGCCGCTGCATCGCGCCGCTCTAGCCGCGATTTCGGCAACCTGAAACGGTCCTATGCTTCGCTCCGCTGCAGGCCGGCAGCAACTGCGGGAAGCTCAAGAATCCTACCGGTTGCGATCGTTGCGCACCGCATAGGACAAGGTCGCGGTGCCGTTCGCGGGAACCATGGTCGTCCAGAAAGACGCGCCGTCCTTCCTACCCAGTCTGCTGCTCGATCGCGCCATCTTTTCATCGTCGTCGAGATGAATCTTGGCTTCATAGGTCACCGGCCAGGGTTGGTCGTTGGTGATGGTCAACGCGTATTTGGTGACGCGATCATCGGGGTGGCGGCGCGTTCCCACCACTTGCGCCGACACGCTCTGCGGCCGACCCATGCGGAACTCGACGATCTCGTCCACCGCCTTGTCGTCGATCGCCGATTCGCCGACCAGCAACATCTTTCCATCGACATCGCTGAACACCGCGGCCTTGCCCGCCGGCATCGCCGCGCCGAGGCCGTTGGCGGCGTTGTTCTTGCCGCGCAGCAGCAACGTCGTCTCGGCATCCTCGCCTATGACGTCGCTGACATAGATTGGCGCGAGCTTGACGCCCGACTTGCTCATCAGCCCGACCTGTTTCTGCGATTGCGAGGCGACAGTGACCCGGCTCGGAAAGCGATAGAGTTTGAGGTCGCCGAGTTCCTCCGCGGTTGCCATCTTCGCCTCCATCATACGCGCGGCGACGCGGCTACCAGTGACGACGATATCCATCGGCGGCGGGGCCGGGGCCGGTGGCGGCGGAGGGGGAGGCGGCGGCGCCTCGGGGGCGAAGCCTTCTCCATCATCCAGATCGTATTCCGGCAGTGGCCAGCATTGCAGCGGCAGATAGCTCGCCGAGGCGAAATTGCGCGGACCGTAATTGCTGTTCGCGGTGCGGTTGATCTTGCCCGCGACCACCTGGGTATCGGCATCGACGAAGCTGGTTACGTCGGTTGATGCCAAAGTGATCCACGCGAACAGATCGGCACTCCGCCCGTCCTTGCGCATCGCGATGACATAATCCGCCTGCCAGTCGAACCCGCCCGACAGATAGGACAAGGTCAGCGTCACCTGGCGCTGAGCCTTGCCAATCGTCTTCACCGACAGCGTCGGCTTGGCCGACAAGCCCTCGGGCACGCCGTCATAGACGATCGCTTCGGGCAGGCCCGAACAGCGCAGGTCGCCATAGACGCCGCCGAACTGGAGCACCGCCGCGCCATTGGCCGACGAGCGTAAGGTCGCTTGCAGCAGTTGCGCCTTGCCCGTCGCCGGATCGGTGCGGCGGACCAGGACGCGCCGGCCCAGCGCACGGTCGAACAGCGATCGCGGTGACAATAGGTTGGCATCGAGATTCTTCTCCTCGACACCATCGGGCAGCCCCGACACCAAGGCGCTTTCGGGCAAGATATTGCCCGCCACGCCTTCGAACCGGATAACCGCCGGGCCGGCGGGAATGGTAACCGTCCGCGTCTCGGTGATCAGCGCGAAACCCTGCGGATAGGACCGGTTGATCGCGCTTTGGGCGTCGCGATTGGGGTCGCGATAGAGCGTGACCGACACTTTGTCGGGGCCGGCGGACGTGACGATTGTCTGCGCGCGCGCCGGCATGGCGCCGGCCAGCACGAGCAGCAACAGCAAGGCGGCGCGCATCGCGCGGATCTCGCCGTCAGTACCGGGTATCGAACGCGACGGTCAGCACGGTCGACCCGTTGGCCGGCACCGTCACATGCCACAACCGCTCGTCGAGCGAGCGCTGTTCGCCCTTGATCGATTCGCTCGAAACACGCGTGTCGTGCCAGTAGGTGCGGTCCAGTCCGGCCTGGACCAGGTCGACGGTCACCGGTTCGGGCCGCGCATTGGTCACCGTATAGCTCATCGTCGTGCGCCAATAGGTGACCTCGTCCTCGCGCTCGACCGTCGTCGGCTTGCCGCCATCGATCGAGATGCGGAATTTCTCGGTCCGCTCCCATTCGCCGCTGTTGATCTTCTCGCGCTTCTCGACCGCCGGCTTGACCTTGACGTCGAACGCCTCGCCGGTGCGGATCGCCAGCGTCGACCCCATCGGTGTGTGATCGATGCGGTTCTCGCCGATGAATTGCGGCTGGCCCTTGGCATCGCGGATATAAACGCGGACCGTGCCCGCGGGCAGCGCGTCGCCCAGCCCGCCATCCTTCGAGCTCGAAAAGCTGAGAACGGTGGCGGCACTCACCGGGTCGCTCGACGATCCGTACCAGTCGTTGCGATATTGATAGAGCTTCTTCGCCGGCACGCCGCCGACCGACAGGAAGCTGACCTGTTTCTGCTGGTTGGGCGCGATCGTGATGCGGTGCCCGACCGGATAGAGGTAGAAATCGCCCAGCCGCGCGCGCCGCGCGCTCTCGGTGCCTGGCAACGTTCCCGGGGCCATGCCGGCATTGCCGCCACGCCCCTGGCCCGGCGCGCCGGCGACCAAAACCGTATCGGCGTTGGTGAAGGCGACATTGTTGTCGTTGCGCAGCGTCACCCAGCCCTGGACGTCGATCGTGCTCTTCGCTTCGTCGAACAAGGCGACATAATCGGCGTTCCAGCCAAGCCCGGTGGTCAAATAGCTGAGCGTCGCCGGCCGCGTACCGCCACCGCTGGCATCGAGCGAGATCGACAGGGTCGGCCGCGCGCGCAGATTGGGCGGCAGCGAATCGTAGACCACGCGCACCGGCAGCCCGTCGTCGCGCAGCACCTCGATAGAGTTGCCGATCTGGAGCACAACGCCGCCATTGGTCGCCAGCACCTTGGCCCGCTCGCGCGTCTCGGCACCGGTCGCCGGGTTGGTGCGGACGAGCGTGATGGTCTGTCCGACCGCTTTCTGGATCAGCGCGCTCGGCGACAACAGGTCATAGTCGAAATTCTGTTCGACGATCGACGCACCGTCGACCGACAGCCGCACCGTCTCGGGCCGGATGCGGTCGGAGACGTCGGGAAATTCCTGGCGATTGACGCCGTTGGCCAAAGCCAGCCGCCGCGTATCCTGGATCAGCGCCAAGTTGTTATTGTAAATGGTGACCGAGACATCGCCCTGGGCCGAAGGTTGCGGCGCGGTCTGCGCCAAGGCGGCGCCGGGCGCCAGCAACAGGACCGAAACCGCCAATGCGCGCATCTTCATCCCCTAATCTTGTTTGCGACGAAGCTAACGTATTGGCGGGTGAACGGAAGCTGAAAGATGGTCGAGGCTGCGGCGTCGCATCCATTTCGGCGCGATCGTCAATTGCGCGGAGAGTCGGGGTGCCGAACGCGGATTTGGCGGCAAGCACGCATTGATGAAGTGACCCCCGGCCATTGCGGCTGTAACGTCACCGGGTCCCCGTGACCGAATCGGATCCGAGTTTGGCGGATAGCGTATCTGGGCCCGTCGACGATTCCTTCGCGAGACAGCAGCACCGGTCCTGCCGGCCGGCACGCCTCTTTACGAGAGGAATTCCCCCATGCCTTTCATCACCACCGACGACGGCACCGAGATTTTCTACAAGGATTGGGGCGCGCGCGGCGCGCAGACAATCGTGTTTCACCACGGCTGGCCGCTCAGCGCCGACGATTGGGACAACCAGCTGCTGTTCTTCCGCGCCAAGGGCTTCCGTGTCGTCGCGCATGACCGTCGCGGTCATGGCCGTTCGGGGCAGCCCGACACCGGCAACGATATGGATACCTATGCGGCCGATGTCATCGCACTCGCGCGGGCGCTCGATCTCAAGGACGCGATCCATGTCGGCCATTCGACCGGCGGCGGCGAGGTCGCCCGCTATGTCGCGCGCGCCGAGCCAGGCCGCGTGTCGAAGGCGGTGCTCATTTCCGCCATCCCGCCGGTGATGGTGAAGAGTGAGACGAACCCCGGCGGTACGCCGATCGAGGTTTTCGACGGCTTTCGCACCGCGCTCATGGCGAACCGCTCGCAATTCTACCTCGATGTCGCCTCGGGTCCGTTCTACAATTTCAACAAACCGGGCGTGGAACCTATCCAAGGCTTGATCGACAATTGGTGGCGCCAGGGCATGATGGGCGGCGCCAATGCGGGATATGATTGCATCAAGGTATTCTCGGAGACCGACCTCACCGAGGACCTGAAGCAGATCGACGTGCCGGTGCTGGTGATCCACAGCGAGGACGATCAGGTCGTGCCTTATGCCGACAGCGGTCCGCTGGCCGTAAAGCTGCTCAAAAACGGTACGCTCAAGACCTATCAAGGCTTGCCGCACGGCTGCATGACGACACACCCGGACCTCATCAATGCGGACATCCTCGCCTTTATCAGCGGAGAGGCAACGTCTCCGCAGGCCGCGACCGCCGAACCCGCGCTGGCATGACATGGTGACGGGAGCCGGAACCACCGGCTCCCTTCGCCTTATGCCCTTCCCAAAACAAAACGCCCGGCGGATCGGATCCGGCCGGGCGTTTTTTTATTCGAAGCCGTCCGTTATTCGGCGGCGTCGGCAGCCGGCTCCGCGGCGACCGCGCGCGGCGTGCGGCGGCGGCGTGGCTTGGGGGCGGGCTCTTCCTCGCCCTCGGTGCCGGCCGAAATGCCGAGCGACGGCGGCAGCAGCGACGCGTCGAAGGTTTCGCCTTCGCTCGCCTCGACCGCACGCGGTTCGCGGCGCGGACGCAGGCCACGGCGCGACGGACGCTCGGCGCGTTCTTCGACCGGCGCGGCGACCTCGGCCACCTCGACGCCGTTCGCCTCGTCGGTGTCGTTCTCGGCATAGCCGTTCACGTTGCCGTTGACGCCAGCATTGGCATTGGCATTGCCGTTATAGCGGTTACCGCGAGCCTCGCGCGGTTCGCGATTGCCGCGATCCTCACGGTTGCCGCGGTCGTCGCGATTGCCACGATCGTCACGGTTGCGGCTCTCACGACGCGGCTCGGCCTGGACCTCGCGGCGAGGCTCCTGGCTCTCGCCGTCGGCGCCCTCGTCCTCGTAGCCCTCATCCTCATCGTCGAACGCGTCCTCGCGGCCGCGGCGCTGCTGAGCCTGATTCGGGTTCTGCTCTTCGAACCGGCTGCGATTCTCGGCGAGCACACGGAAATAGTGATCCGCGAACTGCAGATAATATTCGGTGTTGACGCGGTCGCCCTGGCGCTGCGCCTCGGCGGCGAGTGCCTTGTACTTCTCGAAGAGCTGGTTCGCATTGCCCCGCGCGCGGTTGTCGATGCGGTTCCCGTTGTTGCCGTTGGGATTACCGCCGCCACCCTGGCGCTGGCCACCACGGCCGCGACGGCGGCCGGCCTGACGATTTATGTTCAAAGTCCTGTGGTCCTTGTGTTCAAAACAAACCCGGCCTTGCTCCAAGAGGATGCAAATCCCACGCGCCACCCGCGCCGAACCCGAAACCAAGGGTGGAGGCGCGAAAGGCCTGTCATGGCCGCCGGACGAGCGGCCTAATGACGATGGATTGGGCAGGCCCGCGATTTCAACGACTTGTCGATTGAGATCGTCTGCCCCTTGGCGCTCAATAGCGGCTGCGGGGCGTTTGTCCAAGAAGAAATATGTAACCGAAGTGTGTCACTTTCAAGGTGTGGCGATGACGCATCTGTCGCGCCCGGCAAGATCACGGCGAACCGCGACCTTCAGGCCCTGGGCGGCCAGCAAGGCGGAAACCGCTTCGGCCTGGGTAGCGCCGATTTCGATCGCGGCCATCCCGCCCGGTGCGATCAGGCGCGGGAGCTGGGTGGCGATTATGCGATAATCGTCCAGGCCGTCGGCACCGGCGAACAATGCCGCGCCGGGCTCGTGCTCGCGCACCTCGGCAGGGAGCGATTCGTCGGCGGCGATATAGGGCGGGTTGCAGAGGATCAGGTCGAAATCCCCCGCGACTCCGTCGGCCCAGTTGCCGATGCGAAACGCGGCGCGATCGGCCAGATCGAGTAACTCGGCATTGCGCCGGGCGTAATCGAGCGCCTCGGGCGAAGCATCGATCCCCAGACCTTGCGCTTCGGGCCAGTGCGCAAGCGCGGCGAGAAGCAAGGTCCCCGGCCCCGTTCCCAGGTCCAATATCCTGAGCGGCGCGGCGACATCCGGCCAGTGTTCGATTGCTGCCTCGATCAGCGTCTCGCTATCGGGACGCGGAATCAGGACTCCGGGACCGACCGCGAGGCTGATCGTCCAGAAATCGCGCGTGCCGATGATATAGGCGATCGGTTCGTGCGTGAGGCGGCGGTCGATCAGCGCGGCGAACGCGTCGGGCACGGGGTCATCGAGATGGCGCAACAGCAAGTGTTGGCGCGTCGCACCGAGCGCGTGCGCCATCAGCAGTTCCGCATCGAGGCGCGGGGTATCGGAGACAGCCGCGAGGCGCGAGGCGGCATCCGCGAGGGCTGCCCTTACTCCCCTCCCGTTTGCGGGAGGGGTTGGGGGAGGGCTTGTTACCATATGCGAGGAGGGAACATGCCCTCCCCTAGCCCCTCCCGCGAGCGGGAGGGGAACTTAGCCATCCAGCGTCGCCAGTCGTTCGGCCTCGTCCTCGGCGATCAGCGCGCCGATCAGCTCGTCCATGTCGCCCTCGAGAATCTCCGGAAGGCGGTGCAAGGTCAGGTTGATGCGGTGGTCGGTCACGCGCCCCTGCGGGAAATTGTACGTCCGGATGCGCTCCGATCGGTCGCCCGAGCCGACCATCGCCTTGCGCGTTCCCGACCGTTCCGCCGCGAGCCGCTCGCGCTCGGCTTCATAGAGCCGCGTCCTGAGCACCTTGAGCGCCTTGGCCTTGTTCTTGTGCTGCGACTTCTCGTCCTGCTGGATCACCACCAGCCCGGTCGGCAAGTGCGTGATGCGCACCGCGCTGTCGGTGGTGTTGACCGACTGCCCGCCCGGCCCCGACGAGCGATAGACGTCGATCCGCAAGTCGCGCGCCTCGTCGATCTGAACGTCGACATCCTCGGCCTCGGGCAGCACCGCGACGGTCGCCGCCGAGGTGTGGATGCGCCCGCCGCTTTCGGTCACCGGCACACGCTGGACACGGTGCACGCCGCTTTCGAACTTCAGCTTGGCGAACACGCCCTTGCCCTCGACCGAGGCGACGACTTCCTTGAAGCCGCCCGCTTCGGAGGTCGAGGCGGAGATCAACTCGACCCGCCAGCCCTGCCCTTCGGCATAGCGCTGGTACATGCGGAAGAGGTCGCCTGCGAATAACGACGCCTCGTCGCCGCCGGTGCCGGCACGGATTTCGAGCATCGCCGCGCGTTCGTCGGCGGCGTCGCGGGGTAGCAGCGCCAGCGCCAGCGAGCGTTCGGCCTGAGGCAAGGTCGCGCGGATCTCCTCGATCTCCTCGCGCGCCATCGCCTTCAGCTCGCCATCGGCAGCATCGTCCTCGGCCATATGACTCAGGGTCGCGAGCTCCGCGCGCAGGCGCCGCACTTCGCCGGCAGCCTTCGCCACCGGCTCGATTTCGGCATATTCCTTCGACACCTGGACGAAACGCTCGCCCGACAAGTCGCCGGTCGACATCAGCGCCGACAATTCGTCGCGCCGCGCCTCGATCTGCGCGATCCGTTCGGGGGAGATGGAGGTCATTCGTCCTCGCCGATGCCCAGCGCGTTGACGAGAACGGTCGAGACTGATGCAGCCTTATCGCGCTCCCATGCTGCTTGCCGAACAGAACTCTGAACAGCCGCGAACCGGCCCGCCGGCACTGCCTGCTGGCCGCCAGACCTCAGTATCTTGACCGTATATTCCTGCTTTTCGATCTCCGCTTCGCCGACAATGATAGCGATATGCGCGTTTTGAGCGTCAGCCTTAGCCAAGCGCCTCTTCAGATTGCCCCGAAACGCCATATCCGTGGGAACACCGGCGCGCCGCAAAGTCGCTAGCAACTTAGTAGTCGCCTCCATCGCCGAGTCTCCGGCAGGCACGACTACCGCGACAATCTCTGGCTCAGGTGCCTGCTCCAGCAACATCGCCAACCGCTCGACACCCGCCGCCCAGCCTACACCCGGCGTGGCAGGCCCGCCCAGCGACTCGATCAGACCATCATAGCGGCCGCCTGCCAGCACCGTGCCCTGCGCGCCCAGCCGATCGGTGACGAACTCGAACGCGGTGTGGCGGTAATAATCGAGCCCGCGCACCAGCCGGCCGTTGCGCGTCCATTTGACGCCTGCCGCGTCTAGGCCCTTGGTCACCTTCTCGAAGAAGTCCCCCGCCTCGCTCGTCAGGTGCGCGTCGATATCGGGAGCCGCATCGGCGATCGGCCGGTCGCGCGGGTCCTTGCTGTCGAGGATGCGCATCGGGTTCTTGTCGAGCCGCACCAGGCTGTCCTCCGACAGTTCGCCGCGATGTTTCTCGAAATGCGCGACGAGGGCGTTCCGCCAGGCATCGCGCGTCTCGGCATCACCCAGCGTGTTGAGCTGCAACGTCACGCCGTCGGCAATGCCGAGTTCGTGGAGCAGCTGATCGGCGAAGGCGAGCAATTCGACGTCCGCTGCCGGCTCGGCCGCGCCGATCACTTCGGCGTCGATCTGGTGGAACTGGCGGTAGCGCCCCTTTTGCGGGCGTTCGTAGCGGAACACCGCTCCCGACGTGACGAGCTTGAGCGGCGCATGTTGCTGCCATCCATTGGTCAGATAGGCACGACACACGCCCGCGGTGAATTCGGGGCGCAGGGTCAGCGAATCCCCGCCGCGATCCTCGAACGTGTACATTTCCTTGGAAACGACGTCGGTCGTCTCGCCGATCGACCGCGCGAACACCTGGGTATCCTCGAACACGGGCAAGTCGACGCGCTGGAAGGCGTACAATTTACGGACATGGTCGAACGCCTCGAGCACGCGCGCGAACCGCCGCTGCTCGTCGCCGAAAATGTCCTGGGTGCCCCTGATGGGCCGGGGAGTCTCGATACGTGCCATTGGGGGCGGGTATCTAGTAGAGGCGCGCGGCCTACGCTAGCGTTTCGTCATGGCGAACATGCATCTCGGTCACCGGCTCGCGCCTCCGCGCTTCATCGCCTTCGTCGCGATCTTTGTTGGAGGCCTGTTCGTGACGATCCCGGCCCAGGGCTATGGACGCGGTGCGATGATCGCGTTCGACATCGCCGCAGCCATTTTCCTGGCTTCGATCATGCCGCTATTCGCCCGCGGGACGGCGGAACAGATGCGCGCGGCGGCACAGCGCAACGATGCCAATCGCGCCTTCCTGTTGCTGCTCACCGTCATGACGTCGATCATCATCATGGTCGCGGTGGTCACCGAAAAGCTCGACAAGGCATCGCCCTTCACCATCGGGCTTGTGCTGACGTCCCTGGTGCTCGCCTGGACCTTTTCCAACATGATCTATGCGCTCCACTACGCGCATCTCTATTATTCGCCGGCCGAGGATAACGAAGACAGCGGCGGCATCGATTTCCCCAACTGCGACGACCCCGATTATTGGGACTTCGTCTATTTCAGCTTCACCCTGGGCATGACGTTCCAGACCAGCGACGTCGACATCAAGAGCCGCCGCGTCCGCCGCGTGGTGACGGGGCATTGCCTCGCCGCCTTCGTCTTCAACCTGGGCGTGCTGGCCTTCACGATCAACTCGATCGGTGGAGCGTGATTCCAACAATTCCCTAGCGTTACCTACTGGACGACGGGTGTATCGCCGTCCTAGGACGGCCGCACATCAAAAAGGGGTCCTCTCTCCATGCTCCGTCGCGCAGCCTTTGCCGTCCTCCTCGCCTCCTCCGTTGCCACCGTCGCCCTCGCCGAAAATTCGAAGCCGCAGCCGACGCCGATCGAGAACACGATCCCCGTCGCGGTCGACAAGCCCTATCCGGGAACGCTGACGCTCGACGTCGATGCGACCGACACGATGCGCGGCATCTATGTCGTCAAGGAGACTATCCCGGTCTCGGGCAGCGGCGAGATGGTGCTGCTCTATCCGAAATGGGTGCCGGGCGGACACACGCCGCGCAACGAGATCGACAAGGTCGTCGACCTGCACATCACCGCGGCGGGCAAGTCCGTGGCGTGGAAGCGCGACCCTGTCGAGGTCTATGCGTTCCATCTCGATGTGCCGAAGGGCGCCAAGTCGATCGAGGTCTCGTTCAAATATGTGACTTCGACCAAGGGCGACCAGGGTCGCATGATGGTCACGCGTAACCTGCTGAGCCTCGAGCCGATCGGCACCAGCTTTTATCCCGCGGGCTATTTCGTGCGGCAGATTCCGATCCGCATGACGGTGAAATATCCCGAGGGGTGGACCGCGTCGTCTGCACTCAACGCCAAGGTCACGGGGTCGACCTATACGTACGAGCCGACCAATTACGAGATCCTGCTCGACAGTCCGATGCTGGCCGGGCGCTACTACAAGAAGTGGCCGCTCAGCGACCGGGTCAACCTCAACGTCTATGCCGACACCCAGAAGGAGCTCGATTCCGCTACCCCGGCGATGATCGACGCGCACAAGCGCCTGGTCGATCAGGCGGTGAAGACCTTCGGCGCGCAGCATTACGACCATTACGAATTCCTGCTGTCGATCTCCAACGAGCTCGGCGGGATCGGCCTGGAGCATCATCGCAGTTCCGAGGACGGCACGCGGATGGGCTATTTCAGCGAGTGGGAGAACATGGCGGGCGCGCGTAACCTGCTGCCGCACGAATACACGCATAGCTGGGACGGCAAGTTCCGCCGCGGTGCCGACCTGTGGACCCCCGATTACCTCTATCCGATGCGCGACAGCCTGCTCTGGGTCTATGAGGGGCAGACGCAATTCTGGGGCTATGTGCTCCAGGCGCGGTCGGGGCTGGTGTCGAAGCAGGACACGCTCGACGGCTATGCGGCGATCATGGCCAATCTCGACAACACGCCGGGCCGCAATTGGCGTCCGCTGATCGACACGACCAACGACCCGATCATTTCCAACCGCCGGCCCAAGGGCTGGACCAGCAACCAGCGCTCGGAAGATTATTACAACGAAGGCCTGCTGGTGTGGATGGAGGTCGATTCGATCCTCCGCCAGCAGTCCAAGGGCAGCAAGTCGATCGACGACTTCGCCCGCGCCTTTTTCGGCATCAACGATGGCGACTGGGGCGAAGTCACCTATACGTTCGACGACGTCGTCGCGACGCTCGACAAGATCCAGCCCTATGACTGGCGCGGCCTGCTGACCAAGCGGCTCTACGGCGTTGGCGAGCCTGCGCCCTTGGGCGGGTTCGAGCGCAACGGCTACAAGCTCGTCTATACCGATGTGCAGCCATCGATCGGCAAGCAGGCCGAGCGGGCGCGCAAATATAGCGATTTCTATTATTCGCTCGGCCTCAACGCCGCCGCCGATGGCGGCCTGAGCTCGGTTCGCTGGCAGAGCCCGGCGTTCGATGCCGGTCTTACGATCGGCGACACGATCGTCGGCGTGAACGGTCTCGCCTATTCCGACGAGCGGCTCAAGGCGGCGGTGACCGAAGCCAAGGGTACGAAAACGCCCATCATCCTTTTGGTCAAGGCAGGCGAAGAAGTTCGCAGCGTGAGCATCGACTATCATGATGGCCTGCGCTATCCGCACCTGGTGAAAACCGGGACCGGGGAGAGCGGTCTCGACCTGCTGCTCCAGCCCCGCTGAGACGGGGCGGCGCGCCACGCCATAAAGGAATGAGATGCAGATCGATTTGATACCGGTCGGGGACAACCCGCCGGAAAGCCTGAACGTGATCATCGAAGTGCCGGTCGGCGGCGAGCCGGTGAAGTACGAGTTCGACAAGAAATCGGGCGCGCTCTTCGTCGACCGTATTCTGCACACGCCGATGCGCTATCCGGCCAATTACGGCTTCGTTCCGCATACATTGTCGCCCGACGGCGACCCGCTCGATGCCTTGGTCATCGCGCGCTCGCCGTTCGTGCCGGGCTGCGTCGTCCGCGCCCGGCCGATCGGCGTGCTCAACCTCGAGGACGAGCATGGCGGCGACGAGAAATTGATCTGCGTCCCGGTCGATTCGACCTTTCCTTATTATTCGGACGTCGGCGAGCGGCAGGATCTCCCCTCGATCGTGCTCGCGCAGATCGAGCATTTCTTCACCCACTATAAGGACCTCGAGGCCGAGAAGTGGGTGCGCGTCGGCAAATGGGGCGACGCGGCCGAGGCACGCCAGATCGTGATCGAGGCGATCGAGCGCGCGAAGGAATCCCAGCCGGCGTGAGGCCACGGACCGCCTGGCGCCTGAGTGTGCTGGCGGGACTGGTCGCGTTCGCCTGTTCGTTCGCGTTCGGCAAGATCCCCGGGCTGGTCGCCTGCGGGACATTTGATGGCTCCGGCCAGCTCGGGCCGATCCTGGCCTTCGAGCTGGCCCGGTCGCCGGGCGACATTGCCGCCTTGTTCGGCGGCGGCGCGTGCCGGGCGACTTTCGTCGCGGCACAGAGTACGGGCCTGTGGCTCGACGCGCTGGGCTTCATCCCCTCCTACACCGCGTTCCTCGCGCTGGCGGCGATCGCCGCCAGTCGCGGCCGGTTACGGCTCGCGATTGTCGCGATGCTCGTGATCGCAGGCCTCAGCGACGAAATCGAGGGCGTGTTCATGTGGCGGATCATGGACACTCTGCCCGGCACACCCGGACAGCTCGACGCCTTGTGGTGGGCGGTGCATATCAAGTTCGCGCTGCTCGCGCTCGGCACCACCGCGATCGGCCTGGCGCTGCTCGCCAAGTTCAAATTGTGGCCGATGCTGTTCGGCCTGATCGTCGCGGTCGGCGGCGCGGCGACGATCTACGGCTTCTGGACGCTGCCCAACGCGATGATGATGGCCGGCTTCACCTACGCCTGGTTCGCGATCCTGGTGACAGCGATTGTGGCGTCTTTTGCGTCGGGAGTGTTTGGACGGCGAATGGGAGCAAGGGCCGGATAGATCTGCTACCGGCGTTGTCGCCCTCTAATCCTCCCCCGCCAGGGGGAGGTGGCGCCGAAGGCGACGGAGGGGGCGGACGGGGATCAGCCCTGAAACCTCTTTCGTCGTTCGAGCGCAACTGCGATGATCTGACCGACTACGCCTTCAAGGTTGGTCAATACCTCAATCGCCGGATAACGCAGAACTTGCAGCCCCTGCGACACGAGCCATGCGTCGCGAACCGCATCGCGTTCTGGTCGATCGCCACGACTGTGCGCCTCGCCGTCGACTTCGATCGCAAGCTGTGCGGGCGCGCAGTAGAAATCCAGCACATAATCATCCGCCGAGTGCTGCTTGCGGAAACGCAAGCCCGCCTCATTCCGGCGCAGCGCAATCCAGAGTCCGATTTCGGGTGGCGTCATTTCCTTGCGCAGGCGCTTCGCGTTACGCTTGCCGCTGCCCGAACCTTCGAGCCGCATTGCTTCCTCCCCCTCCGTCAGTCCCCGCGGCAGCGGGGACTGCCACCTCCCCCTGGCGGGGGAGGATTAAAAAGTTGGCGAGCACCCTGCCGGTGGCGCCCGTTGTTAAAGCTATTTCCGCGCCACATGCCCCCGCGTCGTCACCCGCGCCGTCCGACGCGGCGGCGCCTTCTTCGGCGCCCGCCTTCCCGCCTCAAGCGCGAGCGCAGCCCAGCGCCGCAGTTCATCCGCGTCATCGTACACGTCGTCGGGCGCACGGCGGTAATTCATGCTCCCGGTCTTGCCGTTCATCTCATAGGTGAAGCGCTCGCAGCCCGCTTCGTCCCACACCGCGTCGCTGTCGGCATCGGCCTTGAGCCAAAGCCCGCCACCGCTGGCGACGATCGCGAAGATGGTGCCGTCGCAATAGAGCGTGGCGCCGCCCATCATCGCGCGTTTGGTGACGCGGCCGATCGGTTCCATCGCCTCGCTCACCCAATCGATCAGGCCTTGATCGGCCGCCATCAGCGTGCTCCCGTGATCTTCAGCCCCGCGATACACGCAACCACGCCGAGAATCAGCAGCAACCGCGGCAGGCTGGCGGGTTCCTGGTACCAGGCAATGCCGACGATCACCGTGCCCAAGGCGCCGATCCCGCCCCACACCGCATAGGCCGTACCCATCGGGATCGAACGCGACGCATATTCGAGCAAACCCATCGACAGCGCGACCGACCCGAGGAAGCCGAGCGTCCAGGGGATGTTACGGAACCCTTCGACGTTACGAAGACAGGTGGTGAACCCGACCTCGAACAAGCCACCCAGGATCAGCCAGACCCAGGCCATCAGCTGCGGCCGGCGAGCTTGACCAGCGCGTCGCCGCTGACCCGCCGGATTCGCCATTCGTCCATGCTCTCGGCGCCCATAGCAGAGTAGAAATCGATCGCCGGGGTGTTCCAGTCGAGCACCGCCCATTCGAATCGTCCGCAATCGCGGTCGAGTGCGATGCCCGCGAGGTGCCGCAACAACGCCGTGCCGACGCCCGATCCCCGCGCCTCGGGAGTCACGTAGAGGTCTTCGAGATACAGACCCTTGCGCCCCGTCCAGGTAGAGAAATTGTGGAAGAACAGCGCGAAGCCCATCGGCTCGCGATCCTGCTCGGCGATCACCGCCTCTGCCGATCGCTCACCAAACAGCGCTTGCGTCAGGCTCTCCTCGGTCGCTTTCACCGCGTCCGGTTCGCGCTCGAACTCGGCGAGTTCACGGACGAAGCGCAGCATCAGCGCGACGTCCTGCGGCGTGGCGGGACGGATAGTCAGGGTCAAAACGCAGCCTCCACAGTCTCGATCGACCGCCGCCGCGCGGCGATCAGGCAGCCGGTGATGATCAGCGCGGCCCCGGCGAGCGTATAGAGCGCGATTCGCTCGCTGAACACGACCCAGCCCCACAAGGACGCCCAGATGAAGGCGGTATATTCGGTTGGCGCGAGATAGTTCGCCTCCCCGCGAGCATAGGCCCAGGCGAGCAGCAGCAGCGATACCGTCGCCAGCACCGCCGCTCCCACGATCGCGGGCGCATGCCGCGCATCGGGAACGTGCGCTATGAACGGCGCTCCGGCGGCGAGAATCACGAGGACGATCACGCTCTGGAAGAAAGCGACTTCCTTGGGCCCGGCGACCAGCGCCTGTTGCCGCATGAGCACGATATTATAGGCATAGCAGACCGCCGAGGTCAGGACCGCAATCGTACCGCGGAAGCGGTCGGGCGACGGCGCCGACGCCGCCTGACCCAGCATGATCACCCCGACGCCGGCAAAGGCGACCAGCGAGGCGACGATCGCGCGGCGCGAGATATGTTCCTTGAGCAGGAACGCTGCGCCGAACAGCGCCAGCAAGGGGGCGATGAAGGTTAGCGCGATCGCCTGTGCCATCGGCACGCGGGCGAGACCCCAGAAGAAGGTCACCGCCATCACCGCCGACACCGATCCGCGGATCAGATGCACGCGCATCGTCGCCCGTGACGGCCAGGCAGTCCGCTGCGGCAGGTAAAGCAGCCCAGTCAGGATCGCGCCGGCCAGGGTCCGCCATAGCAAGGTGTCATAGGCGCCGATCTCGATCACCAGCACCTTCATCACTGCGTCCATCGACGAGAAGACGGCGATCCCCAGCACCGCGACGGAAAACACGAAGGCGGGGCTGCGCGGCATATCCATGCCGATAGCGGCAGGCGATCGTCACGTCACCGGCCTGTTCCCTCATGAGGTGAGAAGGTGGGCTTGTGGAAGGGGCCAATTCCTCCCCCGAACGGGGAGGGGGACCAAGGCGCGAAGCGGCTTGGTGGAGGGGGCCCGCGACAGACGAGCAACAGGTCAAAAACAGCTGGTAGAGGGCCCCCTCCACCACGCGGCTGTGCCGCGCGGTCCCCCTCGCCGTTCCGGGGAGGAATTTTATGCCTATTTCAGCGTCATCTTGTCGCCGCTGATCGCCACGCTGTCGAGCCGACGCAGATAGTTCTGCCCGAGCAGCGAGATGGTCAGCCCGTCGAGCACCACGGCATGAATGCCGCTTACGCGCTTGCCGTCGAGCACGACATCCTCAAGCTCGACTTCCTGGCCCCGCACGGCGCCCGATGCGCCGGTGCCGACCACGTCGAACTGGCCAGGATCGAACTTGATCCCTGCGCGCCGCGCGTCGTCCTGGGTCAGCGCGACCTCGGTCGCGCCGGTATCGACGACGAACTTGATCGGCTCGCCATTGACGTCGGCCACGGTGAAGAAGTGCCCATTATCCGCACGATCGAGTACAGTCGGCTGCGGCTGGTCGGCAGGCGCCGCCGCGGCCGCGGCCGGCGGAGCGGCGGCGCCCGGTGGAGCCGCAGTGGCCGGCGGAGCGACGGCGATCGGCGCGCGCTTCGCTCCGGGCAGAGCGAGGCCGATCGCTATCCCGATCACGGTCACGACGAGCAGCGCGTATTTCATGATTGTTCTTCTACCGCGCGGCGATTGCAGCTTGGCTAATAGTGATGCCTAAGAAGACCTTACCGCCGGGCCAGCCACCAGCCGAACAGCGCCAATGCCGGCGGCCCGAACACGCCGGGGAAATCGCGCCAGAAGATCGCGACGCCGCAAATGCCGGTGATCACTTCGTACAGGTGGACCAGGGCATGGAGGCTCAACCATAACGCCCCGGCCAGCACTGCCAGTCGCCGCACCCGCAAGTTCAGCGTCGCCCAACCGAACATTATCCCGCTGGTGAGATAGGCCGCGCCGATGTCCCGAATGAAATGCTGGTTGAAGGGCCCGGTAAACGGCACCGTAGGGATCGAACGATACCAGAGCTGCGGCTGGGCGAGCATGAAGACGCCGAACGCCACCGCGAAGACCGCGAGCAGACCGACCAGCATCTGCGCCAAGCGAAAGCGTCCGTCGGTCATGGCCCCTCCCCTTCCCGCTTCTAGCGCGCGAAGTAATTGTAGATCTTGTCTTCCTTGCGCGTCGAGGCGTCGTGCCAGCGCGGCGCGTCCTTGAGGTTGAGCGGCTTGCCGATGCTATCGAGCATCAGCACGGTCGGGGTTCCCTTGATCCCGTCGAGCCCGAAGCGGCGGGCGAGATCGAGATTGCGGTCCTTCTGCCCGACATCGATCCATACGATTTCGTAGCGGGCACTGAGCATCGCGGCGAAGCGCGGACTGGCGAACCAGCCGGCCAGCGCGCGGCTGTCGTGGCACCAATTGGCGCCGAACACGAGGATCACGCGATGGCCATTGGCCTTGGCGCGCGCCATCGCATCGGCGACGTCGCGGCCGGCGCGATCGGGATCGCCGAACGGCCGCGCCTCGGGGTGGACGGGCGCTGCGGTCGGTGCCGCGGAGTCAGCCGCCGCGGGCTGCGCGGCGAGCGCGATCGCCGCCGCGACAAGCCCGAGCGCGATCTTCATGCCGCCGCTTTCGCCTCGTCGGCGGCGTCGATCTCGGCCGCCTTGGCCTCGACCAGCTTGACGATATGCTCGATCATGTCGGCGTCCTGGACATGGTGGTCGGTCACGCCCGACAGATAGACCATGTGCTTGCCGTTGCCGCCGCCGGTGATGCCGATATCGGTCTCGCGCGCTTCGCCCGGTCCGTTGACCACGCAGCCCAGCACCGACAGGGACATCGGCGTGCGGATATGCTGGAGCCGCTCCTCCAGCGCCTGGACGGTGCGGATGACGTCGAAGCCCTGGCGCGCGCAGCTCGGACACGACACGACGCGGACGCCGCGATTGCGGATACCGAGCGCCTTCAGGATCTCGAACCCGACGCGCACTTCGTCCTCGGGCTCGGCCGAGAGCGACACGCGGATCGTATCGCCGATCCCGTACCAGAGCAGGCTGCCGATCCCGATCGCCGACTTGACCGTGCCGCCGACGAACCCGCCGGCTTCGGTGATGCCGAGATGGAGCGGGCAATCGACCGCTTCGGCCAGCTGCTGATAGGCGGCGACCGCGAGGAACAGGTCGCTCGCCTTCACCGCGACCTTGAATTCGTGGAAGTCGCGATCCTGGAGCAGCTTGATATGATCGAGCGCGCTTTCGACCAAGGCGTCGGGGCACGGCTCGCCGTACTTCTCGAGCAGGTCCTTCTCGAGACTGCCGGCATTGACGCCGATGCGGATCGCGCAGCCATTGGCCTTGGCCGCCGCGACGACTTCGTTCACCCGCTCGGCCGAGCCGATATTGCCCGGATTGATGCGCAGGCAAGCGGCGCCGGCGTCGGCCGCCTCGAGCGCGCGCTTATAGTGGAAATGGATGTCGGCGACGATCGGCACGCGCGCGGCGCGGACGATCTGCTTGAGCGCCGCGGTCGACTCGACGTCCGGGCATGACACGCGGATGATGTCGACGCCGGCATCCTCGCAGCGGCGGATCTGGTCGATCGTCGCCCGCGGGTCGCTGGTCGGCGTGTTGGTCATCGTCTGGACGGTGACGGGGGCATCGCCGCCCACGGGAACGTTGCCGACCATGATCTGGCGGCTCTTGCGGCGCGTGATGTCGCGCCAGGGACGAACTGACATTCGAAATCCTCTTGGGTCGCCCGCCATATAGCGGCGCGCGGCCGCGAAACCTAGCACCCTCGCGCGGATCTTAGCTCAGACACGGCGAGATCCAGCCATCCCGTCGTCGAGTCGACGATCCACGCCGACAAAAAACCGCCAACACTCATTTTGGGCAACCGAGGTTTCGTTCGCGATAACCTTTTGGTCAGGGCCAGTCCGCTATGATCTGGATCAACTCGGATACGAACGGCACGATGATTCCCCAGCGACGACATTATGGCCTGGACTGGCTCAGGATCGGCGCTTTCGGCCTGCTGATCGTGTATCATGTCGCGATGGTCTTTTCGACCTGGGACTGGGTGATCAAGTCTCCCGTCACCTATCATGAACTGACCGCGCCGATGGCGTTGCTGACGCCGTGGCGCCTGCCGCTGTTGTTCGCGGTATCGGGCTATGCCAGCCGCAAGTTGTTCGACAAGACGCGCGACGTCCGCGCCTTCACCGATTCACGCAATCGCCGGCTGCTGATTCCCTGGGGCTTCGCAATGGTCGCGCTGATCCCGCCCGAAATGTGGGTCAGAGCGCGCGAGGCCGGCTATCCGGGCAGCCTGCTCCATTTCTGGCTGACCGATTATTGGAGCGTCACCCCCGTTTATGGCCACGGCTTCCCGAACTGGGAGCATCTGTGGTTCGTCGCCTATCTATGGGCCTATACGATGGCGCTGGCGGCTTTGTTGCTCGCGCCGGGTTGGGATGCCGAGCGGCTGACCCGCTCCGTCGACCGATTGGCGCCGGGCGCGCGATTGCTTTGGGTTCCGATCGCCGCGCTGATCCTGCTCAAGTTTTCGGTGATGTTCGTCCTTTCCGAAAAGCAGGGATTGTTCACCGATTGGAATGCGCATTTCGCCTATTGTCCGATCTTCCTGTTCGGTTTCGCGCTGGCGGGCGAGAGCAAATTGTGGCCGACGATCGCGCGGCTGCAATGGCCGGCGGCGGCGGTCGCGCTGGTCGCCGGGGTGACCGTGGTTTGCATCGAGCTCGCCTATGAAGGGCATAACGTCCCGCCGCACCTCATCATGATGCTCGATCGCGCGGCGCGGCTGGCGATGGGCTGGAGCATGATCCTGGTGCTGTTCCAGCTCGCCAGCCGTTATCTCGATCACGATCACAAATGGCGCGCGACATTGGCCGAAGCGGTGTTCCCGCTCTATATCGCCCACCATCCGGCGATCATCCTGATTGCGTGGTATACGCTGCCGCTGAACCTCAACCCGTTCGTCGAGTTCGCGCTGATCCTGACCGGCACGTTCGGGTTCGCGGTCGGCTTCTACCTGATCGGACGAGAGATCGACTGGCTGCGGCCGCTCGTTGGCCTCAGTCCGAGATCAATCCGCCGGACGGTAGCGCCGGCTTCCGCGTAGGCTTGCGCCCGACGCCAGTTCGACGGTGAAGTCCCCCGATTTATCGGTTTCGATGCGGCGGATCGCCGCGCGCCGCACCAGCCGGCCGCGATGGATGCGCAGGAACGCATCGCCCAATTCTGCCTCGACCGCCGCCAGGGTCGCGCGATGCAACAGCGTCCGCGAGCCCCAGGCGATCTCGACGTAATTGCCGGCAGATGCGATCGATTCGATCTCCTCGATCGGGACGTGATGTGTGACCGCGCCGTCGCCGACCGCGAGTGTCTTCGGCACGTGGGATTCCGCGGCTGGATCCGTTCCGGCCCGCGCTATCAGCCATTGCGCTAGCGCGAACAGCCCGACGAACTGCAGATAGGAACCCACGTCCTTGCGATATTCGTAGAGCGGCTTGTTCTCGATCCCGTCGAAGAACTGGTAGGTCCCCGCGCCGGTCGCGGAATAATAGAGGTGCCGCAACTCGACCATCAGCGCCACGTGCCAAGCCGACGCAATCACGCTGCCGAGCACGAAAACGATGCCGACCACGACCCAGGGGAAACGGGGTGGACGGATATGCTTCACCGCCAGCCAGATCACCGGCCAGACCGTGAACCATGCCATCATGCTGGTCCATTCCCACGACCAGATCAGGTCGGGGCGGAGGAAGTGACCGTTGGCACGAAGATCACTGAGCGAAGACTCGGCATTGGCGATCATGATCGCGGCGACGATGACCAGGAAGCCGGCAGCCAGCACGAGCGCCAGCCTGCGCTGCGTCCCGTTCATCCCGCGCCACCCGCCGTTCGTCCCAGCCACTATTTCGATCGTCCCCGCAAAGCCGCTGTCCAGCCCTCTCCGATACCGGCCCCGGAAGGCCTCGACTAGCCGTCACCGCATCGCAAAGAACGGAGGCGAACGATGGAACGGCATTATGGAATGGACTGGTTGAGGATCGGCGCATTCGCGCTCCTGATCTTCTACCATATCGGCATGGTCTTCGTGCCCTGGGACTTCCACATCAAGACCGCGCAGCCGATGGACTGGGTCGAGATCCCGATGCTGCTGACCAATCCCTGGCGGCTCACCCTGCTGTTCGTGGTGTCGGGCTATGCCAGCCGCGCGTTATTATCCAAATCCACGGGGATAAGCGGGTTCCTGAAGAACCGCACGTCGCGGCTGCTGATCCCGCTGATCTTCGGCATGGCGGTGATCGTCCCGCCGCAGACCTGGGTCGAGCTGGTCGGCAAGCACGGATACGGCCAATCCTATTTCTGGTTCCTGGCCCATGACTATTTCCGCTTCGGCAAGCTCGACGGCATCGTCATGCCGACCTGGAACCATCTGTGGTTCGTGACCTATCTGTGGGTCTATACGCTCGCCCTCGCGCTGATCACGCTAATACCCGGCGCGGACCGGCTGCAGGCGACGTTCGATCGCGTGTTCGGTGGCGGCCGGGCGCTGGGGCTGCCGGTGATCTTCCTGCTGATCACCCAATTCTGGCTTTTCCCGCACCAGGAAGAAACGCACGATCTGTTCGGCGATGGGCCGGCCCATCTGCAATATTTCCCCGCCTTGCTGTTTGGCTTCGGCCTCGCCGGCTCGCGCGCGGTGCGCGATGGCCTCACGCGCTGGTGGATGGCATCAACCGCGACCGCCGTCGCCTGCTACGCCGTGATCGCCGGACTGCTGGTCGCCTATCCCGATTTCAGCTTTCCGAGCCATAACGTGACGATCGTCTTCCGCCTGGCGCGCGAGATCGACACATGGCTCGCGATCGCGGCGCTGATCGGCGTGGCCGAACGCTTCCTCAACCACGACCATCGCTGGCGCTCGACGCTCGCCGAGGCTACTTTCCCCTTCTACATCATCCATCAGACGGTGATCATCCTGGTCGAATTCTGGGTGAAGCCGCTCGGCCTGGGGGCGGCAACTGAGTTCGCGATCCTGGTCCCGGCGACGATCGCGGGATGCTGGGCCTTCTATCTCGTTGGGCGCGAAATCGACCTGTTGCGCCCGCTGATCGGCCTGAAGGCGCGTGGGCAGGCCGCCAAGCCGTCGATGTCGGGCGGCTGGATCGAGGACATCCGGGCGCGGCCCGACGTCGCCTGAGCCCCTTTCTACCCGCATCGGGGAACTACGGAGGGCGCGATGGGTAGTCATCGCGCCCTCAATCGCTACATGGACCGGCATGGCACGTCATTACGGCATGGATTGGCTGCGCGTCGGCGCCTTCGCCTTGCTGATCCTTTATCATACCGCGATGGTCTTCACGCCCTGGGGCTTCCATGTGAAGACCGCTCAGCCGGTCGAGTGGCTGTCGGTGCTGATGCTGGTGACGAACCCCTGGCGCCTCACCCTGCTGTTCGTCGTGTCGGGCTATGCCAGTCGGGCGCTGCTGGCCAAGTCCAGCGGCGTCGCGAAATTCCTGTCGAGCCGCAGCAGCCGCCTGCTGATCCCGCTCCTGTTCGGCATGGTCGTGATGGTGCCACCGCAAAGCTGGGTCGAGGTGACGACGCAGCATGGCTACACGCAGGGCTTCGGCCATTTCCTGATACAGGACTATTTCCGCTTCCGCGCGATCGATGGGGTGTTCCTGCCGACCTGGAACCATCTTTGGTTCGTGGCCTATCTGTGGACTTATACCGCCGCGCTGTCGCTGCTCCTGCTCGTCCCCAGGCCCGAATGGCTGCAGGCGTGGTTCGATACCGTGTTCGGCGGCTGGCGCGCATTGGTACTGCCGATCGTCTATCTGGTGCTGAGCCAGGTGGTGATCTTCCACCGTTGGAGCGACAGCCAGGACCTGATCAACGACGGCGTTGCGCATCTCGCTTATTTTCCCGCTTTCCTGTTCGGCTTCGGCCTCGCGCGGTCGTCACGCGTGCTCGCATCGTTCGTGCGCTGGTGGAAGCCTGCGGCGGTGCTCGCGGTGCTGAGCTACGCATTCGGCGCGGCCATCGAAATCGCCTATCCCGGCGACCTCTTTCCGCCGCAATGGCTGGGCGACCTGATGCTGGTCGCGCATCAGCTTCAATGCTGGGCCGCGGTCGCTGCCCTGATCGGCATCGCCGAGCGTTTCTGGAACCGCGACGGTGCGTGGCGCCCGACACTGACCGAGGCAGTATTCCCCTTCTACCTGATCCACCAGACGATCATTGTCGTGGCCGAATATTGGCTGCGTCCGTTGGGCATCGGTGCGCTCGGCGAATTCCTGATCCTGGTGCCGGCGACAGTGGCCGGCTGCTGGGCATTCTACCTGATCGGGCGCGAAGTGAACTGGCTGCGGCCGCTGATCGGATTGCGGCGGCGCCCAGCCAAGGGTACCGCTCGCCGCCATGACGACACCCCACAAACCCTGGTCGCTGGTGATCCATGGCGGCGCCGGCGCGATAACGCGCAGCCAGACCCGGCCTGAAACCGATACGGGCGTTCGCGCCGCGCTGAATGCCGCGCTCGATGCGGGCGGCGCGATCCTGGCGGCGGGCGGTGCCTCGCTCGACGCGGTCGAGGCGGCGGCCCGCGTGCTCGAGGACGATCCGCATTTCAATGCCGGCCGCGGCTCGGCGTTCACGTTTGAGGGCAAGAACGAACTCGACGCGGCGATCATGGAAGGGGCTACGCTGCGCGCCGGATCGGTCGCCGGCGTAACCGCGACCCGGAATCCGGTGACGCTGGCACGCGCCGTGATGGAGCAGAGCGTGCACGTCCTGCTCGGCCGCGAAGGCGCCGACGCGTTCAGCCGCGAGCATGGACTCGACCAGGCGGACGCCGATTGGTTCGCGACTCCCGAACGCCGCCGCCAGCTCGACGAATTGCTATCGAACGGCGGCAAGTTCGACGTCGACATGAAATACGGCACGGTCGGCGCGGTCGCGGTCGACCAAGCCGGACATATCGCCGCGGCGACCTCGACCGGCGGGGTGACCGGCAAGCGCTGGGGCCGGATCGGCGATTCGCCACTGATCGGCGCCGGCACCTATGCCGATGACCGCGGCGCCGCGGTGTCGTGCACCGGCGCGGGCGAGTTCTTCATCCGCGAGAGTGTCGCGTTCCAGATCAACGCCCGCGTCCGTTTCCTGGGCGAGAGCCTGCAGCTGGCAGCCGATACCGTGATGGCCGAGGTCAAGGCGCTTGGCGGTACTGGCGGGGTGATCGTCACCGCGGCCGATGGCGGCATGGCCTGGAGTTTTACGACCGCCAGCATGTACCGCGGCCGTGCGGGGTCGGATGGTGGGCGCAGGGTGGCGCTCTATCAGGACGAGGGCTGACGCCGCACACCCGTCATGCCGGGCCTGTCCCGGCATCCAACATGCAACAACGGCTGCATTCCGTTGTGGAGGGTTGGACCCCGGAACTAGTCCGGGGAGACGGGACGAGGAAGAGGCACACGGCGACTCTAAAACGATTGGAAGCGCTCGCCCTCAAGCCTAAGGCAAAGCCCATGAAGCGCCTCCTCCCCGCTGCTGCCGCACTCGCCGCACTTGTCCTTGCATCCCCCGCCAATGCCTATTGGGAATATGGCCATCAGACGGTCGCCGAGATCGCCTGGGCCAATATCACGCCCAAGGCGCGGCGCGAGATCACGCGATTGCTCCGCCAGCAGAAACTGCTCGGCACGCCGCAATGCAAGGCAGGCACGCTCGACGACGCAGCGGTTTGGGCGGATTGCATCAAGGGGATCAAGGACGAGAACGGCAAGCAGAAATTCGGCTATACCAACGCCTGGCATTATCAGGACGTCGACATCTGCTCGCCGTTCGACGTCGATAGCGTCTGCAAGGACGGCGATTGCGTCTCGGCGCAGATCGTTCGCGACGTGAAGCTTCTGAAGGATCGTCACACGCCGACCAAGCAGCGCGTCGAGGCACTCGTCTTCCTGATCCACTTCGTCGGCGACCTGCACCAGCCACTCCATGCCGGCGAGAAAGGCGACAAGGGCGGCAACGACGTGAAGGCCGAATACGGCACCTATGCCGCCAGCCGGCTCAACCTCCATTCGATCTGGGACGGCTATCTCGCCGAGCGCGCCATCTCGACCGGCCCCAGCCTGGTGCATCGTTATTCGTTCGCCCAGCGCAAGCGGATCGCGGCGGGCAACGTGCTCGACTGGAGCCGCGAGAGCTGGGCGGTCGCCCGCGACGTCACCTACAAGACAGCGATCGGCGGCGATCCGTGCGGTCCGACGCCGACCAAGGTGAAACTGGACAATGCGACGATCGCAAGCTTGGTCCCGACGGTTCGATTGGAAGTCGAGCGCGGCGGCTTGCGGTTGGCCAAGCTGCTGAATCAGGCGATCGGCTGAGGTCAGTTACTTTCGGACGAACGCGGCAATCGCTTCGGACACGGCAGGCGAGATCGCCAGATCGGCATTGCCGTAGGTCACGGCATTTGCCGCCCGGTCATCGCCATCCACCGGTTTGAGCACGTGATTGACCCCGGGCAGGATCTTGAGCGTCGCGGCGGGCTGGCCGCGCTTGAGCAACTCGGCGTCGGTCACCGGCACCTGCAGATCCTTGTCGCCCTGAAGGATCAACACCGGCAGCTTGATCGCACTGACCAGCTTCGCCGGATCGTAGGAGAAGGCCTCGATCAGGAAGCCTTGCACATTGTCGCGGAACAAGGGCTGGAGGGGTGTCGGCAAGGTCGCACCATCGACTCGCTTGCCCGCCTCGAGTTGGTCGAGCGCCGCCTCGCCCGCTGCCAGTAGCGGCGCGTTGGCGGGGTTAGCGCGGAGTTGGGCACGAATCACTTCGCCATAAGGCCGCCCCGCGCCCGAGACGAGGATCACGCCGCAAATCCCCTTGGGATCCTGCGCTGCCTTGAGGGCAACAAGCGAGCCCTCGCTATGTCCGAGCAGCCAGACGCATTTGCGGCCGGTTTTCGCGCGCAGCATATCGACCCAGGCATGCGCGTCGGCGGCATAGGCCGCGATCGTCACGTCGTTGGCGTCGGGGATCGCTGCCTTGCTGCCGAACAGGCCGCGCTTGTCGATGCGGAGCGTGGCGACGCCCCTGGCGGCCAAGGCTTCGGCAAGCTGACGATAGACGCCACCCTTCACGCCGAGCGGATTGTTGCCGTCGCGATCGGTCGGGCCGGAACCCGGAATGATCAGGATGGCCGGCGCATCCTTGTCCGGATCGACCAACGTTCCCGCGAGCGCACCCTGTGGGCCGGGAATCGTGACCTCGACGCCCGTGGGCGTGGTCGCGGCCGCAAGCAATGCAGCGCCGGCCATCGCAATCGCCTTCATCATTCTTCTCCCCGCCAGCGCCATTTCCACCCACCACGTGTGTGCTGGGCGCAGATCACCATGAAGGCGGCGGTCAACGGGACAATGACGCCCGCCGCGATTCCCGGATGCCGCGGCACCAAGGTCATTGCCGCGACGATCACTGTCGCCGAATAGCCGATCGTCACCGCCCATCCCTGCCAGGTGATGGGCAGACCGGCGCCGATACCGAGCTTTTTCGGCGCGAACCAATCGCCCTCGCTCATGCCAGCACCATCGCGGCACCGATGCCGAGCGCCAGAACCGACAGCGCCAGCAGGATCGGCAGCCGCTCGCGGCTCGTCATCCGTCCGATCATTCCTGATCTCCTTGCTTGAGCGGGCGGCCGCGCTTGGGCCGTACCGGATCCGCCAGCTTCACCCCGCGCCGCGCGAGCGCCTCGCGCAGCAGGCATTCGACCTGGGCGTTGACGCTCCTGAGGTCGCTCGCCGCCGTGCGCTCGATCGCCGCGTGAAGCGCGGGATCGAGGCGCAGCGGAAACGCCTTTTTGGGAGGAGCGCCCATCCTATCGCCTTACTGGTAGAGCGAACCTGCGTTGACGACCGGCTGGGTGTCACGCTCGCCGCACAGCACGACCATCAAGTTCGACACCATCGCCGCGCGACGCTCGTCGTCGAGTTCGACCACACCTTTCTGGCTCAATTGGTCGAGCGCCATTTCGACCATGCCGACCGCGCCCTCGACCAGGGTCTGGCGCGCGGCGACCACCGCTTGCGCCTGTTGCCGGCGAAGCATCGCGCCGGCGATCTCCTGGGCATAGGCCAAGTGCGTGAATCCGCATTCGTCGACCGTGATCCCCGCCATGGCCAGCCGCGCGATCAGTTCCTGGCGAAGCTCGGCACCTACCTGATCATGATTACCACGCAGCGTCACTTCCTGGTGCGCGAAATCGTCATAGGGGTAGCGCGATCCAATCGTGCGCACCGCCGCCTCGATCTGGACCATCACGAAAGCCTTGTAATCGTCGACATCGAACAAGGCCTGGGCGGTATCGGTCACGCGCCACACCACCTGTGCCGCGATCTCGATCGGGTTGCCGCGCAGATCGTTGACCTTGATCTTGTCCGAAATAATGTTGTTGGCGCGGACCGAGATCTTCTTGCGGCCCAGCCATGGCAGCAGCCAGCGCAGTCCTGTGTTGCGGTCGGTGCCCTGATAGCTGCCGAACAGGGTGACCGCCGCCGCCTGGTTGGGCTGGAGCATGTAGAAGCCGCACAGCACGAAGGCGAAGACGATCGTCCCGCCGATGATCAACGGTGCGCCGACCATTGGATTGGTGTCTGCCGTCAACCCGCCATAGATCGCCGCCGCCAACGCGATCAGCAGCACGAGCAGCATCACATAACCGCTCGACGTTGCCGCCGGACGTTCGCGCGACAACGTCAAGGCGGCACCATTTCCATTCGAATCCGACATCGGACCCTCCCGTTAATTATGATATCATCATTATATCGTTCTCAAGCGAGTCGCAAGCGCATTCGGCAGCAGGGTTCCGACGGCCGCCGACCGCACGGGCACCAACGCGCCGGCCCTGCGTTAGCATTGCGATCATGCCGAAGCTCAAGGTCTATCGCACCCCGATCGGCTTCCACGACGCCTATGTCGCGGCGCCGAGCATGAAAGCCGCGCTCAAGGCCTGGGGAACGACCAAGAACCTGTTTTCCCGAGGTGCGGCGGAGATCGTCACCGACCCCAAACTGACGAAGGAGCCGCTCGCCAAGCCGGGCGAGGTGATCAAGCGCGCTCGGGGTTCGGCCGCGGAGCATCGAAAGGCTGCGGGAGCGGGGAACGGCGCGCCGAGCAGAGGCAAGACGGCGCCCGCGCCCAAAACAGCCAAGCGCCCGCCCCGGCCCAACCGCAAGCCGCTTGAAAAGGCCGAGCAGGCGCTGAGCGCCGCGCAGCAGCGGCATGAACGCGCCCTCGCCGACATCGATCATCGGCTGGATGCGTTGCAGGCCAAGCGACGCGAGTTGGGCAGGAAGCAGGAAAGCGAGATCGCCGATCTGAAAGAGGAAATGGCCGCGCGAGAATCCGCCTATCGGCGCGCACTGGATAAATGGGAGGCGTAGCCACGAAAAAGGCCGGAGATCACTCCCCGGCCTCGTTCGCGTGCGACTGATCGATCGCAGCTATTGCAGGACGATCGTCACCGCGCGGCGGTTCTGGGCCCAGCTCGCCTCGTCAGAACCGAGCGCGATCGGGCGCTCCTTGCCATAGCTGATCGTGTTGATCCGCGAGGCGTTGACGCCGCGCGCGGCGAGATAGTTCTTGGCGGCATTAGCGCGACGATCACCGAGCGCGAGGTTATATTCGCGCGTGCCGCGTTCGTCGGCATGGCCTTCGATCGTGATGCGGCGGTCGGGCCATTTCATCAGCCAGGCGGCCTGGCTGTCGAGGATCGAGCGCGACGTCGCGTCGATATCGTACTGGTCGAGCGCGAAGTGGATCGTGTCGCTCATCACCGAGCGTTTGAAATCCTCGGCCGAGCCCGGGACAATCGATCCGGCATCGCCGTTGCCAGTGGATCCCGACGGCTGTTCGCCCGCGGCAGGCGGCAGGACCGGCGGGCGTTTATGGGCACAGCCCGCAGCCGCGACGAGTGTCGCGAGCAGGATCAGCTTGGTAGTCGTGCGTGCCATTGTTGGTTCTCCCTAACTTTTGGCTGTTGAATGCCTGGGGGGCGTGTTCGGTCCGGATACGAAACGTTAGTCCTTGCGAATGGGTCCCCAGCTCGGGTCCGATCCGTCGAACGGGGTGGGCAAGCGGCGCTCGTTTACGCCGGTCAGGTCGACCGACCACAAGTCCGCGACGCCGCTTCCGCCCTGGGTCGAGCGGAAGAACATGATCACGCGGCCATTGGGCGCCCAGCTGGGCGCCTCATCCTGCCAGCCATCGGTCAGCATCTTCTCGCCGCCGCCCGACGGCGACATGATCCCGACATGGAAGCCGCCGCCGATCTTGGTGAAGGCGATCAGGTCGCCGCGCGGGCTCCAGGCGGGCGTGGCGTACTTGCCCGAGCCGAAGCTGATCCGCTGCTGGTTGGAACCGTCGGCGTTCATCACATAGAGCTGCTGCGAGCCAGAACGGTCGCTTTCGAACACGATCTTGCTGCCATCGGGCGACCAGCTGCCGCCGGTGTCGATGCCGGGCGCGGTGGTCAGGCGTTGCGCCGTGCCGCCATCGGCCGGGATCTTGTAGAGATCGGTATTGCCCGCCTGCGACATCGAATAGAGGATCCAGCGGCCATCGGGCGAGAAACGCGGCGCCAGCGCCAGGCTGACATTGTCGACCAGCCGGTGCTGCCGTCCCGTGGCGATGTCCATGACGTAGATGGTCGGCTTCTTGTCGAGATAGGACAGGTACGCGACGCGGCGCTGATCGGGCGATAGTTGCGGGGTGAGCACGATCGTCTGGCCGTTAGTCAGGAAACGGCCGTTGAAGCCATCCTGATCCATGATCGCCAGCCGCTTGATGCGCTTGCCCTTGGGTCCGGTCTCAGAGACATAGACCACGCGGCTGTCGAAATACGGCCCTTCGCCGGTCAGGCGGGTATAGACCATATCGGCGCATTTATGCGCGGCGCGGCGCCATTCGTTGACCGTGAGCACGTAGCCCTGGCGCGCGAGCTCGCGCTGTGCGGCAGTGTCATAGAGATAGCAGCCGACCGTCACTGTGCCGTTGCCGTTGGCACGAATATAGCCCTGAACCAGGGCAGTCGCGCCGCGCGACGTCCAGCCGGTGAAATCGGGAGCGGTCGCCTGCGCGAACGGGACCGGCATCAGCTGCCCGGTAGGAAGCGGCTTGAACAATCCCGAATTCTTGAGATCGGCGGTGATGACATCGGCCAATTGCCTGCCGAGCTGATCGGTCGATCCCGCTGCGGTCGAGGCCACTTCGGGGGTAGGCAACGCCGGAATCGCGATTCCCATCGGCGCCGAGATGCCGCCCTCGACATCGACCACCAGGCCGCCAGATTGGCCAGGCGCCGGCGTCGCCTGGGGGGCAGGAGCCGGAGCGGGCGCCGGGGTCGGTGCCGGTGGAGTCGTCTGGGCATTGGCAGCGGGCGCCAGCAGAATCGTCAGCGCGATCAGCGGAAGAGCTTTGGTCATCATCATCTCTCTCAACCGGGAAGCTTGTACCGGAGCGTGAAATTGCTCCAGCCATTGGGGACGTCGTACAATTCGGCGGGCAGTCCGCGCAGCGGCTGACAGCCCATGAAGGTCGCGATCGCGCTGTCTTTGACGCGTTGGACATAACGGGAATTTTCGTCGTCGACGCCAGTCACCTCCCCTATTGTCGGTCGTCCGGCGAGCGTGCCGTCGCGATTGATCTTCAACCGAACCGCGACCAGGATTCGTTCTGCGCCAGGGCCGGGCTTGACCTGGCGATTGGCGCAGGGTTGGACTTGCTCGGCGATCTTCCGGCGAATATCCATGACCGCTATTGCGCTCATAGTCGCGGCTTTAGGCGCAGTCCCGGTCGCGGGGCTGGGCTTACTTGAGGCGCCCTTGAAATAATCCGATCCGAAATTGAGCCCGCGCGCCTTGGGCTTGATCGCGTTGGCGGTGCTGCCGGTGCCCTTGCCCGGCTTGACCGCGGGTTTGGCGGGCGCCGCGACGGCGGGCTTGGGCTGGGCTTTCGGGACCGGTTTGGGCGCAGGGGGCGCCGGCTTCTTCGGCTCGGGCTTGGCGACAGGAGCAGGCTTGGGCGGCGGCGCGGCTTCAGGCTGCGGCTTGGGCGGCGCGGGCTCGGCCTTTTCCTCGGCCGGCGCGGGCGGCGCCGAATCCTCGGGGTTGCCTATATCGGGCGCCTTGCTTTCGGCCGGATCGACCGTCGTGTTGGGCGCGCCGGCCTTCAGCCCGACATCGTCGGCGATCGTCACGTCCATCGGCACCACCGGCGGCGGCGGGGGCGATGGCGGCAGCAGCGACAGGATCGTGAACAGGATGAGATGCGCGAGCAGCGACACGCCGATCGCGATCCACAACCGGTCGTCGCGCTCCGCAGGGATCGGGCGCAGAATGGGAGAGACGGCGATGCCGCTCACTGGCGCTCCCTGGCGTTGGAGACGAGCGCGACGCGGTTGAGGCCGGCGCGGTTCAGCTCGCCCATCACTTCCATCACGCGGCCATAATCGAGCGCCTTGTCGGCGCGCAGGAAGACCTGTGGCGGCTTGTCCCCCTGGCGGCGTTCGCTGGCGATCACTGACAGGCGATCGGGCAGTTCCTCGATCGTCACGGCATCCTCGCCGATATGGATCGTGCCGTCGCGATCGACCGCGATATCGACCGGCTTCTGATCCTGGTCGAGCGCCTTGGCGCGGCTATCGGGAAGGTTCACCGGCACGCCCGCGGTCATCAGCGGCGCGGTGACCATGAAGATGATCAGCAGCACCAGCATGACGTCGACCAATGGCGTGACGTTGATGTCCGCCATCGGCGCGCGGCGCCCTTTGGCGCGGGCCGAGGGGAGGTTCATGGCCATCCCTAAAAGTCCTCCCCAAGCTTGCTTGGGGAGGGGGACCAGCGAAGCTGGTGGAGGGGCCGCAGCGGCGCAGCCGCGAGGATGGGGCCTCCCTCCGCCGCTACGCGGCTGCGGGCCCCTCCACCCCCGGCTTCCCCGGCGGTCCCCCTCCCCACGCTACGCATAGGGAGGATTTGATGGGCCTCATTCACCGTTTCGCCTCCAACTGGCGGCTCAAGGTCGTATGGAACCCATCGGCAAACCGCGTCAGCCGCGCCTCGATCCGGTTCACGCCATGGCTGAAGCGATTATAGGCAATCACCGCCGGAATCGCCGCGAACAGGCCGATCGCGGTCGCGAACAGGGCTTCCGCGATACCGGGAGCGACCACCGCCAGGCTGGTATTCTGGGCTGCGGCGATGCCCGTAAAGCTCGACATGATGCCCCAGACGGTACCGAACAGGCCGACGAACGGCGCCACCGATCCGACCGTCGCCAGGATGTTGAGCCGGTCGGCGAGCTTGTCCGCTTCCCCCGCTACGGCCGAGCCCATCGCGGTGGCGAGGCGCTCGCGAATGCCCTCGCGATCGACTACGCCGCCGGCGGTCGAGCGGCGCCATTCGGACACACCGGCCGCGAACACGCGGGCCACCGGCAATTCGTCATCGCCGTGCAGTTTGTAGAAGGCGTCGATATCCTCCGCCTTCCAGAAATCCTTTTCGAACTTGTCGATCTTGCGCCGGGTCGCGCCGACCTTGGTCGAGAAACCGATGATGATCGCCCAGGTCCAGATGCTGGCGATCAGCAACCCGGCCATGATGATCTGGACGACGATGTCGGCATGCAGCAGCAGCGCGAGCGGTGAGGTCGATCCGGGGGAAAGGTCCAAACTCCAATGCATTACGTCTTCAGTCCCCTTGTTCTTCGGGTGTCCAGATCAGCCCTGCATAGGCCGACGCCCAGTCTGCCGACTGGCGTTTAGGGCGTCCGTCGGGCGCGACCAATGCTGCGGTCACGTCCGCCTCTGCCAGTAATTCAGCGCCCCGCATGACTCTCTGATGAATATGAACCGCTGCCGCACGAATCCGTGTCAGTCGCGAAACAACCACCAACGCGTCGTCGAGTTTCGCCGGGCGGCGAAATTTGATCGCCATTTCGGACACCGCATAGGCGCCCTCCCCGGCTTCCATCGCCGCGCGCTGGTCGATCCCGACCAGCCGCAGCATGTCCGACCGTGCCCGCTCCATGTAGCGCAGGTAATTGGCGTGGTAGACCACGCCCGACAGATCGGTGTCCTCGAAATAGACCCGCACCGGGAATCGGTGCTCGCGTCCGTCGAAGCGTCCTTCGACCGGCTGGTCGGTACCGGTTGCCGTCATGGTTAAGGTCCTAGCGGCCCGAAGCGGCGAGGCAAACCCATTCGTCTCTGATTTTGCCCCTTGCATCGATGTAACCCACAGGTTACATGAGTAGCATAGGTTACATTTCTTTGGGGGTATTCAAATGACCGATGCGGAAACCGCGGACCGACTGGTGCACCGCCGCGCGCGGATGATGCCAGCGATGGCAGTCATCTTTCTCGCTCAGCAGGCAAGCTATTTCAGCGGTCACCACCCGGGCGACGGGTCGCGGCTGGTCGATCATATAGCGATCAGTGCATGGCCGATTCTCTCGGTCGTATTGGTGATCGCCTTCGCGACCGGCGGCGGCTGGTTCCGCGGTGCCAGGGTGCGTGCGTTGATCAACGACGAGAGCGCCCGAGCGCATCGCGCCGAAGGATTCCGCTTCGGCTTCCTGGCGACGATGGCCGCGGCGATCGCGCTCTACGCCCTCTCCTTGTTCGAGCCGATGAGCGCACGCGACGCGATCCATGTGTTGATGAGTGCGGGTATTGCCGCGGCGCTGATCCGTTTCGCCATGCTCGAGCGGCGCGCGCTCAACTCGTGAGCAGCGGGCTGATCAATTTTCTGCGCGACGAACGCACGCGGCTCGGCTGGACCCAGGCCGAGCTGGCCGAGCGCGTCGGGGTGAGCCGCAAGACGATCAACACGGTCGAGAACGGCGTGTTCATTCCCTCGACTGTGCTGGCGCTCAAGCTCGCCGCGGCGATCGGCAAGCCAGTCGAAGCGCTGTTCAAGCTGGACGAGGCGTAATGTCGGGCTAAACCCCTCCCCCAATGACAGAAGCCCTTCGGATTCGCGGCCTGGCCAAGGCATTCGACAAACCCGTTATCAGCGGCCTCGATCTCGATATCGCGGCAGGCCAGCTCTACGCCCTGCTCGGTCCGAACGGCGCGGGCAAGACGACCACGCTCCGGATGGTCACCGGCCTGACCCGACCCGATGCCGGCAGCATCGAGATTTTCGGCGTGGATGCGCTGGCCGATCCGATCGCGGCCAAGGCGATCACCGCGTGGTTGCCCGACGAGCCGATGCTCTATGACAAATTGAGCCCGCTCGAATATCTCGCCTTCGTCGCGGGACTATGGCGGATGGAGCCGCATGTGGCCTCGGAGGAAGCCGAGCGGCTGCTCCACTGGCTCGATCTGTGGGAGCAGCGCGACACGCGGTGCGAGGGCTTTTCGCGCGGCATGAAGCAGAAGGTCGCGCTGGCCGGAGCGCTGATCCATGATCCCAAGCTGCTGATCCTCGACGAGCCGCTGACCGGCCTCGACGCCGCCATGGCGCGTGCGGTCAAGGACGCGCTGCGCGAGCAGGTCGATCGCGGCAAGACGGTAATCGTCACCACCCATATCCTCGAGGTCGCCGAACGCATGGCCGACCGCATCGGCATCATCGGCGGCGGCAAATTGCTAGCCGAAGGAACGCTCGACGAATTGCGCGACCGGGCTGGGACCGAAGGCATGACGCTGGAGGATACTTTCATCCGGCTGACGAGCGGGGCGTGACCCGATTGGCTCCCGGAAGCTTTGCCTGGCTGGCCCGCCACGAATTGCGGCTCGCCTGGCGCGGCCGCAGGCGCGGCGGCAAGCGTCAGGCGCTCGCGCTCGTGTTGCTCGGTCTCTACCTCGCGGCAGGCATCGCGGTCGCCTACCTCCTAATGGGCGTGCCGATCGATTATCGCGCGGAGATCGGGATCGGCATCCTCGCTGCCTCCGTCGTCGCTCTGTCATTCATGACCACGCAGGCGATCCTCGGCAGCCAGCAGACCCTGTACGAAAGTCGTGACCTCGATCTGCTGCTGACCGCACCGATCGAGGGGCGCGTTGTGCTGCTTGCCAAGCTGGCGGGAATCGCCGGTGCGATCGCGCTGACTTATGCCGGGCTGTTGCTGCCCGTGGTCGTCCCGGTCGCGATCCTGGGTCACCCGCATCTGCTCGGCGTCGTCGCATTGCTCGTTGCGCTGGCGCTGACCGCGGCAGCGATCGGCATCGCGGTCACGCTGACGCTCGCCAGCATCGCCGGCCCCCGCGCCGCGCGCACGGTTGGGCAGGTGGCGGCGGCGGTTCTCGGCGGCGCCCTGTTCCTCTTCAGCCAGCTATCGCATGGCGGCCAGGGGCGGCGGTCGTCCTTTGCCGTGATCTTCGAGGACCTGCGCGCCTGGGGATGGGGCGAGAATGGATGGAGCGGCGTGCCCGGCCATGCCGCGTTCGGCGACCCGGTGTCGCTCGCGATCCTGCTGACGATCGGCGTCGCCTTGTTCGCGGGGACCGGCGCGGTGCTGCAACGCCTGTTCCTCAGCGGCTATCAGGACGCCGGAATGCGGCTGAGCCGCGCGCGGCCGACCGGCAAGGCGAGTGCGCGCCTGTTCCATGCCGGCTTGTTCCGACCGGTTCTGGCCAAGGAATGGCGCTTGCTCGCGCGCGATCCCGGCCTGGTGTTTCAGGTCATCCTGCGCCTGGTCTATCTGATCCCGCTGATGCTGGTCGCATTTCGCGGCAGCGGCGGGCTGATCGCCCCCGGCCTCGCTTTTGCCAGCGTGCTGGTGGCGACGCAGCTAACCGGCAGCTTTGCCTGGCTGGCCGTTTCGGGCGAGGATGTGCCCGAACTGATCGCGGTGGCGCCGGTCCATAAACAGCGCGTCGATCAGGCCAAGCTCGCCGCCGCCTTGCTGATGGCGGCGCCGATCGCCGCCTTGCTGCCGATCGCGATCGCGACAGTGGGCCGATCGCCGCTCGGCGCCCTGATATCGCTAATCGCCACCGCGATCGGCGGGACGATCGCCGGGTATATCGAGTTGAAGCTCGCCAAACCCGGCCAACGCTCCGCGTTCGCCAAGCGGCGCGGCGGCAGTGCGATTGCCGGCATCCTGGGGATGATCGTCGCCGCGATCTTCGGCGGCGGCGCTGCGGCGATCGTCTACTTCATCGGCTGAGAGTCTGCGTCGGCAAGCTCGGTGCCGGCCCGCTCCCCCGCCCGACCTCCCAATCAGGATATTCTATGGAAGGTCGGGCGGGGAACGGGCCGGCACCGCGACAAAAAATCAGTCGAACAGACCATCCTGCGCGCCAGCGGGCGGGTTGAGGCCGAGATGCTTCCAACCAGATGGGTTGAGACACCGTCCGCGTGCCGTGCGCGCGATCAAGCCGAGCTGAATCATATAAGGCTCGACGACTTCCTCGATCGTGTCGCGGGGTTCGCTCAGGCCGGCGGCCAGCGTCTCCACACCGACCGGCCCGCCGCGATAGATGTCGGCGATCATGTGGAGATAGCGCCGGTCCATCGCGTCGAGCCCGAGCTTGTCGACCTCGAGCCGGTTGAGCGCGGCATCGGCGGCGATCGCATCGACCGTTTCGCGGCCGGCGACATTGGCGAAATCGCGCACACGGCGCAGCAGCCGTCCGGCAATGCGGGGGGTGCCGCGGGCGCGTCGTGCGATCTCCTGCGCTCCGTCGGGCGACACGTGGAGATCGAGTAGCCGAGCCGCCCGCGTCACCACCGCTTCGAGCTCGTCGACCGTGTAGAAATTGAGCCGCACCGGAATGCCGAAACGGTCGCGCAGCGGCGTCGTCAGCAGCCCTTGCCGCGTCGTCGCGCCGACCAGGGTGAATTTGGGCAGATCGATGCGGACCGAGCGTGCCGATGGCCCCTCTCCGATCATCAGGTCGAGCGCACGGTCCTCCATCGCCGGATAGAGCACTTCCTCGACCGCTGGCTGGAGCCGGTGGATCTCGTCGATGAACAGCACGTCGCCGTCCTCGAGATTGGTCAGCAATGCAGCGAGGTCGCCCGATTTGGCGATCACCGGGCCGCTGGTCGCACGAAAGCCCACGCCCATCTCGCGCGCGATGATCTGCGCGAGCGTGGTCTTGCCGAGTCCCGGCGGCCCGAAGAACAGGACATGGTCGAGCGCATCGCCGCGCGCCTTCGCCGCGGAAATGAACACGCGAAGGTTTTCGCGCGCCGCCTTTTGCCCGACGAACTCGTCGAGCGTCTTGGGACGCAACGCTGCGTCGACATCCTCGGCTTGACGCTGGGGCGTGATCAGGCGGGCGGGTTCGTCCATCGAACGTTCCCTACCTGTTCACGCCCCCATTTGTCACGCGGTCAGTAGAATGCGCCGTAGATCACGTCGGCGACGCGCCGCGTGCGGACATTGACCAACAGCAGATCGGGGCCATAGCGCACCCAGCGATAGCCGGGAGGCGGGGGCTCGAGGCCCATCTGCCACCAATCGTCGTAATAATAATGATGACCGACGAAGATGGCGGGCAGCAGCAGGCCGATCGTCCAGCGACGATAGTGCCAGCCCGGCGGGTAGATCCAACCCGGCCGGTGGATCGGTCGGAAATTGGGCGGGCGGCCGGCACCAGGACGATGCGGCTTACCGGGCTTGGGCGGCCGGGGCAGCGGCGGCAACGGCTTTGTAATGGGCGGGCGCGGAGGGCGGGGCGGGCGAACGACGCCGCCGCCATTGCCGGGACCCGGCGGGCGTGGCCGTGGAGGCCGCGGCTTGGGCGGTTGCGGTCGCGGCGGCTGGATCTGCGGACCGCCGGGGCGGCCTGGCTTGGTCGTCGCACCGGGGGGCAGTTTCGGCCCCTCCTGAGCGAAAGCGGCACCGATATCGGGTAAAATCAGCAGGAACGCGCTGGTAGCCAACAGAAGTCGCTTCATACGTCCTCCCATCGTTTGGGAAGGTCAGCCTACGCCCGGATCGCCCGGCCGAATAATTGTTTCGCTATGCCAATAAGCCGGTCGTCACGCTCGGGGCACGTTCTGCCGCGACGCAATCAGGAATCGATCCCATCGACCATGATCAGATCGCGTTCCACCGCGTCGTCGCGATGCGCCAGCGCTTCGGCATAATCGGGAGAGGCATACCAGGCACGCGCCGCCTCCATGCTCGGGAAAGCCACCAACACCGCTCCGGCGCGCCACTCTCCTTCGAGCACGGTCATCGCTCCGCCGCGCGCCAGATACCGACCGCCATGCCGCGCAATCGACGCCGCCGCGAGCCGCCGATACGCCTCGAGCGCGGGGCCGGGCTTCATCGTTACCCTGGAATGACATAGGCGGTCATTCGTAATGGTCGATATTGTCGCCGACGATTTCGAGCCAACGGTGCTTGCGCGACTCATAGACCGAATAGATCGGCGCCGGGAAATTCGGATCGCCAAAGCCGCCGACCGCCACCGCGACCATGTCGGGGTCGAACGCGACCCGGTAGAACAAGGTCGAGCCGCAATCGGGACAGAAGTCCATGATGCCCTTGCCGCCTTCGTCGCCAACCCGCGTCCATTGTTTCGACTGCCCGGTGATGGTCACGCGATCGTTGGGGAACCGTGCCTGCATCGCGAACGCGCTTCCCGACCGCCGCTGGCAGTCGAGGCAATGGCAGACCGAAACGCGGACGGGCTCGCCGGTGCACTCGATGGCGAGTTGGCCGCAAGCGCAGGTGGCGCGGCGAACGATTGGGGCGTCATCCGTCATTTCGCCGCCTTCCTCAATGCCAGTCGAACCAGCGCATCCAGGCTCGCATCCGCGCCCAGTTCCTCTTCCGCCGCACCCACCGCCGCATTGGCCTCGGCCGGACGAAAGCCGAGGTTGAGCAGGGCCGACACCGCGTCCTGCGCCGCCCCCATCGCCGCTGCGACCGGGGTCAGGCTGCCAGGGATCACGCCGCCAACCTTATCCTTCAACTCGCGCACGATGCGTTCGGCGAGCTTTGGCCCGACGCCGTTGGCGCGCGCGACCATCGCCTTGTCCTGCGCGCCCACTGCCTTGGCCAGCTCGACCGGCTCAAGCACCGACAGAATCGCCAGCGCGACGCGCGCGCCGACGCCCTGCACACCGGTCAGCAGGCGGAACCAGTCGCGCTCATCGGGCCGAGCGAAACCCACCAGTCGGATCGAATCCTCGGCAACCAGCATTTCGGTAAAGAGCGTCGCCGCCTCGCCGACCGGGCCGATCGCGGCGAGCGTCTTGGCCGACGCACCGACCAGATAGCCTACTCCGCCGACATCGATCACCGCATGGTCGATGCCGGTCGCTTCGAGGCGGCCACGAAGGTGTGCAATCATGACCGGGACATAACCGGAACAGATGGCGCTAGGGAAGCAAAATCAGCCCAGCCGCCGCGCGCTCGCGAGGTGATGCGCGTGGCAGATCGCCACTGCCAGGGCGTCGGCGGCGTCGGCGCCGGCGATCTTCACGCCAGGCAGCAGCCGCGCGACCATCGCGTGAACCTGCGCCTTTTCGGCATTGCCGACGCCGACCACCGCTTTCTTGACCAGACGGGCGGCATATTCGCCGACCTCCATACCGCTTCGCGCCGCACCGAGCAGCACGACGCCACGCGCCTGGCCGAGCTTGAGCGTGGATTGTGGGTTCATGTTGACGAACACTTCCTCGACCGCCGCGGCGTCCGGCGCGTGGTCGGCAATCAGCGCCGCCAGCATCGTGTCGAGATGCGCCAGCCGGCGCGGCAGACTTTCCTTGGCGTCGGTCTTCAGCTGGCCGTTGGCGACGTGCGACAGTCGGTTACCCTCGGCCCGGATCACACCCCAGCCGGTCGTGCCGAGGCCGGGGTCGAGGCCGAGGATGATCATAATTCCTCCCCGGCACGGGGAGGGGGACCAAGGCGCGCAGCGGCTTGGTGGAGGGGCCCCTCCCAGCCGGTGTAGTTTCGTGGAGGGGG
>NZ_BCYZ01000024.1 GCF_001598455.1 Sphingomonas pruni NBRC 15498
CACCCATTGTCCGACGCTCAACGGTGACGAACTCTCGCCAGAAGCGGTCGGGCGGCTAACGACCCGCTTGCGGTCATCCCGCAGATAGGCGAGCACTCTCAAATGCAGACTATCGTCATTGACTGCGATGGCGCGAAATCGGTAGCCGAAGTGTGGCAGCGTTACATCGACGCTGCCAAGCCTGCAGGTGCAGGTTTGTTCGGTCGCAACCTCGATGCGTTTTGGGATGCTATTGAACATGGCGGCCCCGGTTGGCCGGGAGAAGCAAAGCTCGTTTTTAGAAGCTCATCGAGACTGGCTGCGCTTGAGGTCGGTAGCGGATTATCCCTCTTGGAGGGACTTCGCCGGATAGCAAACGAAGCAACCCAAACGCAGATCGAACTGGCCTAAGCATCGTCAGCCTTCCTCTCTTCTCGTCCGAAGGCCGACCGTCGCAAATCCACCCAATTCGGACATTGGCCGCTCGCTCAATTGAATGGCAGGTTTCGGGCGTGCGCAGCCGGCGTACAAATAACCGACTTTAGGGCGCTTAACCGTCAAACCGCAGCGAGCTTGCCGAAGGGCCCTGATCATCCAACTTTCTGTTGCGGGTTTGATTGCATCCGCTACGCACTGGCGGACGACCGCTGCGCAATACAACTCATAAATCGACCTTACTAGAAACGGCAATCCTATGGCACGCCAACGCATCTGGGCCGCTTCGCTGATCCCTCTCCTGTCCGCAGGATTTGCGGTCGGGACGTTTCAGCTGCTCGCTCCTGGACCCGGAACGTTTTTCGCATTGGGCGTGGGAGCCACTTTGTGCGTCGTCGGCGCAGTCTCCTATGCCAGAAATGCCATCAAGATAGCCCGAAAGGGCGAACGATACGGCAATTAGCGGTCGTTTCGACGCAACAGGATAAACAGCCGCATCGGGACCTCTGAGGGCTCAAACCCACCGCCGTGCAGGGTCGAAAACGCGTATAGGCAAAAACGACTCCCGGCAGGGACGGCAGTCAGCGTCCCCGGAGCTCTGCGCAAATGCCGTCGAACAGATCGAAATAGCGGCGCTCAAGCTCGCCATCGCTGAGCGAAAACGCTTCCAGAGCGCTTGGCAGACCCAGCGTTTCGGCCGCCGCGCGACCGATTTCGCGGAACTGTGCATCGAGGTCGCGCGCCGTGGCGAGGTCGCCGGCGTTGCGCATGCTGTAATCGACCGTCCAGAGTGCACGGATCAGCCGCTCGCGCGGCGTGAGCATATCGTCACCATCGCGGCGACGCTTTTCGATGATCTCGTGCCCGGCATCGATCAGCCATGTTCCGTCGTCGACCGAACGACCGGCAGAATCACCCTTCCCCATCCGCCCGGTGTAGCGTCCCACCAGCCGGAGGCCAACGCGCCAAGCGGGAGGAAATCCATAGCCGACACGTAACTAGCTCTTGTCGGGCCCATCACAGGGCGGCGCCGGCGCAAGCCATCGCCGGCTACCGATCAATGGCGACGCCCGATCATCAGGTCGCGATAGCCGCCACTCGCCATGCGCCGCGCTTCGCGGATCAGGCGACGAACGCGCGATCTCAGCGAGTCCGCCGCGTCAACGCTCGTGACATTCGACCTCTCCGTCTCGAAGAGCGCGCGAACGATATCTCGCTGGCTCGCCCCTGCGCCAAGCGCGTCCGACACGCGAAGCGTTAGCAGACCGCGGCCGATGGCGGCGTCCGCTGGAAACAATGAGATCGGAAACCGCCGGTGCCGGCAGAGGAACAGCAGGCGCCGCAACGGAAAGATGCGCGTCTCGGCGCTGGCGAGGCCAGCCAGTCGATAGTGCATGATGACGGGTGCGCCGGCTCGAAGACTCCCTTGCTCGATGTCGAGACGGATATGCCGTCGGCCATCCGACAGAACGGCGTGCTCGAGGCCAGCTTTGTCGACCACCAACGTCATCCACTGCGCGAGCAGCGCCGGATCTATCGCGTCCGGATGCGCACGGGATGCTTGCGCCAAATGAATGACCAGCGTTCCCGGATCGAAATCGGCATGCCAAATGATCCGGGCGTCCGGGGCCTCGGCCTCCGGATTTTCGGCGAAAGTGCACCCCCCAGAGATGTGGGTCCTCGACCGCCGGATTGAGCCCGGCCGAACCACGTGTCACGGCGCTCGCCTGCGCGTACCAGGCGATGTACCCGGGATCGCGGCGGAGCCATTCCCACATCAGCCCTGCCCGATCGACCCCGCGCAGGCGAGCATAAGTGCGGCTATCGCGCCACCCTTCGCCGCTCGTCATGGACGGATGTCGAACGGCGCCCGACGGACCTCACGGAATCGATCCAGATCGGCTTGAATTAGACGAAGTAACGTGCCGGAATATATTGAGAATATATTCGACTCAGCACCGGCCGCGTGGCAGATTGGACGACAGTCAACGCCGCGTGCGTCACTTTCTGTCGATGGTCGGCTGCCGGCTTGTCGCTCCGGCACGCGATCATGGAATGTCAGGGAAAGGGCGTCCGCAGGGACAACGGCGACTTGGGGCGCCGCCTGCGGCCGGAATTGTGCCCGATGGGCATCTTGTCGCTGTTGAGCCGGTTCGTTACGCTCATCAATTCGGCTCAATCTGCCGGCGATCTCGAGTCCGCGCTGGTGCAGATCTGCATCGAACTCGGGTTCCAGTATTTCGCGCTGACCCATCATGTCGATATCTTGCGAGCGGGCGCGCGTGCCATCCGGCTGCATAATTATCCGAACCGCTGGGCCGACTATTATGACAGTCGCGCGCTCGGCGTGAGCGATCCGGTACATCGCATGAGCCATACCACTCGCGTGGGTTTTCAATGGTCGATCATACCCGACAGAATTCCGCTGACGCGCAACGACAAACTCATGCTGTCGCTCGGCCGCGACCAGGGGATCGGCGACGGTTTTACGATCCCCGCCAATGTGCCGGGTGAAGCGCGGGGGTCGGTATCGTTCGTGAACGCAACCGGTCGTCCGCTGCCGGTTGATATGCTGCCGGTCGCCGAGTTGATCGGCGGCTTCGCGTTCGAGGCGGCGCGACGGATCTGGGGCGTTCGCTCCCTCAACGTGAACCCGCCGCCCAGCCTTACCGACCGCCAGCGTGATTGCGTGCTGTGGGCGGGCCGCGGCAAGGGCGACTGGGAAATCAGCCGCATTCTCGATGTCAGCGAGGAGACGGTCACGCGGCATATTACGCATGGCTGCGGCCGGTACGGGGTAAACAAACGAGCATTGCTGTTCATCCGGACGTTGGCGGACGGAACGCTCACCCTCGAAGATTTTCTGCCCGGCTGATATACCACTTTTCTGGAATATCCGTCCCGTCTCAGGGGCGCGATCCTGGGGACCTCAGCCACGGAGGCCCCCATGCTTCACGTCCGTCATGCGACCGCCCTGCCCGTCCCCGACCACGTCTTCAGGGCGATGTTCGCCGCGCGCAAGTCGGTGTTCGTCGACCTCCTTAAATGGGACGTTCCGGTCCTGGACGGCAGGTACGAGGTCGACCAGTTCGACGACGATCACGCGGTTTATATCATCCTCGCAGATAAACAGGGCGGCCATCTCGGTTCGGCGCGCCTGCTCCCGACGACACGCCCGCACATCCTTGACGGACTTTACCCGTTTCTGTGCGAGGATGGCGCGCCGACAGGGCCGACCACCTACGAGATAACGCGCTTCTGCCTCGACCGTCGCTTGCGCGCCACCGAGCGCCGTGCGGTGCGCGACACGCTGGTTCACGCGCTGGTCGACCATGCGCTCGCCCACGGCGTGACCCGCTACACCGCAATCGCCGAACTTACCTGGTTCCAGCAGATTCTTGCCTTTGGCTGGCGCTGCATGCCTCTCGGCCTGCCCCAGCGGATCGACGGCACCATGCTCGCCGCGCTGAGCATCGCGATCGATCGCGACACGCCGCGCCTGCTCGAAGTCGCCGGCATCAGCCCGGACCGCGGGGTGGCGCAAAACGACGAACTGGCGGCTGCCTGAGGGAGGGCATGATGACCGACACGATCGACGCCATCGATCACTGGACGGCGGTGCTGCGCCGCGAGGGCTGGTGCGTCATTCCCGGCGCCCTTCCCGCTGCTACCATCGCGGCGCTCAACGCCGATCTCGATCAAACCTTCGCCGCTACGCCCTTTTGCCAGGGCGGTTTCTACGGCGAGACGACCAAACGGTTCGGGCGCGTCATCGCGCGCTCGCCGCATGCGCCAGTCCTCGCGCAGCACGACCTCATCCTCGGGGTCGTTTCGAACTTCCTGTCGCCGTGGTGCGACACCATCCAGATCAACGTCGCGCAAGCGATCGCCATCCATCCCGGCGCGCCATCGCAGCTACCGCACCGCGACCAGGATATGTGGCGCGGGCCAGTCGGCGAGATCGAATATCTGGTCAATGTGATCTGGCCGCTAACCCCCTTTACGGCGGCAAACGGGGCGACACGGATGTGGTCGCGCACCCACGGCGCCGCGGCCCTGCTGCCCGAATTCGATGGCGAGCCGATCGACGCCATAATGGCTCCCGGCGACGCGCTCGTCTTTCTGGGATCCGCGCTGCACGGCGCGGGTGCCAACAGCACCGATGCCGAGCGCCGCGGGATCGTCATCGGCTATTCGCTCGGCTGGCTCAAACCCTATGAGAATCCGTGGCTCGCCTATCCGCCCAGTGTCGCGCGGTCGTTCGAACCGGCCCTTGCCGCGCTGGTCGGCTATCGGCAACACCGCCCCAACCTCGGCAATTTTGAAGGCCGCTGCCCCTCGATCCTCCTGGGTGATGATGTCCCCGAGCATCTCGCCGCGATCGACGCGCTGCGTCCGGATCAGGCCGCGGTGGTCGCTGGCTATGTCGCCGCGCAGCGCCGGATCCCGTGAACCCGGGTCCCACATCGGAGCGGGTGTTCGACGCCCTCAAGCGCGAGGTCATCTCGGGGGAGCGGGCGCCGGGCACCAAGCTCGAGCCGGCAGCATTGGCCGAGCAGCTCAACAGCAGCGCAACGCCCGTTCGCGACGCCTTGCACCGGCTGGCGGGCACGCGCCTGGTCGAGCTGCGCGCGAGCGAGGGATTCTATTTGCCCTTCATCACCGAGCCGGATCTGTACGATCTCTACGCCTGGAATGCCCAGCTGGTGCGATTGCTGGCACGTTGCTGGCCGGCTCACCGCCCATTGCCGAAAGCCGACAGTCTTCCTGCCGATATCGGGCGCGCCACCGGGGCATTCTTCGAGCTGTTCGTCGTCCCGGGGGACAGTCGGGAACACGCCTACCAGATGGATTTGGCGAACGATCGGCTGGCAGCGCCACGCGCTGCCGAGCGCGACGTCTTCGAGGATCTCGAGTCGGAACTTCGCACCCTGGCGGTCGCATTCGACAACGCACCGACCCGGGAACTGATCAAGCTGGTCGCGGCCTATCACCGTCGCCGAATGCAGGCGACGGCAACAATCGTGCGCGCGCTGTACCGCTGAGCCAGCGAGCAAACATTCGCGATATATTCCCAGTATAAGTTTCGGATAGCCGGGCGCCGTTCCTAAAATCTCCGTCGCCGCCATCCAGGCGGAAAGCAAAGGAGAATGTCATGGAACGCGAAGACGTGGTCGAACTCGGCGTCGCCAGTGTCGAAACCCAGGGCCTCGGGCCGCTGCCCGGCGACGAGAAGATCGGCGATTTCGTCGCCGGCCTTTCGGACGACTGACCCGGTGACCGCGCGGGGTTGCTGAAGCCCCGCGCGCCACTGTCGAACGATGCCACTGTCGCTGGCCCCCGGCATTTCCTTTTGCGAAGTTGATGAAACCCGGGTGTTTCTCGACCGCAACCGCGATCGCTATTTCTCGTTGGGCGAAACGGCCGATGCCGCCTTCGATAGTCTTGGAAGCAGCGGCCGGGGCGCAGCGCTGGAGGCCGGCCTGGCCAAGCTCGTGGAGGCCGGCATCCTTGTCGAAGACCCATTCGGCGATTTCCCGCGTCCCTGCCCACCGATAAGCGTTCACACGTCGCCGCTGGACGATGATCCGCATTTGGCCGCCCCGCTGATCGGCGCCGTCCTGGGTGCGGCGAGCATCCAACGCGCGACGATCGAGCTCAAGTTGCGAGGTTTTGCCCGATTGTGTGACAGCGTGGCCGCCGCCGCTCCGCCTCCACGCGGCGCCCGATCGCTCGATCCTCACGCGGCGACCCGGATCGCCGCCCGATTTGCCCGTGCCGTCCGCCTGACCGGCGCCTTCGAACAATGTCTGCCGATCGCCATCGCGACGGTGCGCTTCTGCCGCGGGCGCCATTATGACGCGCAACTCGTCATCGGCGTGAAGACCCGGCCATTCCAAGCGCATGCCTGGGTATCTGCCCAAGGCATGATACTCACTGACCGGACCAGCACCGCCAAGCTGTTCACGCCGATCCTGATCCTCTGATGCGCGATCGCTATCTCGCCTTCATCCCCGACCGCGGCAGCGACATGGGTTTGTGGCGGGCAAGGCTGGCCGGGCTTTCACGCGACGAAGGCTGGACGATCACCGATCGCTCCTGGATTATCGCTGCGACCGCACGTGCGCCCGTCGCCGTGACCGGCGACGCGCCCGGCCTGATCATCGGGCAGATCATTCGCCGCGGAGACAGGGCGCCCGCCGTGGAGCTGACGTCCCGCGATCGGGACGGCGCGGCGACACTCGGCGACAGGCTCGCCGACCATTATTGGGGGCCGCACATCGCCTTCTATCGAGACGAACGCGAGGTGCTCGTCCAGCGCGCGCCGATGGGCGATCTTGCCTGCTATTATCTGCGGTCGGGCACCGGGACGCTCGTTGCGTCCGATCCGCTGCTCCTGCGCGATATCGGCGGGCAAGCCTTGCGGCCGGACTGGGAGGCCCTCGCCCGGCACCTGATCGCCCGCAACATCAGCCGACCCGGCACCTGTCTCAAGTCCCTCGACGAACTCGTTCCTGGCACCCGGCTGACCTGTGGTCCCGGGATGAACGTCGCGTCGTTCTGGTCGCCATGGGAGCATATCGAACCAGACATGCCGCGAGGAGATCGCGACGCCATCGCGGCGCGATTGCGACAGACGATTTGCGACACCGTCGCTGCCGAGACGGCCACGTCGCAAAAGAGCGTGCTGCTGCTCTCCGGCGGGCTCGATTCCTCGATCCTCGCCGCCAGCCTGCGGCAAGCCGGCCGCGACATCGTCGCACTGAACATGGTGACGCGTGCGGCGGGCGGCGACGAGCGCGCCCATGCCCGACTGGTCGCCGATCACTGCGACCTGTTACTGACCGAAGTCGAGCGTGACCCGGCGGCGGTCGACATCACCACGTCGCATTGCGCGGAGCTGCCCTATCCGCTCGAGCGCAGCTTCAGGCAATCGACCCTCGCGGCTGCGAACGCGCTGGCGAAGCAGACCGGTGCCGACGTCATCCTCGACGGCGGCGGTGGCGACAACATCTTCTGCTCACTCCAGTCCGCAGCGCCGCTCGCCGACTTGCTGCGCCGCCGCGGCCCGGGGCGGGACGCCCTTCGACTGACGCGAGACATCGCGACGATTGCGCAGGCCAGCCAGTCGGCGGTGGTGCGACAGGGGCTGTGCCGGCTCTTCCGTCGGTCGCCAGCTTATCGCCCACTGACCGACGTCACGATGTTGACGCCGCTTGCCCGGGCGTTGGAGGGCGCGGCGCGTCGACATCCCTGGCTGGTCCCGCCGCCTGGAGCATTGTCGGGAAAAGCCGGTCATATCGGACTGGTGGTAGGCGCGATGAGCCAGGTTCAGAGCCCCTGCGCCACGACCGGGATTTCCTCTCGCTCGATCCTGATGGCGCAGCCGATCGTCGAGGCCTGCCTCGCGATCCCGACCTGGTTGTGGTTCGATCGCGGCCGCAACCGCGCGATGGGGCGCCACGCATTCGCGCCACTGCTCCCAGCGGCCGCCGCGTGGCGACAGACCAAGGGCGCGATGGACAGCTTTGTCGTCGAGATATTCGAAGCCAATCGCCCGCTGCTTCGCACAATGCTGGCCGAAGGCAGTCTTGCCCGGGAAGGCATCATCGATCGCGAAGCGGTGCTCGCCGCGATCGATGCGCCGGGTCCGGTACGGGGCCTAGCCTATGCCCGCGTGCTGGAGTTTGCGGACGTCGAGGCTTGGGTCGCTTCATGGCCGTGATGGCTCGATTATTTGCCGGCTGCCGCTTTGGGACGGAGCGCTCGCCAGTCGTCATATTGCGTCCGTTTGGCCGGATCGGGATCCTCCTCGCCCAGGAGCCAGAACGCAAACCAATCCACCGTGCGCTCCCAGGCGGCAGCCCGGTGCAGCGGCTGCCACTTTACATGCGTTTCGTTCGGGAAGACATAGAGATCGACCGGCGCGCCGCCGGCCTTGAGCGCGGTAAAGGCGTGCAGCCCCATCAGAGTTTCGGAATCGGCGAGTTGCATCAGCAACGGGGTACGCATGTGATCCGCGTTGAGCGCGAAAGCATAGGGCTTCCAGAACCTGGTATCGACGGGCCAGGCCGGCGGGTAGCCGACAGATCTCGAATAGGCCTCCCAGGCTGGCCCGACCGACGCATCGGCCTCTTCGTCGATGCAGCAGCTGGCGATGGCTGCGGCGGCGAAGCGCGGGGAATTGATGATCGCGAAGCGGGCCGACGAAGCGCCGTCGCTTAATCCGGTGATGCCGACGCGGGCGGGATCGACGATGCCGCGAGCGACGAGGAGGTCCACGCCGGCCATGATCGCCGAGAAGGTGCTGCGGCGTTCGGCCCAATCCCTGGTGTTGGCGCGCGTGACATCGTCATAGACCGCGATGCCCGGGACATCGACGGCCGCCATGTCCGGCTTGTCGATGATCAGCACCGCGAACCCGCGCGCGGCGAGGAGGTGAGCTGGAAACTCGTTACCGGTCCCACCCCGCAGAAACCCGCGCGAACTATATTGCACGATGATCAGCGGGAGACGGCCGCCACGATAGCCCGGCGGGAGAGCAAGGTCGCCATAGACCTCATGACCGATATCGTTCTTCCATTCGATCCGTTCGGTGCGGCCGAACGTCAGGGACGCCAGGCCAGGATTGGGGTCGAACAGATCCCGATTGGCTCCTGTCTTCCGGTCGATGGAGACGATCCGCGGTGGACGAACCGCGCCTTCGCGAACGCAAACGAGCGCATCCCGCCGCGGCAGGCATCCTTCGATGTCGTCGTCTGTCTGAAGAACGGGCTGTGGAGCGCTGCCCAAAATCCAGCGGAAGAGCGTCATGTAGCGGTCGTGCCAGCCGGTGTAGCGCAAGAACATCAGCGCGCGGCCATCATCATCCCACCACAAGCCAACGATCTTCCCCCTGCAGACCGCGTCATCGCAGGGCAGATCACGGCCATCGGCACCGCGCACCTTGAGCAACCGCGGCGCGAAGGGCGTCGGCCCGGTCACGGGTGCCGACGCCGTTGCGCCCGCGCCCGTCGTGCGCGGGACGCCCAGCGGTCGTTCCCCGCCCAGCTTCAGACGATCATGCTCTACGGACGACGGCGATCGGGTGGCGCCGCTCGCACTGTCGATGGCAAGCTCGGTCTCGGGCAGCGGCGCGCTCACCTGCGGCCGGAGCGCGACCCCGGGGTCGAAGCGCGTATCGTAGCGCCAGCCCTTTGTGCCTTCACGATCGATCGCGGCCTCGGCTGCCGCCCGCCCTTTCTTGGCCGCAACCAACAAGGCGCGGCCATCCTCGCTCCACACCCAGCGCGCGACATCCACACCTTCGGGTGTGATCGGACGAGCGGCCTTGCCCTCCGGCTCGGCGATCCAGAGGCGCGAGATGCCGTTCTCGTGTTTGAGGAAGGCGATCGCGCGGCCGTCGGACGACCAGCGCGCCACGTTGCGGCGGGGAAAACCATTGGGATAGTCGATCCCGCGAAACGGGTAGCTGGTCATGATGAAACCCCCACCACGGTCGAGGATGCGCGGCGGCTGGTTGCCATCGAGATCGATGAGGACGAGCAACTGGCAATAGCTGTTCGTCTCGAGGTCGGCGCGCTGCAGAACCGTCGCGACGAACCGCCCGTCGGGCGACAGCCCCAGGGGCGAGGGTCCGCCCACCGGCTCGGCATCGGACTGCCCGAACCCTGCGAGTTCGATCAGGTCGCGCGCGGTGGGCGCTCGCGCGCGCCCCGTCGCGGAAAGCGCGACCGGGTTCCACCCGGCGCAACTGGCCGCAGCCGGCGACGCGACAAACAATCCGCTTGCCAGCAGGCCGGCAGCGAGGATGGCCGTGACGGGCCTGGCGACCGGCCTTACCATTTCTTGTTGACCGACAGGCTGAGGAACCGACCGATCGGCTGATAATTGGTCGAATCGTAAGGGGTGTCGGTGACAGCCCTTGTCACGATCAAGGGCGGTGCGGCGTTGAAGAGATTCTGCGCCGCCAGCACGATATCGAACCCGCGCCATAGGCCGGTCGCGCCATCAGGCGTGCGGTAGCGAAGCGCGAGATCGAACGTCGTCTGGTCGCCGACGCGCACCGGCGGCGTCGATCGCGTGTCGCGCAGCGACCCCGTATAGTTCAACGTCCCCGTGAGCGTGACGGGGCCGTGCTGCCAGCCGATGCTGGATCGGCCCCGCCAGTGCGGCGGATTGAAGATCGTGCCCGCAAGCGGCGCGATCGGTTGATTGGCCGCGATCTGCTGGTTGCTGACGAGGTAGGTCGCGTTGACTGCGAGGGTCAGGCGATCGCCCGTGCCGAGATCGACGCGGTAGTCGAGCAGCGCGTCGATGCCATGGATGACCTGCCGGCCGGCATTCAGATTTTCATTGTCGATCAGCGCGACGACCGTTGCCGGATCGTAGACCGCCCCATTGCCCGCCTGGAAGATACCCGCGTTCGCGACGGTGCCGGTGACGAGCGCGGCCGAGGGATTGCGTATGACATAAGCGGCGTAAAGCGGGTTGGTGAGCGCGGCCGACGGCGCCGGAATCGGCTGAACGATCCGATCGACGTAGCGCGTCCGGAACCAGCTGATCTGCAGCTCGAAGCCGCGCAGCGCGGCCGGATGGAGGTCGGCCGTCAGCGACCAGCTGGTCGCCCGCTCGGGCCGCAACGACGGGCTTCCGCCCGTCACGTAGAGCCCGGTCGAGCCTGCCGCATAGCCGGTGCCGCCGAAAACGGCGATCGGCAGGAGGACGGCGACATTGGCCTGGAAGCGTTGCAGAAGTGTCGGCGCCTTGAACGATCTGCCCCAGCTCGCCTTCAGATCGATCCACTTGGCCGGACCGAAGACGATACCAACTTTGGGCGTCGCGACAGCACCTTCGTCGCGATACCGTTCGTAGCGGACCGCTGCGTCGACGTTCAGTCTGACGCCCTGGCCCGCCGGCGAAAGCAACGGCAGTTCGACCTCTCCGAACGCATAGTGACTGACGTCGGCGCGATCGAAATTGCGGTAGCTCCCGGCGCCGCTGAACAATTCGAGGGCCGTGCGACGATAGCCGATGCCGAGCGCGAGTTTGGCCGGCCCCCCAGGCAGGTCGAAGAGCTTTCCGTCGCCGCTCAATTCGACCGACAGGGCGCGGTTGCAGTAGCAGCCGAACGCCAGCCTGGAATCGTTCGCCGGGGTCACCAGCGATACGCTGTAGTCGGTGCGGTCCCGGCCATAGCTTGCGGACAGTTCGACGTGGAGGCGATTGCCGCTCGACCAGCTCAGCGCCGGCACGACCGCCCAGCTTTCGTCATCGGTCGGCGCGACGAACTTGCTGATGTTGAGATTGCCGGACGGATCGTAGGGATAGACGAGCAGAACGTGCCGCTTGTTGTACAGGCCATCGATCGTGAACGCGAAGCCTCCGCCCAGCGATTGGTGCCCGCTGACCAGCACATTGTTGCTGCGCAGCGCCGGCATCAGCATCAGGCCGATCGAACGGTTGATGGCGTAGTCGCGCTGGTACCATTGGACCGGCGTCGTACGGTTGAATTCATACGCGGTAAGGAAGCCGCCGCCTTGCCAGCGCGCGCCGGCGGTCAGGCCATATTGCTGGCTGAAGCTCCCGCCGTCGGTCGATCCGCCGATCCGCGCGCGGGTTTCGACGCCTTGCATATCGCGCCGCAGGATGATGTTGGCGACGCCCCCGACAGCGTCCGAGCCGTAGATGGCGGACGCGCCGTCGGCCACCACCTCGATGCGATCGAACGCGCCCAGCGGAATGGCCGAGACGTCGACGCTCTGTCGGGAGCCGCTATAGGACAGGCGGTGCCCGTTCAGCAGCGTCAGCGTCGCATCGCTACCTAGCCCGCGAAGGTTAATCGAAGAGCCGCCGGTCAGATCCGAGCCGCTTGCCGCCGGCACGTTGAGGCCGATGCCGGGGTTCTGACCACCGCCGAAGCTCTGCGGGATGCTGCGCGCGATCTCGCCGAGACTCGCCTGCCCCTGGTTGCGGGCGTCATCGCGCGAGACGGTGACCACCGGCGAGGCCACCTTGCCTCCACGAATGCGCGAGCCGGTCACCACAATATCGAAGGTCGGCGTCGATGCCCCCTCTCCCCCCGTAGGCGCAGCCTCGATGACGAGCCCGTCGCCCACGGCCCGCGCGCGCAATCCCGACCCGGCGAGCAGCCGATCGACGGCCGCCTCGACCGTGAAACTGCCGTTGAGGGCAGGTGCCGATTTGCCGGCAAGGAGGTCCGCCGCGCCCGCGATGCTGCGCCCCGTAATCCTCGACACGGAGCGCAGCGCCGCTGCGAGCGAACCCGCCGGCAAGTGGAAATCGTACCGCATCTGCTCCTGTGCCGCGGCCGGCACCGCCTCCAGGCACATGCCGATTGCGATCAGCGGCGACGTTGCCGCCAACAGTGAAGCTGCCCGTTTGCCTTTCATACCCTCTCCCCTGCCGATGCTCGGAAGCGGCATCGGTCAGGGGCAGCGACACTCGACCATCGGAGTTTCCTGGTATTTTTTAGGGTGCCCGGTCCAACCAAGGGCAGGAGCCCACAAAGCGACCGCGCCCGGTGCACCGGGCCAACCGGCGAACATCGGTTGGGACAGAGACATTGGTCATCGCCTGCCAAACGCCCGTTTAGGGGCCGTAAACCGACCGTCTGCTTCCAGAACTGTAACCGACTAAAGCGGATGTGATCTCGGTCGAAGACTGGTTGGTGCGAACAGTTTGTCCAGCCGAAACCGCAGGGCGATGCGATCAGGCAAGCGCGATGCGGTTCGCCTCGACGTGACGGAAGGCGTGCGACCGGCAGGTCAAGAGGATGACCTGCATGCGCTTCGACGCCTCCTGCAGCATGTTGGTCATGACCTCCAGCCTGACGTCGTCCGAGTAGACCAGCGGGTCGTCGAGGATCAAGGAGATCGGCGCACCGTCCTCCAGCAGGAGATCCGCGAAGGCTAGCCTGGTCAGGATCGCCAGCTGCTCCTGCGTTCCGCGGCTCAGGTCTCCACAGGATTCGTCGATGCCCGACCTCGTGACCGACGCGAGGCCCAGTTCGTCGTCGAACGTGATCTCGCAGCCGGGAAGCAGTTGCTGGACATAGGTGGCCGCGCGGCGCGTGACCGGGGCGAGGAAGGTCCGCGACGCCTCGCTCGCGGCATCGGCGAGCGCCGTTCGCAGCATGCCGAGCGTGTCGGCCTCGAGGACCAGCCTGTCGCGAGCGGCGGTCGCCGCCTGCTCGTCCTCCAGGGCCTCCGCCAGCCGACCCGCCGGGCCGGTGGGTCCGGCTCGGGCGATCGTAGCTTCCAGCGCCGCGACCCTCCCGGTGAGATCGAGTCGCTCCGACTCTGCCTGACTCGCGGCGCGATCGAGGTTCGCGATACGGCGACGGAGCGTATCTACGTCGAACGCGCTCGCATTGGCCCGCGCGGTCTCGAGCGCTTCCGCCCTCGCCGCCCGGTCGCGCTGCGCCTCGGCGAGAGTTTCCTCGAGCGCGGCACGCTCCCCGTGCGACAGCGCCGTGCGCAGCTGCGCCGCAGCCGCCTCGACCTCGCGCTCAGCGGAAGCGAGCTCCGCGTTGGCCGCCGCGGCAGCCGTCTCGCACTTCGACAATGCCGCGCGGCTCTCGTCGTACCTGCCGGCGGCCGAAACCTCGGCGAGGCGAGCCTCGGTCAAGGCCCGCTCCAGTCCGTCGATGTCGTCGTCCGGGGCGGCACCGACAGGGATCTCGTCGCCTATGTCGGCGACGAAGGCGCGGAGCGCATCGGCGCCCGCGTCGAGACCGATGGTCGGATCGCCAGGGCATGCCACCGCGATCTGCAGCCGCAGGGCGTGAAGCTCACGCGCAGCGGCGGCGGCCCGCTCGTTCCTCGCGACGCCGGCGGTGTGCGACGCGATGCCCAGTTCCCGGAGCGCGGCGGCGAGAGCGTCGTTCGACGCGGCAAGGTCAGCCTCCAGCGATCGTCCGGACCCGGCCGGAGGCCGGACGACCAACCCACCCGCCGAGCCGATGTCGAACCGCGTAGGTCCGACGAGGTCGAAGGTGCTGGCCTGGCTCTCCTCTCCATCGACGCGGAGCGCGAAGCCGTCCGACAGGTCGAACTCGACCTTGACGGTGCCGGCCTCGAAGCGCGCTCGCGCCTCCAGCTCGGCCCGTTCAAGCGTCAGTATGCGATCGAGGCGGCCGGCATCGATCGCCTCGGCCGCTTCGGATACCAGAACGCCCTCGCGTTCCTCTAGCGCCGCCAGGGCGTTACGTGCTTCGATCGCCCGACGCGCGCCGGACGCCGCAGCGAAGTCACGCGCGCGTCCGCGCGCCGCGGTGAGCGCCTCCTCGCGGGCCTCGCGCTCCGACCTCGCGCCCTCGTGCACGCCCCTCAGGTCTCTCTCCTCGACGGCGGCTTCGTCGTATGCGCCCTTGGCGACCCCGCAGGCGCTCGATTTGGCGCCGCGCGCCTCGTCCGCCGTCGAAACACGTCGCTCCGCGGAGTCGAGTTGTTCGATCCGGGTCGCCGCGGTCTTCGCGATCTCGTCGGCGCGGCCGTGCTCGGCCTCGGCGCCGGCCGCGCGCAACGCCGCGGTCTCGGCGGTTCTCAGGTTCTCCTCGAGTGAGCGCCTCTGTTCGGCCTGCTCGGGATCGTCGAGGTCGCGCTGCACGATGCGGAGCCTGGCGCGGGCCGCCTCGAGTTCGCTCAGTGCCTGCTCGTATTCGCGGAAGGATGTCTCGGCCTGCTGCCGTGCCTCCGCCGTCTCGACGATGCGGGCCTCGGCGGCCGCCAAGGCGCCGCGCGATCGGCCGGTTGACGTTCGCAGGGCGCCGTAGTCGGTCTCGACCTTGGCGCGGATTGCCTCGAAGCGACGGCCGCCCGTGACCGCGCCCACCTCTGCCTCGAGGACACCTCGGACCGAGTCGCGAACCAGCCGGTTGGGACCCTCCACCGCTAGCGCGCTCGCCTGCTCGACCCAGAGCAGTCCCAGTGGACCGCGCGTCTCCGGATCGCTACCGCGGTTGTTCCCGCGCTCGAAGCCGAGGAGTTCCTGCAGGGCCTCCTCCGCGGCGTCGCTCTCGCGCCGGCTGCCCGCACCGCTCAGCCTCGCGAAGGGTGAGCGCACGAATTGCTTCTCAAGCGTCCAGCTGGTTCCCTTTGCCGAGAAGCCGACCGACACGCGGGGCGCGACGCTGTCGCCAATCGGAACGTAGGACCGCACCAGCTCGGTGTTGGCGGAATGACGGACGAACAGGGCCGCCCGCAACGCCTCGAGCAGCGTGGACTTGCCCGTCTCGTTCGGTTCCACGACGATGTTCAGGCCGTTCGTGAACCCGTCGATGCGGAGTGGATCGCGGAATTTGCGGAAGTTCGAGATCTCCAGGAAGTCGATGATCATCGCGCATCCTCCGCGTTGAAGCGCATCGACTCGACGTAAAGCCGTTCAAGGGCGGCGCTGGCGACCCTGGCGTCGACGCCCTCGGCATCGATACGGGCTTGGAGCGATGCCGCCGCTCCGGCCAGCGCACCCTGGATGTCGATCTCGGCGATGTCCTCGGGCGTGGGCCTTGCGAGGAGGTTTGCGACGTCGAGGTCGAGGTGCCTGAGCTCGTGCGCGAGCTGACCCTCGACTTTCGAGGTAATGGCGACCCGGTCCGACAGGCTGGCGGCGCCGACCAGCTTGAGCGAGAGCAGTACGTCCGACAGGCGGGCCTCGCCGCGCAGGGTGGCCAGCTCGCGCTCGACGTCCTCGACGCTCGACACTTCCCAGCGCCGGGACAGCCAGCGGTAACGGCCGGTCTCCACCCGCTCAAGCTGAGGCGCCTGTCCTGGGTGAAGCGTCACGCAGATGCACGAGCCAGCCGCGTCGCGACCGAAACGGTCCACTTCCGGCGTACCGCTGTACGCACTGCGCTCGCCGATCGTCATGTGCCCGTGCCAGTCGCCCAGCGCGAGGTAGTCGAGGTTGGAGAGGCGCGCGCGGTCTGGCGGGATGAGGTTCGTGCTCTCGCCGGTCGCTCCGAACTCCGTGATCGAGCCATGCGCCAGGCCGATGCGCAGGGCTCCTGGCGGCGTGGACATGTCGGCCATGGCGGATGTCGGGTCAGCGACCGTCCGGCGATGCTCGAGAGGTGCCGGCAGGAGCCATGCGCCCTCCTCCATCTCGACCGCGATGGGTGCATCCACGATGCAAACCCCGGCGGGCGCCGCGCCCCTGATGCGGTCCCATAGGCCGCCGGGGCGGGCGTGGTCGTGGTTGCCCGGCATGAGCCACCAGGTGACGGCGGCGCGCTGCATGCGCATTAGGGCCTGCGTCACGACGCGGTCGCCAGGCTCGACGTTGTCGAAGACGTCGCCGGCGACGATTACATGCGCGGCCCCATTGGAAGTCGCAACCTCCGCAAGCCGGTCGATGACATCGAGCCGCGCCTCGCCGAGCGCACCGCTGACCTCCTGCGGGAACCGCCGGAACGGCTTGCCGAGCTGCCAATCCGCAGTGTGGATGAACTTGATCGATGCCACGACTCACTCCCCCTTCGGGTCCTCACGCACCATCCCACTTCTGGGTGACAGATTCTGTCACCCCAACCCTGTAGAATGTGATCACCGACCGCGGAGAAGGTGTCGGCTCATGGTGAGCTGACATCCGATGCGGCGGCTTTCTAGAGGAAACCTATGATCGAACTTAACCAACTTGAATTCGCTGCGCCATCGAGCGCGCAGCCCGGATCGCTGCTGATCCACGCGGCGATGTCGCCGAACTACACCGCCCTTCTGACGATCGGCGGCGGCGGTCCGCGCAACGCATTGACGATCGACGGTGGCGAGCGCGGCTTCCGCGTCGTGAACGCGCAAGGCGCCCATGGTCCGTATCTGCGCATCGCGAACCCGCGCTTCGTCATCGATCCGGCGAGCGCGCTCAACGGCTTCGACAGCCAACCTGAGGCGGGGACGCTGTTCCTCACTCCGCAGGGCCCCGGCATCCTCGCGATCGCAGATCATTCGGAGGTCGGAGTGATGTTGGACGGCACGCTCCTCGACAACGTCGACTACGCCAGCTTCGCCGGCTTCCGGCACTGGCGCATCGAGGTCGGCGATCCGATTGACGAGCCGCACATGCTATTCACCTATCGGCGCGACAGCCTCGATCAGGGCGCCTAGTCAGGGGAGCGCGACGAACTTCCTACGAAAGGCATGGACCTCGTCGCGCAGTGCCGCTGGCGACACCACCTCCACGGCGTCGCCCCAAGTGTAGAGGTGCCAGGTCATCTCGAGGTGACCGGAGGCGTGGAAGCGCACGAGCAGCGAGCCGTCCGCCTCCTCCTCGGTCGTCTGGGTCGGGTGGAAGGTGTAGCGCCGCGCGTGTGCGGCGGCGTCCGGCCGAAAGCGCCAGACCACCTCCCCGTGCTCCTTCTCGCTCTCGAACGACCCGAAACCCTTTTCCGCATGCATCCGCAGGTTGAACTCGGGGTCGAACTCGAAGAACTGGTCGAGGAGCTCGGCCTCGTAGATCTCCTCCACCCGGTAGTGGCGCAGGTTCTCCGTTTTTGCCTTGGCCGTGTCGCGCGCCACGAGATATCGCCGCACGCCTAGCAACAACCCGTGAGGCGCGACGACTCGCTCGCGAGGCTCGTCCTCATCGCGTCGTCGATAGAGGATGCGCAGCAAGCTCGTTCCCTTCAGCGCCTCGTAGATGGCGTCGACGACCTTCTCGTCGGCCGCCGGCTGCGGGCCTGGACGCGCGGCGTGTCCGAGCGCTTCGAGCACGGCCTCCTTGTCGACGTCCAGCCTTGTGCCGTGCTCGGGCGGGATCAGCGCCCGGACCTTTCGCTCGAGGCCGCGGGCGCGCGCCGCTTCCTGCTTCATGCCAGCGTGTTCGAGCTGGGAGATGGCCTCGGCCAAGGCGACGAGCTCATCGCTCGACGGCGTCAGCAGGTGCGCGATCTGCCGGGCCGGGATCGTCCACCGCGCGCGCCGGTCGTCGCCGATCGAGTGCTCGGTCTGCGGGAAGGCCGCGTGCAGCGCGCCGGTCATGCGCTGCGCGGTTCGCTCAGTGCAGTCGAACTCCTCCATGATCTCGGCCAGCGTCACACCGCGTCGAGCGGTCGCCATGGTCGCCAGCCTCAGCAGTTCCTGCGCCTTCGCGAACGCCATCAGAATTTCCCCGACAGATTTTGTCACCCACCTATGCTACATGACATTGCAAAGGGGAATCTCGAATGCGCTTGCTCGATGGACAGCTGCGCCTCTCCGCCTCGGACCTGATGCGGTTCAAGGGCTGCAGGCACGCGACCACGCTCGACCTGCGGTTGATCGAGATCGGCGACATCGCGCCTACCGCCGATGGCGAGGAGGCCGAGCTGCTGCAGCGGCAGGGGGACGCGCACGAGCTGGCCTTTCTGGAGCAACTGCGCGCCTCCGGTCGCTCCATCGTCGAGATCCCCAAGGACGGGATACCGCTCGAGCGGTCGGTCGAGCTGACGGTCGAGGCGATGCGCGAAGGACCCGAGGTGATCTTCCAGGGCGCCCTGCTCGGCGGCGCATGGGGTGGCTATTCCGACTTCCTGGAACGCGTGGAGCGACCGTCCGCGCTGGGCGACTGGTCCTACGAGGTCGTCGACACGAAGCTGAAGCGTAAGCCGGACCCGAAGCACGTTCTCCAGCTCTCGCTGTATTCCGACCTGATCGCCGACGTGCAGGGTGTGCGTCCCGAGGCCGCACACCTGCAGCTCGGCGACGGCAGCCGCTTCACCGTCCGGCTCGCCGATGTGGCGTCCTACGCCCGTCACGCCCGCACGGTCTTCGAGACCTTCCTGCGTGACCGCCCGGAGACGAGGTCGGATCCCGTTTCCGCGTGCAGCCTGTGCCGGTGGAAGGACCACTGCCGTGCGGAATGGGAGGCGACCGACAGCCTTTCGCTAGTGGCCGGCATAAGCAAGTCGCAGCGCGGCAAGATCGAGGCGGCTGGCGTCGGTACGCTCTGCGGCCTCGCGCACTTCGACGCGCGCATCCCGAAGATGGCTCCGGAAACCCAGGACCGCCTGAAGACGCAGGCCAGGCTCCAGATGGCCCGCCGGGCAGGCGGTCCTCCCGGCTTCGAGCTGCGGGACTTCCAGCCGGGCAAGGGGTTCGGGCTGCTGCCGGAACCGGATACCGGCGATCTCTTCTACGACATCGAGGGCGACCCCTATTACGAGGGCGGCCTCGAGTATCTGCATGGCGTCTGGTTCCTGAAGGACGGCGAGTGGGACTTCCGAGCCTTCTGGGCGCACGACCGCGAGGCAGAGGGACGCTCCGTCGCAGAGCTGCTCGACTTCTTCGTCGATCATCTCCGTCGCCACCCGAAGGCACGGATCTACCACTACGCCAACTACGAAATCGCGGCCCTGCGCCGGCTCACGGCAGAACACCGGGTCGGCGAGGCCGCGATGGACCAGCTGCAGCGCGAACGTCGATTCGTAGATCTTTACAAGGTGGTGTCCGGCGCGCTCATCGCGTCGGAGAAGGGCTATTCGATCAAGGACCTCGAGGCCTTCTACATGGAGAAGCGCGACGCCGACGTCGCGACCGCCGGGGCGAGCGTGGTGTTTTACGAGAACTGGCGCGAGACCGGTGACGACGAGCTTCTCGCCAAGATCCACGACTACAACCGGACCGACTGCATCTCGACCCAGCTCCTGCGCGACTGGCTAGTCCGTGACGTGCGGCCCGCGCCGATGCCGTGGCCGCAGCTCGGCGAGCTGCCCGCCGCGGGCGCACTCTCCAACATCGACGCCGAGGATGCTGAGGTGGGGGCGCTGCGGGCGCGGCTGGCGCCGGTCCGCGCGCGGCTCGGCGGCGAGGCCGCTGACCTGCTGCTCGATCTGAACCTCTTCCACAAGCGCGAGGACAAGCCCGCCTGGTGGGCGATCTTTGATCGCCTCGCGCAGGAGAGCGAGGAGCTGGTGGACGACCTCGAGTGTATCCAGGGACTCGAGGCCGTGGGCGAGCCGGTCAAGGTCACGGCTAAGTCGTTTGAGCGGACCTACCGTTTCCCGCAGCAGGAGACCAAACTGCGCGCGGGCAAGAAGCCCTGCGTCAAGCCGGCGGCGATGCCGGAGGACGTAGACCTGCGCGAGATGGATGGCGAGGCCGGCACGCTGACGCTCCGCCGCTCGACGGCGAAGGGTCCCCTGCCCGACCGCCTCGACCTGATCCCGGCGAAGCCGATCGCGAATGGCGCGCTTCGGGCCGCGGTGGCGGCCGTGACGGAGGAGATCATCGGTGAAACCGGGCAGGCGCGCACGGTCGAGCAGCTTCTGACCCGCGCACGCCCGACGTTCCGCGACGGTGAGCGTCCCGGCGGCATCATCGATTCCGAGGGCGACCTGCCGGCTCAGACCAGCGCGGCGATCAGTGAGATGGACGGCACCACGCTCGCGATCCAGGGCCCGCCCGGCACCGGCAAGACTTACGTCAGCGCGCTTTCGATCGTGGACCTCGTGCGTGCTGGAAAGCGCGTCGCAGTCTCGTCGAACAGCCACAAGGCTATCGGAAACCTCCTGGAGGCGATTGCGGACCGGGCCGCCGCCGAGGGCCTCGCCTGCCGCGTGGTGCAGAAGGCGGCGGACGACGGCGACGAGGATGCTCACCCCGGCATCGTCCTCGTGGCCGACAACGACGCGCCCGAGATCGCGGCGTCGCACGTCATGGGCGCGACGGCGTGGCACTTTGCGCGATACACGGCGCCCGCCTACGACTACATGTTCGTGGACGAGGCGGGCCAGGTCTCGCTCGCCAACATCCTCGCGATGACCCGCGCGGCCCGGAACCTCGTGCTGGTTGGCGACCCCATGCAGCTGCCCCAGCCCCTCCAGGGCACCCATCCCGGCCGCAGCGGCGAATCATGCCTTGAGTATCTGATCGACGGCCACCGGGTCGTGCCTGGCGATCGGGGCATCTTCATGCCGATCAGCCGCCGGATGCATCCGACCGTCTGCGGCTACATCTCCGCCGCGGTCTACGAGGACCGCCTCCAATCGGACGAGGCGGCGGGACGTCAGGACCTGAGGACCGTCGAAGGGAACTCCATCGTGGGCGCCGGCGTGCGGTCGGTTTCGCACTTCGGCCGGTCTCAGGTCAGTCCCGAAGAGATCGCCGCCATCAAGGCGCAGATCGAGGCGGTGCTCGGCGCGACATACACCTCGCCCGATGGCGTCGGGCGCCTCGTCGGGCACGCCGACATTTTGGTGGTCGCGCCGTACAATGCGCAGGTCAACGCGCTTCGGGCGGCGCTGCCCGCCGGCGTCCGCGTCGGCACAGTCGATCGGTTTCAGGGCCAGGAGGCTCCCGTCTGCCTGGTGTCGATGACCACCTCCAGCGGCGAAGAGCTGCCGCGAGACGTCGCGTTCCTGTTCTCGCTGAACCGCATCAACGTCGCGGTGTCGCGTGCTCAGGCCTCCGCCGTCGTCTTCGCCAGCCCCCTCCTGCTCGAGACTCCCTGCCGCACGGTGCCCGAGATGATGCTGGTCAACGCGCTTTGTCTGCTGCGCGAGCACGGGGGTGACAGCTTCTGACGCCGGCGCGTGCGAGAGTGCTTTCATCGGACAAGAGGACACGCTCATGGCTTACTGGGATATCGGGTTTCGTCATATCGTCGACGTGGACAGCCAGCTTCTGGCGATCGATGCGGAAGTGATAAATTCCGCGACGCTGCTGGCGAAGGCGAACCAGCCGGCCGACCGTCAGCTGTGGATGGTCCGGGCGGGTGAGCGCTTCAGGGTGCAGCCCCGCCAGCTTCTCCGCCTGTCGCGCGACGAAGTGCTCTTCTTCGAGACCGGCTCGGACTCTCGGATCGAGGCGGCCCAGCGTCTGGCTGCCTGAAGAAGCGATGTCTCGGACTGGCTCGCGGTCGACGCACCTGACTTGCCGCTGGCACCGCAGATTACCAATCTCGGATACGGAAGGAACGGACAATGGGTTTGGCATACGAGAATCTCGACGAGTCCACTCGCCGTTTCATGCGCGAGGAGATCGAGGCGGACATCGCGAACGGCTCGATCTACATCAGCAGTTATCTCAACCCGAGAGGATGCGACAGTTGGCCGCAGCTACTCGTCGATGCGGCGGTCAACGGGAACGACGACAGCCTCGCGGCGGCGATACGCGGTGACGGTTGCTTGAAGTCCCACTACGACCGCCGGAAGCCAAAGGGCGGCTACACGTCCGCGGCGGTGCCTTACAACGCCCATGAGACGATGGGCGAGGGCGAGTTCAACCGCTACTACTGCAGAGGACTGTGCAGACGGGCGATCGAGGAAGGCGTCGTGAACCTCGAGGTCTATCGCGCGAAGGCCGTTGCCGAGCCCCGTCCCGCCTCGCTGGCCAAGCTCGGACAGCTCGTCGATCCTGCGACAGTGCTGGAGGACCTCCGCCGCACCCAGGGCGTCGAACCGGCGCTCGGCCTCCCGCCGGGTCCGAATTCGGGACTGACTCTTCGCATTCCCCGGTGACACGCCATCAGCGTCGCAAGGCATACCCTTAATATGGGCCGTTATTTTTCCGATTGCTGTCTGACAGCTTCTAGTGGGTGGTAAGGCCGAAGCGGACGTTTCGGCGGACCTAGCCGCAGGCGGCTGACGACTAGAGGCGGTTGCTCAGGTCAACGCTGCAAATGTCTGCATTAGTAGACGCCGCCAACCGTGCGCCACGAAGCGGACGGCAAAGCGCGGGGGGATTGATGCCGGCAACTGAGCACCCGGAATCTGCCGTTCATTCAGGCCTCTTGGCGAATGGGAGGCCCTGCTCCTTGCCAGGAGTCGCTGGCTCATTGTGGAATAGATGCGTGAGTCAGGCTTTCCGAAGTCTCGCGGCGCTAAAACGGTAGATCGTCGAGGTCGCCCAGTTCGTCGTCGTCTTCCAATGCGATCATGGCGGAGGTCGACGCACCAAGCGATCCGAATAGGCTCGCCAGCGCGGCGTCGTCGAATTTGTCGCCCGGCAGATCCGCGGACCCCGTGAAACTCGCTTCAGTGTCCTCGGCCTCCGTCTCACGCAATTGCTCAGTTCGGTGCTTGAGGGCGGCATGGGCGCGCTCGACGAAGCGCGGATCGGCATTGAAACGAGCGGCCAGCGTGTTGATCGTTTTCCCCCAGTCTTCCAGCGTAGATTCCGAATCCAGATGGCCGAGATTATCCGGCAGTTCCTCTATTACCCGCCGCGCGGCGCCTTCGATCTCGGCGAAAAGCTCGGGCCGCAGACTACCTTCATGGTCGTCGGCAGCGGCGAGAATTCGGGAGACGTCGTCCGGATCAAGATCGGTCGCGAGCAGACCGGATACGCCGGCCTCGACAGCGTCGATCAGCTCGGTCGGTGTCGGTTCGCCCAGAGCTTGGGCTGCACGCAGCCCCGCTAGAATCTCCGGCAGCTTCCTACCGTCTTCCCACGCGGAAAGAGCGGCACGACCCTTATCGGCGATCGTCTGCGCTGCCGCGATGAAAGGCTCGGCGTGCGAAAGCCGCCACCAGTTCACGAGAAGGTCGATGCGGTCCGAGTTCGATAGCTCGTACATTCGCGAAAGATATTTTTCGCCCGGAATGCGCTTCCACACCTCCACCGTGACGAAGCGCTCGCAGAGCCGGACGAATCTGGAAACAAAGGTGGCGATCCCTTCATTGGTAGGACCGGGTTGCTTCATGAAATGATCGAAGAGATTGCGCGCACTTCGCAGCGTGGGCACGCCATCGGCAAGCACGGACAGCAATGCCTTGTCACTCAGATAGCGCGCGAGATAGTCCCGTACAGAGGGGTTGACGTAGCGCACCGTCGTTCCGGAGATCGCGACGAAGCTGCCTTCCACTGTGCGAAGCGCGCCTTCGAAGTCCTTCGGGTCGTATGGCACACCGAAGTTCGCGCACAGAACCGGATGAATCCCAGCGAACACTTCCTCGAGATCTTCGAGCTCAGAGCCGTATTCTGATATCAGAAACAGGGCGATGAGCAGATGTTGCGAACGCCGCGTGATGTGGGAGCGGAACGCCTTGTCCCAGATGAGATCGGGGTCCTTGAGCGTATCGAGAAACGCTTTGGGATAACTTGTTGGATCGGTATCGGCGATCCGATCGGCCTCGGTCATGAACTGGATTATACGGGGATTATAGTGCTTATGATCGACGATCTTCTTGATCGCTTTCTGCTCAATCAGCGCTGCGATATGGGCTTCGGGCACGCCTGCCACCACCAAATGATTATAGAGGATGCGGGCGCGAATACGCCGGGTGTAGACGCCCACATCCAAGACGTAGCGCGACACGTTCAGCTTGGTATCGGACAGCGCCTCCGAGAGAAGCCGCGCCTGTTCGTAGATATAGGCACGCGTCGTCAGTATGAATCGCGCACCAGGCGTTCGCCGGACCCGGCTAATGAAGCGGGCGAGATCGGAGTCCTGCGTCGACAAAGCGCGCTCGTCGAGCGCGATCCTGCCAAGGAAATCATCGAAAAAGAAGATCTGCCGCTTGCTGTCGTCGATCCGCGCAAACCCTTCTTCGAGATTGCGGATCGCGACAAGTTCCCATCCTTCCGCGATGTAGGCGTAGCACAGCATCTCGGCGAGTGTTGTTTTGCCGACACCGGGCGGACCCGAAACGATGAGGACGCGTTGACCTTCCAGAATGTCTCGCCCGGACCTGAAACTCGGGTTCTCGGCATAAACTTTGAGCTTAGCCTCGATCTCCTCGCGCGTAATCGTCGTGAAGTTGTGCGACGCTGCGTTGAGGACGCGATCGAGCGCACCTGCCCCCGACAGCCAAAGCTTGACGTGACCGCGCTCTATGTCGGGATATTTGCGGACCAAGCCGTTCAGATCTTCGCATCCGAAGATATCATCGCTCGATCTTAACGATGGTCCGACGATTTCTGCGAGGACGGCCTTGTTGTCCGGCGTCAGCGGTCGCGATGTCGCAAGGATGTATCGGTCAGGATGGAGCCGGTCGATCGCGCAGCGTTCCTTCTTCATCACGCGAACGAGCGCCGCCATGTCCGACAGGCGATAATGCTTTGCCTGGAGGATCACCTTCTCGTCGCCGGTCGCATGTCGGCCATCGACGCCGCCATCCGGACCTGGTCCGAACGCTTCAAATCGGACGCTAAGTTCGCAACCGATGAGATCGCGTACGAGATCTTCGAAATCGGCCGGGGAAAGGGTCTCGAAACTGTAGGTCAATTAGGGACAGATCCCGCGCGTTGCCATCACATCCGGCTGGGCATTACTAGAGCCAGTCACGGGCTAACTCATATACGCGTTGCGAGGTCGTGCATATGGTGCTGCCGGTAGTAACGGGGGATGCCATGCTCGACAGTGTCTATATTCTGGAAACGCTCGACCCAGAGGATTTCTTCGAGCGTCGCTTGGACGGCCATGCCGCAAACGAGATCCTGAAAATACTCGATGTCACGACGGAATACCGCATAGCCTTCACCAAGCCGCTGGTCGAGCGCGCCATCGCCGAGGCAGCGGTAAGCAAGGCGCAGGTCCTGCATTTCTCATCGCACGGCAATGGCACCGGCGTTTTTCTTACCAATGGAAAGAAGCTAAGCTGGAAGGCGTTTGTCGAGCTCATCAAACCCGCCGCTGGACCCGACAAGGCGTTGGTCATGGCAACTTGCGGCGGCGGCGATCGAGAACTGACCACGGCCTTGGACGCGGCTGGCGTCGTCTTCGGCTGGGTGTTTGGATCGACCGCCGAGAAGGTCAGCTTTTCCGACTGCTGCCTGGCGTGGTCGATCCTCTACAATCGGTTATGCGATCATGGTTTCAACAAGCCCGCCTTGATGACCACGCTGAAGGCGATCAACGCGGCGATCGATGGCGACTTCGTCTATCGCCGCTGGACAGGGAAGAAATACCTCCGCTTTCCGACGGAGAAATAGCACTAGCAATGCGCAGCGGCCTGCGGCGCTCGCTGTCTTGGACCGCGATTGTGCGATGGGGGTGACCTTTGGGTATCTGGCAATTCTTCCAGCCACCACTCTACTGGCAGCAGTTCGAAGAGCTGTGCACGGCATTGCTAACCGAGGTCTACAACGTCCCCAATGCGCAGCAGGTCGGCCGACCGGGGCAGGCGCAGCACGGTGTCGATGTTTTTGGCACTTCGAGCCGCTATGGCCGGATCGGCATCCAGTGCAAACGCCTCGCCGATCTCGACGAGAAGGGTAATCCGTATCCGGGCGGTCCGATCTCGCGCACGTTCCTGCGCGACGAGGCGGACGCGGCGCTCGGCTTCACGCCCGACCTCAGCCTGTGGATCCTTGCCACCACCGCACGGCGTGACACCAAGGTCCAGGCCTGGGTCGAAGAGATCAACTACGAGTGGGAACAGGCGGGGCGCAAGCGCATCGCGATCGTCTGGACCTGGGACGAGTGTATCTCCCACCTTAACAGCTATCCCGACTTGCAGCGCCGCTATTATCGCGACGTCATCCAAGTACGCGCGCCCAAGGATCTCGACGAGATTATCTTGCGAACGATCGCGATGGCATTCGCCCGGCCGGCCTTCGAAGTGCCGCTGCATTGCGAAACCCCGAGCGAGTTCTTCCAGGCGTTGAAGGACACGCAAAAGGCGCTACGCACCGGCGAACTGGTCGATCGGGAAAGCCGCCAGGTCATCCGCAAGGCGATCGGCGGCTACCACGAGCTCGACGATGCCGCGGCGCGGAATGGCCTTCGCGACGTGGACCAGAATCTGAAGCTCCTGCGCGCACAGCTCGAGCAGGGTTTGAAGGACGGCACGATCGTCGCTGTCGGCACTTGCCTCGATCTTCGCCAACCCGCCCTAGCGCGGTATCTCGATGACCTGCGTCAGCGCTGCCTCGATGATCTGAACCGCGTGCTAAGCCACGCGGGCATTCCGTCGATTTAGGTGCATGTGCGCTCGTGGCGCGTTGTCGCTTTTAGTGTGCTGATATTCAGTCCGATCCGGCTTGATGTCGTGATCGCTCGTTTTCGCTTCGATTGTACTTGGCTAGTCTCCCGGTCGACATGAACCGGCGGCACGGCGTTGGCGCGACCGATTCGTGGACCGGCTGGAGGAGGGGGATTGGTGAACGAGGAAGCAGCAGCACCGGAGGAGGCGTTGGCGTTCGAGATGATTGCGGCACTTGCCGCGCCGGAGGCGGATGTGGTCGAAACGCCCGAAGCGTTCCTGACCGGCGTCGCCGCTGCGCTCAAGGCCTCCGATGATGTCGATGCCGAGCTAGCTGCGATCCTGTCGGATCATCTGCTGACGATCACGCCGCACAACAATCTCATCGCCAATGCCAAGGCGGCGATCCTGGCGCTGGCCGCCGAGCGCGCGGCCCCGACCGAGGAGCAGGCCGATGGCTGATCCAACGCTGTTCCACTCGCTGACGCTCGAGGGCTTTCGCGCCTATCTCCAGCCCAAGACCTTCGATTTCAGCAAGAAGCCGAGCTTGGCGATCTTCGCGCCCAATGGCCTTGGCAAGTCGAGTGTCATCGACGCGCTCGAATTCCTCTTCTCCGAACATGGTACACTCGATCGGCTCGGGCAGCGTGCATTGAACAACCAGGCCGGCCCGTCCGCGCTGGCCCATAATGGCGCGCAGGCGGCGGGGATCGCGTCGGTGGTCAAGTTCACGACCATCACCGGCAAGGCCACCACCGCGGGAAGCCGCACGGCGGTCGGCAATCCGCGTCCTATCCATGCAGCGGCTACTGCGATGAAGGCCGGGTTTGTCGTCGCGCCGATCATCCGCGGTTATACGCTGCGCACCTTCGTTGAGGAGCATAAAGCGGAGACCCGCTACAGCGACGTGGTGAGCTGGCTACAGCTCTCGCCGCTGGTCGAGGTCCAGAAGAATCTCCGGCTGCTGCGCCGCGAGGTCAAGGCCGCTGCCGAGAGCACGACCGAACAGGTTCGTCTCGCCGGGCAGCTGCGCGCCGAGACCGCCCAGGTCGTGCAGGTGTGGGAGGACGCGGCCGTGCTCGACTTCGTCAACACGAACGTCATTGCGCCGCTCGATCCCACACTGACGATGGCGGCGCTCGATGCCGCGGACGCCGGCTACGTCGACATCGGCAAACGCGTTGCGGCCGAGGAGAAGAGCGTCGGCCTCGCCGGGCTGCGACAGGTCCGCAACTCGGTTATCGCGCTGTGGCAGAAGACCGTGCCCGAGGACGGCGGCGACCCCGAATATTCGGGCGCCATTGCCGCCTTCGACGAAGCGCGATCGGTGCTGGCAGATGCCACGGCCACCGAAGCCGACGAGCGAGACAAGGCGGCGGGCACGGTCTTCCGGTCGGTGTGGAAGGAGGCCGAGAAACTGTTCGCCGACGATGCCACGCTCCCGGACGAATGTCCGGTCTGCGCGACGGTGATCGGCGATACCGCTGCCGGAAGCGTACCAGCGATTCGCAATCTTCTGAAGACCCATCTCGACGATCTGCAAAGCTATAACGACGCCAAGACCACGCTGGACGATGCCGACAAAGCCGCCACTAGGGCACATAACCAGCTGATCGCGCGGCTTCCCGCGATGATCGATCATCTGTCCGAAGATGATCCGGACGGCTTCAGGGCAGCACTCATCGAGTATCAGGCCGGGGTTGCCGCCTGGCCGGGCGCCGCGGCCCCCGCGTCCGCCGCGATCACCGCCGAGCTGGAGGCGCGCCTCACCGGTCTCGACCAGGACATCGCCGACATCGAGGACAAGCAGGGCGAACATACCTGGGTGAAAGCCAAAGCGAGCATCGACCGACTGCTGAAGCTCCAGACGGATGTCGCACTGGCGACGCGTACGACTGAGGAACTCACCTCGCTGCACGAGGCGCTCGGCACCCAGGCGACGCTCGTCTCGGGCAAGATCAGGGAAAAGGTCCAGTCGCTGCTCGACACCCTCCAGGCGCCGATGAACGCCATTTACAAGGAAATCCAGGGCGACAAGGCCAGGCCGATCCGGCTCGAACTGCCCGGCGAGGACGATACCAACCAGCAGCGCATGCAGCTGGTCATCGACTTCGCTGACAATCGTCAGGGCGTTGCGCCGGGCGGCTACCTGAGCGACTCCCAGATTCACTCGGTGGCGCTGGCGCTGCGCCTCGCGGCAATCAAGAAGTTCAACAGCGCTGCCCCGGTGATCGCGCTCGACGATGTTGTTACCTCCTATGACGCCGACCATCGCCGCGCGATCGGAGCGCTGCTCGCCAAGATGTTCACCGACTGCCAGATCATCCTCGTCACCCATGACGAGCGGTTCTTCAATCACCTCAAGGATCAGCTCGCGGCGAAAGACTGGCAGTTCACGCGCATCATCGGGCTGGATCCCGCGTTTGGGCCGCGCTTCGCCGACCATAAGGTGACCGACGAAATGATCGCTGATCGCTGGGCCAAGGGTGAATCCGCGGCCAACGAGATGCGTCAAGCTGAGGAGGAATGGCTGCTCAACATAGCCCGCGGCTTCGGCGTCAGCGTCCGCATACGCCAGCTCGAAAAGGCATATTCCTACGAGCGATCCGAGCTGGCCTCGGCACTCGGCGGATTCCTAAGCGATCTCAAGTTGACGCCTGCCGGTGTGCCTGGCGTCAACAACCGCTTTATCGCCAGCTTGGTGAGGGGCGACATCGAGAACTTCGGGAGCCATTTTCAGGACGCGCCCTATGGCGATGGGTCGATTGGCGACGAGAAGACGCGTTGGGACGAATTCAAGGCATTCCGCGGTCAATTCGAATGCGTGTGTGGCCGCACTAAATATCAGCGGCCGCACGGCCTGAACAAACCGGTCTGCGCACACGATAAGTGTGAGACCCAGTTCGCTTTCAGGCCGCTCGCCGCGGCAGGGCGCGCTGCAGCCGCCCCTGCCGGAAATGCCTGACGTCTGACTGGTCGGCTGGATCAGGGCAAGTTGCCCTCCGATCCATCGCTTGCAAAGGCAGCAACGTAACAAGTCCGGTCTATCAATTTTCCAAAAGCAATGTCTGCTTTCAGGAGCTCGCCGGCTCGGTCGCAATGGCCGAGATAGGGCGCGAAGCTGCCGTAGGCACAATAGCAGTCGCTGCGTCCCATACCGACCGCCCTTACTAGACCACGATTTAGCGGGAGAGGGTCAGTCGCTGCGGGTCAGTCATGTCGAGGCGCAGGTTGAACATGGCAGCTAGCATGCGCGCCAAACCTAGCGTGTTTTTCGCCTCGATTGTCCCGGTGAAGCGAAGTTTGCCGATCGAAGGATCGGCCAAGACGATTCGAGCGGCGCTATAACGGTTGGCTGCGGTAACGACTGCGGCGACCGGCGTCGCTTCGAACGAGAGCATACCCGTAGTCCAGCGCATATCGCTTGCGGCAAATCGCCGCTGCCATCCGATCGAGCCATCGCGTGCTGCAACCAGGCGGGTGCCCGGTACCATCCGCAACGGTGTTCCCTTACGGCCCAACGGTGTCACGTCGGCGCTTCCGCGCAGCAATCCCACCTGCGTGCTGCCCTCAAGATAGCCGACGTCGAGCACCGCTCCGCCGGTCGTGACCGACCCGCCATCGGTCGAGACAATGAACGGCCGCGGCTCGGCCGCCACTTCGAAATGTGCGCGACCGCGCAGCAAGTGAATCTGCCGCGCGGCCGTATTGAAATTGGCGCGTATCGCGCTTTGGGTGTCGAGCGTCACTTTCGTGCCATCGACCAGCGCGACGGTCTTAATTTCACCGGTCCTGGTAGCTGCGGCGAATGCCCTGTTTTCGGTGCTCGAGAACGGCTTCTTGGCCACGCCCAGATAAGCGAAACACACGAAAACTGCGGCAACGGCAGCGATCGCAACGCCCCAATAACGGCGGCGACGGGACTGAGCAGCGGCGGCAGCCGGTCGCCCCGAGGCCTGGTACGTTTCCAGCACCCTATCAAAGGCATCGGCGTTAGCCGGATGGGCGCTATACCATTCCTCAAACGCCGCCTGATACCGGCCGCCTCCCTCGCGCAGCCGCGAAAGCCATTCGACGGCTTCCTGCTCTGCCGAGCTCAAGGGCGCGTCGTCATGGATGTCGTTCATCGTTTGCCCGCAAACCGGTGGAGATGCGCGATTGCCTTGGTCATGTGCCAGTCAATCCCCTTCACCGACAGGCCGTGAGTCTTGGCCAGGTCGGCATAGGTAGCGCCCTCCAGCCGATGCGCCATGAAAATTGAGCGCGTTTTGGCGGGAAGTCTCGCAAGCGCGGCTTCGGTGCGGGTCAGCATGTCCCGCGCTTCCATAAGTGCCGTAGGATCGTTGCCGTCAGTCACCGTTTCCGGGTCCAGATCAAGGTCGACGATCGACCGATGGAACGCAGCGCGGGCACGATTGCGAAGGACGTTCTTCGCCACCTCCTGGAGGTAGGACTCCGCGTTGCCGACCCGGTCGTCCCGCACTGCCGGCGCGGTCATGAGCCGCACGAAGCTGTCGTTCGTTAGATCCTCGGCCTCGTCACGATGACCACGCCGGGCGAAGAACCGCAGCAATTTCGGAGCCTGGCTTCGATAGAGCCGCTCAACCGTCGGGCGCGGTGCCACAACCCGGTCCTCGGGCGGCAGCGGATCGCCCTCGCTCAAGGGTTCGCGGGGCGACCCGCAATCGTCGAGCGCCAAGATCAAGCGCATCGAGCGAACCCGACGGCGCCCTCGCGCCACTCGAACCTTCCAAATCCACGCATAGGTCACCTGCCTCTTTCCGCGGCAGGAGGCTATGCCAGTGTCGAGAACGCGCGAGCGCGGAGAGCGCCGGCCACCGCGACGGCAGCCAACGCTCGATGGAGCGGACGCGCGACGAAACACGCGCCGGTCCATGCTTGGGCAGAGTTCTCAGGCTCCGACATCGCTGCTGCGACGTTCGAAGAATCTAGACCTCGGCCGAAGACAAAAGCAAGCGGTAGGCGGTAGCTTTTCGGACCTGACGCCTATTGCGCCGCGGCAGCTTTCCGCTCGGCGAGACATTCGCGCGAGACCTCGTCGACAAGATTCCGCAGCACCTTCACCGAGGCCAGGATGGCGTCAAGGTCCTCCCGCTCGATGGCGTAGGCCTCGGAATATCGTGCCTCGACATAGGCACGCTTGAGCAGCTGGAATCGACGGCGATCGATACGACTGTCGCGGGGCCATGCAGCAATCAGCCGCGGTTCGTTATCTTCAGCCAGTGATCGAAGAAATTTTATGTTATGGGATTTTGGAAAGTACAATTTTCGAACTAGTAAGAAGCAAATGTAGAGCCGTTCCGTGGCTTGGTGGAGTTGGAACGCGGCGTTGTTGTTCCAACCGCGAGCAACCGCTTCCTCGCCCTGAGACAGGAACTGTTCGGCACTGGGCATCCAGTGCTCGAAATATCCGGTCGCCATGGAATAGGCATCCACCGGCGTGAGCGGCATAGGCCGAACCAATGGATGGCCCGGCAGTTCGTAGAGCATGATTCCGTCGCGGGCGATATCGACCCAGAAATACTCGCCTCGGCTGAGCGCCGCGTTCACCTCATTGAGCGAGTGGACGATGATGTTGACCAGTCGACCGACACTGGCATCGCGAAGAATCTTGTCCTCGGCGACATACCAATAATGCGCGATGTCGGTCAGGTCCTCGTCGTTGACGATGATGAGGAGATCGAAGTCCGACTGGTAGCCGCCCTTCGGATCGTCGACCCAGTCGTCGCGCGCGTAGCTTCCGAACAGGATGATCTTGTAGATCTTGCCGTTTCTCCGAGACGGCGACGTCGCGCGGGAGACCGCGGTTTCGAATTCCTCCATGAGGACGCGCTGGACGCGTTCCAGTTCTTCCCGCTGCGTCTCAGGCAGATGATCGATGTCGCGGCGCATGCTCAGACTCTTCCCGAGCGCACCGGCCATTGCAAGGCATTCGCTTGATGACCCACGCGAGTTGCGCCAGAAGCCCAATCGTTCGGCGGCTTCGGATGGCCGGCGCTTCCTGGAAGCAACGGCGCGTGCTTGGCGCGTTTCTCAGCTCCGAGGCCGTCGGACACCGCTCTCTTCGCAAGAGAGGCAATTATGGCCCAAGCGCTTGCGAACATCGAAAGCCGGGCGTTGTGCTCGCGCTTGAGGGCGCGCGCTGACGGTTTTAGCCGAAGCCTGGACATGCGCGTCAGCCACCCGGCCGAGGGGGTCAAGGGCCCGCCTCGCCCGACAGGATCGGCCGCAGACTTGGCCGCGCGCGCAGAAGGACCGCGATGGCCGGGCGGTCAGGCGCTGGCATCGCACACCCGGCACGATCCGCATTCCTCGCTTAGTTCGTTCGGTCGCATCACGCGCGCGAAATCCATGATCTGTCGCTCGTCTCGTGGCCGCAGATAGCGCTGCGCTCCGGGCTCCGAGGCGGTTTCGCGCGCAAGGCTAGCGAGGGTCACGCACCGGTAGGAGGACCAATGGTCGCGAATTGTGGAGGACAAATTCGCTCGGCGACTTTCGTGCGCCAGACTTCGCCGCCACTTGGAAATGCGACCGTTGAGCGAATATGTCCGCTTGTCATTGAGCCGTCCCGACCTTTGCCCAGCCCGGCTGCCGTCTAGGCTCGACCCATAAAAATGTAGCTGGGGAGGATCATATGCGACGGTCGGCGCGTGGCGCATTGCGTCTGAAAGGCTGGGGCCTGGGATTGGCGGGCCTCGCCGCCCTGCCATCGCCCGTCCTCGCCCAGTCGGCCCCTCCGAGCACCGGCACCGCGACGCAGCCGTCGCCCGCGGGCGATGAGGCCGCGATCGGCGACATCGTCGTGACCGCGCTCAAGCGCGAAACGATCCTGCAGCGGACGCCGGACGCAATCACGGCGTTGAGCGGCGACGCGCTGGCGAGCAAGGGCGCCGATCGGCTGGCCGACCTGACAAGCGCGGTGCCCAATCTTTCGTTCAGCAGCAACTTCGGCATCTCGCAGATCTTCATCCGCGGCATCGGCAACAATTTCTACACGCCCGGCGGCGACCCCGGCGTCGCCTTCTACAATGACGGCGCCTATGTTTCGGACCAGGAGGCGACGGACGTCGCGCTGTTCGATGTCGAGCGCGTCGAGGTCCTGCGCGGTCCGCAAGGAGCGCTTTACGGCCGCAACGCCACGGGCGGGGCGATCAACGTGATCTCGGCGGCGCCGACGGGTACGTTCAAGGGTCAAGCCGGTGTCGTCGTCGGCGACTATGGGCGCGTCGAAGCGACCGGCTTTCTGTCGGGTCCGCTCGGTTTCGCGTCGACCAACGCGCGCCTGTCGGTCGAGATCAAGCGCAACTCCGGCTTCACTCGCAACGAGCTGGCCGGGCAGCCCGGCGCCCTCTCCCGCTTCGACGACCTCAAGTCCGTCGCGCTCCGCGCCCAGACGTCGACCGCGATCGGCGCCGCCAACCTGCATCTGACCGGCTTCTATCTGCGCGAACGGGACAACGGCCCGGCCGAAAAGGTGCTGCCCGATCCGTTCCCGCAGCCAGCCGAGCTCCTCTTCGGCGTTCGACCCAGCGCCGACAAGCGGTCTCTCAAGAGCAATTTCGGGGGCAACTACCGCAAGGTCTATGGCGGCCTCGCCACCTTCACCGCCCCGATCGGCTCGACCGAATTCACGCTGCTCGGGAGTTATCGCCACAGCCAGCACGAACTGTCCTACGACCAGGACGGGACGGAAGCGGATCAGTCGACGACCCGGCTGGTCACCACCAGCCGCGACATCAGCGTCGACGCCCGCCTGGCGTCGACCGGCAAGCGCCGGTTCGACTGGCTGATTGGGGCGACCTATGTCGATTTCCGCCAGAACCGTGTCACCTATGTGTTCGACGCGATCCCGCTCGGGTTCGTCGCGCCCGGCGCCCCTCTGAACATCCCGTTCCCGGTCAACTTCAGCGCCGGTGGCGAGGTCCGTTCCACCTCGATCGCCGGCTATGCGGACGGTCATTTCTCGATCACCGACAAGCTGAAGCTGTCGGGCGGCATCCGCTACACGAGCGACAAGAAGGCGGCCGACGAATTCGTCAACTTCCTCGGCATTCAAAGCGCGACCCCGTCGGACCGCTGGTCGCGCGCCAGCGGCAAGATCGGGCTCGACTATCAGGCAAGCGACGGGCTGCTCCTGTACGCAAGTGCCGCGCGCGGGTTCAAATCGGGCGCCATCAACCTGGGCGCGCTGACGAGTCCGGTCCGCCCCGAGACCGTCGACAATTTCGAGGTTGGCCTGAAGAGCAATTTCCTCGATCGCCGCGCGCAGCTCAACATTGACGTCTTCACGAGCAACTATCGCGACCTGCAGGTGCTGCAGATCGGTGCCCTGACGCAAATCCTGTCGAACGCCGCGAAAGCACGGATTTCAGGGTTGGAGATCGAGGGTGTGCTCAAGCCGGTTGCCGGGCTCACCTTGACCGGCAATGTCAGCGTCCTCGACGCCAAGTATCGCGAGTTCGTCACCGACGACATCCGCCACGGCCAGCTCGCCGTCGATGTGTCGGGCAATCGCCTTCCGCTGACGTCGAAGGTGCAATTCTCGCTCGGGGCCGAATATGCGGCGCGGATCGGCCGCTTCGTGCTCACGCCGGGCGTGAACTACGCCTATCGCAGCAGCTATTATTTCAGCGAGTTCAACACCGCCGACGCGCGTCAGCGCGGATACGGCCTGCTCGACTTTTCGCTGACGCTCGAGCCCGGCGACAAGCGGTTCCGCCTCTACGCGTTCGTCCGCAACGCCACCGACCGCAACGTCATCGGCAGCATGGCGATCGTCTCGCCGCTCCTGGGCTCGGTCCGCATCGTCAACTTGCTTCCACCACGCACATTCGGGATCGGTGCCAATGTCAATTTCTGAAACCGGTCGGCCGGACATCGCGCGCGCGCTCGATCACCTCGCCGCGACGATGACGCCGCCGCCCGGCGCGGATCCTATCCAGGCCATGCGCGACGGTGTCGACCGCTACGGCGACGTCGAGCCCCGGGCGCCGCTCCTCGACGTGGACGTGAACCCTGCCGACGCGGACGGGGTTCGCGCTGAATGGCTCCTGGCCGGGGACGCGCGTCCGGATCATCGTCTCGTCTACCTGCATGGCGGCGGATGGGTCGCCGGCGGCCTCTACAGCCACCGGAGCATCTGCGCGCATCTCGCGCGTCGGTCGCGCTGTGCGGTGCTGTCGGTGGATTACCGCCTGGCGCCGGAGCATCCCTTTCCCGCCGGGCTCGACGACAGTCTTGCCGCGATCCGATGGGCGGCACGCAACGGCCCCGACGGCCCCGGGGCGGCGCAGCACCTCGCCCTTGCCGGGGACTCGGCGGGCGGCAACCTGGCTGCCGCCGCCTGCGTCCGTCTGATTGCGGCGGGAGAGCCCCTGCCGGACCGCCTCGCGCTCCTGTGCGCCGCGCTCGACGTCGCACCGCCCAAGTCGGTGGCGGCCGGCGATGGTAATGTCGATGCGGCGGGTGTGGCGATGATGATGTCGCTCTACGCGCCGGGCGCGGAATCGCTCGAGCGGGTTGAGCTTTCGCCCGTCAACGCGACGACGGATACGCTGCGCCGCTTCCCGCCGACCTTGATTCAGGCGAGCGGCGCCGAATATCTGCTCGGCGACGCGCAGCGTTTCATGGCGCGCCTGACTGAAGCGCGCGGCCGTGCGGTGCTCAGCATCTGGCCCGACCTGCCGCACGTATGGCACGCATTCACCTCGTTGCTGCCCGAGGCTCCCGCGGCGCTGGACGAGGTGGCGGACTTCCTGGGCGGCCGGTCCTAGGCTAAAAAGGTGGCCAAGCTCGAAAACGGGTCGGTCGTCGTGGAGGATGTTTCGGTGACCTCGATGTTGGAGGACCAGTCGATTTCGCCGGCCGAGTGCCCCGGCGTCTCGTTCGACTATGTCGCGGCACTCATCGGTCGCCCGACGGCTCAGCATCTCCTTGAGATGATCGGCGATCCCGACTGCAATACGAACATCCTCGCGCAGCCGGCCGCCGCCCGCATCGACTTCATCACCGCCTGGAAGCTCCTTCACGCCAACGTCACGCTCAGCAATGACGAGACCCACCGTCTGGGCTCGGCGCCCGTGCCCAACGGCAATTTCGAACTTCTGATGGCGTCCATGATCCAGGGCGAGACGCTGGGCGATGGTCTCAGGCGGCTTGCCGCCGGCGCGCAGATCGTTCGTCCGGATCTGATGATCGGCGTCAGCATGCGCAATGGCGAGGCGACGCTGACGATCGGGCTTAGGGGTGCGGATGGAGCGGCGGCCGCCATCTATGTCGAGGCCATGCTCGTCGTCATCCACTGCGCGCTGCAATGGGCTATGGAGCATGCGATCGAGCCACGCCGGCTGCGCGGTCCCGCCATGGTGCAGCCCTTCGGATGTTCGCTGCTGGGCGTGCTCGGCACCCCGGTCCAGCGGCAGGGCGACGAGGCGCAGATCGTGTACCGCGCCGAGGATGTGGAAGCCTCGTTCCACGTCTCCGCCTTCCAGCGATGGCACGAAGCGGCGTTCGGGGAATATGTCCGACTGGTCGAGCTGCGCCGGCTCGACCACGCCCGCAGCGATGCCGAGGTCGCATCGGGACTGCTGGCCCGCGTTCGGGCCTGTCTCCTCGACGAGGCTGCCAGCCAGACCGCCGTCGCGCGTCGCCTCGGCATGAGCGTGCCGACGCTGCGCCGCCGCCTCGCCGAGTCCGGACTGTCGTTCCGCCGCATATCGAGCGATCTGCGACGCGAAGCCGCCGAGATGCTCCTGCTGGGAGACAAGCCGGCCGGCGACATCGCCGAGGAGCTCGGCATGTCCGACTCGCGCTGCTTCCGGCGCGCGTGCAACGGCTGGTTCGGCGTGCCCCCTTCCGAGGTCCGGCGGTCCCTGCGCCGGTCTGTCGCCGGCCATGGCGGCGCGCCCGGCTGAGCGAATACGTCCGCCCGGCAAAGATCGGCGCTGCCCTTTGAGCGCGCTCGTGCTGCCGTCATCCATGTCCCTGGCGCAACGACGTCTGGGAGGAAGGCTTGGATTTAGGGCTTGATGGCAAGGTAGCGCTGGTGACCGGATCCGGTCGCGGCATCGGTGCCGACACCGCGCGCGCCTTCGCCCAGGAGGGCTGCCGCGTCGTCGTCTCCGACATCGACCCCGACACGGCCGCTGCCACCGCTGGCAGGCTTGTGGCCGATGGGCATGAGGCCGTCGCGATACCGTGCGACGTCACCGACGAGGCCTCCGCGGCACACCTGATCGAGGCCGCCGAAAGCGCGTTCGGCGCAGTGGATATCCTGGTCAACAATGCCGGCTATCTGAAGGACGGCTACCTCGCGAAGATGCCTCTTGCGGCCTGGGAGTCGGTGATCGACATCATCCTCAAGGGTACCTTTCTGTGCTCGCGCGCGGTCCTTCCCGGGATGATGGCGCGCAAGAACGGGCGGATCGTGAACATCTCGTCGCGATCGATCTTCGGCAACCCTGGCCAGGCCAATTACTCGGCGGCCAAGGCCGGCCTGATCGGCTTCACGCGGGCCTTGTCGCAGGAGGCTGGCCGATTCGGCATAACGGTGAACGCGGTGGCCCCGGGGTTCATCATGACCGAGGGCATCCAAAGCCTGCCGCATTTCGAGAGACTCCGCGAGGCGGCGATCGCCAAGAACCCGGTCGGCTTTCTGGGCGAGCCGCGCGACGTCTCCGACACCGTTTTATTCCTCGCGTCCGAGCGCGCGCGCTACATTTCCGGGACGACGGTCTTCGTCACCGGCGGACGCTACTCGTCATGAGCGGAAACGACGCCACACCCGAGCAGGTCCAGCTGCGCGACAATATCCGCCGCTACCTGCGGGCGGAAGTCTCGCCGATCGTGGCCGCGCATGACGAGGCGCGGACCTTCCCGCTCGAACTGCTCGGCGAGCTGCGCCAGTTCGGCTATCTGGGTGGCTGGCTGAGCGAGGACCAGGGCGGCTACGGCATCGACTATCCGACCTGGAGCATGATGATCGAGGAGGCCGGATACCATTGGTCGTCGCTGCGCACGCTCCTCAACACCCATAATATTCCGATGCTGCTGCTCGCGAACCACGCGAGCCCCGGGCAGCGCGACCGCTTCCTGACGCCCCTGTTCGAGGGGACGCGGCAAGTCTTCTCCGCGATCACCGAGCCCGACGTCGGGTCGAACGTCGCCGGCATCCAGACCCGCGCCGACCGCAAGGGCGATCACTATGTCCTGAACGGACGCAAGCTGTGGATCACCAACGGGGCCTGGGCGGATTTCGGGATCGTGGTCGCGCGCACGTTCAGCGCCGACTGCGATGGCAAGCTTTCACTTTTCCTCGTCGAGCGCGACATATCGCCGTTCGAGGTGCGGCACGTCGACATGATGGTACTGCGCAGCACAGGGACCGCCGAACTGGGCTTCGCCGATGTCGCGGTTCCTGCCGAGAACCTGCTCGGCGAGGAAGGATCGGCGCTCCGGCTGGTCATGGGCGGACTCGATCCGGGGCGACTCAACGTCGCGGCCGGCGCCGTCGGGGCTGCGCAGGCGGCACTCGACCTCGCGATCGATCATGCCAAGACACGCAAGCAGTTCGGTCGCCCGATCGGACAGTTCCAGCTGGTCCAGAAGCACATCGTCGATATGCAGATACGGGTCGAGGCGGCCCGCGCGCTCGTCCGGCGCGCGGCGGACGCGCTTCAAGGCGGCGGCGACGCGCGCATGGCCTGCTCGATCGCCAAGCTCTATGCGACGGAAGTCTCGCACGAAGTCGCCAGCATGGCGCTCCAGGTCCATGGCGGGCTGGGCTATGCGACGGGATACCCGATCGAGCGCATCTTCAGGGACACGCGCGGCGGCATGATCCCGGAGGGCACGACCGAGATTCAGACCCTTATCATCGGCCGCGAAATCCTCGGCATGAGTGCCATAGCGTGAGCATCACCGCCCCTGCCGCTTCCGAGCTGGCGGCCATGCGCTATTGGTTCGAGGACCTGCCGGTGGGCTTTGCCTATTCGACGTCGTCGCGCACGATCACCGACGCGGATGTGGTCGGGTTCGCGAGCCTGACCGGGGACCTCAACCGGGCGCATGTCGATGCCGAATTTGCCGCCGCCGCGCCGTTCGGTCGCCGTATCGCGCACGGGATGCTGGTCGCGTCCTACATGTCTGGTCTCAACACCCGAACGATCGTCAACCAGCTGCTCGAGCCGTCGCAGCTTGCCCTGATGGAGGTCGGGTGCCGTTTCCTGAAGCCGACCTTCATCGGCGACACCATCCATGTCGACATCGAGGTCGTCGAGGCGCGTTTGACCTCGCGGCCCGATCGAGGAGTGCTGACCTTCCGTCGCCGGGCGGTGACGCAGACCGGCGAGGTGACGGTCGAATGCACCGCCGCGATGCTGGTCATGTGCCGGCCGGCCGAATGACGGGTTACGCGTTTCCCGACCTGACCGGCCTGGTCAGGCCCGAGTCGGTCGCCATCGTCGGCGCGTCCGATCGTCGCGACCGGATAGGCGGCCGGGTCTTCTACAACTTGGTCGAGGAATCCCACTTTACCGGGCGACTCCATCTCGTGAACCCCGGGCGCGACACGGTGGGCGGCCGGCCCTGCGTCGCGACGCCGGCATTGCTGCCGGAGGCGCCGGATCTGGCCGTCATCGCGATCCCGGCCGAAGGCGTGATCGAGGCGCTGCGCGGCTGCGCGGATCGCGGCACGCGCTTCGCCATCGTGCTGACCTCGGGCTTTGGCGAAACCGGAGAGCCCGGCAAGGCAGCCGAGGCCGAGATGCGCGACATCGTCCGCACGACCGGGATGCGGATCTACGGCCCCAACTGCCCGGGCCTGTCGAACGTCAACGCCAGGCTCGGCTTCACCTTCTCGCCCGCCTTCAGGCTCGATCTGCGGTCCGGGCCGCTCGGTGTCGCGACGCAGGGCGGCGGCCTCGGGCGCACCGTCCTGCAGTCGATGGACCGCGGCGTCGGCGTCGGCTTGTGGTGCTCGGCGGGGAACGAGGTCGATCTCGAGGTCAGCGACTTCATCCATTATATGGCGGACGCACCCGACATCACCGTGATCGCGACCCTCATCGAGGGTATTCGCGATGGTGCGAAATTCGTGGCGGCGGTCCGGCACGCGGCCGAACGCGGAAAGCCGATCGTCGCCTTGAAGGTCGGGCGATCCGCTTATGGTGCGAAAGCCGCGATGTCGCATACCGCGGCGATTTCCGGTTCGGCGGAGGTCAACAGCGCCGCCTTCAGGCAACTGGGCGTCGTCGAGGTCGACGATATCGACGAGCTGATCGACACGGCTTGGCTCCTGGCGCGCAAGCGACCGGGCGCCGACGAACGGGTTGCGGTTTACTGCTCGTCGGGCGGCACTGCCGCCCTGACCGCCGACATGGTCGGGACCGCCGGACTGACGCTCGCGACCTTCGCGCCCGATACGGAAGCAACGCTGCGGGAGCTGCTGCCGTCGTTCGCCTCGATCGCCAATCCGGTGGATACGACGGCAGACGTGCTTGCGGACATGACGGTGATCGACCGGACGCTTGCAGCAGTAGCGTCCGACCCCGGGGTCGGCATCGTGCTCCATCCCTTTCCCATGGAGTACGGCGCTGCCACGACGCGGGCTGCCGAAAGCGTCGTCGCCGTGCAGTCGGCGACCGCGACCCCGCTCCTGCCGGTCTGGATCAGCGATCGCATCGGCGAGGGATATCGCGACCTGGCGGATGCGGGGCTCGCGCCGGTGCGCAGCGTCGGCAAGGCGGTGACCGCGGTCCGCCGCTGGGCCGATCACGGTCGCTGGCTGGCGACGCGCGAGGCGGACTGGATGCCGGTCGGTATCCCCGGTCCGGTCACCCAGGGTTCGCGAACCGTGGCGATGAGCGAGCTCGACGCGAAGGCATGGCTGCGCGAACATGGTATCGGGGTCATGCCGGCGACGGTCGCGACGACCATCGACGAGGCACGCAGCATAGCCGACGCGATGGGCTATCCTGTCGTCGCCAAGATCGCGAGCGCCGACATCTTGCACAAGTCCGATATCGGCGGCGTGGCGCTCGGTCTCGCGGATGCCGATGCCGTGGCCGGAGCCTGGCGCCGCATCATGGCGGCCGTGGCGCGGCAGCGGCCCGAGGCTCGGATCGATGGTCTGCTCATCGAGCGGATGGCGCCGCCCGGCGGCGTCGAGATGTTCGTCGGCGTCCACCGCGACCCGGTGTTCGGCCCGGTGATGACCTGCGGCCTTGGCGGCATCCACGTCGAGATTTTCCAGGATGTCGCACGCCGGCTCCTGCCACTCACCGCGCGGGAAGCCGCCGCGATGCTGCGCGAGGTCAGGTCCTTTGCGCTGCTCGATGGTGCACGCGGCCGGCCCAGATGCGATGTCGCCGCCCTCGAGCGCCTGCTCGTCGGCGTCTCGGACTTCGTGTGCGTGCAGGGTGCGGCGATCGAGGAGCTCGACCTGAACCCGGTATGGGTTGGGCCGGAGGGAGCGCTGCCGCTCGATGCCATGGTCGTGCGCCGCCTGAACGAAGGACTGTCATGACCGTCGCGACCGAGATCGGCTACTCAACCCGCGATGCCATCATGGTGCGCGGCAGGAACCTCTCCACCGAGATATTGGGGTCGTTCGACTTCGTCGACATGATTTGGTGGGTGACCTTCGCGAGGCTGCCCGAGCCGCGCGAGAAGACCATGATCAACATGCTGCTCGTGACCGCTGCCGACCACGGCCTGACGCCCAGCGCGATCACGGCACGGCTCACATGGCTTGGCGCCCCCGAATCGCTGCAGGGCGCGGTCGCCGCCGGACTGCTCGGCGCTGGCAACAATTTCCTCGGGACCGTCCAGAACGTGGCGCAAATGCTGATGGATGCTGCCGCCGACCTGCCGGAGGATGCCGACGATGGCGCGATCGCGGAATGCGCGGCCGCGCTGGCCGCGGTCCGGCGAGCCGAACGCCGTCCGATCTCGGGGATCGGCCACCCGATCCATATCGACGGCGATCCGCGCGTGCCGACCCTCCGCCGCATCTCCGAGGAGAACGGGTATTTTGGCAAGCACTGGCGGCTGGCGATTGCGATCCCGCGGGCGGTCGCCGCGCACACTGGCCGCGCGTTGCCGCTCAATGCGGCCGGCGCGAACGGCGCGATCCTGGCGGACATGGGAATGGATCCGATGATGGGCCGCGGCCTGGCGCTGATCGGACGGGCCGCAGGACTGGTCGCCCATATCGCCGACGAGAAGGCGTCGCCACAGGGCCAACGCATCTGGGACCTGGTGACCGCACAGGACGAGCGTAACGCAAGGCCGCCTGTCCGATGACCCCGCCGCTCGAAGGCATCGTGGTGGCAGATTTCAGCGAGCTGCTGCCGGGCCCGTTCCTGACGCAGAGCCTGGCCGAGCTGGGCGCCCATGTCATCAAGGTGGAGCGTCCGCCGCACGGTGACCCCACCCGCAGGCTCGCGCCGGGCGTGTTCCGAGCCGTGAACCGTGGGAAGGCGAGCATTCTCTCCGACCTCAAGGACCCGGCACAAGCAGAGAAGGCGCGGGCGACGATATCCCGCGCGGATATCGTGGTCGAGGGCTTCAGGCCCGGCGTGATGAAACGGCTCGGCCTGGACTATGCGGCGCTCGCAGACGCAATGCCGCGCCTCATCTACGTTTCGCTGACCGGCTATGGGCAGACCGGCCCGATGGCGCCGCTGCCCGGGCACGACGTCAATTATCTCGCGACGGGAGGCGCGATCGCGCTCTCCGGCCAGGCCGCCGACCCGCCGGCCCATGCCTTCGGCCTGCCCGCCGCCGACCTGTGCGCTGCAACCTATGCGCTCGCCGCCGTCCTGGCGGCACTCGTCCAGCGGGGGCGAACGGGAGCGGGCCAGCATATTGACGTCGCGATGGCGGACTGCGTCGCGCACTGGATGAATCCCCGTGTCGCCCAGTTCGACGACGCCGGCCTGTCCACGCTTTCGGCGCAGCGCGACGACGCACTGGTAAAGCCAGCCTACGGCGCCTTTTCCTGCGCCGACGGCGCGATCGTTACGATCGGCGCGCTCGAGGACCATTTCTGGGGCCGGCTCAACGGGGTGCTCGACCTCACGCCGTTTAACGGACCGACTTTTGCCACGTTCGCGGCGCGCATCGCCTCGGCCGCCGCGATCAACGCGCGGCTGGCGGAGGAGACGCGGCGCCTGAGCGCGCCGGAGCTCGTCGATCGCCTGCGCGCCGCAGACGTACCCGTCGCTGAGGTGGTCGCGCCTGCCGGGCTTTGCGCACATAAGCAGTTCGCCGCGCGAAGACTGTATCATGAGGGTCTGGCACGGTTCCCGGTACGACTGGCCGGGATGGCGGATGCGCTGTCGTCGACGGCGCCGCTCGACAGTCTCGGATGACGCCATTCGTCCATCGCCAGTTCGCCCAGCAGCGGGTGCGCTACGGCACGCCCTTCCTGGACGCGATCGACGACGAACTGGCCCTTGCCGGTGACACGCGCATCGTTCTCGTCTCATCGAGCCGACAGGCGGCGACGCCCGAGGCGGCGTTGCTCCGAGAGCGTCTGGGCGGACGGCTTGTCGGCGAGATTGCCGACATCGCTCCGCACGTCCCGCTCGCCGGCATTTCGCGCGGCGCGGCTATCGCGCGCAACGCGCGGCCGGATTGCCTGATCGCTCTCGGCGGCGGGTCCGTGATCGACGCTGCGAAGGCCATTCTCGCATGCGTAGAGGCGGGCGTTGACGACGAGCCGGCACTCCAGGACCTCCTTGCGCGCACCCGGCGCGGTGTCGAGCCGAGTGCCTGGGACACCCTTCCCGCGATACGGATCATCGCCATCCCGACCACATTGTCCGCCGCAGAATGCAGCTGGTTCGGCGGGGTCACGAATCCGGCAACCGGCACGAAGGCGGCGGTGTCGGCCGCCGGGCTGATGCCGAGGAGTATCGTGTACGATCCGGTGCTGACGCGCGACGTGCCGATGCGGGTGTTCCTCGCCACCGGCGTCAAGGCGATCGACCATGCCGCCGAACGGTTGGCGGCGCTGACGGTCTGTCCCTATAGCGACGCGGTCTCCCTAAAGGCGCTCGCATTGCTCTCCTCGGCATTGCCCCGGGTCAGGGCCGATTCGGGCGACCTTGATGCCCGGCTCGATTGCCAGATGGGCGCGTGGCTTTCGATGGCCGGTGTGCAGGCCGGCGCCCAGGTCGGCGCGAGCCATGCGCTCGGGCACGTCATCGGGGGCGCGACGGGAGCGCTTCACGGCGATACCTCCTGCGTGTGTCTGGCCCCGGTCATGCGCTGGAACGAGGCCGTGAACGCTGATCGCCAGTCGGCCATATCGCAGGCACTTGGCGGCAGTGGCAGCGCGGGCGACGCCGTCGAGACGCTGGTCCGCGCGCTGGGCCTTCCGACGCGACTGCGCGACATCGGAGTCGAGCGGTCGCTCCTCCCGAACCTTGCCGCCCGCGCGCTTCACGATCCACCGATGCGAACCAACCCGCGTCGACCGCGCGATGCCGGGGAGATCGAAGCTCTACTCGCCTCGATGTGGTGAGGTGGCGTAGCGGTAGAATTCGTCGAAGCTCTCAGGCAACCGGCGCCTGAACCCGGAGGAGATCGTTCCGCGAAGCAACCGGCCGACCCAGTTCAGGTCGACGCGAACCGTCTGGCGCACCAGGGCGCCGTTGCCGACTGGCGCGACATCGTAGCGATGCCGAAAGTCACCCAGCGGCAGGAAGCCGCCAGCCAGCAAACGGGAAACGTGCGTGAAGCTGCTGCCTGGTACGACGTTAGCAAACGTCACGGTCGCCCGCCCCGCGCCCTTGAACCGGCCGGTCATGACGCTTCCTTCGGCGACAGGACCTGCCGGCGACAGCGAGGCCGAGAGGTAGAGGCTGTTCCAGGCAAGCTGGTGCGCGGGCTCGATGAGCATCGCGAATATGTCGGCGGGCGCTGCGTCGATGAACCGCTCGCCGGTGAGTTCGATCTGCCGCGCACTCACTGTATCAAGCCGTCAGCGCGAAGGGCTGCCCTGACGGCGGGCCGGGCCGCCACCCGCCGGAGATAGGCCTCGAGCGATGGCCAGCGGTCGATCGGAATAAGCGTGAACTGGGTCCAGTTCAGGACCGTGAACAGATAGGCGTCGGCGACGCCGAAGTGCTCGCCCAAATACTCGCGATCCGTGAGTTCCATGTCGATCCATGCCAGCCGCCGCTCGATCGATGCCTGCGCGGCCGCTTTCCAGTCGTCGGATGGCCCGCGCACGAACAACGGCGTGTACGACTTGTGGAGCTCGCTCGCGGTGAAGCTCAGCCATTCGATCGTGCGATATCGCGCCATGGTGCCGTGCACGGGCGCCAATCCCAGCTCTGGACGCAGGTCAGCGAGATACAGCAGGATCGCGGGACCCTCGGTGAGGATCGAGCCATCGTCGAGCTCGAGTGCCGGCACATATCCTTTCGGGCAGATCGAGGTGAAGGGTCGTCCATCGGGCAGAACCTTCGCCTTCACCCCAAGCCTGACGGTTTCAAAGGGCAGCGCGGCCTCCCGCAGGATGATGTGCGGCGCGAGCGAGGCAGTGCCTGGTGTCGCGTACAGTTTCATCAGCCGTCCGCCGTCGCGACTCCGCCCGAGACCGGGATCAGCGCGCCCGTGAGATAAGCTCCAGCCCTGGAGGCCAGATAGATGGCCGCGCCGGCGATCTCTTCGGCTGTCCCCTCGCGGCCCATCGGCACCATATGCGCAAGCGAAGCGGCAGCATCCGGTCGCGCGAACAGCGGCTCTGTCATGGCAGTGCGGAAGAGACCGGGCGCGATGGCGTTGACGGTGATATCCGGCGCAAGGTGCGCCGCGAGGTGCCGGGTCATCAGGATCAGGCCGGCCTTGCTCGCCGCGTAGGGATAGGATTCCCACGCAGGCGGTCGCATCCCCTCGACCGAGGCGATGTTGATGATGCGAGATGGGTCTCCCGGTCGCGACGCCGCTCGCAGCGCTGAAACGAGCCGCCGCGCGATATCGAACGGCGCCGCCAGATTGACGGTCAGGACGTCTTCGAAGGCCTTTTGATCGAAATCCTCGAACGGCATGGCGCGCGCGATCGCGGCGTTGTTGACGAGGATGTCGAGCCGGCCGCCATGCCCGGCGACGTGCGCGGCGAGCCGCTCGGCGTCCGCGCCCTGCGAGACATCCGCGACGACCGCGTGGCATTGCCCGAAGGTCGACAGCGCGTGACGCGCCTCGTCGAGTTCGACCTCATCGGGCGCGCAGATGTGGACTGTCACGCCCGCCGAGAGCAGCCCCTCCGCGATCATCCTTCCGATGCCGCGGGAGGCACCGGTGACAAGGGCAGCCTTGCCGGTGAGATCGAAGAGGGACGAGACATCCATCGCGAAAACCTAGCCGACCAGACGTGGGGCAAGGAGGACCACGGGGATCGCACTGACGCGGACCCTTGCGCTCAAGATCGGCTGGGCCCCGCGCCGGCTACCGTGACCGGTTAAGGGGCCCATGTGGGCGTATCGGCAGGGCGCCCCAGGTCGGGCGATTCAGCGGGCGGCGGGTGATCAGCGACGGCTCCACCGCGCCGGTAGGACAGCCGATCAGCTATCGCGATCTCAGCGCTTCAGAAAATGGCTCGCTCAGCTTGTCGCGCAGCCATCCGCAGCTCGCGTCCCGGTCGGTCCGGTCGTGCCAGACCATCTGATAGCCAAATCCCTCCACCTCAACCGGCGGCGACATCGCTACGAGCTCGTGCGCGTCCGCGAGCTGACGGGATGCGCGTTCCGGAAGCGTCAGGATCAGGTCGGTCTTTGCCGCCAGCAGAGCCGCCGTCGCGAAGTATGGCAGCACCACCGCAACCCTGCGCTCAAGGCCGTGGACAGCCAGCGCAGCGTCAACGTCTCCGGTGGCGCCACCGAAGATCGACACCAGGATATGCGGATAGGCGACGAACTGCTGCAGCGAGAGTCTGCCGGGTTTCATTGACGATTGGAGTGGGTGCCCAGTCCGTAGGAGACTGACATATTTCTCCTGGAAGAGCCTTTTCGTCAGCAAGCCGCTGGGGACAGGCTCATCGCTGTAAAGTGCAAGATCGACATCTCCCGCTGTCAGGCGCCGGAACATTTCCGCCGAAAAGGGGACGACCTCGATCTTCGCAAGCGGCGCTTCGCGGGCAACGGCGGCGACAAGATCGGGCATGACCGCGATCGCGCCGTAATCGGTCGTCGCCACACGGAATATGCGTTTCGTCGATTGTGGATCGAAGCCGGGGAAGTCGACCAAGGCGTCGATGTCGGCGACCAGGGACGCGACGGAGGCGGACAAGGCCTCCGCGCGAGGCGTCGCGATAACGCCGCGGGCACCTTTAACGAACAGCGGATCCTGAAACACCTCGCGCAGGCGCGCGATGGAACGACTGACGGCCGGCTGGCTCATGTGCAGACGCTCGGCCGCCGCGGTCACGTTTCGCGTCTCCAGAACCGTCCGCAGGATGACCAGCAGGTTCAGGTCGAGACGGCGTAATAGCGAATTAGACATATCGATTATTAGTCCAATGCATTGGACGCATCATAGGTGAAGGCATATCCGGCTGTCCATCGATGGTTTGGACCGCGAGGCGCGACGTCCCCGATCAGGAAGCAACTATATGCAATCGACGATGGGCGGTCCTCGCGGCCGGCGCACCATGCTCAAGTTTCTCTCGGCAACGCCGCTCCTGCTCGCCGGGATCGCGCCGACGCACTTGCGCGCAAAAGGAGCAGACAAGATGAGGACGATCGCCGAAAGCGCGCTGGCCGCCCGCGCCTACCGAACAGAGGCAGTCAACTTCCAGAGCCACGGCGTATCGCTGGCCGGTACCCTGTTCACCCCGATCTCGACCCCCACCCCTCCCCCTTGCGTCGTGATCCTCGGGCCGTTCGGCTTCGTGAAGGAGATGTCGCCGATGGAATATGCCACGCGGCTGGCCCGCGCCGGCTTCGCCGCGCTGATCTTCGATCCGCGGTTCAGCGGAGAGAGCGGCGGCACCCCGCGACGGCTGGAAAGCCCGACTGCCAAGATCGCCGACGTCGGTGCCGCAATCGACTTTCTGATGACGCGCACCGATCTCGCCACCAACAAGCTCGCGGCGTTGGGCATTTGTCAGGGCTCCTCCGAGATGATCGCGGTCGCCGCGTCGGACCCGCGGGTGAAGGTCCTGGCGACAGTCTCGGGCCAGTATCTCTACCGCGAGAACCTCGAAGGCTTTTTCGGCGGCGGTGGCCCGACGCTCGACGAGCGCATCGCGCGTGGCCGAAAGGCCAAGGCTGCGTTCGAGACATCAGGCGTGGTCGAATACACCGCAGTCGTCGATCCCCTCGACAAGGCAGCCGGGCTGCCCTGGCCGCCCATCAACGCCTGGTATCAACCATGGACGACGCCGAAATGGGGCGAGCCGAGCCGGTGGGAAAACCGCTACGCGACGATGAGCGACGCCGAGGTCTGGACATTCGACGTCGATCCGTACGCCGCCCAGGTCAAGGTGCCGACACTCCTCATCCACGGCGAGCAGTCCGACGGGCTCGTGGCCGCGGTGACCCATGTTTTCGATCGCATCCCCGCCACCGACAAGCACATGGACGTCATCGCCGACGTCTTCCACACCCGCTTCTACGATGATCCGCTCGTGATCGAGCCTGCCGCGACAAGGGTCGCGGACTGGTTCAGGTCGCACCTCAACTGACAGGACCGCACCAATGCGAACATTTGCGACCATTATCGGCGTTCTGGCTGCCTGCGTGGCCGTGCCGGCTGCGGCGCAGCCGTCCGGCCAGTGCGCCGATATCGGCACCCCGGCCAAGAACATCGCCCTCGCCAAAGGCTTTTACCAAGCCTTGGCCAGCCATGCCAAGGACCGGCTTGATTCTGTCCTGGCCGCCGACTGGATCGACGTGCCGCTGGCGCCAGGCCAGAAACCGGGGCTTGCCGGCATGAAGGCGGCGATGGACGGCTATTACGCCTCCTTTCCGGACTTCACGCCCACCAACGACGACTTCATCGCCTCGGGTGACAAGGTCGTGGTCCGGTCGACGATCACCGCGACACAGCGCGGAGCGTTTGCCGGCGTCGCCGCGACCGGAAAGCGCATATCGGTGATGGCGATCGACATCCACCGCATCTGCAACGGGCGGATCGTCGAGACGTGGCATGTCGAGGACTGGCTGAGCGGCCTGTTCCAGATGGGCGGGCTGCCGCCCAGATGACGGCGCTCGATCGCCAATCCGGCGCCGATCCCTTTCGTGCAATTTGCGAGCAGACCGAGCGTCACCGGCGCCAGCACGGCTGCTGGGCCTACCCGTTCGGCGACGGGCCGGCGCTTGGAACGCTTGCTCGCGCCGTCGGGGCCGCCCGCATTCTCGAACTCGGCACGGCGCTCGGCTATACCGCCTGCTGGCTGGCTTACGGCAGTCCGCAAGCGCGCGTCGACACGGTCGAGCGCGATCCCGAACACATCATGCTCGCCAAAAGGAATATCATCGATGCTGGATTGAGCGGCCGGGTGACGGTCCACGCGGGCTCGTTCGACGAGATACTGCCATCCCTGGAAGCGGGCTACGATCTGGCCTTTTTCGACGGGTATGCGCCGACGCCTGGCGACGTCGTCGCGATACGCGCGCTGCTTCGGCCCCGCGGCGTTCTGATCGCCGCGAACCTCGACCTCGAGGGCGGCAGCGCCGTGCGCGCGGCGCTGGCCGACGAAGCGCGCTGGCGTACGGCCCCGGTGCTCGAAGACGGCCGGACGACCATCAGCGTCGCGATATGATCAGCGAGAAGGACATCGAAAATGTTCGTAGTAACCGGCGCCAGTGGCCAGACTGGCACGGCGGTCATGCGGCGACTGCTTGAACGCGGCCAACCCGTCCGCGCCGTCGTGCGGCGAGAAGAGCAGGCTGCGTCCTGGCGCGCACTCGGCGCGGAGGCGGTCGTCGCAGATTTGGCGAACGCGACCGCGATGTCGGCGGCGTTCGCGGGGTCCGATGGCGCCTATCTGATGAATCCGCCGGCCTACATGGCGCCCGATATCTTGGCGCGGGCACGCGCGGTGCACGGATCGCTGATCCATGCCGCCGGGCGAGCGAAGGTCGCTCATGTGGTCGCCCTGTCATCCGTCGGGGCTCAATATGCCCAAGGCACCGGCAACATCCTCACGACGCACGATCTCGAAGCGCAACTGGCGAGGTCCGACCTCCCCTCGACGCGGCTGCGCGCCGCGAACTTCATCGACAATTGGGCTTGGGCGATCGGCGCGACGCGCACGACCGGCGAACTGCCCTCGATGCTGCTCCCGACGCGCCGGCCCATCCCTATGGTCGCGGCCGCGGACATCGGGCGGGTCGCCGCCGATCTCCTGATGGAAGGGCCCGCGGCAGCAAGTCTCGTCGAGCTTCACGGACCGTCGGACTATTCGCCCGACGACGCCGCGATTGCCCTGTCGGAACTGTTAGACCGTCCGGTTTCGGCAAAGCCGGTCCCTGAATCCGAATGGCCAAGCGCATTCCGAGGTAGCGGATTCTCGGCGTCCGCCGTCGATGCCTTCTGTGATATGTATCGCGGCTTCAACAATGGGCTGATCGCGTTCGACGGCACCGGCGTAACAAGGCGCGGCACGATCGATCTGCGCGGCGCCTTGGCAGCACTGATCTGAAGGCCTTTCCCACGCGCGTTTGCGGCCGGAGAAGCGTCTGTTCTGCGGGGTCGAGCATTTAAAAGCGGGCGGTCGGTGCCATTCCGACCTGAATAGGAACGACAACTACAGCCTTATGATTCCGCGCCGGAGTGCGGCGGTAACCGCATGGGTCCGGTCGGCGACATCGAGCTTGGCGAAAATGCTCCGGAGATGAGCCTTCACGGTGTCTTCGGAAAGCGACAATTGCCAAGCAATCTCCTTGTTGGCTTTCCCCTCGGCGACGAGACGCAAGACCTCTATTTCCCGCTCGCTGAGCGGATCGTCGCCGGCATGAAAGGCGATCTCCTGCGCTATTTCGGGGGGAATGTGTCGACGCCCGGCGTGGATCGCGCGGATCGTGTCCAGGAGCTCCTTGCGTACGGCGCTTTTCAGCAGATAGCCCGACGCGCCCGCCTTGATGGCATCGAGCGCCTGCGCGTCTCCGCCATAGGTCGTCAGCACGAGAATCCGGGCAGCACTATGTTCCGCCCGGATCGCCCTGATGGCCGTAACACCATCTCCACCGGGCATCTGGAGATCCATTAAAGTCACGTCGGGGCGAAGGTTGCGCCAGGAGGCGACCGCTCCAGTGCCGTCGGCGGCCTCTCCGACCACGACCATGTCGGACTGAACGTCGAGAATGGCCGCAATACCGTCACGCAAAATTGGATGGTCGTCCACCAACAGGATGCGGATCGGCCGGGACAAATCAGCCATCGTCAATTCCCGCGACACGGCCCGAGACCCAATCGAGCCACCGTTTCCTGACTGAAAAATAGGCGGTTCGGCCTGGCACGGAAAGCGTGATCTCGGTCCCACTACCCGCACGGCTCGAGATCGTCAGCGTACCACCGATGCGAGATGCGCGCTCGCGCATTCCGACCAGCCCGAAATGGCCGGCGCGTTCTCCATCCTTGGCGACCGTTTCCGGTATCCCGATGCCATCGTCACTGAGGCCGAAGCGTAATTCACCGGGGAGATAGATGAGGGACGCCGAAATGCTCTTCGCCTCGGCGTGCCTGAATGCATTTCGAATCGCTTCCTGCGCGATCCGCAGCACCTCGTCGTGCGCTGCGGGGTGTAAGGCGACCGCTTGCCCCTCTACGGTCAGGTTGAACTGGGCAGCGCGTTCGGTTGGAGCCTCTCGCGCGGTCTCGGTGAGCGCTTCGGCGAGGTCGCACGGACTTCCACGGCCGCGTAATCGGCCAACGCTCTCGCGCCCTTCGACGAGAACGGCGTCGGCTTGGTCGAGTGCCTGATTGATCAGCGGTTTGACCGGCTCATTGTCGCCGATACGGTCTGCGATAGACTGGAACCGGTAGATCAGCCCGTGGAAACCCTGCAGCAAGGTATCATGCAGTTCGCGGGCGATGCGTTCTCGCTCGGCCAAGCGCGCCTCTAGAGACGCACGAACCCGATCAGTGACCCGACGCAGCCTGAAAATATAGGCGAACCAGATCAGCCCTGCGATTAAGAGGGCAATGACGAGCTTGAACCAGATCGACTGGACGAAGGTGGGAGGAATTTTGATGGCCATGGACACTGACGGGGTCCAGCCCGCACCGTTCGACGAAGACAGGTCGAAACGGTAATCGCCAGGCCCCAGGTTCGTATAGGCGGCCGTGCGGGTTGAGCCGGCGTCGACCCAGTTCGCGTCAACGCCAGATAGTCGATAGCGAAATCTAACCAGATCTGGTCGTTGCAAGGCCGGAGCGGTGAAGGCGATCGAGAAACGTGAAGTCCCCTGCGCCAGCCTGACTGGTCCAGCATCCGCGTCGTACGATCTCCCTTCCGTTGCGAGCGACAGGATGACGGGTTGCACCGCCTCTCGCGGCAAGTCGGGGCGACTCCCATCGAATAGTGCCACACCGCCGGGCGCGGACATCCAGACGCGGCCGTCCGCGCCGGCAGCAATCGAGTGACTGTTGGGATCGAACAATACCGCTGGAAGACCGTCGAGCAGACCGTACAGGCGCGGCTGCGCTTTCGCTCGATGATCGAATGCCGCAAAGAGCATCGTGTGAGGTATGCGGACCAGGCCGCGATCGGTGAACATCCAGAGGTCGGTTGCCGTGTGGGTGAGGCTGTTCGCGCCCGCGAGGTACGGTTGCTCGTCTGCGGAAATCACGCTGATCTTCTTGCCGTCGTAGCGGGCGAGGCCGAAACGCCCTCCCATCACAAGCTGGCCGTCCAAGCTGTCGATTGCGGAGATCGAGCCGATTTGCGCGGCATCCCAGATGGGCTTCAGATGCTCTCCGGTAAGTTCGTAGAGTCCGAGACCCCCTAGCGTCACGAAAATGCGACCGTTGGGCCCCGACTGAATGGTTGTAGCCCAATTGTTGTTGAAGTTGATGCCGGCGATCGGCAGCCGGACCCATTTATTTCCTGCATAGCTCCATATGCCAGCATCGGCGCCGGCCACCAGAAGGCGACCAGCGCCATCGAACAGACACTCCTTAGCGCGATTTGCCAGTTCGGCGGGTGCGGTTGTGCGATCGATTGAACCGCGACGCACCGTGAGCAGTTCGCCGTTAATGAGCAGCTTTACCGATCCGTCGGGTGCAGCGCATGCCGCTCCAATGTAGCCGACCCCTGCGACCAGTCGCTCGGCACTCCCTCCCCGCGGAACAATATACAGCGCATCCCTACTCTCCAGATAAAGGTTACCGTCCGCGAGCGCCAAGGTGGCGAGACCACCCTCCATCGCCAAAGTGGGCATGGGAATGACCGAGGTTGAGCGGAAGCGATCCAGGCCGCTTGCTGTGCCCACCCAGATTTCTCCACTGCGCCCTTCGAACAAGGCGCTCGCATTGTCGGCGCTCAACCCCTCCTTCATCCCGAACGGCTCGAGATCGCGCTGCTCAAACCGATGGCTTGCGTCCCCGGGCAGGCTCAGCCGAGTGATGCCGCCCTGCTGCGGGCTCGCCCAGAATCCGCCGTCACGATCGGCCACGAGGCGCGGCAAGTAGCGAGCTGGCATCGTGAAGTTGGAGAACGCCCCCTCTGCCGCTGGAACGAAATTCCTGCCGTCGAACACCAGCCTCAATCCGTCAGCCGACAGCATCCAAAGTCGCCCCGAGCGGTCAAGCGAAAGCGCTCGATTGTGCTCGCCGGTCTCCAGATCCTCGCCGTCCTTTACATGCTCGAAGTGCCGCGCATCTCGGGCGAGGCGCGAAATCCCCTTCCAGCCAACGGCCCAAAGCGATCCGTCGCGCGTCGTGGCGATGCTGCTGACGATCTGGTCAGGCATGCCCCAGCTACTGTCGATCGCCGTCCACTTGCCGTCCTTGTAGCGCGTTATGGGTTTGTTCAGGCGACTGCTCAGCACCCAGACCGCGCCGTCCGGCGTTTGCGCGAAGCCGATTACAGGCCGGGCTACGTCCGGGAGCGCGAGCGGCAACCATCGGCCGTTCCGATACACCGCCAAGCCTCCCCGCCGGTACCCGACCCAGAGCGCTCCCGACCGATCGAAGAATAGCGCCGTGATCTGGGCGGATCGGGTACGGTCGCCCGCTATCGCGGGGATCGCCTCGAAGCTTATGCCGTCAAAGCGATAGAGCCCGTTGCCCGCCCCCAGCCAGAGAAAGCCGTCCTTCGACTGGGCAATGGCAATGATATCGGGCGGCGCACCGTCCTCGACCGTCCACCGCGTATGCTTGAGCTGACCGATCGACAGACGCGGGTCGAGCGCGGCGGCAGGGGCTGCGAGCCACACGCCGCTCAGCAATACGATCAACCAAGTCAGGCGCCCCAACCTCGCCAAGCCAGTTCCCCATCTTTACCGGCCGCACCAGCCCTTGCAGGTTGCGTCAACGGTTGCCGAAGCGCAGCCCCGAACGGGTAAGACGATCATAGCCCATTCGGTGGTTATCCGCAGCATTTCCCTCCGGTAGCCAAGATTCTGTGAAATCAGCTTTCTCCATCTATCCCGCGGGCAATGCCGGCTTGGCGCTCGGATTATTGCGCGCAGCGGCGATCGCAACGAACGTGGGATTGGCGCCCTTCTTCACTAGCGTCGGACCATGGCTGTGGATGGCGGCTGCACTGACGATCCCGTTCCTCGCGATCGGCCTGATGACACGCGCCGCCGCGGCCGCGTGCGTGCTCATCGACGTCATCGTTATTGCCCAAGGCGATACCTGCTCGGCCTGGCTGCTTGCCAGCCACGTGATGGGCGCGGCGGCGGTCGCACTGGTTGGGCCGGGTGCCTGGTCGGTAGATGCCCGTCTCTTCGGCCGTCGGACGATCAGTCTTCCGCGATGATCGGCGACCAAGGTGATCAGATCATTACCCGATCGTGCGATCGGAGAATCCCCCGCTTCGGTCTGACGCCGCCGAGCGTTCGGGACGATGTTCTCCCCTGTCGACCGCAGGCCGCAAACCGGCGGCATGCGGCGGAAAGAGGGAGATCCGTGATGTCAAAATCGCTTCATCGTGTGGCCGCTCTATTAGGCGGCGGCTTGTCGCTGGCGCTCGCGACCCCGCTCGTCGCGCAATCGTTCTCGTCTTCGCCCGCACCTACCAAGGAAACGCCACTATCGATGGTCGAGGCGCTCCACACGGCGTTCGGCGATCATCACGACCGCGCCGTCCACACCAAGGGCGTGATCTTCGAGGGCGAGTTCATTCCTGCACCCGAGGCAAGGACGCTGACGATCGAGCCGATTTTCGCCGGCGGTACGGTGCCGGTGATCGCCCGCTTCTCGCTGTTCGCCGGCGTGCCGACCCTGCCGGATACGGACGATGGCGCATCGCCCGCGGGCTTCGCGGTGAAGATGATCGCGCCGAACGGCGACGACTTCGACATCGAGGCCAACCAGCACAACAATTTCATCGTCAAGACGTTCGACGAGTTCGCTGTTTTCCTGCGCGCCGTCGGCAGCGCCGGCAAAGGCGACAAGGCCCCGCTCGAGGCGTTTCTCGCCGCGCACCCCGAATCGCGGGCGTTCCTTGCCAGCCGGACCTATCCGGCCTCCTACGCGACCGCGACGTTCTTCGGGATCAACGCGCTCAAATTCATCAACGCGCAGGGTAAGGCGAGCTACATCCGCTATCGTTTCGTGCCGCGCGCCGGCGAGCGTTACCTCACCGCCCCCGAGCGCAAGGCACAGACGCCGACCTATCTCGGCGACGAGATCGTCAAGCGTGTTGCGGCAGCCCCCGTCGTCTTCGACCTCTATGCGCAGATTGCTGGCCCCGGCGACAAGATCGACGATCCGTCGGTCGCCTGGCCCGAGACGAGGCGGATGGTGAAGCTCGGTACGTTCCGGCTGACGCGCCAGCCGAGCGATCCCGTTGCGGTCGCCAAGACCTTGCTGTTCCTGCCCGGCCAGCCCCACCCGGGGGTGGAAGTCGCCGATCCGATGCTGGTGATGCGCAACACCGCCTATCCGATCTCGCTCGGCGGTCGGCAATGAAACCCTAGGCGCGTCCGGAAGCCCCCCCTCTCCGAAACCGGACGCAGCCTGCGCCGGGCGGCCGACCCGCCCCCTCCGCCGCCCGGCGCTTCTCGCAGGAGTTTGTGACCATGATCCTTCGTACAACCGATCCCTTGTCATCGACCTACGATTATATCGTGTGCGGCGCCGGTTCATCGGGTTCCGTGGTGGCGCGCCGGCTCGCGGAACAGGACGGCGTGCGCGTGCTCCTCATCGAAGCCGGCGGCAGCGATCTGGTCGCCGAGGTCACCGGCCCATCGGCATGGCCCGCCAATCTCGGCTCCGAGCGTGACTGGGGGTTTTGCGCCGAACCCAATCCGGCAATCAATGGTCGTCGCATGCCGCTGTCGATGGGCAAGCTTCTCGGCGGCGGATCGTCGATCAACGTCATGATCTGGTCGCGTAGACATCGAAACGACTGGGAGTATTTTGCGAGCGAGAGCGGGGATCAGCGATGGTCCTATGACAACGTTCTGTCGATCTATCGTGCGATCGAGAACTGGATCGGAGAGCCCGACCCCTTTCGCCGGGGAACCGGCGGGCTGGTGGAAGTCAGGACGCCGAGCAATCCCAATCCGATCGCGCCGGCGATGCTCGCGGCCTGCGCGCAATTCGGGATTCCGACGTTCGCCGACCAGAACGGTGCGATGATGGAGGGACCGGGCGGGGCAGCCCTGCCCAATGTCCGCTTCCGTCCGACACGGCGGCTCAACATTTTCGATACCTACGTCCGGCCCGTGATCGACCGCGGCAGGCTCACCGTGGTAACGCGCACCCGCGTCCGTCGGCTGCTGTTCGACGGCACCAGAGCGATCGGCGTCGAACTCGACGGCGATCACGAGGGCGTCGTCCACGCCGACCGGGAGGTCATCGTCAGCACTGGGGCGATCAACACCCCGAAGCTCCTCATGCAATCGGGCATCGGTGATGCCGCTGATCTGGCGCGGCATGACATTCCCGTCATCGCCGACCTGCCCGGCGTCGGACGCAATTTCCAGGACCATGTGATGATCGCGGGCTGCCTCTGGGAATATGCCGACCCCATCGCGCCGCGTAACAATGCCGCCGAGGCGACATTCTTCTGGAAGAGCGATCCGGCGCTCGACACGCCGGATCTCCAGCCATTCCAGATCGAAGTGCCCTATGTGTCCGACGAAACGCGGGCGCGGTACGCTGTGCCCGAGCATTGCTGGTCCCTCTCGCCGGCGCTGGTTCGTCCGAAAAGTCGGGGTACGGTATCGATCACTGGCGCGCAGCCGGGCGATCCGGTGCGGATCGATGCCGGGACGCTGACCGAGCCCGGCGACGTGACGGCCCTGCACCGCTGCCTCGAACTGTGCCGCGACATCGGCAATGCGCCGCCGCTTGCGCGTTTCAGTCGTCGGGAAGTGATGCCCGGACCGCTTACCCGCGAGGGCATGATCGACTTCATGCGCGACGGTGCCGTTACCTACTGGCACCAGAGTGGAACCGCGCGGATGGGACGAGACCGTCTGGCGGTGGTCGACAGCATGTTGCGCGTCCATGGCGTGGAAGGACTGCGCATCGCCGACGCCTCGATCATGCCGCGGGTCACGACCGGTAACACGATGGCACCGTGCGTTGTCATCGGCGAGCTAGCCGCGGCAGCGATCACCGGCCGCCAACCGCAGCCGTCGACCGCAGCTCTGGAGTTGGCATGATGCTGGCCAACTCGCTTCACCCAGCGGCAACGCAGCCTTTGCCGTTCGGCCCGAGCGTCGATGACTGGCATAGCCAGCCCCGGCTGCGCCGTGTCGATCCGGGCTACGATGCGCTTTTCATCCAGGCGATCGACCGGCTGCACGCCGAGGGTCGGTATCGCGTGTTCATCGACATCCTGCGCAACAAGGGGATGTTTCCCAATGCGCGGTGCTTTGCCGGGCATAACGGGCCGAAGCCGATCACCGTGTGGTGTTCGAACGACTATCTCGCGATGGGCCAGCATCCCAAGGTGATCGCGGCGATGGAGGGA
>NZ_BCYZ01000025.1 GCF_001598455.1 Sphingomonas pruni NBRC 15498
ACTCTAGTCGATCGGCCGATGTCCGCTTTGACAGCAGTCGCGCCTTAAACCTGCCGGTCTGCAACCGGCCCAGATCCCGTCATTCGATCATTCGCGAAGAGAACGGCAGAAAGTGGGCCGATAGCTGAATGTCGGGTCTGGGGTGAGATATTACCAAAACGGTCGCTGTCGGCTCGCCCGCGGCGGGGTCCGCAACCCCACAGCCCTAGAGATTCCACTGATTTCACGAGCGGTTGAACGTGATTGCGGCAATCAGCCTGCGCGGAGTAACGTCCGCGATGTACTCTCTACATTATATTGGGGGAGAGCTGTCGACGAGAACTCTTGCCCTGCGCACCACAGCGTTAATTCCGCTACGCTCATGGGCTTCGCAAATAGATAGCCTTGCGCAAGACTGCAGCCCACGGCCTGCAATGCAATCAATTGGCCTTCCGTCTCAACGCCCTCGATGATCAACTCCAGTTGCAACGTGCGGCACAGCCCCACTATCGCCGCGACGATATTGCGACCGCTGGGCTTGTTAATATCCGTCACGAAACTCCTGTCGACCTTTACTTTATCAAGCGGAAGCTGGCGCAAATAGCTGAGGCTGGAATATCCCGTTCCAAAATCGTCAAGCGCGACACGGATGCCTAGTTCGCGCAGCGCGCGGATCCCCATCACTGCCGCATCATAATCACTCATAACTGAAGTCTCTGTCAGTTCGAATGCGATGCGCTTGGGGTCCACCGTCGACTTGTTTATGTGGTCAAGCACCTTTGCGATTGTACTTGGAGACACAATGTCATGGGCAGATAAATTGAACGAAAGCCCGATTGATTCGGGCAGCGTAGCGAAATCAGCGAGCGCCTTGCCCAAAAGGTTGAGGGTGATCGATTGCATCATCCCCAGCCGTTCGGCCGTAACGATGAAGCGCTCCGGGCTGACGTCGCCCAAGACCGCGCTCCGCCACCGCCCAAGCGCCTCCACGGCAGTCACGACGTTAGTTCGCGTACACAAAATCGGTTGAAAGACGACGTAGAGTTCCGTCGCGAGATCGGCTTCCCGGAGCGCCGTTTCAAGTGAGCGATCGGAACGGATGCGTGTCTCGTGCTCGAGCGAAAAAAGGGAAGAACTCCCGACCGAGGCCGATTTGGCATGGTATAACGCGTAATCCGAGCGGTCGAACAGCTCATGAACGGTCGTGCCAGCCTCAGGAAATGAGGCAAAGCCGCCGGAACAGCCGATGGTGACACTGTGGCCGTCCACCTCGAACGGCTGCCCGAGAGCTTCACAAATCGCGGCTCCCAAACCCTCGACGTCGCTATCGGCGGGAATGATCAGCCCGAATTCGTCTCCGCCTAGGCGAGCAACGACGGTCCGTGCACCGACGTTGTGTAAAAGTCTCTCGCCGACGGCGGCCAGAAGACGATCGCCCAGCGCATGCCCGAAGGTATCATTGACCGGCTTGAATCGATCGAGGTCTAGCACGCCGACTGACAAGCGGGACCCACCCTCCTTGGCGTCTGCGAGGCGGCGGCCGAGCTCACTGAAGAAGAAGCGCCGGTTAGGCAACCCGGTCAGCGCGTCCGTATGCGCGAGCCGAGCGTTCTCCGTGCTAAGTATTTCCGTCTCTCTCTGCTTCGCAGCGACGGCAGCGGTGGCAATTATTGACGTCTTGAAGCTCATAAAGCTGTTGCACAGGACGCGGATCATCACAGTGTTGACCAAAAAGATGTTGAGCGCCATGGCCGTGAAGACGGCGTTTCCTCGCGATACGTAATAAAGGAGGTATGGTACCGTCACGACCAAAGTTCCGGTCGTTGCTGCTTGGGGGAGCTCGACGAAGCAGAAGATGCAGCCGATGACGGTAACCGCGACGAACAAAGCGATATGCCCGTGCTCAGCGGTACCGCCATAGTGATCCAGCAGCAGTGACCAAATGAGAAATCCACTGCCGAGGACGGCGGAAAGGTAGATCGTCCGACGCAATTGATGCCGAGCTTTGCAGTACTCGTTCCGCTGGAGGTTGGTTGTTCTCATCCAAAAGACAATCCGCCAGGCGCAGACGACCCCAAGCAAACCGCTGAAGCCGATAGTGAGCCACTTTGGCGCGACGCTCCAGTGCGTGTATGTTACGGCCGCCGTGTTGACGAAGATCAACGTGTACAACAGCGGCATCTGCCGCTTCAGCGCGCCATATTGCGCAACCAGTACCTCTGGCTCTTTTGGGAGCGCTAGCCAACTCCTCCAGACCGCGGCGTTCCAACCGATCTTCGACATTTTCAAGTTGTACAGAACGCGCCGTTAATGTCCCGTAACCACCGTTTCTCGTGAGCTCGTCTTTAGCCACCGACGACTGACGGCCAGCAGGTTACAGACTCGTCCAACACCGGATCGAACGTCTGAACCGGGCGCGCGTTGCTGCCATCGCAACGCTAGCTGACCGTTATCCTTGATGAGGCCTTGAGGTCGGACGATAAGAAGTCATGCGCGCCGAGTTCCTTACCTGCCTCGCTGTCATCCTGACAACCTCGCTCGCGGCGCCGGCGGCCGCGGGCGACGATGCTCCGCTCACGTCACGCCAGATGCGCGCTTTGTCAGCGCAAAAGGCGAACCGCCAAGTACGGCGCGATCTGAACTCGATCCTTAAGGGCACTGGCAAGATCGCTCGCGGCAACCGCGCCGCGGTGAGCACAGTGTGGATCCAGACAAAATCGTACGGTACTCAATTTCCCGGCCTGTGCCGCAGCGACAACCTGTTCCTCAAATATAACCAGCTTGAAGATCGGCCGAGCGAAGATAGTCCGATTCGTCCGTATGGAGTCGAAAGCACCGCCTCTTATCGAGTCGTCGGAGCCGTGCGGCAGAAGGATTGGAAATATTCGCGCCAGGAAACTACTTGGCAGCCTGCCTGCGCCGACCTGAACGACGAGCATTGGTTCTCTGCTTCGAATGTTGTCGACGCCTATGAGGGGGTAGTCGTGCTGCGCGAGGCGACCACGCGGCTGAAGACCGACACATCACCAGTGTTCGACTGCACCAAGGCCAACCTGCCCAAGGACAGGGATTGCAAGCAGACGATGCTCGCGGCGATGGCCGTCGCCAACCTGAACAGCATCGACGCCTGCGAACCCGCCGCCACGCATTGTCGCCACTACGACCTGGGCGAATGGACGATGACGATCCTGACGGACTGGAGCGGCGGCGACGCCGGTCCGCCGCGAATTGAAAAGATCGAACTGGATGGACCGAACATCATCGTCACGTGACGCCGCCCTCCGAGGTAAGGACCGCACGACCATTCGGCCCGTGGCGAAACGTCGCGCATCCTAGTCGCCCGGCGTCGGAGCAGCCCATCTCGAGTGCGGACCGGCCGCTCCAGCTTCAGATCTCGGTTCGCTCTCAAAGGGTGTGGGCGTCTTCAATATTGGCGCCGAGATAACGGACGGTGTTCTCGATCTTCGTGTGGCTCAGCAGGATCTGGATCGCATGAAGATTGCCGGTGGCCTTGTAGATCATCGATGTTTTCGTGCGGCGCAGTGAATGCGTGCCATACCCGGCACGCTTGAGACCCGATCACCCGCCAGACTGAGAATATCATATCAAGTTGGAAAGGTACGCCGTTATCGGCGCGATCCGGGCAGCGTGTGCGGGCGCGAAGAACCCGGTCGCACTGACGAATCGTCCTTGGCGAGAGCTCATTTCATCGCATTTCGTCCGATGATGTTTTCCGTACGTTTTCCGTACCTCCATCGCGACGCTCAGCTAAGTCATTGAGATTGTGGCGCACCCGACAGGATTCGAACCTGTGGCCTCTGCCTTCGGAGGGCAGCGCTCTATCCAGCTGAGCTACGGGTGCGAGCCGGGTGCGCCTAGCAAAGCATCGCCGCGCGCGCCAGCGATTCTATTCCGGCCCGATTTCGCGGCTATTTCGTAATCGTGACCGGCTGGAACTTGCCCAGGCCGCAGCGCGGGCCGGGACCGGCACCGCCCGATTGCAGCACGGTGATCGTATCGACCGAGCATAATTGGTTGGTCGACACCGAATAGGCGAACCTTTCCTCGAAGCCGAGGCCGGGGCAGGCGCTGGGCAAGGTGTTGCGCAGGATCTTGCGGTTGTTCATCTCGAAATCGATCACCTGGTCGCTGCGGACATGCGTCTCGCGCACCTGGCTCAGATTGACGCAATCGACCGCGGGGCCGGACGGAGTCGCGGGCGGCACTTCCTTGTCCTTCGCGCTCAACGGGGCGACGATCGCGGCGGCGGCGAGAGCGAATAGCAGCGGGCGCATGGTCTTCTACTCCAAAACATCTTGCGGAAAAGTGGGTACCGGTTTTCCGCCTAAACGATGCGACAACAAATCAATCAGGCGGCGCGCGATTTGGGCGCCGGCGTCTTGGGCTTGAACGCACAAAGATCGGCAACGACGCATCGCCAGCATTCTGGCGTGCGCGCCTTGCAGACATATCGGCCGTGCAGGATTAACCAGTGATGAGCATGCAGCCGGAACGGCTGCGGCACGGCCTTCTCCAATTTGAGCTCGACCGCCAGCGGCGTCTTGCCCCGCGCCAGCCCGGTGCGGTTGCCGACGCGGAAGATGTGGGTGTCGACCGCGAAGGTCTCGGCGCCGAACGCGACGTTCATCACGACATTGGCGGTCTTGCGTCCGACCCCGGGCAGTTTCTCGAGTTCGTCGCGATCGTCGGGGACTTCGCCGCCATGCTCGACGATCAATTGCTCGGACAAGGCGATGACGTTCTTGGCCTTGGTGTTGAACAGCCCGATCGTCTTGATGTGCTCCTTGAGCTTCTCCTCGCCGAGCTGCACCATCTGCTCCGGAGTATGCACGTCCTGGAACAGCTTTCGCGTCGCCTTGTTGACGCCGACATCGGTCGCCTGGGCCGACAGCACGACCGCGACCAGCAATTGATAGGGATTGCCCGATTCGAGCTCGGTTTCGGGATGCGGATTGTCGGCGGCGAGACGGCTGAAAAACTCGACCACATCGGCCTTGTTCATTGCGCGCCTCAGAGTCCGAGGACTTCGGGCATCGTGTAGCGCCCGGCCGGCTGGCCCGCGAGCCACATGGCCGCGCGGACCGCGCCGCGCGCGAACATCTCGCGGCTTTCGGCGCGGTGGATCAGTTCGAGCCGCTCGCCCGGCCCGGCAAAGATCACCTGATGGTCGCCGGCAATCGATCCGCCGCGGATCGACGCAAAGCCGATCGTTCCTTCGCTGCGCGCTCCGGTCAGCCCGGCTCGATCGACGACCTTGAGGTCGGCGAGCTTGGCGCCACGTCCCTCGGCGGCGGCGTCGCCCAACAGCAAGGCGGTGCCCGACGGCGCGTCGACCTTGTGGCGATGATGCGCCTCGACGATCTCGATGTCCCATTCCGGCCCAAGCCGCGCGGCGGCATCGGCGACGATCCGCGCGAGCAAGGTGACGCCGAGCGAGGTGGTGCTGGTCTGCAGCACGGCGACCCGCGCCGCGGCATTGTCGATCAGGTCATGATGGGCTTGCCCCAGCCCGGTGGTCCCGACGACGATCGGCGTTCCTGCTTCGCACGCCGCTGCCAGGTTCGCTTCGAGCGCCGAAGGGGCGGTGAAGTCGACCAGCACGTCCGCGCTCTTGGCCAGCGCCAGCGGATCGCCGTCGGCGTCGACCCCACCCGCCACGGTCGCGCCGAAATCGGCGGCGATCGCGGCGATCGCGCGGCCCATCCGGCCCTCGCTTCCCAAAATACCTATCGCGGTCATGGCTGGCCCCTTGCACCAATCTCCGTCGGCGCGACAGGGGGTAAGGGAGGCTGAACGCCGGGCAGCGCAGGTGCTGTGTCCAATACCAGCGACCAGGGCTGGGGCAGGTAATCGACCGACATGTAGAAATAGAAGGCGCAGCTGCCGTCGGGACGATAGGTCGCCCCCTTCAATATGCCGAGCGCGGTCGTCCCCGAAAAAACCGGCGAACCGCTGTCGCCGCCCTTGCAGGTCGGTCCCGATACCGTGACCCAGGTCGGCAGGCACGCTCCACCGCACAGATCGCCGGCCGGCGCGAAATCGGTCAGTTCGACCAATGCACAGCTATAGCCGGTACGCTCACCGCGATGGCAGACGAAGTCGCCCGCGCGCGTCTGGTCGCGCGTTCGCATCCCAGTGACCGGCCGCTCGATCGTCTTGGCGGTGTCGGCGTAGAACAGGCCGGCGAGCGGTTCCGCCACCGTGCCGATCTGGACGTCGTGATAGCCCCATCCCCATTGCCCGACGAAGTTCAGCGGCACTTCGCTATGGTCGGGCGCGACGAAGCTCATCTGGTCGAGGCAATGCGCGGCAGTGGCGACGCCGTAGCGCGTGCCGTCGGTAACGACGAAGCCGCTGGTGCAGAGGTAACGCTTGCCGTCGTCGGGACTGTTCCCCTCGAGCCGCGCGCCGCCCGCGGGCGAGGCCAGGTTGACGTCGACCTGATCGACCACGCGGATGCTGACCGGGACGCCCGCCACCGCCTCCACCTTCTTGCGCCATTGCTCGACGCCGCTCTTCGCCTCGCCGCTGGTGATCAGCACGACCAATTCGCCGGTGCGCGGGTCGAGGCCCATGGCGGGCGGGCGTGAGAACATCGCGCGGATCTGCGCCTGGTGCCAGGTCACTGCCCAGATCACTTTGTCGCGCGAGGCGAGCGCGCCCGTTCGAAAGGTGACGGGGACGGTCATCCCGCCGAGCTGCAAAGTCTCGTCGGGGACGGCGTCCGTGCCGGTCAGGTAGACGTTGATGCGGAAGTCGGGGCGGTGCTGGATCGAGATACCGGCGATGCGGTCGCGATACCGGGCTTCGATTGCGTCCGTGATCGGAACGCTGGCATCGAGCGCGGAGAGGCGGCGCTCGGCTTCACCCTGCGGCACTGCGAAGATTTTGGCGTATTCGGCGGCGTCGCGGGTCAGGGCTTCCGCAGGGCTCTCGACGGTCTGTGCCGCCGCCGCGCGCGGCAGGAGCGCCAGGAGAAGGAGCAAGCCGGTCAGCAGAACACGCATACAGCCGTCGTCCCTATTTGGTGACCCACTACTACTCCGTCATCCCGGCCTTGTGCCGGGATCCACTGTGCCTCAATCCCGAAGCAAGAGCCTCTTGTCCAGCGCCTGCCTCGCCGTGGACCCCGGCACAAGGCCAGGGTTACCAACGGAGGGAGGTTGGATTCGCAACTTACGTTGCCGCCGTTGCCCCCATCGTCACATAATCGAGCTTTCCCGTCCCGAGCACCGGGAGCGCGTCGACCACCCGAATGTCGCGTGGAATGGCAAGTTCGGCGATCCCATTGGCCTTGCCCCATGCCTGCAACTCCGCCGCCTTCGCTCCCTTGGCCGTCGTGAACAGCACCAGCTGCTCCCCCTTGCGTGCATCGGTCCGCGTCACGACCGCATGGTCGGCGTCGGGCCAGGTCGCGGCGGCATAGCCCTCGACCGCGGGCAGCGAGACCATCTCGCCGCCGATCTTGGCGAAGCGCTTGGCGCGGCCGCGGATCGTGACGAAGCCCATCTCGTCGATCGTCACGATATCGCCGGTATCGTGCCAGCCTTCTTCCGGGGGTTGCAACGCGCCCGGCCGGTCGGCCTTCATGTAGCCGGCCATGATGTTGGGCCCGCGGATCGACAATTTGCCGCCTTCCCAGATGCCCTCGACCGGCTCGACCTTGGCCTCGATCCCCGGCAACAGGCGGCCAACGCTGCCTGCCTTGAAGTGCATCGGTGTGTTGACCGCGATCACCGGCGCCGCCTCGGTCGCGCCATAGCCTTCGAAGATGCGCACGCCGAATTTCTCGGCCCAGACCTTGCGCGTCTCGTCGCGGACGCGCTCGGCGCCGGCGAAGACGTAGCGGACGGAGTAGAAGTCGTAATTATGCCCCATCCGCGCATAGCCGGCCAGGAAGGTGTCGGTGCCGAACAGGATCGTCGCATTGGCGTCGTACGCGAGCGCGGGCACGATCCGGTAATGGAGCGGGTTGGGGTAGAGCAGAGTGCGAATCCCGCTCAGGATCGGCAGCAAAGTGCCGCCGGTCAGCCCGAAGCTGTGGAACACCGGCAATGCGTTGAGCACCAGGTCGGACGAGTTGAAGTCGATCCGCGCCGACAGTTGCTGGCAATTGGACAGCAAATTGCGATGAGTCAGCACCACGCCCTTGGGCAGCCCTTCCGAGCCGCTGGTGAACAGGATCACCGCGGCATCGTCGGGCGAGACCTTGCGCTTGCGATGGAGCCGTCCCGCCCAGCGCGCCGCGACCAATGCGCGCAGCTTGGCGATCGTACCGATGCCGGCGCCGATATCCTCGAGATAGACGATCTTGCGCCCGTCGGCTTCGAGGCCCTCGACGATCGGCTCCAGCTTGCCCTGGGCGATGAAGGCGCGGGCGGTGATGATCGTGCGCACCTCGGCCGCCTGGCACGCCGCCTTCAAATTGGTCAGCCCGGCCGTGTAGTTGAGCATCGCCGGTACGCGCCCGATCCGTTGCAGCGCGAAGAAAGTCGCGACCACGCCGGCGACATTGGGCAGCAACACGCCGACGGCTTCGCCCTGTCGGGTGATCGGATCGAACGCGCGGCCCAGCGCCATGCTGCCGACGACCAGTTTCTTGTAGGTCATCGGCTCGCGCTTGATGTCCTCGACGATCGGCGACTTGCCACCATTGACGTCCTTGGCGTCGAGCAATGCCTGGAACAGCGTCGTCTCGGTTTCCGACGTCGCGAAGATCATGCTGCTCATCTCGTCATAGAGACGGCGCCCGGCGATCGCGCGGCGGGCGCGCGCGGTCATCTCGCCTTTGATCTCGAACCGCCGCGGCGGCAGCACGGTTAGCGTGATCTTGGGGAACAGCTTCAGCCGAACCTTGCCGCGCAGCTTGGAGAAGGTCGAATATTGCGCGCCGTCGATCCGCACCGGGATGATCGGCGCATCGGCCTTGTCGGCAACCATGCCGGGGCCGTCGAACACCTTCATTAGCGCGCCGGTGACGGTGATTCGTCCCTCGGGGAAGATCACCAGGGTATTGCCGTCCTTGACCGCCTTGACCATCGCCTTGGTCGACATCGGATTGGTCGGATCGACCGGGAAGGCGCGGAACAGCTTGAGCGCGGGCTTGATCCACCAGCTCGCGACCACTGCACTATGCACCGCGAACACCGGCTTGCCGGGCAGGAACACCGCGAGCAGCAGACCGTCGAGCCACGACACATGGTTGACCACGACGACCGCGCGCTCGCCGGGCTTGGGCATATTCTCCTTGCCATGGACCTCGACGCGATAGGCGATTTCGAGCAGCGTTCGCATCAGCCGCTTGATCACCGTTTCGGGCAGCAGCCAGCAGCTGATGAGCGCGACGACCAGGGTCGAGAAACCCATCGTCGCGATCACCGCGGGGATCGACGCGCCCAAGGCCGCCATCGCGATCACCACCGCCATCACCAGCACGATGACGAGCGAATTGACGATATTGTTGGCGGCGATGATCCGCGAGCGCTCGGCGACCGGGCTGTTGGTCTGGAGCAAGGCATAAAGCGGCACGATGAACATGCCGCCGGCAAAGGCGAGGCCGGCGAGGTCGATCAGGATGCGCCAGCTGCCCGGCGCGGCCACGAAGCGGGCGATATCGGCACCGGGGGCGGTGACGACGAAATGGTGCGTCGCCTGCCACAGGTCGATCATGAACCCGGCCATCAGCAAGGCGGCGAGCGGCACGTAGCGGGCCGACACCCTGCCCTTGAGCAGGCGGTTGACCGCCAGTGAACCGATCGCGATCGAGATCGAGAAGACCAGCAGGAACAGGGTCACGACCGGCTTGCCCGCACCGAGCCGGTTGCTGACTAGCGGCGCGAAATCGTTGAGCAGCACCGCGCCGATCGCGAAGAACCAGCTGATCCCCAGGATGCACAGCCAGGCATCGCGCGCGTCATGCGCCGATCGCAACACTTGCCAGGTGCTGCGGAACACGTTGCGGTCGACCGGCACCACGCCTGGAGCTGCGGGTGCTGGCGGAATCGCCAGGCTGGCGAGGAATCCCACTACGGCCATCCCCGTCGCGACCAGGCCCGCTTCCCAGGGCGGGATGAAATTGGGCATCAGCTGGCCCGCCAGGATAGCGAGGAATGTGCCCGCCTCGATCATGCCGGTACCGCCCATGATCTCGTTGGGGCCGAGATGCTGGGGCAGGATCGAATATTTGACCGGGCCGAAGATAGTAGAATGGCACCCCATCAGGAACAGGACCATCAGCAGGAGCGGCACCGATTGCAGCGCCAGCCCGGCCAGGCCCATCGCCATGAACAGGATCTCCGCGCCCTTCACGATGCGCATCAATTTCGCCTTGTCCCACCCGTCGGCGATCTGCCCCGCGAGCGCGGAGAACAGGAAATAGGGGAGGATGAAGAGGCCGGTGGCGAGTGCCGCGAGCGACGCCGCGCCATTCTCGTCACCTTTGTAGAGCGTGAAAGTGACGAGGAAGAGCATCGCATATTTGAGCGCGTTGTCGTTGAACGCGCCGATGAACTGAACGACGAACATCGGACCGAAGCGGCGCTTCGCGAGCAGCGAGAAATCAGGTGCGGACATCGTGAATCTCCGGGAGGATCAGGCGGCCGCAGCAGCAGCTTGGCGCGATTTCATCTCGCGCAGGAAACCGTGCAGCACCTCGGTCGACAGACCGTGGAGCATCAGGCGAAAGCCCGCGCGCAGCGTCGAAAACGGCACCAGGGGATGCCGGTTGTTGATCATCGCCAGATGCTTTTCCTCCCCCGTCAGACGCGCGGCATAAAGCCCGATCGTCTCGTCCAATTGTAGCGAATTCGACGCGCGCCAGAAATCGCGATCGCTCAACAGCATGGCATAAGCCGGCGTGTAGAGCTCGATTGCAGTCTGCAGGTCGATCACGTTGAGCCAGCCGTTGGGCAGCGGGTCGAGCGCAACCTCGTCCTCGATCGCCGAGAAATCGAGATCAGTGACGCGGCCAAGTGCTACCCCGCGCCGCTCCAGTTCGCGGTTCAGGTCGATCAGGAAATTGTAGATGTTGAGGTCGTGGTGAAGGAACAGATTGTCCTTCACCTCGGCGATCCGCCGCGGGCGCATCGGCCGCAAATCGGGATGATAGCCCGGCGTGGCGTTGTCCGAAATGAACCGCAGGACCTGTGCGCCAAGGTGGAAGTGCCGCAGGATCAGGCGGTTGGCGTCGGGCGTGAGGAAGCGCCGCATACCGAACGCGATCGAGCGGTGGAGCAGTCGCGGCGCGTTGGGCCAGCGCGGGCTGATCGTGTGGACCAATTGCGCGACGACGATCATCGCGCGCGCCAGCGGGCGGACCAGCGGCAGCAGGAACTGACGGCTGCGCGATTGCTGGTCGCGGATCAGCGCGGCCTTGGCTTCCTTGGCCAGCGGTAGCGAACGGTCGAGCATCAGCGCGAGCCACGGATCGGGATCGCGCGGATCGTGCTGCGTGACGCGATCAGACATGGTCGATCTCCTCAAGCTGCAGGCGATAGAGGCGCGCGACGATCCGCGCGTGGCGCACGATCTCGTCCGCCGTCGCGCGATCGGCGATGGCGAGCGCGAGCGCGCGGTCGAACATGTCGAGATGATCCCCATCATTGGCGCCGTGATAGGCAAGGAAGCTTACCGCTTCGTCGCCAAGCCCGAGTTGTTCGCGGATTGCCTGCGACCACGGCCCGGCGAGGCGCTCGCCCAGTCCTTCGATCACATACATCGCGCCAAGCAGCCCGACCGGATCGGGACGCGACGCGGCGTGATACATGAATGCCGACAGCGCTTCCGAACCGATGTTCATGCGGCCGGCGCGAATGTCTTCGGCGGTACCGCCCGCGGCGACGTAATTGTCCTCGAGCAGACGATAGTCGCGATGTTCGGCGACCGCGTGGCGGACGAACAGCGAGCGTAATTCCTCGTGATTGGGACCCAGGTTCGACGCCGCGCGGCTGATCCAACGGCTGCCCTCCACCACTTGCTGGCGCAGATTGAACAGCAAGCGGCGATAATCCTCGAGCCGGAGCTTGCCGGCGAGCAGGCGCGCGACGACCGGCACTTGTGCCAGCGCACTTTCGAACTCGATCCAGGTCTGGGCGAGCCCGCGATGCGCGGCTTCGACCAGTGCGCGATTGTCGGCGGTCGTGGGAATGGCGGCGTTCATTGCAAGTCTCCTTCGACAACGGTCATTGCGGCATAGGCCATGATACACTGGCCACTTTCGGGCACTGCGCAGAGGATGCGCTGGCCGGGCGACAGCCGACCCGACCGCATCAGATCGTCGAGCAGCAGGAAGATGGCGGCGGCGCCGACATTCCCCTTGTCATAGATGTTGGTGAACCAGCGCTCGTCGGGGATCATGCACCCTGCGCGCTCGGCAAGCCGCGCCATTTCCTGGCGCAGCGAATGCGCCGAGAAATGGCACAGGAACCAGTCGACCGACACGGGATCAATCTTCCTCTCGTCAACCAGCCGCATGAACTCGCCGAGCCAGACGGGCAGCATGCGATAGAGCGCGTCGACGTCCTGGCGCAGCTGAAACGCGCCCGCCGCAGCGGCCTCGGCGGCGCTGCCGTGCAGACTCCATGGCTTGAGCGAGCCATCGGGCTGGTGCGCGCCGCCGCCGGTCATGCACGGCGCGAAGCGGTCGGCGAACGAACGCAGCGAGATCCAGTCGATGCGGAGCGACAGACCGTGCGCCGCGGGGCGGTCCTCGATCAGCAGGCTGGCCGCGCCGTCGCTCAAGGTCCAGCGCAGGAATTCGGCATCGCCGGGCAGGGTGCCGTCGAGCTTGACCGTGGCCGTGCCGCGATATTGGCCGGGTCGGAAATAACGACTGGAGAATTCGGCGCCGACCGCGATCGCGGCGCGGTGCTCGCCGGCGGCGACTTGCAGCGCCGCCGCCTTCAGCGCCATCATCGAACTCGCGCAGACGCTCTGCAGGCTGGCGAGCTCGATCGGCGGCAGCCCCGATTCGGCATGCACGCCGCTGGCCAGGCCCGGCACCATCAGGTCGTTCTGGGTCGTGGCGGTGGCGAGAAACCCGATGGCGGCGCGATCGATCTCGGCGTCCGCGATCAGATCGCGGACCGCTTTCCCGGCGAGCTTGGCCACGGTCCAGTCGCTGCTGCCGTCGGGACGGATCGCGTAATGGCGCGAGCGGATGCCGTTCTGGCGCAGGGTCAGGCGACCGAACCGTTCGGCCTCGGGCGACAGGCGCCCGATATAATCGGCCATCCGGTCATTCGCGATCGGCGCGCCCGGAAGGCATTGCGCGGTCGCGGTCACGTAAACGGGTTGCATTCGGACAACTCCATTCGACACCCGTCGAATCGGCGGGCGGAAGTGATGTGCCACTGAATTGAGCGGTGTTCAATAAAAATATTAGACAGTGTTCAGTTTCGCATTTAGTCAGGTCTTATGGGACGGCGGTCGGATCATACGCGTGACGAACTCGAACAGCTGATCGTTGGCGCGGGGCACACGTTGCTCGCCGAAGTCGGCTATCAGCGCTTCTCGGCGCGCGAGGTGGCGAAGCGGATCGGCTATTCGGTCGGCACGATCTACAACGTGTTCGACAGCCTCGACGACCTGATGCTCGCAATCAACGGCCGGACTTTCCTGGTCTGGGCCGAGACGGTTGCTAGATCGCTCGAAGCCGCCGGTGCGGATCGCATCGCCGTGCTGGTCGCATCATATTTCGATTTCGCGCTGAGCAACCGCAATCTGTGGATGGCGATTTACGACCACCGCCTGCCGGTCGGGGTGCCGTTTCCCGAACGCTATGCGCGGCAGCGCGGCGTGCTTACCGATATCTTGCGCGGAGAAATCGCGGCGGTGCTGCCGGACGACCGCCGCGACCGCGCCGGGGCACTGGCGAGATCGTTGCTCGCAACCGTGCATGGCCATTGCGTATTCGCGCTCAATGGCACTTTCGCGCTGCTCGGCGAACAGGACCCGCACGGCGCAGCCTTGGCGCGCGTGCGGGAGACGCTGGCGGCAGCAGGAGCCGCAATGCCCGGCGTGCCGATCCAGTCTGAGCGACCTGTCAAAGCGAGTCCGCGTGACCACTCGACACCCGCCCAGGGTGCAAACGACTCGCAATAAAAGACTTCCGGGAACGAACCTGACCAGACGCGGTTCAAGAAGAAAATCCAGGAGAAACGACATGGCCGAGAAACAGGATGCGATCGCACTGCTGAAAGCCGATCATCGCAAGGTCGAGGAATTGTTCGAGCAGTTCGAGAAGGCGAGCGGCGAAGGCCGCAAACAGAAGATCGCGCTCGAAATTTGCCTCGAACTGACCGTCCATGCCCAGATCGAGGAAGAGATCTTCTATCCGGCGTGCGAGGGCAAGATCGAAGAGAATCTGCTCAAGGAAGCCTATGTCGAGCATGACGGCGCCAAGGTGCTGATCGCCGAGATCGAAGCCGGCGCGCCGAGCGACGAATTCTACGATGCCAAGGTCAAGGTGCTCTCCGAACAGATCGAGCATCATGTCGAAGAGGAAGAAAAGCGGATGGAAGGCATGTTCAGCCAGGCGCGCCACGCCGGGTTGGACATGGACGCACTTGGCGACCAACTGTGGGCGCGCAAGGAAGAGCTGATCGCCAATTACAAGGCGAATGGGCTCACCAAGCCGGAAACCACTACCTTGACCGAGGCGACCGTCTGACAGCCTCGCCGCCCTCCTCGCCGCGCACCGGACCGGCCCGCCGCTATGCTTGATTGCGTCGTGGTGGGCGGCGGTCCGGCCGGGTTGACCGCTGCCATCTATCTCGCGCGCTTTCATCTCGATGTGCGCGTGATCGATGCGGGCAAGAGCCGCGCGGCGACGATCCCGATGACGCGCAACCATGCCGGGTTTCCCGACGGGATCGCCGGCACCGACCTGCTTGCTCGCATGCGGGCGCAGGCCCGCCGCTATGGCGCGGAATTGATACGCGCAGAGGTTGCCGGCCTGAAGGGGGTTGCCGGCGGCCTTCACGTCTCAGTCGGTGACGAGGTCATCGCCACGCGAAGCGTCCTGCTCGCCACCGGCGTCGTCAATCGCCGTCCGCCGATATCCGATGATCTGCACGCGGCTGCGTTGGCGCGCGGCTTGCTGCGTTATTGCCCGATCTGCGACGGCTATGAAGTGACCGACTGTCGGGTCGCCGTGCTTGGCACTGGCGGGCACGGAACGCGCGAAGCGATGTTCCTGCGCAGTTATACCGCCGACGTGACGTTGATCGCGCCGGACGGAAAGCACGACCTCTCGCCGGACGAGCGCGCCCTATTGGCGAAAGGCGAGATAGTGGTGGTCGATGGGCCCGCTCGCGACTTTGCGATCGATGGCGACCAGATTCGCCTGCGCATCGCGCAACGCGATTGGGGCTTCGACAGTCTCTATCCGGCGCTCGGCTCGGACATCAATTCGGAGCTCGCCATCGGTCTCGGCGCGGCGCGATCGGACGAAGGCTGCCTGATCGTCGATGCGCATCAGCGGACCAATATCGCGCGCCTGTATGCGGCGGGAGATGTGGTCAAGGGGCTGGACCAGATCAGCCACGCGATGGGCGAAGGCGGCGTGGCGGCGACCACGATCCGCAACGATCTGGCAAGCGAGCAAGCGCTGCTACGCTCCGCGCCGGATGGGTAAGCCATCGTGCGCCTATTAATGCGCCGGTCATCGGCTGGCGCTGACCGTGTTTCCGCTGAAGTGCAACCTTTCCTGGATGCGCTGACATAGGCCGTCGGGCGCCGGCAAAGCAGCCTATCGATGCTCTCCTATCCCAGCCTGCGAAGCTAACCGCGCGGGTTCCATCGGATGCTCGCGCTTCGGAAAGGAGCCAGCCATCTCGATCGCGACGATTTTCTTGATGCCCAATAAATACTAAACGGTCCAAAATGGTTCGGCATTGGGCTAGCTTGGCGTTATGGATGATTCGCGCTTCTCTTCGCTGACCCCCCGGGAGGTCGAATGTTTGAAGGGCGTCGCGCAACACAAGCGCACCAAGGACATCGCCAGCGACCTGCACCTCTCCCCCAAGACGGTGGACGCGTACATCGCCAATGCGGTGCGAAAGCTCGGCTATACAGATCGCGATAGCGCGGTTCGCGCCCTGATGAGCAGCAGCGCAATGGTAGGGGGTTTTTCCTCATCGGCAATTTCCGGCGTTGAGAATGAGGTTTCGACGGCGTCTTCCTCATGGCTCGAACGGCTGCCCTGGCCGTTCCCGACAAGAGGAAGGCCGACCAATGACCTGAATTATCCTGGAACGATCGCCGCGATTTTGATCGCGGCTTCGCTGATGGTGACGGCAGTGTCTCTCTACATGCTCGCCATCCGCATGCTCATCGAGCGCCTCTAGGCGCACACCCAGCAGTCGATTTTTGATTGGCCGGACCGGTTGGTTCCGGCGGAGGGGGAATCATGTCCGTTGCATCAATCCAAACTAGTAACCTCGCCGGCTTTCCGACAACTGATTTGGCGGTCGCGCGAAAGATCCTGCGCGCGCTACTGCCGGCCGAAACCGGCATCGACAGTGCGATCGTCGCCCAAACCGATCTCATTGGCTTGATTGTCCGTGGCCGAATGGAAATCGGCGCGTCGATCGAGGTGGGCCACGATGCCGCGGTTCTGGCGGCGCATTCGCTCGCACGCCTGTTCGAGGCTCGCGAGGACACCATCAAATGCCATCAGCGTCTCGCCGTCACGCGCGACGCGCTGGGCCTGGATGGATCCGATGTCGGCTGTGGGACCGACAAACTGATGGGGGCACGCCGCAAGGCGAGGGCTGCGTAAATTCGTCGACCGCTATAGGGATCAGAACCTATGCAACTCTATCTCTATATCGGTCTTGTCGTCTACGTCATTGCGTTTCCGAGCCTATGCGTATTCGCATGGTTTCGGGGCGGCGCGACCGAGCGACGGGTGGCAACTTCTTACATGATCGCCGCCATCGCCTCGATCTCCGCTGGCCTGTTCGGACACCATTGGCATGGACCAAATTGGGGCGTGATCGTCGTCGACGTCATATTCCTGGTCGTCCTCGTCGTCATCGCGCGCCAAAGCACAAGGTTCTGGCCGCTATGGACAGCAGCATCTCAATTGGGAGGGTGTCTCGCGCACTTTCCCGCAATCATGAATCCAGCCCTTCCCAAGGAACTCTACGTCAGCACGCAGCCCTATTGGGCACTGCCACTGCTGGTGAGTCTTTTGATCGGGACCCTTTCCGCTCATCGACTACGCCGGATGCGGGAGAAATCGGGCGGTCCACCAGTCTCGATACCGGTCTGATCGCCTATGCCAAATTCCTGCTCAAGACGGCGGGACGACGAACGAAGGTGGCGTCGGAGCTCCGCCTGGTCAGCGCGCAATGGAGCATCCTGCTCGACTTGTTCATCTCCGCGTTCGAGCGGCGAGCGGTGCCGACCGGCGATGCCTGTCTTGCCAGTTCGGCGCCGCATTCGACCGCGCTGCGTCACGTCATCTTCCTGATGGAAGCGGGGTATGTCACCCGGTTGCCGGATCCGGAGGACGCGCGCCGCACATTGGTCGGGCTGACGCCCAAAGGGTTGGATTTCGTCGGCGGTTGCCTGGAGGCGGAATTCGAAGCGCTGAGGGCTGCGCTGGCGGGGCGGATCGACTGATCACCGCCCTCCAAGGACGGCGGCCGGTCGCCTATAGTTTGTTTCAGCGAAGCTGAAAACGACTCTACGACCAGCCGCCCGCCAGGGCGCGGAACACGTCGATCTGGGCGTCGGCGATCCGCGCGTCCTGATCGGCGAGTGCCGCCTCGGTTTCCGCATAGGTGCGCTCGGCGTCGAGCCAGGCGAGCGAATCGACCGCGCCTTCGCGCTGTTGCGCACGCGTGATCGCCGCGGCGCGTGCCGCTTCGTCGCGCGCCGCCTTGAGCGCGGTGCGGCGGTCGAGCGCGCGGGCGTAAGCGTTGAGCGCGGTCTCGGTCTCTTCGAGCGCGCGCAGCACCGTGCCGTCGAAAGTCGCGAGCGACGCCTGGGTGTCGGCCTTGGCGGCCGCGATCTTGGCGCGCGCGCCTTCCTGATTGGGAAAGGCCCAGTTGATCAACGGCCCGAGCAGCCAGCGCAGCGGCCCGCCGCCGAACACGTCGCCGATATTGGGACCGGTCGAGCCGATCGACCCGCCCAGGCTGATATGCGGATAGAGATCGGCGGTGGCGACCCCGATTCGCGCGGTATCGGCGGCCAGCCGGCGGTCGGCAGCGAGGACGTCGGGGCGGCGCTTGAGCAAAGCAGCGCCGTCGCCGACCGGGATCGGTTGGGTGATCTCGAGACCGACGGCGCGTTCGCCGGCCGCGGCCGGAAGATCTGCCGGGGGCCGGCCGGTCAAGGTCGCGAGGCGGAACAAGGCGGCCTGGCGATCGGCTTCGAGCGCCGGAATGTCGGCGGCGCGCTGCTGGCGGAGCGTCGCAATGCGCGATACGTCGAGCTGCGTGGCGAGCCCGGCCTCGTGCCGGCGCTGGGTCAGCTGCAGTGATTTGTCGAGCAGGTCGACGATCTGGTTGGCCACCTTGAGCCGCGCGGCGCCAGAGGCGGCATCGGCATAAGCGCGCGTGGTGTCGGCGACGACGGCGAGGCGGACCGCGTCGGCATCGGCTGCGGCCGCGGCTTCGTCGCCGCGTGCTGCCTCGATCCCGCGTTTGACCCGGCCGAACAGATCGACCTCGTACGACACCGAGAGGCCGGTATCGATCGACCAATCCTCCCGCGGGCTGCCCGGCGCGCGCTGGCTTTCGGGCAGGCGCCCATAGGTCGCGCCGGCATTGAGCCCGGTCGACGGCAGCCGCTCGCTGCGCGCGCCGCGTAGCGAGGCGCGCGCGCGTTCCAGATTCGCCACCGCGACGCGGATGTCGGTATTCGACTTGAGCGCATCGGCGATCAGCCCGTCCAGGACGGGATCCTGATAGAGCCGCCACCAATTGGACGCGGCGGGATCATTGCTGAGCGCCGGGGAATTGGCCGAGACGAACTGGCCGGCCGCGGTCGGCGGGGTGATGGGCGCGACATAGTTGGGCCCCGCGCAGGCGGCGAGCGCGAGGGCGGAGACCATCGGAGCGATCAGACGAAGCGAATACATTGCTTGGTTCCTCATTCGGCCGGCTGCAGCGATCCGGACAGGTCCGGACCGGCGGCGGGCCGCTTGCCGCGCGCGCGGGCGATGCGATCGCCCAGCGCGCGGCACACGACGTAGAAAGTGGGGGTGAACAGCAGGCCGAAGGCGGTGACGCCGATCATCCCGAAGAACACCGCGGTGCCCAGCGCCTGGCGGAGTTCGGACCCCGCGCCGCTCGCGATCAGCAGGGGCACGGTGCCCAGGATGAAGGCGAAGCTCGTCATCAGGATCGGCCGCAACCGGGTCTGTGCCGCCTGGATCGCGGCACGTGCCGGGCTCAGGCCTTGCTGCTCCTCGCCCTGCTTGGCGAACTCGACGATCAGGATCGCGTTTTTCGCTGCCAGCGCGATCAGGACGACGAGGCCGATCTGGGTCAGGACGTTATTGTCCATCCCCCGCAAGTTCACGCCGACCATCGCGGCGAGCAGGCACATCGGCACGATCAGGATGATCGACAGCGGCAGGACGAGGCTTTCATATTGCGCCGCCAGCACCAGGAAGACGAACACCACGGCGAGCGCGAACACCACGCCGGCGGTGCTGCCCGCCGCCTTTTGCTGATAGGCGATGCCGGTCCATTCGGTGCCGTAATCGCCGGGCAGATTGTCGGCGGCGAGTTTCTCGAAGGTCTGCAGCGACTGGCCCGACGAATAACCGGGGGCTGTGTCGCCGTCGACCTCGACCGCGGGGAACAGATTGTAGCGCACGACGCGATACGGCCCGGTCTTGTCGCTGAAATTGGCAACCGATCCGATCGGCACCATCTCGCCCGAATTCGACCGCGTCTTGAGGTTGGCGATGTCGGCGACGGTCGCGCGGAACGGGGCGTCGGCCTGGGCGGTGACGCGATAGGTGCGCCCCAGCAGGTTGAAGTCGTTGACGTACGCCGAGCCGAGATAGACGTTGAGCGCTTCGAACACGCGCTCGGGCGGCACGCCGATCAGATCGGCCTTGGCGCGATCGATATCGGCGAAGACGCGCGGCGTGCTGGTGTCGAAGAAGGTGTAGATCTGGCTGAGGCCGGGAGTCTGATTGGCCTTGCCGATCAGGCCATAGGATTTGGCGGCGAGGTCGGCATAGCCGTGCCCGCCACGGTCCTCGACCATCAGGCGATAACCGCCGGCCGAGCCGATTCCCTGGATCAGCGGCGGGGGTACGATCATCAATCGCGCCTCATTGATGTCCCCGGTCGCCTTGCGCGCCTCATCCATGATGCTGGCCAGCGTCACGCCGAGTTTCTCGCGATCCTCGAACGACTTGAGCGGGATGTACGCCGCGGCCGAATTGGGCGCGAGCGTCTGCGACGGCCCGTCGAACCCGGCGAGCATCACCGCACCCTTGACGCCCTTGAGCGGCAGGATGCGGTTTGCGACCTTGCGCATCACCGCGTCGGTGCGCTCGACCGAGGCGCCGGGCGGCAGCGAGATGACGGTCAGGAAGTACCCCTGGTCCTGCGCCGGGATGAAGCCGGTCGGCGTCGCGTAGAACAACGCGGCGGTGGCGGCGATCAGCCCGGCATAGATGGTCATCATCCGCTTCGGCCGTGCGACCAGGCGCTCGGTGAGGCGCGCATAGCCGTTGCTCATCCGCTCGAACCCGCGGTTGAAACGGTCGCCCGCCGCCAGCACGAGCTGGTGGAGGCGGCCGCCCGTGGCTTCCTCGGCGCGCGGGCGCAGCAGCAAGGCGGCGAGCGCGGGCGAGAGGGTCAGTGACAGCAGCAGCGAGATGATCGTCGCGGTGGTGATGGTGACCGCGAACTGCTGGTAGAAGGCGCCCGACAGGCCGGTCAGGAACAGGGTCGGCACGAACACCGCGCAGAGCACCAGCACGATCGCGACCAGCGCGGCGGACACTTCGTCCATCGAGGTGCGGGCGGCCTCCAACGGGCTCAGCCCATGTTCGAGGTTACGCTCGACATTCTCGACCACGACGATCGCGTCGTCGACGACGATGCCGATCGCCAGCACCATGCCGAACAGCGAGAGGTTGTTGAGCGAATAACCGAACGCCGATAGCACCGCGAAGCTGCCGATCAGCGATACCGGGATGGCGATCACCGGGATGATCGCGGCGCGCCATTTCTGCAGGAACACGACGATCACCAGCACGACCAATACGATCGCCTCGAGCAAGGTGTGCATCACCGCGGTGACCGATTGCTGGATGAAGTCGGTCGGGTTCCAGATGACGCTATAGGCGAGTCCCTTGGGGAATTTCGCCGACATCGCGTCCATTTCCGCCTTCACCTTCTCGGCGGCGGCGAGCGCGTTCGATCCGGGGCGCTGGAAAATGCCCAGCACGACGGTCGGCTTGCCCGACAGATAGGTGTTGGAATTGTAATCGGCGGCGCCGAGTTCGACCCGCGCGACGTCCGACACACGGACCTGACGGCCGCTGGCATCCGAGCGGATCACAACATTGCCGAATTGCGCGGGGTCGGTCAGCCGGCCCTGCGTCTCGACGTTGAACTGGAAGGCATTGCCCTGCGCATAAGGCGGCTGGCCGAGCGAGCCGGCCGCGACCTGGACGTTCTGCGCGCGCAACGCCTGGACGATCTCACCCGCGGTCAGGTTGAGCGCGGCGGCGCGATTGGGGTCGATCCACACGCGCATCGCATAATCGCGGCTGCCGAACAGGCGGACGTCGCCGACGCCGTCGATGCGGCTCAAGCGGTCGCGCACCTGGGTCAGCGCGTAATTGGAGAGATAGCCGCGATCGAGCGAATTGTCGGGCGAGACCAGGTTGACGACCATCAGGAAGTCGGGCGAGGTCTTGCGCGTGACGACGCCCAGCCGCTGCGCTTCCTCGGGCAAACGCGGGACGGCGATCGCGACGCGATTCTGCACCAGCACCTGCGCGGCATCGAGATTGGTGCCGATCTTGAAGGTGACGGTGATCGTGACGTTGCCGTCGCCGGTCGATTGGCTCGACTGGTAGAGCATGTTGTCGACACCGTTGATCTCCTGCTCGATCGGCGCGGCGACGGTCTCCGCGACCGTCTCGGCCGAAGCGCCGGGGTAGGAAGCGCTGACCGTGACCGTCGGCGGCACGATGTCGGGATATTGCGACACGGGCAGGCTGGCCCAGGCGATCGCGCCGATGATGGTGATCACCACCGCGATGACCGCGGCGAAGATCGGGCGCGTGATGAAGAAGCGCGACAGGCGCATGATTCCTGTTCCTCGGAGATAGAGGCGAAAAGGTCGGGATTTCGCTCCGCTCGCGCCGAGCCCGCTCTTCGGCGAGCTCAGGGCGAGCGGAGAGTTGGCCCTTACTGGGCGAGCGTGGCTTGACCTGCCGGTGGCGCGGACGGAGCGGGCGGCGCGGCGGCCGGTGCCACTGGCGCGATCTTGCCGGCGAGCGTCTGCACCTTGGTCCCCGGCTGCGCCATTTGCGTGCCGACGATCACCACGCGGTCGTTCGTCGCGAGCCCGCCGCGGATCACGCGGAGACCATCGACGACCGGACCGAGCTGGACCGGCTTGGCGGCGACGCTGCCGTCCTTGGTGACGACCAACACCGTCTTGCGCGCCTGGTCGGTGACGATCGCGGTGTCGGGCACCATCAAGGCACGGGTACGGCCGCCGGTCGCCAGCCGCATGTTGCCGAACATGCCGGGGGTCAGGAACAGGTTCGGGTTGTCGAGCACGGCGCGGCCGCGGATCGTCCCCGACTTCATGTCGAGCGCGTTGTCGGTGAAGTCCAGCTTGCCCTTCCAGCGATAATCGCTCTCGTCCTGCAGCTTGACCTCGATCGGCGAGGCGGTGCCGGCGCCGGCGCGCTTGGCCTTGAGGAACAAGGCCTCTGATCCGTCGAAGCTGAAATAGATCGGGTCGAGCGCGTTGATGGTGGTCAGCAGCGTCGCATTGGCGCCTTCGCCCGCCGCGACCAGATTGCCGGCATCGACCTTGCGGTCCGAAATCCGGCCCGAGATCGGCGCCCGGACGACGGTGAACTCGACATCGAGCGCACGGGCACGAACCCGCGCCTGAGCCGCGGCGAGCGCGGCGGTGGTCGCCTGGACGCGGGCGCGCAGCCGATCCAGCTCGCTCTTCGATACGCCGTCGACGTCGACCAGTCGCGACGCGCGGTCATAATCGGCGCGTGCGAGGGCAAGGTCGCTATTGGCCGTCGCGACGCCGGCGCGTGCCTCTGCCAAAGCGGCGGCATAAGGGCGCGGGTCGATCGTGAAGAGCGGTTGGCCGGCACGGACGATCTGTCCGTCGGTGAAGTGGATCGCGGTCACCGCGCCCGAAACGCGCGGGCGCACCTCGACCGAGCGGCTCGGCTCGAACCGGCCGACATAATCGTCCCATTCGGTAACGTCGCGCTCCAACGGAGTAGCGACGGTAACGGTCGGCGGCGGCGGCGCGGCCATGGCCGGTGCCGAGCGATGGACCAGGCCATAGCCGGCGGCGAGCAAGGCGATCGGCGCGGCGACCCAGGCGGCGCGCTGCCACATCGGGCTGCGGCCCGACGCGGTGCCGTCGAGCGGCTGCGCGTTGGTATCGTCGTTGATCGGGGCGATCATGTTCATCGGCGGAAGCTCCGGGGAAGATTGGTGCGGATCGCGTTGATCCGGAAAAGCAGGGCTTCGTACTGATCGAGCGTGAAGCCGGCGGCGAGGAAGGCGCGGACTTCGGCGGGCGCGACCGAGAAGCCGCGATACCAGCTCAGCACGGCGATACGGCGCAGCGCCTCGAGCCGAGGATCGGACAAGGCCGTCTTGACCACGCCGCCGAATGCCCAACGGAAGGCGCGGGCGAGCGGACCCGGACGGTTGATCGACGACAGTCGATCGCGCTGGGCGAGATTGACGACCTGCCATTCGAGCGCGGAGAAATCGGCCGGCTTCGATGTGAAGCCGCGGGGTGCCACGGGGGACCGATCGAGCAGCGCGCCGCCGCCGACGGGGGCGAATTCGAGATAGGCCATGGCGTGTCCTCCTTGTTGTTGGGGCCGCCGCAGGGGGCGTGCGGCGGCCCATGCCCGGCGATGGGGTCGTCGCCGGGGTGATCCGATATGATTGTGACGAGTCGCGCGCTCCGGCACCGCATGGGCACCGTGGGCGAAGGCTCATTCCTGTTTACGCAAACGCTAGAGGCGGATGTCCGATCGGCCGTTCATGCGGTCTCTTCCCTTCGATCCGAAGGACGTCCTGGGGAGGACCGTCCATCTTCTATACCGAGCAGTATAGAAACTGGGATGGAACGGTTCAAGGGAAAATTCTGTACCGAGCGATATTTTTTGCAATGCGGCGTAAAGCCGGGCTTGTCAATCGCGACGAATTAGCGGCTCGGCCATACCGCGAGCGTGGTATCGACCAGCCGCTGCAAGTCTTCGCGCGAGGCGCCCGCGCCGGCCTGGACCGCCATGCCCTGAAGGATGGCGGTGAGATATTTGGTGATGCCCTCGGCATCCACCGGCGTGTGAAAATCGCCTTCGGCGACCGCGCGCTCCATCCGCTCGATCAGCGCCTGGTGCGCGATCCTGCCGCGTTCGAGCACTTCCTGCCGGATGCAATCGGCCTCGGCGCCGCAGGCGACCGAACTGATCACGCCGAGACATCCGCGCGGATCGTCGCGGCTGGTCTGGTTTTCCAGGCTGCCCTGAAGCAGGCGCTGGGCGACGCCGCGCGCGGTCGGCGCCTCGAGCGCCTGGCCCATGTAACAGAGCTTCTCGCGCTCATAGAGGTCGAGCGCCTTGCGGAACAAGGATTCCTTGTTGCCGAAAGCGGCGTAGAGGCTGGGGCGCGTGATGCCCATCGCGTCGGTGAGGTCGGTCATCGACGCGCCCTCATACCCTTTGCTCCAGAACACGCGCAGGGCCGCCGTCAACGCATGGTCGACGTCGAATTCGCGGGGGCGGCCACGGAGGACGGCAGTTTCCATATCGCTCGGTAGATAATTACGCGGTGCGACTTTGTCCAGTCGCGGTGCCTACCCAGCTTGGGGCCCCCGCGTACGGTTGTCAGCGCGCGGCTGTTCCCGGCATAGTCGCGCGATGACGAACAGGGTCGAAGAATTGGCGCCGGTCGCGGCCATCCCATTGGCTCAGCGCACGAAACCGGCGGTTTTCCGGGGAATCGCCGCAGACTGGCCAGCCGTTCGCGCGCCTGATCCCGGTGCCTATCTGGCCAGGTTCGATAGCGGCGGTCCGATCGGAATCGCCATTGCGCCACCCGATGCGGAAGGACGCCTGGCGTACACCCCCGACATGTCGGCGCTGACTTTCACCCGCGACTCGGCCACGCTCGCCCGGCTGTTTGCGCAACTCGACACCGCGGCGCGAGTGTCATCGCCACCGGCGATCGCGGCGCAAGCGGTGATGGTGCCCGAGGCACTGCCTGGTTTCGAAGCGGAGAACCGCATGCCCCTCGTGCCGGCGGGCGTGGCGCCGCGCATCTGGATCGGCAATCGCGTGCGGGTCGCCACGCATCATGACATGAACAGCAATATCGCGGTGGTGATGGCGGGGCGGCGGCGCTTCACCCTGTTTCCGCCCGATCAAGTCGCGAATCTCTACATCGGTCCGATCGAATTTACCCCGGCGGGGACGCCGATCGCTCTGTTCGATCCCGACGAACCCGATTTCGACCGCTTCCCGCTGGCGCGCGAGGCGATGGCGCACGCCCAGATCGCCGAACTCGAGCCAGGCGATGCCCTCTTCATTCCGCATATGTGGTGGCACCATGTCCGCTCGCTCGATCCTGTGAGCATCCTGGTCAATTATTGGTGGGACGAGGCGCCACCGCCGCAGCCGGGGCTCGCGCCGCTCGACACGATGGTCCACGCGATCCTGGCTTTTTCCGGCCTGCCCGAAAACCAGCGTGCGGCATGGCGGGCGATGTTCGACGAATTCGTGTTCGGCGGCGTGCCGCAGCATGTGCCGGAGGAGCGGCGCGGCATTCGCGGGTCGTTAGGCGAGGAGAGCAAGGCCAGGGTGCGACGGCAGCTGGGACAGATGATGTCGCTCTAAACTGGCGAGCTAGACCTGACGCCTCCCCGGCGAAGGCCGGGGCCCAGTTTCGCGCACTTCGAGAGGGCATCCCGCCATCGGCGGTACGTCGCGGCTGGGCCCCGGCCTTCGCCGGGGAGGCGTAAACCAAAGCAGGTCCCGGGTTACTTGACGATCGCCGCGACAGGCTGCGCCGACCTACTGGCTTCTCCACCGATCCACGTCTCGCGCACCGCGAAACTGTCGTCGAGTAACACCAGGTCCGCGCGCATACCCGCCGCGATCGTGCCGGTCCGGCCGCTCAGTCCCAGAAATGCCGCCGGCGTCGCCGAGGCCATCGTTACCGCTGCCGCCAGCGGCACGCGGCCGCGCTCGACCATGCCCTTGACCGCGCCGGACATCGTCAACGTCGACCCGGCCAGCACGCCGTCGGCGCCATGCAGCGTATCGCCGTCGCGCCAGATCTCGCGGCCCTGGAGCACGAACCGGGGCTCGTCGCTGCCGACGCTGGGCATCGCGTCGGTCACCAGCATCAGGCGATGCTGTCCCTTGGCACGGACCGCGACGCGCAACGTGGCGTCGTGGAGATGATGGCCGTCGGCTATGATGCCGGCATAGGTCGAATCATCCTCCAGCGCGGCGCCGACCATGCCCGGTGCGCGGTTGGCGAGCTGCGACATGGCGTTGAACAAATGGGTGAAGCCCGTCAGCCCTGCGTCGATCGCGGCGCGGACGGTTTCGTAGCGAGCGTCCGAATGGCCGGCACTGACGACGACGCCCTTTGCAACGAGGTGCGCGATCTGCGCGGGTGTGGCGCATTCCGGTGCCAGCGTGACCATCGTCTTGCCGCGCCTGGCCGAGGTCAGCAGGTCGAGATAATCGTCCTTGAGCGGTTGCAGCTTGTCGACCGAATGGATGCCGTGACGCGCGCTCGACAGGAACGGCCCCTCGATATGGATGCCGAGCACGCCGGGCAGTCCGGCGTCGATCGCGGCGTCGACCGCACGGATGCCGGCCTCGACCACCGAGAGATCGTCGCTGATCAAGGTCGGCAACAGGCCGGTCGTGCCATAGCGGCGATGCGTCTCGGCGATGACGCGGATCGTTTCGATGCTGGGATCGTCGTTGAACAATCGCCCGCCGCCGCCATTGACCTGAGTGTCGATGAAGCCGGGAAGCAGCGAATGGCCGCCGAGATCGACGATCCGCGCATCCTGCGGCGGAGCGGAGGAAATGGCGCAAATCTCGCCATCGCCGATCACGACGCAGACGTCGTCGCGCAGGCCGGAGGGCAGCAGCACGCGGGCATTGGTGAGCGCGGTGCGAGTCATACCGTTTCGGTTACCTTGGCGAGATGCGGCGGACGGTCGGGGTCGCGGCCGCGCGCGACGGCGAGCGCATTGGCGAGGCGATAGAAGCTCTGCACGAGCAACAACGGCTGGAGCACCGGATGCGCGTCGAGGCTCGGCAAGCGGATGCCGGGGGCATCCTGCAACCCGGCGCTCAGCACCAGCGCACCGCGCTCGGAGAATTCGGGCGCGAGGTCGGCGACGCTGTCGCGCGATTCGTCGTCTTGGCCGAGCAGCAGCACCGGAAAGCCCTTTTCGACGATCGCCATCGGACCGTGACGAACCTCGGCGGCGCTGAACGCCTCGGCATGGAAACCGCACGTCTCCTTGATCTTGAGCGCCATTTCCTGGGCGATGCCGAACGCCGGCCCGCGCGCGACGACGTATAGGTTGGCGGCATTGCGCAGCGGCTCGAGCGCGGGCGACCAATCGAGCGCCCAGGCCTGTTCCAACAACCCCGGCAGCCCATCGAGCGCGGCGAGCAATTCGCCATCCTCCGCCCAATCGGCGATCAGATGGACCAATGCGGCGACGCTGGTGATGAACGACTTGGTCGCGGCGACGCTCTTTTCCGGGCCGGCGGCGAGCGGCAGGAACGTGTCCGCCAGTACCGCGAGCGGCGAGCTTTCGTCGTTGACCAAGGCGACGAGTTGCGCGCCGCCTGTCTTGGCCATCTCGGCGGCAGCGATCAGATCGGGGCTGCGGCCCGATTGCGAGACCGCCAGCATCAGGGTGCCGGCATAATCGGGCGCCGAATCGTAGACCGACGAAACCGAGGGCGCGGCCGAACTGGTCAGCAGGCGCAGGTGCGTTTCGACCAGATAGCGCGCGACGGTCGCGGCATTGTCCGAACTGCCGCGCGCCAGGGTGACGACGGCGCGTGGCGGGTCCTGACGCAGTGCCGCGGCCAAGGCGATGCGCGTGTCGCGCTGGCGGATCGCCTGGCGTGCGACCGCCTCCGCCGCTTCGGCGGCTTCGGCGAACATCAACGTATTCTCGGGAAGAATGGGCACAAAAATCTCAGGCTGGCGGGACGTTGAGTTCGGCGACGAAGTCGTAAGCATCGCCCCGATACCATGATTTGGTGAATTCGACCGTACGGCCATCCTGGGTGTAGCCGCGGCGTTCGATCTCGAGCCCCGGCGAATTGCGCGGGATCGCCAGCAACTCGGCCTGTTCGTCGGTGAACAACACCGCCCGGAAACGCTGCAGCACGCGCACCGGGCGGTCGGCGCCCAATGCGTCGTAGAGCGATTCGGTCACCGCATCGAGCCCGGGCAGCGAGCTCGCCGGAACGGTCGCATATTCGAGCGCCATCGACACCCCATCGGCATAGCGGATGCGGGTGAAGCGATAAACCTGACTCCCAGGGCTAAGGCCCAGCGCCATCGCCTCTTCGGGTGCGACCGTGCCTTCGGTGCGCGCCAGCCACTCGCTGTGCGGCACGCGGCCGCGCGACTGCATGTCCTCGGTGAAGGACGAGATCGTCGCGAAATTCTTCTCGACCCGCGCGGCGACGAACGTTCCGGCGCCCTGGCGTCGGGTCAGCATCCGCGCATCGACCAGTCCGTCGAGCGCCTTGCGCACGGTAACGCGCGAGACGTTATAGGCCAAAGCAAGGTCGCGTTCTGGCGGCAGTGCCTCGTCGGGCGCTAGCACCTGCCGCTCGATCGCGGCGCGCAGCACGCGCTGCAGCTGCTGGTACAGCGGCGCGGTATCCCCTTCCGGCAGTTTTCCTACGCGATCGACGAACATTGCGGAGAGCCCCTTACGCGATGGTCTTTAAGCCATCAGATAATGCCATTTCAATACCAAAGTGCAGAATATTTGCACTGGTATTGATTTTGGTATTGCAATTTAATGACCAATGAGCCTTTATGACACGCGCAACAGACCTGATCCGGGCCGGAAATGAAACCGGACAGGGCTAACAGCGGCAGTTGGTCGTACTTTGGTACAGTCCAATCCAGGGGTTTGAAGGGGAAGATCATGGTCACGTTCCAAGCCAAGAAGCATCGGGCAATGTTCGCCTGTACCGCAAGCGTGTTCGCGCTGACTATGGCGGCGCCCGCTTTTGCGCAGGCCGCTCCGGTGGCTGCGGCGGCCCCCGCCGACGGCGGCAGCGGTCAAGCCACCACCGCCGATCCGCAAGATCAGAGCAACGACATCGTCGTCAGCGGTATCCGCGCTTCCATCCAGGCATCGCTGGACTCGAAGCGCGCCAACGACGTCGTCTCCGAAGTCGTCACCGCGCAGGACATCGGCAAGTTCCCCGACAAGAACGTAGCCGATTCGCTCGGTCGCCTGACCGGCGTCAACGTCGTCACCGGATCGGCCAATGCCGGCGGCTTCGGCGAGAATCAGTCGGTGTCGATCCGCGGCACCGACCCGACGCTCAACCTCACTTTGCTCGACGGCCATTCGGTCGCGACCGGCGACTGGTTCGTGCTCGACCAGACCAGCGGCGGGCGCAGCTTCGACTTCAGCCTGTTGCCGTCGGAAATCGTCGGCAAGCTGGAAGTCTATAAATCGTCCGAAGCCGATCTGCCCGAAGGCGGCATCGGCGGCACGATCAACCTTCACAGCCGCCGCCCGCTCGATTTGCCGGCCAATTCGTTCAGCCTGACCGCCCAGGCCAATTACAACGACCTGGCCGACAAGGTTAAGCCTCAGGTCTCGGGCCTCTATAGCTGGAAGAACCAGGCCGGCACGGTCGGGCTCTTGATCGCGGGCTATTATCAGGAGCGCGAGTTCCGCCGCGATGGTCAGGAATTCCTCGGCTACACCACCTACAACAATTTTGCCGGAACCGGCCAGACGGTCACCGCGCCCAACCTGATCGGCGCGGCCTATTTCAGCCAGAAGCGCGTCCGCAAGGGCGGCACCGTCGCGCTGCAATACAAGCCGAACGACGAGTTCCAGGTGACGTTGAACGGCATCTACACGCGGATGGACGCCAACAACGTCAACCGCAACTCGATGGCGTGGATCAGCCGGGTGATCGGCAGCAATTCGACGCCGGGCGTCGATAGCAACGGCCATCCGCTTTCGGTCGCTCTGGGGCCGTATACGGTCACCAACGGCTATCTGACGGCGGCCTCGTGGAACGCGATCGACAATAACGGCAACCCGATCCAGGGGCGCGTCCAGGACGACATCTTCCGCGACGCTTATTCGTCGACCTGGGTGATCAACCTGGAGACCGAGTGGAAGCCGACCGATCGCCTGACCCTGTCCGGCGAAGTGGGCTATACCAAGGGTGAGGGTGCGACCAAGGACACCTATGCCTGGGAAACCTATTGGGACACCGGCGTCAATTATGCGCTCGCCGGCAAGGGGGCGACGGTCAATTATCCCGGGCTGCCGACCGACCCGAAGTCGGCCGCCTATCTCAACAATTATTACAGCTGGTCGTGGGGCGGCCGCATCCTGTCGCCCGACAAGGAAACCTATGTCCGTGCCGATGCCGAATATAAGTTCGACGGCGATTTCCTGAAGTCGATCAAGATCGGCGGCCGCTATACCGACCATACGCGCGAAGTGAATTACACCGCTTATTCCTGGGCGGGCAACGGCCTCTATTCGGGCACCAAGGGCGTCGGGCTCGGCACCGTGTTCAATGGCGGAACCACGCCGGACGATTTCCTCGACGGGCTGGTCGCCTTCCCGCCTTATTCGATTGCCGACAAGGACAAGGTGCTGGCCGAACTCGCCACCAATGGCGGACGGCAGTTCGCTTTCTATCCGCAGGCGAGCTTCTCGGTGAAGGAAAAGACCGAGGCGGTCTATGCGATGGCCAAGCTGGGCGGCGAGAGCCAGGGCTGGCGCGGCAATATCGGCGTTCGTGCCGTGCATACCGAGCTTAACACGACACAATATACGCCAAATCCATTGGCAACGGGCGGGCTTGAGAAGGTCTTTTCGCCGTTCTGTCCGCTGCAGCCGGCGGACAACAAGAACTGGTGCGACACCAACCGCGTCAGCCGCAGCTATTGGGATTTCCTCCCCAGCGCCAATTTGACTGTCAACGCGATGCCCAATTTGCTGATCCGGGCGAGCGCGGCCAAGACGATGACCCGGCCGGGCTATGCCCAGCTTGCCGGCGCCTTCACCGTCAGTGACTTGGCGCTGACCGGTACCGCGGGCGGCAATCCCTATCTGGATCCGACCCGCGCCTGGCAGTTCAACCTCGCGGCTGAATGGTATTACGGCAAGCAGTCGCTGTTCTCGGTCAATCTCTTCTACCTCGACATCGACTCATACATCACGAGCAGTGAAACCGAGCGGTTCCTGGTTACGCAGCAGCATCCGGCCGGAGCGACGTTCAAGATCACTGGCCCGGTCAACGGCAGAGGCGGCACCAACAAGGGCGTCGAGGTCAATTGGCAACAACCGATCTATGGCGGGTTCGGCCTGCTGGCGAACTACACCTATGCCGATGCCAAGGCGGCGGACGGTGGCGTCATCGACGGCAATTCGAAGCACACGTTCAACGTGACGGCCTATTACGAGAATTCGCTGATCTCGACGCGCTTCGCTTACACCTTCCGCTCGAAATTCCGCTCCGGCATCGATCGTTCGACGCCGATGTGGCAGGCCGATTTCGGCACGCTCGACGGGTCGCTGACGCTCAACGTGACCAAATATTTCGCGCTGACCGCCGACGCGCAGAATCTGCTCAACCACAAGCTCTATTACTTCGTCGGCGATCCCTCGATCCCGCGCGCTTATTACAACAATGGCCGCACGTTCTGGGTCGGTGGCAAAGTCCACTTCTGACCTGTCGCGCATCGGCAAGACCGAATAGGATTACCCGATGCGCACCAGCCTGTTCGCCGCCGTCATGATCTTGAGCATGCCAGCGGCGGCACGGGCATTACCCGACCTCCCCCTGCTGCCGATGCCCGCGACGGTGACGTCGCAGGCCGGCAGCTTTTCTTTTGCCCGCGCGACCATGGCCGCCGACGACGCCGGCGGCATGGCCGCGGCGCGGCGGCTGGCCGATCTTGTCGCGCGCACCGGCGGACCGAAGCTCGCGCTGGCCAAAGGCGGCACGATCCGATTCCGGCGGGACGCGTCGATCAAGGGCGAAGAGGCCTATCGCCTGCGCGTCACGCCGGCGGGCGTTACGGTATCGGCGTCGACCGATGCGGGGCTCTATTATGGCGCGACCACCTTGTGGCAATTGATCGCCGCGTCCACCGACGGCCGGATCGGCGCGGTGACGATCGACGACGCGCCCACTTTCGCCTGGCGCGGCGTGATGCTGGACTCGGCGCGGCACTTTCAGCCGCCGGCCTATGTGAAGCAACTGATCGATCGCCTGTCGATGGAGAAGCTCAACGTCCTGCAATGGCATCTGACCGACGACCAGGGATGGCGAATCCAGATCGACCGCTATCCGCGCCTGACCGCGGTCGGCGCCTGGCGCCAGCCGGCGGGCGCGGCAGGTGTGGATCCGAAGACCGGCCAGCCGGTGCGCTATGGCGGCTTCTACACCAAGGCGGAGATCCGCGAGATCGTCGCTTATGCCACGGCGCGCCACGTCACGATCGTGCCCGAGATCGATATGCCGGGCCACGCCACCGCGGCGATCGCCGCCTATCCCGCGCTCGGCTCGACCGCGACCCCGCCTAGGACGCCCAGTTCCGACTGGGGAGTGATGTACAATCTGTACAACACCGACGACGCGACCTTCACCTTCCTGACCAATGTGCTCGACGAAGTGCTCGAGCTGTTCCCGTCGCGTTACATCCATGTCGGCGGCGACGAGGCGGTCAAGGACCAGTGGAAAGCCGATCCGCGTATCCAGGCGCGGATGAAGGCGCTGGGGCTGAAGGACGAAGAACAGCTGCAAGGCTGGTTCATGGCGCGGATCGGCGCCTATCTCCAGCAGCGCGGCCGGCGGCTGGTCGGCTGGGACGAGATCCTCGCGGGCAAGGTGCCGCCGTCGGCGACCGTGATGTCGTGGCACGGCGTGTCCGGCGCGATCACGGCGGCCAAGGCCGGGCATGACACGATCCTGTCGCCGTCGCCCGATTTCTATCTCGATCACATCCAAAGCGATTCCGGCGATGAACCGCCAGGGCGCGGCGGGGTCATGGACTGGAAGCATATCTACACGTTCGACCCGCTACCCGCCGCGCTGACCGCCGACGAGCGGCGGCATCTGCGCGGGCTGCAGGTCAATCTGTGGACCGAGCATGTCCGCACGACCGTTTATGCCGACCGCATGCTATGGCCGCGGGCGGCGGCGCTCGCCGAACTTGGCTGGACGCCCGCGGCGAAGCGCGACTGGAAGGGGTTCGCGGCACGGTTGCCGGCGGAGTTCGCGCGCTATCGGCGGCTGGGGCTGGGGTACAATATGACTCCGCTCGAACCGCTGGCGAGTGTCGACGGCGATGGCGGCAAGGTCGTGGTCAAGCTGCGCCAGCAGGCTGACGTCGGCATAATGCGCTACACCACCGACGGCAGCGCGCCGACCGCCGCGTCACCCGCCTATGACGGCGCGCTGACCTTGCCGGAGGGAACCCGGCTGCGCGCACGTGACTTTGCCGGCGGCGAGCCGCTCGGAATCGGGCGCGACTGGACGCTGACCGCTGCCCTGTTGCGGACGCGCACCGCGAGCGAAATGGACTTGTGCACCGCCGCGGTGCCGCTGCGGCTCGAGGATGACGGCGCGACCGACGGCGTGCGCCGGGTGCATTGGGGCGACATCTTCCATCCCTGCTGGATCTGGAAGCGCGCCCCGCTCGACGGCATCGCGTCGCTTTCGGCCGAAGTCGGGCAGGTGCCGTTCAACTTCTCGATCGGCGCTGATCTCGCCAAAGTGGTGTTCGACAAACCGCGCACGTCGACCGGCGAGCTCAAGGTCAGGCTCGATCGCTGCGATGGTCCGGTGGTGGCGAGCATCCCGCTCGGCGCCGCGACGCGCAATTCCGGCGTCAGCACGATCACCGGCTCTCTGCCTCCGCAACAAGGACGCCACGATCTGTGCATGACCTTCACCCAGACCGGCCCCGATCCCTTGTGGATGCTCGACCGACTGACCCTGGTTCCGGCACAATGAGCCTGACCATCGCGAGCCCGCTGGCGGGCTGGGCGACGCCGTTGGTCGAGGTGCCCGATCCGGTGTTCGCCGAGAAGATGCTGGGCGACGGCGTCGCGATCGATCCAGTCGATGGACGGCTGGTCGCGCCGGGCGCGGGCGTGGTGCTGTCGATGCATCCGGCGGGGCATGCGGTGACGCTGCAGCTCGATGCCGGGCCAGTATTGCTGATGCATATCGGGCTGGAGACGGTCGGGCTGGGCGGGGAGGGCTTTGCGCCCAAAGTGGTCGATGGCCAGCGCGTGGCGGCGGGCGACTTGCTGGTCGAGTTCGACCTCGACCGTCTGGCGCGGACGGCGAAGAGCCTGGTCACGCCGGTCATCGTCACCAATGGCGAGATGTTCGCGGTCGAGGGTCCGGTGAGCGACCGCGCAGTCGCCGCGGGCGAGGCGGTGATGCTTTTTCGACCGCTGGGCGGGGCGGTCGCGGCGGCCGAAGAGGCGGCGGCGACCGTCAGCCGCACGCTGGACTTGCCGCTTGCCTTTGGACTGCACGCACGGCCGGCGGCGCGGATCGCGCAACTCGCGGCCAAACATTCCGGGACGATCGAGATCGTCGCGCCGTCGGGGCGGACTGCCTCGGCCCGGAGCGCGGTGGCGATGCTCGCGCTGGCGCTGCCGCATGGTGCGGCGATAACGGTGCGCGGCAGCGATAGTGACGGCGTCGCCGCGATCGCCGATCTGCTGGCGGGCGGGATGGGCGAGTTCAAGCCGACAGGCACGGTTGCCGAGGCGCCGCCGGTGGCCGCGGCCGGCGAGATGCCGTCGCTGTTGAAAGGGGTTGTCGCTGTTCCCGGCGCCGCGATCGGACCAGCTTTCCGTCTTGCCGATCCGGCGGCCGATATTCCCGAGATCGGCGCGGGAACCGATGCCGAGCGTGCCGCGCTGGCCCGAGCGAAGGATCGCGTCCGCGCCGCGCTGGCGGCCGATGCGGAGGGTGACGGCGATGGTGCGGGGATCGCCGCCGCGCATCTGGTGCTGCTCGACGATCCCGAATTGGCCGGTGCCGCCGATCTGGCGATCGCCGCGGGCAAGAGCGCTGGGTTCGCCTGGCGGCAAGCGATCGGCACGTATGTCGAGCAATTGCGCGGCACGAGCGATGCGCGCTTTGCCGAGCGGATCGACGACTTCAACGATCTGGGTCGCCGCGTCGTGCTGGCGCTTGGCGGTGAACCCGAACAGGCACCGCCGCCGCCCGGCGCGATCCTGATCGCCGACGAACTCTATCCCTCGCAAGTGATGGCGCTGCGCGAGGCGGGGCTTGCCGGCATCGCGACCGCGCGGGGCGGGACGACGTCGCACGTCGCGATCATCGCGGCGGGGATGGGGGTGCCGATGCTGGTCTCGCTCGGCGATGCGCTGGCGCGAGTCGAACCCGGCACCGAATTGATCATCGAGAACGGCGCGCTGCGTATCGCGCCCGATGCGGCCGACGTGGCGGCGGTGCGCGCGCGGATCGACACGCGGCGGGCCCGCCGGCAGGCGGCACTGGCGCAGGCCGAGCAGCCGGCGATCACCAAAGACGGCACGCGGATCGAAGTGTTCGTCAATCTCGGCTCGGCGGTCGATGCGCGCGTCGCCGTGGCAGAGGGCGCAGAGGGTTGCGGCCTGCTGCGCACCGAATTCCTGTTCCTCGACCGCGCCACGCCGCCGGACGAAGAAGAGCAACTGGCTGCCTATCAGGCGATCGCCGATGCGCTCGGCGACCGGCCGCTGATCGTGCGCACGCTCGATATCGGCGCGGACAAGCCGGCGCCCTATCTCACCATCGCGGCCGAGGAGAACCCGGCGCTGGGCTTGCGTGGTATTCGCCTCCAATTGGCGCGGCGCGATCTGCTCGACGTGCAATTGCGCGCCTTGCTGCGCGTCAAGGCGCAGGCCCCGCTCAGGCTGATGCTGCCGATGGTCGCCGATCGTGCCGAACTGGCCGCGGCGCGGGAGGCGCTGGCGCTTCATGCGGGCGATCTCGGCGTGGCGGCGCCCGAGCTCGGTATCATGGTGGAAACGCCGGCGGCGGCGCTGACCGCGGCGGCCCTCGCCGCCGACGCCGACTTCTTTTCGATCGGCAGCAACGACCTCTCGCAATATGCCTTGGCCCGCGACCGCACCAATCCGGCGGTCGCCGCGGGACTGGACGGGCTGCACCCCGCGGTCCTGCGGTTGATCGACGAGACGGTGCGCGGCGGCGCGACGCATGGACGCTGGACCGGCGTGTGCGGCGGGCTCGCCGCCGACCCGGAAGCGGTGCCGCTGCTGATCGGAATGGGCGTGACCGAATTGTCGGTGCCGGGCGCGGCGGTCGCCGAGACCAAGGCGCTGGTCCGCACGCTCGATCTCGCCCGATGCCGCGCCGTCGCGGCGCAAGCCCTGACCGCGCCCGATGCCGCCGCGGTGCGCGCGCTCGTCTCATCTTTGTCGGAGCAAGGCCAATGAAGCTCTCGCTGCAATCGCTCCAGCCGCTCGGCCGCGCGCTGATGCTGCCGATCGCGGTCCTGCCGATCGCGGGGTTGTTGCTCCGACTGGGCCAGCCCGATCTGCTCGATATCCCCTTCGTCGCCGCGGCGGGCGGGGCGATCTTCGACAATCTCGGCTTGCTGTTCGCGCTCGGCATCGGCGTCGGCATCGCCAAGGATAATAATGGCGCGGCGGGGCTGGCCGGCCTGGTCTGCTTCCTGGTCGCGACGCGCGGGGCGATGACTTTGCTCCATGTGCCGCCCGACGTAACGGCCAATATGGGCAAGGATATCGCCGCGCTCGCCGATGCGGCGTGGCGCGACAAGGCGATTTCCAAGCTGGCGGTGCCGATCGGCATCGCCTCGGGATTGATCGCGGGGGCGTTCTACAATCGTTACTCGACCATCAAACTGCCGGATTATCTTTCGTTCTTCGGCGGCCGGCGGTTCGTGCCCATCCTGGCGGGGTTCGCCGGGCTGGCGCTCGCGGCATTGGTCGGCTTCGGCTTCGCGCCGATCGACGCGGGCGTGGACGGGCTGAGCTATGGCGTCGTCGAGTCGGGGACGATCGGGCTGTTCGTCTATGGCGTGCTCAACCGGCTGCTGATCGTGACCGGCCTGCACCATGTGCTCAACAACGTCGCCTGGTTCATCATCGGCGATTTCCACGGCAAGACCGGCGACCTCAACCGATTCTTCGCCGGCGATCCCAGCGCGGGCGGGTTCATGTCGGGATTCTTCCCGGTGATGATGTTCGGCCTGCCCGCGGCGTGTCTGGCGATGTACCGCTCCGCCTTGCCGGAGCGGCGCCAGGCGGTGGGCGGCATGTTCCTGTCGATGGCGCTGACCGCCTTCCTGACCGGGGTGACCGAGCCGATCGAGTTCACCTTCATGTTCCTCGCGCCCTTGCTCTATTTCATGCACACGATTCTGACCGGCGCGGCGATGGCGCTGATGCACATTCTGGGGGTGCATCTAGGCTTCGGCTTTTCGGCCGGATTCTTCGATTACGTGCTCAATTTCTCCAAATCGACGCGGCCGTTGCTGTTGCTGCCGGTCGGGCTGGCCTATTTCGCGATCTATTACGGCACCTTCCGCTGGGCGATCGTGAAGTTCGATTTGAAGACGCCTGGCCGCGAGCCCGAGGAGGCGGAGGAGGAAGGCGCGGCGCCGCTGCCGGCCGAACGCGGATTGGCGTTCGTCGAGGCATTGGGCGGGGCGGGCAATCTCGCCAGCATCGATGCCTGCACGACCCGGCTCAGGCTGGTGGTCAACGACCAGGACAAGGTCAGCGAGGCGCGGCTCAAGAAGCTCGGCGCCAGGGGCTTCATCCGGCCGAGCGCACAGGGACTGCAAGTGGTGCTCGGCCCGATCGCGGATTCGGTGGCGATGGAAATGCGCGCGGCGGCCGGGCCGTTGTCGCCGGCCGCGCCGGTGGCCGAGAACCGTCCGACGGTGACGGCGGCTGATCCGACGCCATGGCTGGCCGCATTGGGCGGACGCGGCAACATCACCGCATCGGGCGCGGCATCGAGCCGGCTGTGGGTCGACCTGTCCGATCCTGCGCGCGCCGATGAGGCGGCGCTGCGGCAATTGGGCGTGCGGATGATCGCGCGGCCCACGGCCAATGCGCTGCACCTGATCTTGGGAGCCGATGCCTCGCCGGTCGCGGCGGGACTTCAGGCGGCGTAGCCGCTGCTGGCGATCGTCTCGGCCAGGATCGCGCGCGCGGGCTCGAGTTCGCGTGCGTAATGCCGCCAGCGCCCGATCGAGCGATCGTTGATCGGCTCCTGGACCTGGGCATAGCTCGGGGTCGGGGCGAAGCGCCGGCTTTCGTGGAAGGCGAGTTGAGGCGGCTCCATCGCCAGACCGATATACGCCATCAGCGCTTCGGTCTCGTCCCGCTGGCCTGCGACGAAATTCTCGTAGCGGAGCTGGTGCGGCACGATTCCCGGCAGTTTCCGCCACTCGGCCGTCAGCGTGTCGGTCAGCGCATAATGGCGTGCGGCATCCTCGAGCCGATAGCCGCAATTGAAGCCATGGGTGAAATCGTGGCTCATTGCCGACACCATCACGTCGAACGGGTGACGCTTGACGGCGATCAAGGGTGCGGCGGGGAAAGCGAGCCGAAGCAGCGGCAGATACAGTTCGTTGAGCGGCATCTTGTCGGTGAAGAACGACATTCCGGGCGCGAGCAGCCCGAACGCTTCGGCCCGGGCGAGATAATGGTCGCGGAGGTGGGTCGCGAGGGTCGCGCGGGCGTCGACATGCAGCCGGTCGGCATGCGCGGGGAAGGCGCCGCCGGTCCGCTGCGTGGCGATCTCGGTGAGTTCAGCGACGAACGGCAATTCGCCGCCCGCACGGATCGCCGAATGGCTCGCCAGCACTTGTTCGGTCAGTGTCGTGCCCGAGCGCGGAAAGCCGAGGATGAAGATCGGTTGCGGGACGCCTTCGCGGGTCGGCGCAGGAGACAGCGCCGCGAACCACTCGGGCGTGAAGAATTGGGTCAGGTCGCCGGCCAGGCGCTCCACCTCGGCGCGCTCATAGCGGCGCCCCGACGCAGTGGAGAGGGCGGCCTTGCCGTCGGCGAAGTCGCGCCAAGCCTCAGCGTGGCGGCCGGCGCGGTCGCGCAGGCGCCCCCGCTGGAGCAGCGCGGCTCCGGGCAGGCTGGGCTCGGCGTCGAGCAGCGCCAGCCCGTCTCGCCAGTATTCGGTGCGCGACAGCAACGCCGCGCGCTGCAAGGTGACGTCGCTGCCTTGGGCTCGCGCCAGCCCCTCGGCGCGATCGAGCATTGCCGACGCTTCGTCGAACCGCCGCGCCTGTTCGAGCAACTCGGCCAGCCAGGCGAGCGGCGGCAATGCATCGGGCATTGCGGCGACAGCGCGGCGCAGCAAAGGTTCCGCATCCGAAAGAGCGCCTTGCCGTTGCAGATTGCGGCCAAGATTGGCCAGCAATTGCGGATGTTCGCCGGCCAGCGCGATCGCCCGGCGCAAATGGGCGGCGCCGGCAATCAGTTCCTCGCGTTCGGACAGGATATTGCCGAGCATCATTTCGGGTTGCGGATTGCCGGGGTCCGCGGCGATAGCGGCGCGGCAGGCCGTCTCCGCCTCGACGACCCGTCCGGTATCGAACAGCATCATGGCAAGGTCGTCATGCGGCCAGCGCAGACGGGAATCGATCGCGATCGCTTCGCGCAACAGGCGTTCGGCGCCAGCCGTATCGCCGCGCGCGCGATGCGCCAGAGCGAGGATCTCGATCGCGTCGAGCGACGCCCGATCGTGCGTCCGCGCTTCGGCCGCCAGCTTTTCCGCCTCGACATGGCGCCCGGACTGAAACGCCGTGCGAGCCCGGGCGATCAGATCGCTGGTGGAAGAAAAAGGGGACATGGCGTCGGATAACGCCATGTCCCGCTCTAAGGAAGCCGATGGAAGATTCGGCTCTGGATCTAGGGTTCGGTCGACTGTCGGCAAACAGTCTCGGGGGTCGGAACCGCCCGCCCTTGCGATGCAAAGGGAAGCCGGGGGCGGGCGGTTCCGGTACGACCGGGATAATGGCGGGAGGTCGCCGCCGTGTATCCCGATCGTAACGAATGATTGCTGGGGCAATCCTTCTCTGCACTAGGCGGCGAGGCGAGCGAGCCGCCCGTCGGCGCCGAGCAAGGTGACACTGGCCCCGCGCGCGCGCCGCCGCGCCAGCCACTCGCGGAACAGTTCCGCGCAGCTGTGGTCGACGGCGGCCAGATCGCGAACGTCGATCGTCAGCGGTTTGTCGGCCGGCGCCTTGTCGAGCGCGTCGCTCAGCCGCGGCAATTGGACGAAGGTCGCGGTGCCCGACAGGCTGAGCGCCGCATGCTCGTCCGCTTCGTGATGATCGACGCCAAGCTTGAGCCGCTTCAGATGCGGGATCACCTCGATCAGAGACAGAGCGATACCGACCAGCACGCCGGTCAACAGATCTTCGGCGACGACGATCACCAGCGTCGCTGCCCAGATCACCGCGGGCAAGATGCCGTGATGGTGGAACAGTTCGCGTACGTGCTTCACGTTGACCAGTTTCCAGCCGGTGACGACCAGCACGGCACCGAGCGTCGCCATCGGGATCTCGCGCAGCAGCCAGGGCAGCAAGGCGACGAAGCCGAGAATCCACACGCCGTGCAGGATCGCCGAAAGCCGGGTGACGGCTCCGGCCTGGACGTTGGCCGAGCTGCGCACGATCACCCCGGTCATCGGCAGCGAGCCGGCCACGCCGCACAACAGATTGCCGACGCCCTGCGCGCGCAATTCCTTGTTATAGTCGGTCCGGACGCCATCATGCATCTTGTCGACCGCGGCGGCCGACAGCAACGTCTCGGCACTGGCGATGAAGGCGATGGCGAGCGCCGCGACCAGGATCGACGGATCGAGCCATTTCGCGAAGATCGATGCATCGGGCAGCGTCACCGCGGCGGCGATCGATTCGGGCACGTTGACGCGGGTGACGTCGAGGCCGAACAGGAACGCGACCAGCGTGCCGGCGACCACGCCGAGCAGCGCACCCGGCACCAGTCGCAACGCGGCCGGACGGAATTTCTCCCAGGCGATCATGACGCCGATGGTCAACAGCGCGATGAACAAAGCGAGTTCGGTCGAGGTCGCGTTGCTCGGGTCGAGACCGAGCAGGCGACCCGGCATCGCCGTGAGGTTGGCGAGTCCGCTCGACATCGGCTTGGCGTCGAACAGCACGTGGAACTGGCCGGCCACGATCAGCACACCGATGCCGGCGAGCATGCCATGGACGACGGCGGGAGAAATCGCGCGGAACCAGCCGCCGAGCTTGAAGATGCCGGCAACGACCTGGATCAGGCCGGCGAGAATGAGGATCGGCCCCAGCGCGGACAGGCCCTGGTCGCGGATCAGTTCGAACACGATCACCGCCAGGCCGGCGGCGGGGCCGCTGACCTGGAGGGGGGAGCCCGCCAGCGCGCCGACGACGATACCGCCGATGATGCCGGTGATCAGGCCTTTTTCCGGGGGCACGCCAGACGCGATCGCGATGCCCATGCAGAGGGGCATCGCGACCAGGAAAACGACGATCGAGGCGGTGAAGTCGCGGGCGAGAAACCCGCCCGCCGGCTTGGCCGTACTCATTCGGCCGCCTCCGCATAGTCTTCGCCCATCGCCAGGCGCTGGCCGGCGGCGAGCGCCACCGGCAGCGGGCGATCGTCGCGGATTGGCATGAAGCGGCCGGTCTCTCCGTCGAGGCCGAGCATCACGCCCTGATGGATGTCGACGAACCAGCCGTGCAGCGAGATCTCGCCGCGCGCTATGCCGGCCGCGACCGACGGATGGGTCCGCAGATGGGCAAGCTGGACGACGACGTTCTCCAGGCTGGCGGCACGGACCTTCTCGGCCTTTTCGAGCGGGCCGTAGCCGGCGCGCACGACGCATTCGGCGGCATGGCTGTGGCGCAGCCACGCGGCGACATTGGGCATGCCCTCGAGCATTTCAGGGTTCATCAGCGCCTTCATCGCGCCGCAGTCGGAATGGCCGCAGACGATGATGTCGCGCACGCCGAGCGCGGCGACGGCATATTCGACCGTCGACGACACCCCGCCATTCTGCGTCGCGAACGGCGGCACGATATTGCCCGCATTGCGGCAGACGAACAGGTCGCCCGGCTCGGCCTGCATGATCAACTCGGGCACGACGCGGCTGTCGGCGCAGGAGATCATCAAGGCCTTGGGGCTCTGCCCGTCGACCGCGAGCTTGGCATAGAGGTCGTTGCTGGGAAAAACGCGCTTTTCGAAATCGAAGACGCGTCCGATCAGGTCGTTCACGGCATATGCTCCTCTTGGCTGGTTGCCGGGAAGAGCTAGGGCGTTGAATTTGCCGCAGTGCAGCGCGGGCGTAAGGAAATGTTGCCGGCAGCGGCCGGCTGAGCCGAGACCACGGTCAGTTCGCGTCGGTGCTCGCGCTCACCCGTTTGAAGACGATCGACCGCCCATAACGTTCGAGCAGCAGGTTGCCGTTATCGATGCGCAGCGGGGTCTTGGCGAACGCGACCTTGCCAAGGTCGTTCTGCTCGAACCGGACGTGGATGGTGGAAGCGGCCGTGCCGTCGAGGCGGAAGGCGTCGCTGCGGATCTCGTACACGCCCAGTGTCAGGCGCAGCGATACCGGCCGATCGCCGGGCGCCACCGGAAACGCGTCGCTGTCATCGGACAATTGACCGCCGATGACGCGCCCGTCAGCCAGGCCGATCTCCGCGTCAAAATATTGCCTCGTCCAACCCTTGGGCACGTCGAGCACAAGATGCGTCTTTCCGTCGGATGCCGGTTGCTGCCCCAGCATCACGAATGTCGGCGGGGTGACCGGATCGCTGGTGAGGAGCACGTTGTCGCCTTGCACGCGCCAGGTGCCGGTCGCGCTTTCGTCCAGCGCGCCATAGGACAGACCATAATCGAACCGCCCGTCGGCCTGCAGTTTCAGGCCGACCGCCATTTCCATCTGGTGGCCGTCATACGTGCCGACCAATCCGGAAGGATCAGGGGACGCGACTTGCGCGACCGCGCCAGAGGATGACGACAGCGCCGCAGTGGACAGCAATAGACCGGCCAGCGCGACGATCGCGCTGCGTCCTGGCCGATGGCGATCTAGGGACCCCATCCGGCGAGGCCAGGCGCATTCGCCTCGGCGGTACAGCGCGCTGCGGTCAATCAACGTCGGTGGTCCCGGCACGCGGTCGGCGTCGGCGAACGAGCAGGAACAGTCCGGCCAGCATGAAACAGGCCCAAGGTACCGTCAGCCAGTCGATCAGGTCCGGCCCGGTCGAGGGAATGTCATAGATGTTCAGATACGCCGCCAGGAGCGTCAGCGCGACGACATGCGCCAGCGCCAGCCACAAACTCGACGCCGGAATCCGCCACGATCGCTTGTCGGGAGCGACCCCCAGCAAATTCCACAAGGCCGACAGAGCGGCGATCGCCGCGAACATCGCGCCGCCCGCGACGAGGAGCAGCAGGAGCAGTAGCCCGTCGACCCGGATCGAAATGTCGCTCAATCGCCCTCCCGTTCTCCGTCCCGCTCAATGACCCGATCGCACGATTATCATCGGTCGGACTCAATCGTCGGTTTTTTTGCCGCGCAACGCCTTGAACACCTCGCCCGGCCCCGCCGCGAGGCTGGCAGCGATGATGAATCCCAGGGCAAACGGCGCCACAATGATCGCGATATACGTGCTCTTCAGCACGGATTTCTTGATCGGAGCGGGGTCCATCGCGGAAATCATATCAGTTTCGGCGACCGCAGGGCAGTCCGTCCGACGCTCTCGACTCTGTTTCAGCAAAGCTGAAACGGTTGCGGTACCGATTCAGCGACGCCGAATGCGACTCTACCCAACGATTGCCGCCCCGCGCGGCAGGGTGATCCGAGCGCTGAGCCCGCCCGACGGCGCAGCGTCGAGCGCGAATTCGCCGCCATGCGCCGCCACCGCGCGCTGGACGATAGTGAGGCCGAGGCCGAACCCTTGGGTATCGCGGCCGCGCGCCGTATCGAGCCGGACGAAGGGTTCGAGCGCGCGGGCGCGATCTTCTGGGGCGATGCCGGGGCCGTTGTCCTCGACCGCGATCGTCACCCGATCGGGCGTCGCATCGAGCCGAATGTCCACGCGCTTGCCATAATGCAGCGCGTTGTCGACCAGATTGGTGAGCGCGCGCTTCATGGCGACGCGGCGGACGATCACGTCGCAATGATCGGGGCCGTGATATCTGGCCTTGCCGCCGCGATCGACGGCGTCGTCGGCCAGGGTCGCGCACATCACCGCAAGGTCGGCGGCGGTCGGCGCCTCGGCATCGCCCTCATCCTCCCCAGATAGATAGGCGAGCAGCGACGCGACCATCTGGTCCATCTCGACCACATCGTGTTGGATCGCGTTGCGCAACTCGTCCTCGTCGATCGCGTCGGCGCGCAAATGGAGGCGAGCGAGCGGGGTGCGGAAGTCATGCCCGACCGCAGCGAGCGCCTGGGTGCGGTCGGCGATCAATGTGTGGATGCGCGCCTGCATCGCGTTGAACGCGACGATCACGTCGCGCACTTCGCTCGGGCCCCGCTCGGGCACCGCTTCGACTTCGCCATGGCCGACGCGGTCGGCGGCACGGGCGAGGTCGCGCATCGGGCGCAGCATCTGGCGCACCAGCAATCCGCCGATCAGGATCAGCGCGACCGCCGGGGTCAGCGCGAGCAGGATGCGGCTGACCGCCATGTCGAGCGCGCGCACCGGCTGGCGCGTGCGAAAGGTGACCCAGCTGGCATCGTCGAGCCGGAACGCGCCGGTGATGAAGCCGTCACGACCCGGGGAGGTCAGGCTGAGGCGGAGGTCGCGCCCGTCGAGATCGGGCTCCCAGGCGAGCACTTGCTCGGTCAATTTGTCGAGCGACGGTGCGACCGCGGGCGACTTGGGCAGGACCGCGCGCCACGCGACCGCGTAGCGCGAGGTGGTGAGTTCGGACGCCATCGCGTTGCGCTCGCCAAGCGGTGCTTCCTCGATCAATTTGCTGGCGATGACGAGGTGTTCGGCGAGGCGGTGCGCTTCATCCTGGCGCACCGAGAATTGGCTGGCGCGCTCGTACAGGAACGTGCTCGCGCCATATTCTACCAGCACCGCGAGCAGCAGGATCGCGAAGACGCGGCCGATCAGCCCCAAGGTGAGGTGGGGCAGGCGCGTCAACGCCGCTCCACCGCGACGTTGAGCATATAGCCGACGCCGCGCACGGTGATGATCGGGGCGGGCTTGCCTGCGCTCGACAATTTGCGGCGCAGGCGGCTGATCAGCACGTCGACGCTGCGGTCCGAGCTGTCGCCGAGCCGGGTGCGCGACAACTCGATCAGTCGTTCGCGCGCGATCACGCGTTGGGCATTGTCGCACAAGGCGACGAGCAGGTCGAACTCGGCACCGGTCAACTCGACTGCCGCGCCGGTCGGCGACAGCAATTCGCGGCGCGGCAGGTTGATCGTCCAGCCCTCGAAGCTGAGCTCGCCTTTCTCGCGATCGGCGGGGCCGCGTTCGATGGCATGGCGGCGCAGCACCGCGCGGATTCGCGCGACCAGCTCGCGCGTGCCGAACGGCTTGGCGAGATAGTCGTCGGCGCCGAGCTCGAGCCCGACGACGCGGTCGGTCTCGCTGCCCTTGGCCGAGATGAAGATGATCGGCACGTCGCTGGTGCGGCGAAGCTCGCGGCACAGATCGATGCCGCTGGTGCCGGGCAGCATGATGTCGAGCAGGACGAGATCGACCGGACCCTGTTCGAACGCGCGCCACATTTCGGGCGCGGTCGCCGCGGGGCGGACGGTATAGCCATTCTCCTGCAGCGCGCGGGTGGTCAGCGTGCGGAGCGGTGGGTCGTCCTCGACCAGGACGATGTTGGGGGCGGTCATCGGACGGCCTCTGTCAGTTTCATGCGCCGGACCTAGTCGCGCGGCGCTCCGCCCTCAAGGTCGCCACCCCGGGCCGGCAATGATTTGTTACGGAGCGGCAAGGCACCGCGACGGGCCGAATGGCAGGAAGCGGGCTCTTTCGAGGAGTCCGATGTGAAATCCGTCCTGATCGCCGTGGCCGCCGCGCTCGTCCTGCCACTGCCCGCCGCCGCGCAATCGCTCGATGAAACGCACGAACTGGTCTGGCACCCGGCCGGCAAGACCCCTGCGGCCATCCATCGCATGCGCGACCGTCCCGCCTGCGCCCCGAGCGCGGGACATCACCAATCGGGCAAGACGGCGATGCCGGCGAAGAAGGCCTGCATAGTCGAAGTAGCGAAGGCACAGACGGCGCCGAACAGCGGAGAGCCGGCGGTCGCGAGGTAAACGCTCGGATCGTTCTTCAACCAAAATCGTCATCCCAGCGAAAGCTGGGACCCATCTCCTGAGCGGGCGGCAAAGCGCGGCGGTTAATTTTTGCGGATGACGCCGGAGATGTGTCCCCGCTGTCGCGGGGATGACGGTCAGAGAGGTGAGCCTCTCACGGCAGCGCGAGTTGCGCCTTGGCGACCTGCTGCAATTGGACCGCGACCTTGGGGTCGATGCCGAGATCGTCGGCGGCGCGCTCATTGGCGCCCAACCGCGTCGGATCGAGCCCGGTGACGCGGCCGAACACGACCAACGCCTCGAGATAATAGCCGAAGATGCTGGCGTGATAATGGTCGTAGGTCCACAGATCGACCTGGCCGAACGCGACGCCGTTATAAGGGTCGGGGTCGGCGATCCCGCTCGCAATCGCGCGGTTCCACGCTTCCCCGACCGGCAGCACGCCGCGGAACGCGGGCGACAGCGCGCGCACGCCGTCGGCCGCGCGGCGCAGGTCCTGCGCCATTGTCGTGATCGGCTTGCCCGACCAGGGACTGCCCGGCTGATAGACCAGGTCGGCACGGCTCCAGGTCGCCATCAGATAGACGTCGACCCGCGGGTTGTTGCGCGCGAACATCGCGGCGAGTTGCGGCGCGTAGGTGCGGTAATCATCGGGGTCGCCGGGACGCTCGCGGTCGAGCGTGCTCAATTCCTGGAGGACGACCACGTCCCATTGCCGGTCGACCAGCTGACGGCGCTGGTTCCAATGGAAGCCGAGCGTCTTGCCACCATCGGTCTCCAGCGACACCGCGTAATTGAGGCCGGATTCGGCGGCGAACAATTTGAACAGCGCCGGCACGCCGCCATAGCCGTCGCCGTTCAGATCGATCACGGTGTTGTTGCGATAGCGCTTGACCGCGGAATGCGCGCCTTGCGTGAAGCTGTTGCCGATGAACAGGATCGAGCGCGGCCGGGTGACCGTCGCGGTGCGGGGCGCAGCGGTCGTGGCCGGCGGCGGCGGGGCCACCTGTGCCGCCGCGGGGCTGGCAGCAACGGTGGCAAGCGCGGCGCCGAGTGCCAGGGTGAACAGGCTAAGTCGCTTCATCGTCAGAACTTCTTCCCGATCTGCATGTACCAATAGCGCCCATAGGGCACGTAGAGCGAGCCGAGATAGCCCGACTCCGTTACCGGCGGCTGTTTGTCGAAGATGTTGCGCGCGCCGACGCGGAAGCTGGTGCCGTCCATCGGGCCTTTCCGGAAGCGATATTGTGCGTAGAGGTTGAACTGGGTCTGGCCGTCGACGACGAACGGATTGCCCGCGCCGTCGAGGAAGTTGGTGTCGTAGACCGTGCCGATATAATTGGCGTAGCCGCCCAGCTGGAACCCGCCCAAGGTCCAGGTCAATGACCCCGACCAGCGCCATTTGGGCTTGCCGTTGACCTGCAGCAGGCTCCTCGCGTCGGTCAGCGGGGTTGCGGGATTGATCGTGCCGGCGGCGCGCGCGTCGAACAGCGCCTGCACCGCGGGCGGCGTCTGGCGGCTGTACTTCGTCAGCCGCGCGACGTTGACGTTGAGATTGAACCGCCCGAACCCGGTCCTGACCGTATACAGCATCGTAAGATCGTAGCCGCGCACCGTCTGCGGCAGCAGGTTGACGAACTGGTCCTTGATCAAGGTGACCGCACCGGCGGGCGCCAGGCCGGTACCGGCAAAGATGGGTGTGTCGTCGCTGGTCGGCGCGGCGCGGACCACGTTGGGATTGCTCGATCCCTGCAGGCGCAACAAATAATCGAGCACCAGAGCATTCTGCGCGCCGAACTGGCCGACGATACCGGTCTGCTTGATCGACCAATAATCGGCGGTGAAGGTCAGCTTGCCATATTCGCTCGGGATGAACTTGGGTTCGAGCACCACGCCCGCCGTCCAGTTGGTGCTGTTCTCGGGCTTGAGATCGGGATTGCCGCTGACCGCGATCGAATAGCCGATCGTGCGCGTGCAGCCGGGAAAGTTGTTGGCGGCAAGGCGCCCGGCGCGGACGTCCGCCTCGCAACGATAATAATCGGTAGAGGCCGCGCCATTGGTATTGAGCCGCGAGAAGGCGACCGCGTTGGTCTGCTCGAGGTTCGGCGCGCGGAATCCCTTCGAATAGGAACCGCGCAGGCGGATGCCGTCGATCAGGTCCCAGGCAGCGGCGATCTTGGGCTTCGCCACCGACCCGAAGTCGCTGTAATGCTCGTAACGCCCGGCGAGCTGGACATCCAGGCGGCGGATCAGCGGCACTTTCATATCGGGCGAGATCACGGGTACGGCGAGTTCGCCGAACGCCGAGAAGACGGTGCGTGCGCCATGCGTGCTGAAGGTCGGACTGACCGCCGCGATGTTCGACAGGTTGGTCGCCCCGGTCACCGAATCGGTGAACGTGTTGGTGCCGTTGAGGTTGGGGTCGCGATCGTCGCGTTGCGTCTCGCGCCGGCCTTCGATCCCGAGCGCGATGCCCAGGCCGCCGGCGGGCAGGGCGACCAGGTCCGGCTTGGACAATTTGAAGTCGGCGAGCCCGAGCGTCGTCTTGGACTGGCGGCGCAGATTGACCTTGAACTGATCGATCGTCGACTGGCTGGCGGGTGAGCAGTCGCCGAGGCTTGGGCTCGCCGCGCAGCCGCCGCTGAACGGATTATAGGCGTCCGGCGTCGACAGGCTCAGATTCTTCTGCAGCTTGGTCATGTCGATCGCGTTCGAAGTGTCGGTCGCCTGCGCTTCCGAATAGAGCAACCCGGTATCGAAATCGAAGCTGCCGATCTTGCCCTTGGCGCCAACCAAGAAGCGGTCCTGCCAATTGACCGTGTTGACCACCTGATAGCCGGCATCGAGGAAGCGGTAGGTGCTCAGGGTCACCGGCAGGCCGGCGGCCGGGACGTTGGTCAGGCCGGGGATCCGATTGGGGTTGGTCTGGCCATTGGCGAATTTCACCGGCCCGAACGGGTTCCAGTAATTCGACGCCGGAATGGTGATGGCGTTGAGGTTGATCGTCGGCGGCTGGATGCGCTGCGTGTCCGCGCGGTAGTAGCCGAGCTCGGTATAGAGCGTGACGCGGTCCGACACGTCGTAATGCGCGGTCAGGAAGCTGTTATAGCGGTTGAGCGACGGCGTGACCGTGGTGCCCGGCCGCGTATCGAACCGCTCCGAACGCAAGGTCGTCGCGGTCGCGCGCGAGCCGGTGCCGAGGCAGGTATCGGCGCTGAGCACGAACACGCAACCCGGGTTGAGCACCGACTGGGTATGGAAGGCGCCGGCGGATGAGGTCACCGCCTTGTTGCCCGGGCTCATGCGGATCGTGCCGGGGCCGCCGACCACCGCGAGGTTGGCCCAGGGCGACTGGGTGGCGCGGCCATCCGCAGTCAGGTTGCCGGCAAAGGCGGGATTATCCGCGAACAAGGACAGCAGATTATCCGTCGCGGTATAGGGCTGATCCGACGCGAGCTGTGCCGTGTGGCGGGTATAGTCGAGATAGAGCGACACGTTGCCGCGGCCGCCGCCGAAATTCTTGCCGTAGGTGCCGGTGACTTCGTAATCGCGGCGGCTGGTACCTTCCGGCCCACCATAGCGGAAAGAGAAATTGCCGCCGTTGAGGTCGGTCTTGGTCACCGTATTGACCACGCCGGCGACCGCGTCGGAGCCGTAGATCGCGGCGGCGCCGTCGCGCAGGATCTCGACCCGCTCGAGCCCCGCGACCGGAAGCGAATTGGCGTTGTAGCCGAGCACCGGGACGTTGCCCTCGCCGGCCTGACTGGTCGGGTGCGAGACCAGGCGGCGGCCGTTGAGCAGCACGAGCGTATAGCCGATGCCCAGGTTGCGCAGGTTGATCGAATTGACGTCGCCGCGCGCCGCGTTGCTGGTCTGGGGGTTGTTGCCCTCATTGAACGTGACGTCGCCGGCCTGCGGGATCGAGCGGAACAGGTCGTCGCCCGACGCCGCGCCCATCGCGTCGATCTGGTCGCTGCCGATCACCGTCACCGGAAGCGCGGCAGTGGTCTTGGCGCCGCGGATCTGGGTGCCGACGACGACGATGTCCTTTTCCGCCCCGGACTGGCCGTTCGCCTGGCTGTCGCTGCTTTGCGAGTCGGTGAGGCCGGGGACATTGTCCTGCGGCGTCGGCTGGGTTTGGGGTTGGTCCTGCGGTGGCGCGGCGGGAATATCCTGCGCGACTGCCGGGCGCGCCGCGGTCAGCGCCGCCAGCGCGGTGCCGGCGGCCAAAGCGCTTAGCCTGATCGATCGGTTCATGTCACTCTCCCCGTTATTGTTATGCGATGATCTGCGGCTCGACGGCCGCTTCGAGATTCTCTTCGACCAAGGGCCGCTGGCTGAGCGCGCGGTCGAGCGCGGCGCGGTCGAGCTTGCCTTCCCAGCGCGCGACGACGATCGCGGCGACAGCGTTGCCGATGAAATTGGTCAGGCTGCGGCACTCGCTCATGAAGCGATCCACACCCAGGATCAGCGCCATGCCGGCGACCGGTACCGACGGCACGATCGACAGCGTTGCAGCCAGCGTGACGAAGCCGGCGCCGGTGACGCCCGCGGCACCCTTCGAACTCAGCATCGCGACCGCCATCAGCAGCAACTGATCGCCCAGCGACAGATGCACTCCGGTCGCCTGCGCGATGAACAAAGCCGCCAAGGTCATGTAGATGTTGGTGCCGTCGAGATTGAACGAATAGCCAGTCGGCACGACGAGCCCGACCACGCCGCGATCGCAGCCCGCCGCTTCCAGCTTGGCGATAAGGTTGGGCAGCGCCGCCTCGGACGACGAGGTGCCGAGCACGAGCAGCAATTCGGCCTTGAGATAGCCGAGCAGCTTGAGGATCGAGAAGCCGTGCGCGCGAGCGACCGCACCGAGCACGATCAGGACGAACAGCAACGAGGTCAGATAGAAAGTCGCGACCAGCGCGCCCAGATTGATCAGGCTGCCGACGCCATATTTGCCGATGGTGAAGGCGATCGCGCCGAACGCGCCGATCGGGGCAGCCTTCATCAGGATTCCGGTCAGCTTGAACACGACGAGACCGAGCCGTTCGACCAACTCGAGCACAGGTTCGGCAGGGCGGCCGACCAGCGACAATGAAATGCCGAACAGGATCGCGACGAACAAGGTCTGGAGGATCGATCCTTCGGTCAGCGCCGAAACCATGGTGGTCGGGATGATCGCCATCAGGAAACCGGTGACGCTGGTCTCATGCGCGTCGTGCGCATAGCCGGCGACGGCCTTGGCATCGAGCGTGGCCGGGTCGACGTTCATCCCCGCGCCCGGCTGGACGACATTGGCGACGACCAGGCCGACGATCAGCGCCAGCGTCGAGAAGACCAGGAAATAGCCGAATGCCTTGAGCGCGACGCGACCGACCGAGCCGAGCTCGCGCATCCCGGCAATGCCGCCGACCACGGTCAGGAAGATGACCGGGGCGATGATCATCTTGACCAATTTGATGAACCCGTCGCCGAGCGGCTTGAGCGCTTCGCCGCCGGCCGGCCAGACATGGCCGAGCAGCGCGCCGAGCACGATCGCGGCGAGCACCTGCGCATAGAGGTGGCGGTAGAAAGGCTTGCGCACCTGGCGCGCCGGTGCCTCGACGGAGTGAGCGATCATTGTTCCTCTCTGTGCGGGGCGGCGAGCCCCGTGGCCCTTGTCACCGGGCCTTGGTCATGCATTCTTGCAGCAGCGAATGCGGCAGGCCAGCAGCTTGGTTACATAGGATAAGATATTGAAAAATATACTATCTGTGGAATCCTCTAACGCTAGTTCGGTGGCGGCATGTGCGGATTTCCGCACATCCATGGAGCAATAGTGCGGGTTTTCGCCCTTTCGCTCCGCGCGTTTTGGCGCAGGATTTGGCTGGTCGGCCTTGTCCTGCTGGCGGTCGTCGTCCTGCTGGTCTGGGCGGGTGCGCGCTGGTCGCTGGGCCAGGCCGAGGCGGTGGCCGACGCGACCGCGCGCCAGACCGCGCGCACGCACGTCGCCCTGCTGTCGAGCGAACTCCAGAAATTCCGTCTGCTGCCGGTGGTGCTGGTCGAATATCCGGATGTGGCGGCGACCCTGGCCGATGGAAGCAGCCCGGCGCAGTCGCGGCTGGACCGCACGCTGGAGCAACTTGCCCAGCGCACCGACGCTGCCGCTATCTATGTCGTCGATGCGAGCGGCACGACCCGCGCGGCGAGCAATTGGAACAGTCCGGCCAGCTTTGTCGGCCAGAATTACGGGTTCCGCCCCTATTTCCGCGACGCGATGGCCAAGGGCTCGTCCGAATTCTTCGCGCTCGGCACGGTCAGCGGCCGTCCCGGCCTGTACCTTGCCCGGCGGGTCGATCGCGACGGCCGCGCGCTCGGCGTGGTGGTGGTCAAGGTCGAGTTCGACGGTGTCGAGGCGGCCTGGACACGCAATACCGGCATGACATTCGTGGTCGACGCGCATGGCGTCGTCCTGGTGACGGGCGTGCCCGACTGGCGCTTCCACGCGATCCGGCCGATCGACGCGGCAACGATCGCCGACCTCAGGCGCACGCTGCAATTCGGCAATGCCCCGCCCGCGCCCGCGCCGATCGCGTTCGACGGCGCCGGCGCGCTGATCGGCGGCAAGACGCGCTACCGTGTCGCGGTCGAGCCGGCCCCGCTCGGCAGCGGGCGGTTGTACCATTTGTCGCCGCTCGATCCGCCGCTGGCGGCGGCGCGCAGCCAGGCGCTGTTGCTCGGGCTGGGATTGCTGCTGGTCTTTGCCGTCGCCGCGGGTGTGCTGATCCGCTCGGCCGAGACGCGGCGGATACAGGCGCGCGCGCGCGCCGCTTTGGAAGAAGAAGTGAAGCGCCGCACCGCCGAGCTGAGCGATGCCAATGCGCGCCTGGTGATCGAATCCGAGGAGCGGATCGAAGCCGACCGCCGCTATCGCGAATCGCGCGAAGAATTGGCGCAGGCCAACCGGCTCGCCTCGCTGGGCCAGATCACGGCGGGAGTCGCCCATGAAATCAACCAGCCGGTCGCGGCAATCCGTACCTTCGCCGAAAACGGCACGACGCTGATCGATCGCGACGCGCCCGAAAAAGCGCGCGAGAATTTGGCGCGGATCGTCGATTTGACCGCGCGGATCGGCACGATCACCGGCGAACTTCGCGCCTTTGCGCGGCGCCGGGCAAGCGCGGCCGGAACCGCGCCGCTGGGATCGGTACTCGACGGCGTCCTTCTCCTGCTCGGCGAACGCGCGCGCAACGTGGTGCGGGTCGAGATCGCTCCGCGGCTGCTCGTCACGCCCTTGATCGGCGACCGCACGCGGCTCGAACAGGTCGTCATCAACCTGGTCCAGAATGCCATCGAAGCGGTCGAGGGGCGTCCCGACCGCCGCGTGACGCTGACCGCTGCGCCGGTCGACGGGGCGATCGAACTGACCGTCGCCGACAATGGCGCGGGTCTCGATCCCGCCGTCGCGGCGAGCCTGTTCACCCCATTTGCCTCGGCCAAGCCCGAAGGCCTGGGGCTGGGGCTGGCGATCGCACGCGATATCGCGCGCGAATTCGGTGGCGACATCTCCCACCGCTCCGCGCCCGCGGGTGCCATTTTCGTCGCGCGATTGAAAACCGCGTGACGGGGCAGGTGATCTTCGTCGAGGATGACGACGCACTGCGGCAGGCGACGGCGCAGGCGCTAGAACTCGCCGGGATCGACGTGCTGCCGTTCGCGCGCGCCGATCATGCGATGGCAGCGGTCACGCGGGACTTTGCCGGCGCGATCGTCAGCGATATCCGCATGCCGCACATGGACGGGCTGGAATTGCTGGCGGCGGTCCGCGCGATCGACGCCGAGATTCCCGTCATCCTCATCACCGGGCACGGCGATATCGCGATGGCGGTCGGCGCGATGCGCGACGGTGCCGCCGATTTCCTGACCAAGCCGTTCGCGACCGATCATCTGGTCGCCGCGGTCCGGCGTTCGCTCGACCATCGCGCGCTGGTGATGGACAATCGCCGGCTGCGTCTGCTCGCCGAGCAACCTGCCGACGATGCGTTGATCGGCGACAGCCCCGCGATGCAGCGGCTGCGTCACGTCGTCCGCCAACTCGCAGAGGCCGATATCGACGTGCTGGTCGAAGGCGAGACCGGGACCGGCAAGGAATTGGTGGCGACCTTGCTGCATCGCTGGGGCCGGCGCCGCGCGCGGCCGCTGATGGCGGTCAATTGCGGGGCGCTGTCCGAGGGGCTCGCCGAAATCGAACTGTTCGGCCATGCCTCGGACAGCGTGCCGCACACCCGGCTGTCGCGCGTCGGTCAGATCGCCGCATCGAGCGGCGGCACGTTGCTGCTCGACGAGATCGACAGCATGCCGCTGGCCATGCAAGCGCGGCTGCTGCGCGTGCTCGAGGAACGCGAGGTCCATCCGATCGGCGCCGAGCGGCCCGAACCGGTCGACCTCCGCGTCGTGGCGACCAGCAAGATCGACCTGGCCGAGGCGGTCCGCGCGGGGCACTTCCGCGCCGACCTGCTCTATCGGTTGAGCACCGCGCGCATTCGCGTGCCTCCCTTGCGCGAACGTGGCGATGACGTGCTGGCGCTGTTCGCCGTGTTCGCCAAAGATGCCGCCGAGCAATTCGGCCGGCCGGAATGGCGGATGGACGCGGCGACGCGCGGACGGCTGCGCCACCACGACTGGCCGGGCAACGTGCGCGAGCTGCGCAATTTCGCGGTGGAGGCGGTAATGGGCGTTACCGGTGACGGCCCGGCCGGTCGAGCCGCGGCTCGATCGCTGCCCGAACGTGTCGCCGATTACGAAGCGGGCGAAATCCGTGCCGCGCTGGAAGCGAGCCGGGGACGCATTCCCCCGGCGCTCGAAGCGCTCGGGCTTCCGCGAAAGACGTTGTACGACAAGATGGCGAAGTACGGGATCGTGCCTGGCGACTATCGCCGCCGCGATTGAGTGAATTTACCTGTCGAGGTGCGGTGGCGCCGACACATCCCCCCCGGAATGCCCGAAGCGCGGCCCTATCCTCGCGGATCGGCCAGCAGGCTCCTGTTGCAGCGCCACCGAGGGGGTCTTTAGCGCGGAATCGCGCGGCGGCGGTTGAACGCCACAACCATCGATTTGAACCAGTGTTTCAAATTTCGCCGTTAATGATCTTCTTCAGGCCGCTTTCCCCGCATAAGACGGCATATCCTTGCGATCCTTCGATCTTCGAAGGAGCCTATCGCGTTCGTTCCGCGAACCCGCGGCACCGATCGCACGACGAATTGCACGGATGTTCCGCCGGTGCATGCTTCT
>NZ_BCYZ01000026.1 GCF_001598455.1 Sphingomonas pruni NBRC 15498
CGCAGTCGGCGGGCTTGGCGCGCATGTCCTGACGCTTGCCAGCGACACCGGGCTGATCGATGCGGGCCTCAAGCTCCGCACCATGCGCCTGCCCGACCTCTTCCAGGATCAGGACAAGCCCGAAGCCCAATATGCCCAGGCCGGGCTAGATGCCGACGCCATCGTCGATACCGCGCTCAAGGCCCTGCGCTATAACGATGCAAATGTGGCGGATGGGGCAAGAGCCTGACACGAAAATAGATTTCGGCAAGCTCAACGCTGCCGAACGCACGGCATTGAGTCTGCTCGCCCAAGGACATACGGCCAAGAGCATCGCCAACCTGACAGATCGCAGCGTCGCCGCGGTCAATGAACGCCTGCGCGAGGCACGGCGCAAGACCGGCGTAGGCAGCAGCCGCGAACTCGCTAGATTGTTTGTCGCACAAGAAAATCGTGACGAACTTATCGAGGTGGCGCCGGCGCGTGCCATGGATCCAGACTCCCTTCCACCGGCCGCTTTTGGCCGACGCTGGAAAGGATTTGCCCTGATGTCCGTCTCTCTCGCCGCTGCGATCGCCGCCATCGTCTTGATCGCGCAATCTCCGCCGCAGACTGCGCCAGCCATCAATGACGGCGATCCCGATTCCGCGGCGATGTCCAACGCGCCCACCCCACGTCAGCTTCACGACCGCGTCATGGCTGAGAAGCGTGATGAATCCGGGGCACCTGGCGTCGAGGCTGCGTTGGACAAATGGTTTGTCGAGACGCCCGATGTTACTGGCGTTGCGCGGGTCAGCCGCATTCGCTGCGGCGACACGACCTGCGAGATCGTCGGAACGCTCCCGCGCACGTCGAGCGAAAAACAAATCAACGGTGCGATGCAGCGCATGCAGGGCAAATCGTTTACCGACGCCGTCGCCGCATTGGGACTGAAATCGGAAAGCGCTGCTTTCGGCGCGAGCAGAAGCGGCGAGGGCAGCTTTGCGATGTTCGTCGCGCGTAAATGATTGGAGCTAGGCAGCAACCGAGCTCCGGCGCGACGATCACTTGTGCAGATAATATTCCTGCGCAGCGTCGGTCGCGTTGATCGCCAGGATCGACTTGGCCTCGCCGGGGCGCAAGGGATGGCCTGACCGATCGGCCGACGCAGCGATCACGCGATCAAGCAGGCGGCGCCCTTCTTCCCACCAGCCGATTCCGCTGGCGGCGTTGAGATGTCCTTGCGCTCCGGCATCGACGAAATGGCTGCCCCAGAATGAGGCCATGCCGCGCGCGCGTCCGATATCGATCCACGGATCGTCGGTCGATGCCACCAGGATCGAGGGGAAAGGAAGCGCCTTGCGCGGTGTCGGCGCGAAACCCTTGAGTTCCTGCGCGGTGTCGGGCCGGTCGGGATCAGCTGGGGCGACGAGCAGCGCGCCGGCAACCGGCCAGCCATAAGGTTGCGGACTCATCTCCGCCCACCAGGCAATCGCGAGACAGCCCAGCGAATGCGCGGCGAAGATCACCGGCGCCTTTGCCGCGCGCACCGCCTGGTCGATCTTGGTCACCCAGGCATTGCGATGCGGCTGATCCCACATGCCGAGTTCGATGCGATGCGTGTCGGGGCGCGATGTCTCCCACAGGCTCTGCCAATGCGAGGGCCCTGAGCCGCCCAGCCCGGGAACGGTTAGGATGGTCGGAAGCGTGCCGTCGGGATGCGTAAACAGTCCCATCATTTCTCTCCCACAACGGGTGGGAAGAAGGCGGCGTGGGCGCTCTAGGGGGACGACCGCGCAGCTTGTCTCGCCTTCTTCCCAACGGCCAATCTAATTCCTAGTTTCTTGATGGGAATATATCCTGCGTTCAATTGCCGCCGGATTGCGACAGACAGAAATCGCGGTCATGGGAGGACCATGGCAAAGCTTCGCGCCGACCAGCTCATCACCGACCGCGGCCTCGCGGAGAGCCGAACGCGCGCGCAAGCGCTGATCATGGCGGGACTGGCGTTCGCCGGCGACAAGCGAATCGACAAGCCGGGGCAGATGCTTGCCGAGGATGCCGCGATCGAGGTGAAGGGGCGCGACCACCCTTGGGTGTCACGCGGCGGGATCAAGCTGGCGCATGCGCTCGACCATGCCGGTTGGGACGTCACCGGGGCGGTCGCGATCGACGTCGGCTCGTCGACCGGCGGGTTCACCGACGTGCTGCTGTCGAAGGGCGCAGCGCGGGTCTATGCGGTCGATAGCGGGACCAACCAGCTCGCCTGGAAACTCCGGCAGGACGAGCGCGTCGTCGTCCACGAACAGACCAGCGCACGCATCCTGACCGACGCGCACATTCCCGAGCCGGTCGACCTGATCGTCTGCGATGCAAGCTTCATCGGCCTGGCCAAGGTGCTCGAAGTGCCGCTACGCTTCGCGAAACCGCGCGCGCGGCTGGCGGCGCTGATCAAGCCGCAGTTCGAGGCGGGGCGAGGAGAAGTCGGCAAGGGCGGGGTGGTGCGGGATCCGGCAGTCCATCAACGGGTATGCGACGAGGTCGCGGCATGGCTGACTGCGAGCGGGTGGGTCGTCGAGGATATTGTCCAGAGTCCGATCACCGGGCCCGAGGGGAATATAGAATTCGTGATTCTGGCGCACTCCCCCAAGTTGTAACAGACCCTCACCGTTCCCACCGCCTGGGGCGGCGGGCCCCTTCCCTCTCCCGCATGCGGGAGAGGGAGGGAGGCGCGAAGCGCCGGAAGGGTAAGGGTCTGTTCGTAGTTCGTGCGACCGTCATTTCTTCCCGACGGCAGCCCGCCGCTTGACTCCGTCCCTTTCGAAGACTGGCCATCTGCTACATCGCCGCTTGTCATCATGCTGCGTCGCGGCAACACTGAGCGAACGCGCATGTCAGGCGCGCAAGAGGATTGCTGATGGAAATCGCGACCAAGGAACAATTGCGCGGGGCGTTCCTGCGTTGGGCGGTAGTGACCGTGCCGCTGATCCTGCTGCTGGGCTTCGCCTCCAGCCGGATCGCACCCGCCGGAGCGGAGAATCGCTGGTATGCGGCGCTGGTCCGCCCCGGAATTACGCCGCCGGATTGGGTGTTTCCGGTCGCGTGGAGCGCGCTCTACATCATGATGGGGTTGGCGCTGGCGATGATCATTCACGCGCGCGGATCGCGCTTGCGAGCTCTCGCGATCGTGTTGTTCGCGCTCCAATTGGTGCTCAACCTCGCCTGGTCGCCGTTGTTCTTCGGGATGCATCAAGTCTGGCCCGCGCTGATCTTGCTGGTCGCGATCTTCGTTGCCGCGCTGGCGACGACACTGGCGTTCGGCCGGATTCGCAGCGCGGCGGCGTGGCTGATGGTGCCGTATCTGGCCTGGCTGTGCTTCGCCGGCTTGCTCAATTGGCAGGTCGGGAAGCTCAATCCCAACGCATCGACGCTTGTACCGTCGTCGGCGAGCGCCCAGATGAGCTTCTGATCAAGTATTACGGGATACCAGACATGCAATCCGAGAACCGGATGTTCGACGACCTCGTCAAGTTCGTGAACGGCGCTGCCGGCACGCTGGCGGGCATGGGCCGCGAGGCCGAAGCCGCGACGCGCGAGCGCGCCAAGCAATGGATCGGCGGGCTCGACTTCGTCAGCCGTGACGAATTCGAGGCGGTGAAGGCGATGGCCGCCGCCGCGCGTGATGAGGCGGATGCGCTGAAGGCGCGTCTCGACGCGCTGGAGGCGAAGGCCGCAAAGCCGAAATCCACAAAGCCCTGAACCGATTTTCCACAGCTTTCTCCACGATCTCCCACGATCCCGTTGCGTGTCCCGGCCGCAACGGGCAGATTCGCATGAGATGACCAGCGAGACCCACGATGCTCGATGAGAGCGATTTCCAGCGCGAGGACGCGGCGCCGATCGATATGATCGAGAGCTATTACGCCGCGCATGGCTGGGACCATCAGCGCCACGACGACGAAGTCGTTGCGACGGTCAAGGGCAGCTGGACCGAATATGAACTGCGCGCGCTGTGGCGGGAGGAGGATTGCGTGCTGCAGTTCCTCGCTTTTCCCGACATCCGCGTGCCCGACGACCGCCGCGTCGCGATCTATGAAGCGATCGGATTGATCAACGAGCAATTGTGGATCGGTCATTTCGAATTGTGGTCGTCGAGCGGGATCGTGCTCTATCGCCATGCCGCGATGATCGACGGCACCGATGGTGGGACGCTGACCCTGGAGGGCGCCGAATTGCTGATCGAATCGGCGATTGACGAGTGCGAACGCTTCTATCCGGTTTTCCAGTTCGTCCTGTGGGGCGGCAAGACACCGAAGGAGGCGCTGGCCGCGTCGCTGACGGAGACGCAGGGCGAGGCGTGAGCGTGGCGGTCGCGGTTCCACGTCGGCTGTGGCTGATCGGTTGCGGCAATATGGGCGGCGCGATGCTGTCGCGCTGGATTGAGAGCGGCGTGGTGCGGGGCGACACGGTCGACGTGGTCAACCGTCACGACCGCGATCTTCCCGCTGGCGTGCGCCAGGCGCGCGCTTTGCCCGACGACCCGCCCCCCGACGCAGTCATGCTGGCTATGAAGCCGCAACAACTCGACGAGATCGTCACTGCTTATGGCGAGCGTATCTCCCAAGCGCCGGTGCTGATCTCGATCCTCGCGGGGGTCGAGGAAGCGACGCTCGCCGAACGCTTTCCCGGCCCCGCGATCATTCGCGCGATGCCGAACCTGCCCGTCGCGCTCGGCAAGGGTGTCGTGGCGCTTTATGCCGATGGCGCGCCGCAATCCGCCAGGGATGCTGTCGCGGCGTTGATGGCGCCGCTCGGGCTCGTCGAATGGACCCGGGATGAGGCGATGTTCGGCGCGGTCGGCACGCTCGAAGGCTGCGGGCCGGCGTTCCTGTTCCGCTTCATCGATGCGCTGGCGAAGGCGGGCGAAGCGCTCAATATGCCTGCCGATCAGGCCGCGCGGCTGGCGCTGGCGACGGTCGACGGAGCGGCATCGATGGCAGCCGCCTCGGATGCGACTCCCGCGATCCTAGCCGACCGCGTCGCCAGTCCGGGCGGTTCGACGCGTCAGGGATTGAACGTCCTCGACCGTGACGACGGGTTGATCAAGCTGATGACCGAGACGCTGGAAGCCGCTGAACGCCGCGGTCGAGAGATGGCCGCCGCCGCCAAGCGCTGATTCGGCGCCGGCCTGGTTAGCGGCGTTGCCCCGGCGGCACCGAATTCTCGCGCCAGACATGCACCCGCTCCCGCTCCGCCGGCGGGATCAGCCCTTCGAGTACTGCCCAAAAGCCGGTCACCGCTTGCTGGCCCGCGGCGCTATAGGCGCGCGCGATGATGTCGCGGGCATGGTTGAACAACTCGCTGTCGAGATCGTAGCCCGAGTCGGTCAGCCGCAGCAGCCGCTGCCGCCGGTCGCGATCGCCCACTCGCGTTTCGACTAACTGGCGTTGCTCGAGTTCGGTCAGCACGCGTCCGAGCGATTGCTTTGTGACGCCCAGGATCGACAGCAATTCGCTGACCGAAATGTCGGGATGACGGCCGATGAAATAGAGCGCGCGATGATGCGCGCGGCCCATTCCGCGCTCGCCCAGATTCTGGTCAACCGCCTTGGTCAGCCGGCTATAGGCGAAAAAGAGCATTTCAGATCCTCGGCGAATTTCGGATTCGCGGAGGAATTGGGCCGAAGCGGCTGGTGTTGGGGCAGTCATGTTGACCGGTTTTGCCACCACGATTAAACCACGGCAAGCCTTGGACGCGCACGATTTGTCGCGCTATGGCCAATCGTCATGAATATCGCCGCGCATTTTCCGCTCAACGCCACCGCGTCACCCACCCCGCATGAGGTCCGCGCCGAAAAGCTCGTCAATCCGGGTTTTGGCCGCGTGTTCACCGATCATATGGCGATCGCGCATTATAGCGACGAAAAGGGCTGGCACGATCTCGCCATCGCGCCGCGCCAGCCGCTGACGGTCGATCCCGCCTGCGCCGTGCTCCACTACGCGCAGGAGATTTTCGAAGGTCTCAAGGCCTATCGTGGCGCGGACGGTAGCATCACCATGTTCCGGCCCGAAGCGAATGCCCGCCGCTTCCGCAAGTCGGCCGAGCGCCTGGCGATGCCGTTATTGCCCGAGGAATTGTTCGTCGAATCGTGCCGCGCTTTGGTCAGTGCGGAGCGCGACTGGATCCCGACCAGTGAGGGCGGATCGCTCTATCTGCGCCCGTTCATGATCGCCAGCGAGACCTTCCTGGGGGTCAAGCCGTCGTCCGATTATATCTATATGGTGATCGCCTCGTCGGTCGGCGCCTATTTCAAGGGCGGCGCGCCCGCGGTGTCGATCTGGGCGTCGGAGAATTACACGCGCGCGGCTCCCGGCGGTACCGGCGCGGCCAAGTGCGGCGGCAATTACGCCGCCAGCCTGATCGCGCAGGCCGAGGCGATCAAGCTGGGCTGCGACCAGGTCGTTTTCCTCGACGCGGTCGAGCGCCGCTATGTCGAAGAACTGGGCGGCATGAACGTGTTCTTCGTGTTCGACGACGGATCGCTCGCGACCCCGCCGCTCAGCGACACGATCCTGGCAGGCATCACGCGGGATTCGCTGATCACCCTGGCGCGAGACCGCGGCATCACCGTTCGCGAAGAGAAATATGCGCTCGATCAGTGGCGCGCGGATGCGGCGAGCGGCCGGCTGGTCGAGGCCTTCGCCTGCGGCACCGCGGCGGTGGTCACGCCGATCGGACAGGTCAAGGCAAGCTCGGGCGACTTCACGATGGGCTCGGGCGGCCCGGGCCAGCTGACCATGTCGTTGCGCGAGTCCCTGGTCGCGATCCAGACCAGCGCGGCGCCCGATCCTTACGGCTGGCTGGACCGGATCGCATAAGGGCTTTTTCAGGGCTTTGCAGGATCGCGCGCGCCGCTATAAGCGCGCGCTCCCGCCGGGCCATATCGGTCGGGAGTGTTGGGGCGTCGCCAAGTGGTAAGGCAGCGGCTTTTGGTGCCGCCATTCGCAGGTTCGAATCCTGCCGCCCCAGCCAACCGAATCCTCATGATTCGTTTTGTGCCCACGACTTACGCCCGATTTCGCAAAATTTGAGTTAGACCCAGTTGGACCCAGATCGACCGGGTTTGACGCCTATTCTGCCACGATTTCTGACGGATTATCGCGAGCGCAGGACCGGCCGGAGTCGGACATGGCACGCAAGATTGCGCTCACACCTGCATCGGTTGACGCTCTGCAAAAGGGTTTGCTCGCGGATCTGCTCACACCAGGCCTCACCATCGAAGTGCTCGGATCCAGGTCGCTTGCGGCTAAAGGCAACGGCGCGTGTCTCAAGTAATGGCGTTCGGCGAGAAGCGCGCTTTGATGGTCTGGCAACGCATCATCCTGCCCGACGGCCGTCCCCTGCAAATGGACGATGTACCGGCTACAGACCCGTCGGGCTGTGCAACCGTGCCGATTGCGCGGGCCGACCCGATGGGGACGAATTGATCGCGCGTCCTGCGGTGCGCAGAGGCCCGATCAAGGCGTCGTACTCCGCCCCGCAATATAGCGGCAATGGCCGCGTATGGCATCCAGGTCAGGCCCCTCAGATTGTTCAGATTAAAAAGTATTACTAAAATACTATTAATCCTTGGCAGAGCGCTTAGGATGTCGCTTGGATTCGACGTGTCGGATGGGCGCGTCGCTCGGCTGGAGGGGCGCCGACATACCCGCTGGAATCGACCCTCGATCATTCGTTCAGGAGGCTCGCATTGAACCATAATCTTTCTCGTCGCCAAGTTCTCGCTGGAGGCACGATGGCAGCTGGGTCGGCGCTGATCACTCCATCGGCAGCCCGTGTTGCAACAGCATACGATCCGGTCGCCCCGTTCCGTACGCCTTACAAGCTCAATCGCCTGGTGTTGGGCGGATCTAAAGTGCCTGGCAGCTTCGACGAAAAGGCCGTCGACTGCCCGTTCGTGTTCTTCCATTCCGGTCGCTTCTACCTCACGTATGTCGGCTTTGACGGGGTTGGATATCAGACCGGTATCGCGGTGTCGGACGACCTCGTGAACTGGGAGCGGCAAGGCATCATCCTCGCTCGCGACGCCAGCGACCCAGTCACTCGATACAACGTCGCGGCTGCCTCCATACTGCGAGAGAATGAATTGTATTCTCCGGGCCGCCTCCTCAAGGTCGATGGCCGATATGTATGTGCGTGGCACGCGTATCCCGGTGCCGGGTATGAGGAGGGGCCGGCCGTGATCGGTCTTGCCTATAGTACCGACCTGAAACGATGGGAGCGCCAAGCGCCCATCTTGAGGCCGGAGGACGGCGCCGAATGGGAGCGCGGCGGGCTCTACAAGCCGTATTTGGTGAAGAACGGCGACACATTCTATTTGTTCTACAACGCCAAAACCACCGGCGAGCATTGGCACGAACAAACCGGGGTGGCGATGTCCAAGGATCTCAGGACATGGCGCCGCTATCCGGGCAGTCCGATCATCCGCAACGGACCCGCCGGAGCACCGGATTCGCGATTTGCCAGCGATCCTTTCGTAGTGACCCATGGCGGCAAATGGGCGCTATTCTATTTTGGCCTGTCCTCGGCAGACAACAAGGCGCGGGACTTGATCGCGATCGGCGACGACCCGTTGCGATATGCCAAGGAAAAGGAAGTGCTCATCGACATCGGCCCAGCGGGATCGATCGACGATGGCTATGCTCACAAGCCGGCGCTCATCTACTCGAAGGGCGCGCTGTATCACTTCTATACCGCGGTCGGGGGGCCGTACCCCAACGACGTGCGCGGCATCTCGGTCGCCCGCTCGGTCCCCTGGAACTGATTGCAAACGACGGGCCGGCGGGATCGCCTCCAGGATTCGCGAATCGCCGGTCGTCCGCGCCTCCAACTTCTTCGGCATTTGGCTGAGTAGGGGCTGGAAAACCCTGCCGCAAATCGAACGCGGATGTTTCGCCAGCGGACCGTGCTTTGGCCACGTGCTTGATAACTCTGGCGAACGGACGCACCGCCGTCGCGCCGTCCGGCGTTTGTTGAAAAACTGCTTGTTCATATACAAACAGTATGACAAATAACCCTCAGCTCTCGCAGAGGGGCACGGAAGGATGTCAGGGAAGATTTCGGCGCTCGTTCGCCGGTTGCGTTCATCAGTAATGGCGATAGCGGTTGTGGCCGGCGGGTCCGCATCGGCGCAGGTCGCTGCGCCTGCGCCAATTTCGTCCTCGCCGGCAGCGGTCAGTTCGCAGCTGTCCCGCATCGATCAAGCCGTTGCGCGAGGACCGTTCAGGTCCAATTGGCGGTCGTTGGCTGCATACCGGGTCCCGGACTGGTATCGCGATGCGAAGTTCGGAATTTTCATCCATTGGGGCGTCTATTCGGTGCCGGCTTTCGGGTCGGAATGGTACTCCCGCAACATGTATGTGCCGGGTGAACCGGCTTTCGAGCACCAGCGTTCAGTCTTCGGGCCGCAATCGACGCACGGTTACAAGGACTTCATCTCCCGTTTCAATGGCAGCAAATTCGATCCCGTCGCCTGGGTTGAACTCTTCAAGCGGTCCGGGGCCCGCTACGTCGTGCCGGTCGCGGAACATTGCGACGGTTTTGCGATGTACGATTCGAGCATCACGCGATGGAACGCTGCAAGGATGGGCCCAAAGCGTGACGTCGTTGGAGACGTGGCAAAGGCCGCGCGTGCCGCGGGGATCCACTTTGGGCTGTCGTCGCACAGGGCCGAGCATTGGTGGTGGTATGGCCAGGCACCTGCGGGAAGTGATGTCTGGAATCCGGCTTATGCAGACTTCTACGGCCCGGCAGCCTCGCGCACCCTTGACGGTGTGGCCGCATCGGTCGAGCCTGATCCGAACCATCTCGAACAATGGCTGCCGCCATCCAAAGCGTTTCTTGACGACTGGCTCGCGCGCACCGGTGAAGCCGTAGAACGATACCGTCCAGAATTCGTCTATCTCGACTGGTGGGTGAACCAACCGGCGTTCGCGCCCTATTTGCAGCGGCTGGCGGCTTATTATTACGATAATTCGTCCCACCACGGTATCGCACCGGTCCTTGCTTACAAGGAGGAAGCGTTTCCGGCCGGCGCTGCCTTGTTCGACGTCGAGCGCGGCAGGCTCGACGCGCTCCGCTTGTTACCGTGGCAGACGGATACGTCGATCAGCATCAAGAGCTGGGGCTATGTAGAGAATGATCGGTATCGCACCGCCGATAGCTTAGTCGCGACGCTCGTCGACGTCGTATCGAAAAATGGAAACCTGCTCCTCAATGTCGGTCCGCGCGCCGACGGAACCATTCCGGAGCCGGAAGTCGCCGTCCTAAAGCAAATTGGCGATTGGTTAGCCGTCAATGGAGAGGCCATCTACGACACCCGACCTTGGGCGATGTTCGGAGAGGGTCCTACGCGCAATGCCACGGGCTCGCTGAAGGAAGGCGACGACCCCCGCTACACGCCCGCTGACATACGCTTTACCACCCGGGGCCGAACGCTCTACGCATTAGGCCTCGCCCGGGCTGCGGACGGCAAGATGCTGATCCGAGTCCTTTACCGCGGCACTCCTTATGCGCCGCCGGTTTCGCGGGTACGGCTGCTCGGCAGCGGCGTTCCGGTCGACTGGAATCAACAGGCCGACGGGTTGCATCTCACATTGCCCAAGGCCGCCGCAAATCCGGCCATGCCGTTCGCAATTCGCATCGAATTCGCTGCCCCGAAGCGGGCAGCCAACTACTCGACAAAGTGACCCGGGCAGCGATCGGGCACAATAGGGAGGAAATGACAATGAGGCTGAAGCACTTCTACCTGATTACCGCCGCGACGACCGTCATGTCGGCAGTCGTGATGGCGACCCCGGTTCGCGCCCAAGACACGCCAGCACCGGCCGCGAGCGATACCCCGGACAAAGAGGCGACCAGCGGACAAAGCGAGATTGTCGTGACCGGTGTGCGCGCCAGCCTGATGAGCGCCCAACAGCGCAAGCGGGATGCTTCGCAAATCGTGGATTCGATCGTTGCCGAGGATATCGGCAAGCTGCCCGACCAAAGCACCACCGACGCCCTGCAGCGCGTGACGGGCGTGCAGATCGAACGCGACTACGGCGAGGGATCGACCGTGTACGTGCGCGGGCTGTCGCAGGTCGAGACTACGCTCAACGGCCGCGAGATATTTACCGCCCAGGGCGCGCGTGGTCTCAACCTTCAGGATATTCCTGCCGAATTGCTGTCGGGAATCGACGTTTACAAGTCGCCGTCGGCCAACCTTATCGAAGGCGGCTTAGGCGGCTTGATCGACCTGCGCACGCGCCGTCCGCTCGATTTCAACAAGCTCACCATTTCGGGGACGGTGAAGGGCACCTATGCCGATCTTGCGAAGGAGCTTACCCCCACCGTCTCCGGGCTTATCGCGGACAAGTGGGAAACCGGGGCAGGGGAAATCGGTGCGCTCTTGAGCGTCTCGTACCAGGAACGCAAATTTCGCTCCGATCTGATCTCGACCGGTACTCCGGGCAGTAGCACCACGATCATTCCCGGTCGGACCGTTATTGCCCCGAACGGCGCCTATGACGTGACGCCGATGGGTGACCGGCGACGGCTAGGCATCGACGGGATGCTGCAGTGGAAACCTTCGGCGAATCTCGAACTCTATGTCGAGGGACATTATGCGAAATTCATCAATCTGAACGACAATTATGGGGCCTCGGTCTCGCTCGGTGGACTTACGGCCGAACCCGGAGCGCAGGTTGCGCCCAATGGTGACGTCGTGAAGGCGACGTATCTGAACGCGCCTGTTTCGGTGCTTTCCTACGCGTACGACACGCGCGATCGGATGATCCAATTTGCCGGCGGAGCGAAATGGACCAGCGGCCCGCTAAGCCTCGCGGCTGATGTCAGCTATACGCATGCCACCGGCACAGTTGTGTTCAATAGCGGCTTTACCGGCGCGACGATACCACGCTTTACCGCCGACACGACGACCTTCGTGCCCAGCGCCAATGCCAATGGTTATGACTTGCTCAGTCAAGCCAACACGTCGATCGACTTCCTCCTCTATCAGGGAACCAGGAACAAGGCGGACCAATTCGCCGCTAAGCTCGACGGTAGCTACGATCTCGGCGGCGGTTTCCTGCATTCGATCGACTTCGGGTTGCGTTATGCCGACCGCACCGCTCAGTCGAACCAATATAGCTTCTTCCTGTTCAGCGGCGCCTCGGCGACTACAGCGCCGTCGATCCTAGCGCCAAATCCTGCCAGCGATTTTTTCGCCCGCTCGTCGCAAGGAACCCCGCTACTCGGCAATTATCTGGTCATTCCGGTGCCGTTGCTCCGTGACCATTTGAGCGAAGTTCAGAGTGCGCTCGGCTTCGCCAGCACGCCGCCGGCCAATGGGCCGCTGGCTTATTATCGCGTTAGCGAGAAGACCACGACGCTCTATGGCATGTTGCGCTTCGGCAGTGCCGACAGCATCGTCGATGGCAATATCGGTCTGCGCTACGTGCACACCCAGGAGAATCTCAACGGCAACCGAACGCTCTCGGGTGGGGGCGTGGGGCCGATTTCGGTCAATTCCAGCTATGACGACTTCCTGCCGTCGGTGAACGTTCGGTTCAATTTCACCGACAAGCTGAAGCTCCGCCTGGCGGCATCGAAGGCAGTGACGCGGCCCAATTTCAGCGATCTATCACCCACACTTACGCTCAATTCGGTACAGTTGAACGGATCGGCGGGGAACCCCGATTTGAAGCCGCTCAAGGCGGATCAGCTCGATGCCTCGCTCGAATATTACTTCTCGAGGACCGGATCGATCTACGTTGCTGCCTTTTACAAGAAGGTGCGCAATTTCATTTCGATCGAGCCGTCGGTGGAGACTTATGACGGCATCACCTATACGATCAGCCGGCCGGCCAACAATCAGGGTGGAACGATAAAGGGGCTCGAAGTTGGTTATCAGCAATTCTTCGATTTCCTTCCAGGACCGCTGAGCGGCCTCGGCGCGCAGGCAAACTTCACGCTGGTCGACAGTTCAACGACCTCGTCGATCATCGGCCAGACTACGCCGCTGCAGGGCCTTTCAAAGTACACTTACAACCTTGTCGGCATTTACGAGAAATATGGCGTTTCGGCGCGTGTGGCCTATAATTGGCGGAGCACCTATTTCGACAGCACCTATTTGTTCAACGGCGTCGGTCAGCCGAGCTACCGTCGTGGTTACGGATGGCTGGCGGCCTCGCTCAGCTATGACGTCACCCCTCACGTCACGATAAGCTTGGAAGGCAACAACCTCACCCGGGTTATCCGCCGGTCCTATTATAACGACCTGGATACGCGCCCGCACGAGACGCAGGTTGACGATCGGCAAATCATGTTCGGAGTCCGCTTCAAGCTCTGAGGATAAGTTCACATTCGATGCCCGATAAAATCGATTCTCCTCCATTACTGTCGGGCTCACACCTGGACCGCCGCTCGCTGCTTTTGGGCAGCACGGCGGTCGCTTTTTGCGCTGCCGTCCCGGCGTCCGGAACGCGGCGAGGCGATCCCGAACCGGTGGGCCAATCTGCCGACCGCCTAGCCGAGAGTTTTGATCGTCCGCCGCCCGAGGCGGGCCTGGGAGCGTATTGGTACTGGCTAGACGGCGCTGTCACGGCAGAAGGGATTACGGCGGATCTCACGGCGATGCGCGACAACGGCATCTCCACGGCAATGGTATTCGCAATCGGGGCATCCAAGCAGCCGCCGCTCGTATCGCCGCCCGCGGATGCGTTGAGTCCGCATTGGTGGTCTCTCATAGATCACGCCGTGGCCGAAGCCGATCGGCTCGGCATGACGATTTCGCTCAACATCTGCGACGGCTGGGCGACGGCCAGTGGTCCCTGGATTACCCCCGATCTCTCAATGCAGGTGCTGACCGTCTCAGAGACGCGTGCCGTTGCCAGCGAGAAGGCCATCACGCTTCCGCAACCGCCGTCGCGTCATGATTATTATCGCGACGTCGCTGTGCTGGCGTATCCATGGTCGGCTGAACTTGACCGATCAAGCGTCAAGGAGAAGCCGCGCCTCAAGACGAACCTGCCGCTCGCGCAAGCCCCGCTCGAAAACCTGATCGATCCCGAAAATGCCGTCGAGGTGTTTTCGACCGTGGCCGAGGGGCATGTCGACTTCGAGTTCGACGCGCCGTTCACTCTGCGCTCGGTCACAGTACGTACGCCGTCGCCCTGGGGGTATTCGCCTGGTGTCTATCGCGCCGCAAATTCTCTCGCCGTCGAGGCAAGCGATGATGGGATCATCTTCCGGCCGGTCGGTTGCCTCGAATATCCGCAACATGGGTGGCAGACCGATCTCACCACGCTGACCCACGCCTTGCCGGAAACCACGGCCAAGATATTTCGCTTCATTCACGTGCCGCAGGCTCCAGGGCCCTATCTGGAGAATTACGATTTTGGACAGGACGTTAGATTGCGACTGTTCAGTCTCGAACTGTCCGCGCGACCCGAAATCCATCAGATTGTCGGCAAGACGGCGGCACAATGGTCGATCAGCCGCCGCACCACGTCGCTCGAAGCACCAAATACGGTTTGCGTCGACCCAGACCAGATCATCGACTTGAGTCAGCACCTGCGCCGCGACGGTTCGCTCGATTGGGAGCCGCCCGCGGGGCGTTGGCGCGTCATACGCCTCGGATATACGACAAACGGACGAGAGAACTCCGCAGCGGGCGGTGCCCAAGGGTTGGAGGTGGATCGCTTCAACCGGGAAGCGGTGAAGCTGCAGTTCGACAAGTGGTTTGGCGCGGCGCTGGAACGGGTAGGGCACGATCGCGCCGGGCGCGTGCTCAATACGATCCACGTCGACAGTTGGGAGGCTAGCGGTCAGAATTGGTCGCCAATGTTCGCGACGCAATTCAGGCAACTCCGCGGATACGATCTGAAGCCGTGGCTCGCCGTACTTGCGGGCATACCTGTCGCGAGTGCCGATGCCAGTGAGTGTTTCCTGCATGATTTCCGGCGTACCATCGCCGAGCTGACGCAAAGCGAATTCTTCGAGACCGTGGCTGCGCTGGCGCACATCCGCGGCTGCCGGTTCAGCGGTGAGCCGGCCAGTCCGACCTATGCGGTGGATGGTTTGCGGTGGGCGGAAGCCACCGATCTGCCGATGGGCGAATTCTGGTTTCGAACGCCGCGAAACGACAAGCCGACCGACGTTGCCGATGCCGTGTCCGGAGGGCGAATCTACGGCAAGCGGATCATCGCGACCGAAAGCTTTACCGAAAACGACATCATGTGGGACGAGCATCCGGCGATGCTCAAACCGCTCGGCGACCGACAATATTGCCGCGGCGTGAATCGGTTCATGCTCCACGTTTATACTGCCCAGCCGTTCCTGGATCGTGCGCCGGGAATGACGTTGAACGGTATCGGCACGGTATTCAGTCGTACTCAGACCTGGTGGCGGCAGGCACGCGGCTGGTTCGATTATATGAGGCGTTGCCAAGCGATCCTGCAGCAGGGCGTCCCCGTCGTCGACGTCGCGGTGTTCATTGGCGAGGAAATACCCAGTCGTGCGCTGCTGCCACACCAACTCGATGCGCAGCTTCCGCCCGGCGTTCGCTACGACAGCATCAACCGCGACGCGATCATACGGCGCGCAAGCGTCGAGGGCGGTGACATCGTCATTGACGGCGGGATGCGTTACCGCCTGCTCGTGCTTCCCGCCGGAGCGCGATATTCAAGCGAGTTTCTTCAGGCAATCGAGCGGTTGGCGCGCGCAGGCGCGACACTCCTGGCGCCACCTCCGCTCGGCCCCATCGGACGCGAGCGTGACCCGGGAGAGTTCGCCGCGCGCAGCCGCAGGCTGTGGGCGACGCGAGGCGATAAAGGCATGACCCGCCTCGGCCGGGGGCTAGTGCTATGGGGCGTGACGCCGTCCGAGGCGCTGCGGCGCCTGGGCGTCTCGGCCGATCTTATAGCGCCCGATGCGGCGGAACTGGATTGGACGCATCGCCGTGTCGGGCGGACCCATGTCTACTTCGTCGCCAACCCCGGCAACGAGACGGTCCGAACGAGGCTGTCGCTTCGTGTGGCGGCGGGATCCGTCGATTTTTGGGATCCGCTCAACGGAGAGCGAGCGCCCGCGCCGCAATGGCACTTCGAAGGCGGACGCACATTCTTGCCGGTGAAGATCGAGGCGGGTGGCAGCGCGGTCGTCGTCGTTGGCGAAGGCGAGGCTGTGCCTCATGTCGCGAACGCGTCGCTCGAAGGCGACCAACGCCTGGTTTGGCATGATCAGGGGCCTGCTATCGTCGGTAGCGTTGCCGGCGCGGCTCGTGTCATGTACTCGAACGGGCGCCGCGCGAACCTGATCATCCCCGCCGCGCCTCGCCCTGTCGTCCTTGACCGAATGTGGCAGCTTCGCTTTTCGGGGTGGCGCGCGCCTCCGGATGTGATCTCGCTGGCGGCGCCGGTCGCTTGGTCCACGCTCGACCCGCCGCGCGTGCGCTACCATTCGGGCGCCGGCCATTACTCGACCAGCATAGCTCTGAGCCGGGATCTGTTCCGGCCCGACCTGCGTCTGCTACTCGACATCGGGCAGGTCCGGGAAATCGCGGAATTGGTGGTCAATGGCCGCCGACTGGGTAGCCGGTGGATCGCGCCTTTCCGTATCGACGTGACAGACGCTCTGTGCCCGGGCGAGAACGAGATCGAGATCATCGTCACAAACGTTTGGCACAACCGCTTGGTCGGTGACCGCGCCCTGCCGGAAAGCGAGCGCGTCGCCTGGGTCTATCCCGCATTACGTGGCGGCAAGGAATGGTTGCCGGCGGCAAATGCGACGCTCATCCCGGCCGGCTTGATGGGCCCGGTGAGGATTCTATCCGAAGCAATCGTGCCGCTGCCTCGATCATGACCGTCGATCGACGTTCAGCAATCGGTGGGATGGGTGCCGCGATGTTGTTACCGTCGCTCGCCTCGTCTCGAGGCAGGGCGCTGGCCGGAGGCGCCGATATAGCGGTTACCGGTTTGACCACAGAATGGCGATCGCACGCACTTGGAATCGATACGCTGCGCCCGCGCTTCGGTTGGCGGCTGACGCCGGTCGAACCCGACGCCCGGTCGCTGCGACAGACCGCTTGGGAAGTCGTCGTCGGCAGCGACCCCCATCAAGTGCGCGCAGGGACGGGCGACATTTGGAAGAGTGGTGCCGTTGCCAGTGACGATCAACGCATTCGCCCGCCGGCGCCGCTCAAGCTTAGCAGCCACCGCCGGTATTGGTGGACCGTCCGCGTGGCGGATCGGACCGGTCGCTGGAGCGAATGGAGTGTGCCTGATTCTTTCGTGACAGGCGTCCTTTCCACCAACGACTGGACCGCGCGATGGATCGCAGCTGAGCCCGATCGAGCATTGCCGCCCCACATCGCGGGACAGGCGGCTCCGGCCATGGTCCCGGCACGTCCGCTACCCGTGATGCGACGGAGCTTCGCGTTGATTAGTCGACCGACTCTCGCCGTCGTCTCCGTGTGTGGACTGGGCCAATATCAGCTCGCGATCAACGGCAGGCCCGTCGGACCGGCGGGCCTCGCGGCGGGATGGACGGACTATCGACGCACCGTCCTTTACGACACCTATGACGTCACCGGCTTGCTTCGCGACGGCGATAACATGCTAGCGCTTTCGCTGGGCAACGGCATGTACAATGTCGAGCATCGAGAAGGCCGCTACACGAAGTTTCTCGACAGCTTCGGCCAGCCAAAGGCGATCTTGCAGCTGTCGCTCCGAGCTGCCGACGGTTCGACGCGGCTGATCACTACGGACAGCGAGTGGAGCTGGGCTGAAGGTCCGATCCAGTTTTCATCTATCTATGGAGGTGAGGATTGGGATGCTCGATCCTGGCCCGACGGCTGGGATCGGGGCGGGGCCGATAGGCGCGCCTGGTTACCTGTTATCCCGGTCAATGGACCGGGCGGCGAATTGCACGCAGCGGGTTCGCCGGCAGTAATTGTCGCGGATGCCATGACTCCCCTTAGCATGTCCGAACCGGCACCGGGCGTGGTTCTGGTTGATTTTGGGATGAATTTCGCAGGGCGGCCGGTCATCGAACTTCGGGCCGAGCGAGGTGCCACATTGGTGGCGCTCCCTGGAGAAACGCTTGACGGCAACGGGCGGGTAACCCAACAGAGTTTCAATGCCGGACCCGGCAACAGAGTGGAATTTCGCTACACCGCGGCAGGCGGCGTCGAACGGTTCGAGCCTCAATTCAGTTATCATGGATTTCGCTATCTGGAGCTCAGCGGGGTTCCCCGCAGCGCGATAGTGTCGGTCCGGGGGCACGTGCTCCATGCCGATATCGAGCGAATAGGGACGTTCGATGCGGCGCCGGTTCTGCTTGGACAAATCCATCGACTGATAGATCGGGCAGTGACCAGCAACATGGTTTCGGTGCTCACGGATTGTCCGCATCGCGAGAAGCTGGGTTGGCTGGAGCAGACCTATCTCAACGCTCCGACCGTCCTCTACAATCGCGACGCAATCCCGCTCTATGAGAAAATGGTCCGCGATATTGCTGACGCGCAGCAGCGTGACGGCATGGTACCGGGCATCGCGCCGGAATATGTCGCCTTTATCGACGCTCAAGGGCAGGATCAGATTTGGCGAAATTCTCCGGAATGGGGAGCCGCCGCGATCCTTGCTCCCTGGGCGGCATATCGCTTCTATGGCGATGCCACGATCCTGCACTCGGCATGGCCGGCTGCGGTGCGCTATTGCGACTACCTGGCCGGGCGCAGTCGAGAATGGGACGGGCTCCTCAACTTCGGAATGGGCGATTGGTACGATGTCGGACCCAATCCGCCGGGTGAGGCGCAGTTGACGAGCCGCGCGCTGACCGGAACAGCAATATACATCCAGACGCTCGAAACGATGGCGCAAATGGCACCTGTCGTCGGGCGAAACGCTGAAGCTCGACGCTACGCCGCAAGGGCTCGTTGGGCGACTGCTCGGTTCAACCGGGCATTTCTTGACCGGGGCACCGGTCGCTATGAACGCGGCAGTCAGACCGCCCAGGCGATGCCTCTAGCGCTCGGTTTGGTGCCCGCTGCGTTTCAATCGAAGGCGCAACGCGAGTTGGTCCGATCCATTCGACGAGAAGGCAATGGCGTTACCGCGGGCGATATTGGCTTTCGGTATGTCATCGACGCGCTATCGGCAGCCAATAGGGACGACATTGTCCTGGACATGCTCAACGTCCGCGATCGGCCGAGCTATGCTTGGCAATTGGCACATGGGGCGACGACGTTGACCGAAGCATGGGATGCCAATCCCACCAAATCGCTCGATCACTTCATGCTCGGGCATGCGGAGGGTTGGTTCTATCGACGGCTCGCGGGCTTGGACGTCGATCATTCCCGACAACGCGGTGATGCGATCAGGATTGCGCCTCGCATCTTGCATGGGATCGACCGCGTGAGTGCCAGCTATAGGATGCGCGAAGGCGTGGTCAGCTGCGCGTGGAAGACCGATGGCGCTCTGCTGGAAGTGGCAATAGAGATTCCAGTCGGTCGGCGGGCGACCATCGTACTGCCGACGTCCCATCCGCAGGCACTGCGCGAAGGTGGTCGCCCATTGGCTTTATCGACGGGCATCCGCGTTCGCCGTGTCCTGCCCACCGAGGTCGAACTGGTGGCGGGATCGGGCCGCTACCGGTTCACCGCAGCCGCGGCCGGAGATCGCGCGTAACGCGATCATGCGCCTGCGCGTCGCCGGCGGGATGCGCCTCCGTTGCAAACGTCAGCGTCTGGCTTCGAAGAGGCTTGGCGATATCGCCGCGGCCATCGTCGCGTATCCGCCATCATTCGGATGGAGATGGTCGCCCGGCTCGAGTCTGGGATCAATCCGCGCGGGATCGGCAGGGTCCGCCGCGACCTTCTCGAAATCGATCACCCCGTCGAACAGGCCGCCGGTTCGGATGAACTGGTTCACCTCAAGACGCATTCGTTCGCCTTCGGGCGTGAAATAGACCGCCCCCTTATAGGGAAGGATCGTCGCACCGACGACTTTCACTCCACGCGCATGCGCCCGCGCCACGATTTGACGATAGGCGTCGATTACCTCTGCAGCGGTGACCTCGCTGTCCGGTTTGTTCCACCAGCCGATGTCGTTGATCCCTTCCAGAAGGACGACATGCGTGACGCCCGTCACAGCCAATACGTCGCGATCGAATCTGGCGAGGGCAGGAGGCCCGAAGCCCTCGTGCAGCAGGCGGTTCCCGCTCATCCCCGCATTGACCACGCTCCATCCCCTGTAGCGAGGATCGGCGGCGAGCCGGCCGGCAAATTGTTGTGGCCAGCTCATATCCTTGCCGGGCGTGGAGGCGGCGCCTTCGGTGATCGAATCGCCGAAGGCGACGATCACCGGAGCCGCCACATCGCGCAATACATCCACTTCCGACACCAGTCCGGGGCCACGTTCCCGATGCGCTGCCTGCATCTCGAGCCTGTCTAATTGGTCGCCGGGCGCGACTATCAAATCCGCGTGGTGCGCCGCGGGAACCACTTTATCGCGATAGAAGATCGAGACGGCGATATGCTGCAGCGCTTTGACCGGCACGTTGATGGGATCGCTCAATCGGGGGGCTCCGGCGGGAAGCCACGTCTCCTTTTCACCGTCGAACGTGACTGTGCGATCGCTTCCGGGCACGATCGCTCCGGCAGGATCCGTCAATGCGACGTGCACGCCGGCCACCTTCAACGGAGCGATGCCGAGTTCGTTGGTCAGCTTGAGCCGTATCGACCGTCCTGCGGCATCGATGCGCAGAATTTGACGTGTAGTCTGGTTGGCGAAGATGGCCGGTGTGGTCGCCGGCTGTACCGCGAACGGCGCGAAAGGCGCGCTGAACCAGCCGGCTGCCCACTTGTCCCTTGCTGCCGGACCCGCACCGATCAGACAGGGTGCGACAACCAGCCAATACCATCCGAACCGACGCTTCATTTGTCTTCCTTCATGTCGGCGCTCACGCGAGAAAGACTCGACGTATCGAGATCCAGGCCCGCTGCTCGAGTGATCGCGGCTGCTGTCCTGCTCAGTGGTTCGAGCAGGCGTTCGAGCGGCGCCTCGCCGTTCGCATCGATGAGCGTCGCGATCGTCAACGCCGCATTGAGGGGAGCGCCAGGGCTGCCGATCAGGACCCCAATGTCCGCGCCGCCAAGAAAGCGTTCGCCGATCGATCGGGCATGCCCCTGAGCCTTGACCTCGCCGATCCGCTTGAGCTTCGCTTTGCGCGCCTTGTCGTCCATCGATTGCCAATCGGGCAGGCGCTCCAACATCGCGGCCCGTTCGGCGGGAGTCAGCGCGGCCAGCAATAGACGCCCCGAATTGGTCCGCAGCGGCAAATGAGAAGATCCGACCTCGACAGAGAGGCGGAAAGGATTGGGGCTTTCCTCCTGGGCGAGAACCAGAACTTGGTCGCTTTGCAGAACGGTGAGGTGGCAGCTTTCACGGACTTCGTCTGCTAGGGCCCGCATGAAAGGGCGCGCGGCTGCGACCAATGCTTCATAGGGGGAATGAATGCGTGCGAGTTGAAAGAGCTTAAGCGTGAGCGAATAGCCTCCGCTCGTTATATCGCGCCTGACATAATCGCGGCCCTCAAGACACGCCAGCATCCGAAACAATTCGCCCGGTTGGCGATTGATGGCTCGCGCGAGCTGGGACTGCGTCATCGGTACCGCCTGATCGGCAAGGTGCTCGAGGATGTCCAAGCCCTTCTCCAGCGCGGGTACCGCGTATTTCCGGCGGCGCTCGTCGGTCGAAAGATTCACTTCGGTCATGGCAGCGCAGCTTTTCCCCCATTTTTCTGCCGGATACCACCCGCACCGACATCGTTATTTTGCTCGCCGCGGGCCATGCACGCGAGGCTTCCGATAACGGTGAGCTGCGCATGCAGAGGCCATTTTTCGGACCCTGTTTCGGCATCCCCGTTTTCGGATTGATCGTTCATATATAGACTGTATGTTAGCCAGCAAACAATAATGTAAGGGCGAGGCAAGTGCATTCGATGCGCGCTGGGGAAGCTGCCGAACGTTTGGGCGCGCGCGATTCTGCGCCGCTTGAAGGTCTCCTCGTCCTCGACATGTCACAATTTCTCGCCGGTCCTTCCGCCGCGCTGCAGTTGGGCGATCTCGGCGCTCGGGTTATCAAGATAGAGCGCCCGGGGTCGGGCGACCTTTGCCGAGACCTCTACCTCACCGACACCGACATCGCGGGCGAGTCTACGCTGTTTCACGCGATCAACCGGAACAAGGAGAGCTTCGCGGTCGATCTCAAAAGCAGCGCCGATCTTGCCGGGCTCCGCGCGTTGATCGCCCGAGCCGATGTCGTCATCCAGAATTTCAGGCCAGGTGTCGTCGAGCGTCTCGGTCTCGGCTATGAAGACGTTCGCGCCATCAATCCGCGCCTCGTCTATGCAAGCGTCTCCGGTTTCGGACCGCAAGGGCCATGGGCAAAACTCCCCGGTCAGGATCTCCTGGCGCAGGCGCGGTCGGGGGTCATGTGGCTCACCGGGACCGCCGAATCCGGCCCGATGCCGATTGGTCTTTCGGTTGCAGACATGCTGGCTGGGCACATTCTCGCCAAAGGCATCCTCGCGTTGCTCGTTCGCCGCGGGCGCACGGGGGCTGGCGGTTTGGTCGAAACGAGTTTGCTCGAAGTATTGGTCGATTTCCAGTTCGAGCTGCTCACGACATTTTTGAACGATGGCTGCCGGCCGCCGACGCGCGCCGCCGGCTATGGGGCCAATGCCTATCTCGCGGCGCCATATGGCGTCTATCGAACCGCTGATGGCTATCTCGCGCTGGCAATGACGCCGCTCAGCCGTCTTGAAGAATTGCTCGATTTGCCCGGTCTTGCCGGATCTGGCGACGGCTTTTCGGATCGCGACATGTTGCTCGACCGCATCGCCGCGCGGTTGGTTGAGCGCACGACCGACCAATGGCTGGCGGTGCTCGAGCCGCAGGATATCTGGGCGGCGGCCGTGCTCGATTGGCCCTCGTTGCTGCAGGCCGAAAGTTTTCGCGCCCTTGGAATGCTGCAATCGATCCAGGCTGGGCCGGGTATGATGCGCACGACGGCCAGCCCAATGCGTATCGATCGCGTGCGGCCGACTTCGGACCGGGGAGCTCCGCGACTCGGCGAACATAGTGACGCGATCCGCGCCGAATTCGACCTCGCCTAGGGGGGTACGATGGGAGGTGTCATTTACGTAATCGGAACCTTCGACACCAAAGCAAGAGAATTGATGCACCTTGCCGCCAGCGTCCGGCGGTTGGGATGGCGAGCAATCACCGTCGATGTGGGCACAAGTTTCGCAAGTGCGACAGCCGATATCAGCGCCGCAAGCGTTGCTGCCTCTCATCCCGGCGGGCTGGACGCGGTGAACACCGGTGATCGGGGCACCGCGGTCGCTGCGATGGGTCTGGCCCTCGAAACTTTCCTTGCGGGTCGTGGCGATATCGCCGGCGCGATCGCTCTGGGCGGTTCCGGCGGGACAGCGCTCGTTGCGCCGGCCCTTCGCCAACTGCCGATCGGCACGCCGAAGGTTATCGTATCCACGGTCGCCTCTGGCAACACCGCACCCTATGTCGATGCGAGCGACTTGATCCTGATGCCGTCGGTTACCGACATCGCTGGGCTGAATCGGATTTCGCGGCGCGTTATCGCCAACGCAGCCGCCGCGATCACGGCCATGGCAACGGCGAATTCGAACCAACACGCTGATCGGTTGGACGGAAAACCGACGGTGGGGCTCACGATGTTCGGTGTGACTACGCCATGCGTGGACCGGATAAGCCGGTCGCTCGAAAGGAAGCACGACTGTCTTGTATTCCACGCCACGGGTACGGGCGGCAGAACGATGGAGAAGCTGGTCGATGCAGGCCTTGTCGATGGGGTGATCGATTGCACGCTGACCGAGATCGCCGACTTCATCGCAGGCGGCGTCATGGCAGCGACCGAAGACAGACTTGGGGCGATTGCACGCACCGCCATCCCCTATATCGGCTCAGTTGGCGCATGCGACATGGTCAATTTCGGCGCGCCCGCCACGATACCCGGGCGGTATGCCGGTCGCCTTTTTTACGAGCACAACCCGCAAGTGACCCTCATGCGGACCACGACGGAAGAAAATCGCGCGATAGGCGCCTTCATCGTCGAAAAGCTCAACGCATGTCCCGGAGAGGTCCGATTCTTCCTCCCCGAAGGCGGGGTGTCCGCGATCGACGCTCCTGGGATGCCGTTCTACGATCCCGAAGCAACCGAGGCGCTCTTCTCCGCAATTGAGACGGCTTGGGTCCCCACCAGCAAGCGCCGGCTGATCCGCATGCCGTGTCACATCAACGACCCTGCCTTTGCCGATGCAATGACGGCTGCGTACGAGGAGACGATCGATGCCACGTTATGACCGTGAGGCGATCCTCGCGCGCCTCCGAGCACTCGTTGCTGCCGGCCGCCCGATCATTGGCGGCGGGGCGGGAACGGGGCTGTCCGCTAAATGCGAGGAAGCGGGCGGTATCGACCTGATCGTGATCTACAATTCGGGCCGATATCGCATGGCGGGGCGCGGCTCGCTTGCCGGTCTTCTGGCCTATGGCAATGCCAACGACATTGTCCTGGACATGGCGCGGGAAGTGCTGCCGATCGTGCGGAATACGCCCGTCCTGGCGGGGGTCAACGGTACCGATCCATTCTGCGTATTCGATGATTTTCTAGACCGGCTCCGAGACCTCGGGTTTGCGGGCGTCCAGAACTTTCCGACCGTCGGACTCATCGACGGGCATTTCCGGATGAATCTGGAAGAAACCGGGATGGGCTTCGCCCTGGAGATCAACCTGATCGCGCGAGCGCATGCCAAGAACCTGCTGACCACACCCTATGTGTTCGATCCGGATCAGGCCGCCAAGATGGCGCGCGCGGGCGCCGACATCATTGTCGCCCATATGGGCCTGACCAGCGGCGGTGCTATTGGCGCGGAAAATGTCGCAAGTCTGGAGGATTGCGTCCATCGTATCGACGCTATCGCCGATGCAGCGCGCTCCGTGCGAAACGACATCCTGATATTGTGCCATGGCGGACCGATCGCCGAACCCGATGATGCTGCTTACGTTCTGGCGCGATGCGATCGTCTGCACGGCTTTTTCGGAGCGTCGAGCATGGAGCGCCTGCCGACCGAACGAGCGATCCGCGAGCAGGTCGGGACATTCAAGGCCCTTGGCCACAAGCACTAGAAACTTGAGGGAGACAGGGAACCATGCGCGTCTATGCCAGCCGGGTCATCGCCGCACCGCTCGACAAGGTCTGGTCGGCCATCCGCGCTTTCGACCGCTTGTGCGACTGGCACGACGCAGTGCTTGACGGCGTCATTGTCGACGGCAAGCCAGCGGATGCCGTGGGGGCGATCAGGGCGTTTCATCTGGCCGATGGGGCACTTGTTGAGGAACGGCTGCTGGCTTTGGACGATGGCGGGCACTGCCTGACGTACGCATTCGTCACGCCAGCCTTTCCGGTCGATAATTACACCGCGACGATCCGTGCCGCCCCGGTAACCGCTACCGGGGCGACATTCGTCGAGTGGCACGCGACGTTCGACGAGCCCCAAGGCCGCTCAGGGCGGCATAGCGAAATCATCGCCGATGCTATCTTCGCGGCGGGGCTCTCGGGCTTGGAACGCTTTGTCACGGGAAATGCAAGGTGAGCGGCTGGCGCCGATTACTGGCAGCATCCGTGTGCCTTGCCGTCAGCGGCCACTCGGTCGCTGCTGCGCCACAGCCGTCACTCCCGGCTATCGAATCCGACGCGAAAGGCCGGCACGCGCTGATCGTCGACGGTGCGCCCTTCCTTATGCTTGGCGCCCAAGCCAATAATTCCTCCAACGACGCGTCGGTGCTGCCGCAAGTGTGGGACACGGTCGAGCGGCTTCACGCGAACACGCTCGAAATGCCGGTGTCCTGGGAACAGGTCGAACCTGTCGAGGGCCGGTTCGATTTTACTTTCCTGGATACCTTGCTGGCCCAGGCCCGAACCCGCAACATTCGCTTGGTTCTATTGTGGTTCGGGACGTGGAAGAATGGAGGCGCGGGTTATGTGCCGGAATGGGTCCGGACAAACCTGAAGCGCTTCCCGCGCAAGCTCGATGACACCGGCCAACCACTGTCCGCGCTGTCCCCCTTTTCTCGCGTCACGCTGGAGGCTGATCGCACCGCATTTACCGCGATGATGCGTCATCTGGCGGCGAGAGACGCCCAAAATACCGTGATTATGGTCCAGGTGGAAAATGAAGCCGGCGCATTCGGCATTCCGCGGGATCGCTCGCCTGCGGCGGATAAGCTATTCGACGCTCCGGTGCCAGCTCAACTGGCTGCGAGGACCAAGCGGTCGGGTAAGACCTGGCGCGATCTCTTCGGACCGCTCGCCGAGCCAGCCTTTATGAGTTGGTATACGGCGCGCTACATCGATGAAATTGCGGCTGCCGGAAAAGCGGTGAAGTCTCTCCCAATGTATTGCAACGCCGCGCTGAGCGACCCGTTCGCCGCGGTATCTAATCCCAAATGGATATCCAGCGGCTCGCCTGACTGGAACATGATCGATATCTGGAAGGCAGCAGCGCCGCATATCGATCTGGTCGCGCCCGATATCTACACGCGCGACTGGCGCCGTGTTGACGCCTACCTTGCTGCATATTCGCGCCCCGATAACGCGCTCTTCGTCCCCGAAATCGGCAATGCAGCCGACTATGCGCGGTTCTTCTGGGCCGCGCTGGGACGCGGTGCGATCGGCTATGCGCCGTTTGGCATGGACGCGACGGGCTACGTGAATTACCCGCTCGGGGCAAAGGCGCTCGATCCCGCCACGATCGACGCATTCTCCTCGAAATATGCCGTTATGGCGCCGATGGCACGCGGATGGGCGAGGCTGGCCGCCACCCATGACGGCTGGGGAGTTGCCAAGGATTTTCCTCCCGCCGACCAGTCGCATGATTTCGGCGATTGGCGAGTTACGGCGCAATTCGATCGCTGGTTCATCGGTGACGAAAGCTGGACGTTCGTCAAGACGGATCCGAGCCCGACCGTCGGCCAGCCGGTAGGCGGCGTCGCGATGCTGCACATCAGCGACAATGAGTTCATCGTCATAGGCAGCGATGTCCGGATAAGATTTGCGCGCACCGCGACCGGCCGCGCCGACCGATGGCAGTATCTTTCCGTCGAGGAGGGAAAGCTGGACGATTCCGGGAAGTGGATCGCGAAGAGAATGTGGCATGGCGATCAAACGGATTATGGCATCAATTTGCCGTCCGTACCCGTGATGCTGCGCGTCAGGTTGGGAAGGCTGAATTGAAAAACGGGAACTAATCGAGAGCATCGAGATGCCGTCCTCGTGACCGGGCCGGTTCAAATACTAGCTTCGTTGGTGTGCCTCAAATTCGCCCCGGTGACCTTGACCACGAGCCGATTGACGGCGGCATGTCGAACGATGCGACTTCGGTCGTGGGGACGCATACCTAGCGGCGCGGCACGCGATGCTTTCTTTGCAGATTTTCTATTTCAGTTCCGTTCCGCATTGTCGGATATAGTACAGCTGAACTGACCATGGCCATCACCCAAATCGGCCACATGTCTAACCAGTGCGCCAGCGGACACGGCGAAACACTAATATTATTAGGAGCATTCGGGGCGCGACCGCAGCGCCAATGACACCCGAGAAAATTGGGTTACGCCACATGGCCGTCTCCTCACGGAGTTCTTAGAAAGGAGCGCGTTAACGACCGCTTTCCACGCGACGGCAGCCTCAGATGCTATTTTTGAACGAACGGCAGGTTTCAGGGAGACGCTGGACCGAGCTTGACGACCGCAAAGGGGCGCCAAGCCGCCGATTTCGGTTTCCTGCGCCGTTGATTATTCTTGCCCCGCCTCATTGTGCGTATTACTCTTCTAGTACACCGTTGCGAGAGGGGCCCCGATGCGCGCTTCGTTCAGTCTTGTTGTCGCCACTATGTGTCTGTCGTCCGCTGCGATGGCCTACCCGCAAGCAGCTGGCCCCGCCGCAACCAGTCAAACTCAGATCGTGCCGGACGCAGCGGCGCCCAAAGGTAAACTCTCCGACACGGCGGTTCCCAAAGCCTACCGCCTGGATTTCACCATCTTACCCGAAGCCGCGACGTTTTCCGGGCATGACGAAATCGACATCACGGTAAAGGCGTCCACCTCGTCATTGTACATCCATGGCCGCGATTTGCGCGTGTCGAAGGTCGTTGCAAGGGCCGGCGCCAAAACGATCGCAGCAAAGTGGACGCAGGTCGACAAGACAGGCACCGCGCGGCTGGATTTTGCCTCGCCGTTGCCGGCGGGCGCCGCCACGCTGATCTTCGATTATTCGGGGAACTTCTCCGACAGCGCGTCGGGGCTGTTTCACGTCAAGGTCGGCGATAAATGGTATAGCTGGACGCAGTTCGAGAGCATCGATGCCCGCGCCGCCTATCCCGGTTTCGATCAGCCCGGTTTCAAAACGCCGTTTACGGTGTCGGTCACCACGCATCCCGGTCTGGTGGTCGTCGGCAACGCGCCCCAGGCATCGGTCACTAAAGCGGCGGGGGGATTGGAGAAACATCAACTCGCGCCTACCCGCCCGTTGCCGACCTATCTCGTCGCCATCGATACCGGGCCGTTCGTTCGCAAGGTCGGGATGATCGCTCCGACCGCCGAACGCGGCCAGCCGATGCCCTATGGCGCCGTCGCGACCGACGCGCAAAAGGACAAGATGGCGTACGTCATGGCGGAGACGCCGCGCATAGTCAGCCTCTTGGAAAACTATTTCGGCAAGCCGTTCCCGTTCCCTAAGCTCGACCAGATTGGTACACCGATCATGCCCGGCGCGATGGAGAATGCCGGCGCCGATACCTATGGCGACGGCATCATCTTTCTCGCCCCTGGAGCGACCACCGGTGACAAGCAGGGCTTCGGCATGGTCGTCGCGCACGAGCTATCGCACCAATGGTTCGGCGATCTGGTCACACCGGCCTGGTGGGACGATATCTGGCTTAACGAGAGTTTCGCCAACTGGATGGGTTATCGCATCGGCAACGAGTGGCGGCCCGAACTGAATATCGGCGTCGGCGCGCTCGACGAGGGATTCAGCGCGATGAACACCGACGCGCTCGAGGTCGGCCGCCCGATCCACCAGCCGATCACCGAAAACAGTCAGATCGATTCCGCGTTCGACGGAATCACCTACGGTAAGGGCGGCCAGGTGGTGGCCATGATTGCGGCCTATCTCGGCGACGACAAGTTCAAGGCCGGCGTACGGCTTCACCTCGAACGTCATGCGTATGGCAACGCAACGTCGGAGCAGTTTTTCGAATCGATTGCTGATTCCGCGAAAGATCCCCGCGTGCTGGCCGCCTTCAAATCGTTCGTCGATCAACAGGGCGTGCCGGTGGTGGATATCGCGCGACGCGACGGCAAGCTGACCATCACCCAATCGCGCTACGCATTCTTCGGATCGACGCCCGCACCGCTCCAGTGGACGATTCCATTCTGTGTGCGCGTGGATGCCGCCAAGAAATGCGCGTTGCTCGACCAGCAGACGACGACACTCGAGGCCCCTGCGACCGGGGTGATCATGCCCAATGTCGGGGGCACCGGCTATTACCGGTTCAACCTTGCCCCGGCGGACTGGCAATCGCTGATCGCATCGTCCGCCACCCTTTCGCCGGGCGAAGCGATCGCAACGACCGACAGCCTGTGGGCGGCGTTCCGTGCAGGGAAGGCGCCCGCGTCATGGCTAGTTGCGGAGGCGCGTGCGATGGCGCAGAATCCCGATGCAACGGCCAGCGTCGATGGCGGCGAGCGCATCGCGGGCCTGCGTCGGCGCGGGATGATCGGCTCGGACTCGCTGCCTGCCTATCGCGCGCTGATGGCGTCGATCTACACGCCGCGACTGACGGCGCTCGGGTTCGATCCTGGGGCCGGCGTTTATGCCAAGGAAGATCCGGGCAAGCAGAAACTGCGTCAGCAACTCGTCGGCCTGGTGGCGGAGGACGCGCGCGATCCCGCCGTCCGGGCAAAATTGAAGGGCGCCGGGGAGAAATATCTGGCCGGCGATGAGGCCGCGCTCGATCCGGCCTTCCTCGGAGATGCGCTGGAGGTAGTCGCGGAGGACGGGGGGCTGACCGCAGTCAAGATGCTGCTCGACAAAGCCTTGTCGAGCGAGGACCCGACCTTTCGTCAGAATGCCCTTGGCGCCGCCGCCTTCAGCGGCCATGCCGATGCCGCAAGCTATTTGCTGGCGCTCGACGACAAACGCATGCGGAGCTTCGATAGGATCGGCTTGATCTTTGGGATCGTCGGCAACCCCGACACGCGCGATCTCGGGACCGATTGGATCTTCGCCAACTATGCAAAGCTTTCCGCTGACGGAAACGGCATTTTCATTACGAGCCGCCTGCCGCAAGCGTTTGGCGGTGCGTGCAGCGCCGATCAGGCGGCCCATATCGACGCCAAGATTGGCGCGGCCATTCGCGCGTCCGGCAATGGCGTCCTCAACTACGAACGCACGCTCGAAAGCATTCGCCATTGCAGCGTGCTCAAGCAAGCCAAGAGCGACGAAATCGCCAAAGCCATCGCGGCGGGGTAGAAGGCACGGCCGCGTGGGCTAACGCCACATGGTCTTATCGTCGCGGTTGGAGCGAGGAGTGGCAGTTGCGGCGCGGGGGAACATTCTGCTGACGAAACGGTATTGAGCGACCATGGGTCTTCTTGCTGCCTGGCCTGCTCTTTCCGACGCCCTCGTTAGCCTCGCAGCATGCCTATAAAACCGGCGCGCCGCTCGATGGTGCTGGAACGCAGACGTGCCCTCAAAATGGCCCGGTCGGTTCATGCCTATGTCCGGGGCAATACCGCTCAATTCTATCAATGGCTGGCAGCCTCTCCTGTCGCCGGCGATATCCCGGAGGGGCCGCCGATCTGGATCTGCGGCGATTGTCATCTCGGCAATCTCGGTCCCTTGGCCGACGCCGAGCGTCGCGTCGAAATTCAGATTCGCGACCTGGACCAGACGGTGATCGGCAACCCCGCGCTGGACCTGATAAGGCTGGGCTTGTCGCTCGCAACCGCGGCGCGCAGCTCCGATCTGCCGGGTATCGTCACCGCGCGGATGGTCGAGGGGATGATCGACGGCTATCTGCATGCGATCTCCCCTGAGGCAAATGACTGCCCGGTCGAGCCCGAGGTGGTGAGTTCGGTGCGCGCTCGCGCCATTGGGCGGCGGTGGAAACACCTTGCGAGGGAGAGGATCGGCGACACCGAGCCCGTCATTCCGCTGGGAAAGCGCTTTTGGGAATTGTCAGGCAAGGAGCGCGGCGGAATCGACGCGCTATTTGACGAGCCCGAGGTTCGCGAGCGCGCTCTGGAACTGGCGGGGCTCGGACGCAAGGGGCGGTTGCGCGTCGTGGATGCCGCTTATTGGCGCAAGGGGTGCAGCTCGCTCGGTCGTCTGCGCTATGCGGTGCTGCTGGGCGTGGCCAAGTCGAAATCTTCCGACGAGTTTCTCGCCCTAGTCGACATCAAGGAAGCGGTGACCTCGGTAGCGCCGGCAACGGCCGGCCGGCCAATGCCGCGCGACGCCGCCGAGCGCGTCGTGGCGGGCGCCCGCGCGCTCGCCCCGAACCTTGGGGAGCGCATGATACCGGCGCGGCTTTTCGGCAAACCGGTCGTTCTGCGTGAGCTCGCTCCACAGGACCTCAAGATCGAGGTCGAGCAATTCTCACGCAAGGAGGCGGTCGCCGCCGCAGCATATCTGGCCTTCGTCGTCGGGGTCGGCCACGCCCGGCAGCTCGACGACGGGCAACGTGATGCTTGGGGTAGTGTCCTCAAGAAGCGCCGCGCCGCAAATCTCGATGCGCCCTCCTGGCTCTGGCGAAGCATCGTCGATCTCGCGGCGACGCACGAGGCCGGGTATCTCGAACATTGTCGACGCTTTGCCGCAGGCTGAGATCGATTTTGGCCAAGTCAAATTGAACCCTGATACCTGAGCATTTCGCTGTGACCGCGCGGCGTTCACGCCTCGTGTATCAGCTGATTGCGCAGCTTAGGCTGCCATGCGCGTGGCCCACAAGCGGCAGGACGGCTTTCGGCGGGAGCTTCCGGGCTGCCGACGCCCCCCACCGCCGCCGTTGAGACGCCACAAGAAGGCGCACGAAAGACGATGTGCAGCAATCGAGGCACTCGGCCACCGATTGTCTTGGGATTGCCGGGACATCGGTGCCGGAGCCTCGTAAACGAAAGCGCGATCGCTTCGCAGGGGGAGGAGCCGTTCCAGTCCCGTTATGGCAGGATGCCGATAATCCGCGCGACACCTAATCGATCGCCGACAGGAGGCGGCGCGCTAAAAGCGAAGCTTGACGCCGCCCTCGAGCGTGATGTTGTAGAATTCGCGCTGGATTGGGCGGTTTGGTGAACCTTCATAGAAGCGCAATGGCGCATTGGTGAGATTCTTGGCGTTGACGTAGAATTGCAGGTGCCGGTTCACGTCGTAGCTGCCGTTGAAGTCGAGCGTGAAGCGGTGGTCCTGGAACACATCGGTCGCACGGCTGCCGCCGACGCCGAACAGCACCGAACTTTCATATTGCGACGCCAACCGTAGCTTGACCGCGCCGCGCTCATAAAAGGCAGCCGCGTTCCACGACCATTTGAAGGTACCGGGAAGGGCGACGCTCTCGCCGTCGCGGAGCGCGATCTTCGAATCGACATAGGTCACGTTGGCATCGATACCGAAACCGTTGAGCAGCCCGGGCAGACCAGCGAACTTGTCGACGAAATTGGCTTCGATGCCGCGGGCATGGCCACCAGAGACATTCTCGTAAGTGTCGATCGTCGCGATTCCGACGATGCCGGGATAGGAACCGCGCACCGTGCGCGTCACGATATAGTCGCGCAATTCCTTGTCGAACGCGCCCAGCGAAATGACGCCGCTGCCCGGCAGGTAATATTCGAAGCTCAGGTCGAAATTGTTGCTGTAGGTCGGCTTGAGCGCCGGATTCCCGGTCGAGACGCTGCCGGCTCCCGGGTCGATGCTGGTCGCCTGGATCGTCTGATAGAAGCCGGGGCGCGCCAGCCCCGTCGAATAGGTCGCGCGGGCGACAAGCGACGGCGCCATCTGGTATCGGAGCTGCACTGTGGGAAAGAAATTGTCGTAACTGCGCGTCGTCGAGATCGGGCCGGTAACGACGTTGCCGCCGGCGTCGATGGTGTCGCCGATGCCGCGATAGATCGCCTTGGTATGTTCGTAGCGCACGCCGAGTAGCACACCCAGCGGGCCGAAATCGCCGTGATATTGTGCGAATGCGGCCGACACGTCTTCGTTGTCATCGAAATAGCCGCCACTGTTGAGCGCCAGCGGCGTATTGCCGAACAGCGTGCGCATCGCGCCGCCGCCAATCTCGGGACCGATATCATAGCCGGCGTGATAAAAGTCGGTGACCGGCGCGCCGTTCGCGTCGTTGCTGAGTGCATAAGGTGAGCCAGCATAAGCGAGGCTTCCCTTGAAGGGGCGCGCGATCTTCTCTCGATAGCGCAGCTTGCCGCCAATCTTGAATTCGTCGCCCGAGGCCAGTCCGACCGGGATCGACGCGCTTGCCGCGTAGGACCATTCGGTGTCGCGATCACGCTCGGCCTGGTTGCCGATGCCGTCGAGCAGATAGTTTGACGGATCGGTGATGCTCGCGCCGCTGGTCACATGGTAGCGCGGATAATCGGGATCGGTGATGTTGTCATACGCAACGGTCACGCCGCTTGGCCCGACAAAGGTCGAATTGTAATCGTAATTCTTGGTGTAGGTCGCGCGCGAATAAGCCGCGAACCATTCGAGACGCACCGGTCCCAGGTGGTTGTCGCCGCCGAGCTGACCGACGAAATTGTGATGCGATTCGTCCTCATCGCGCAGCGTCTTCACGGTCGAGGCGTTCGGCGCGACGAAACCCTTCGCATTGCCCGGATCGGCAGAGACCGGATCGCCCAGCCCATCGATCTCGAGCCTGTTGCGATAGACATGCTCATTATAGCCGGCGAGACTTGCACGGATATAGAAACGCTGCTGATCATCCGGCGTCAGATCGAGTTCGCCCGAATAGCCGAAGCGCTTGCGGCGATAGTCGTATTTGCGCAGTTCGAGGGCATCGAACGCCTTGTCCGGCGTCGCCGGCTGGTTGTCGAAATAGGCTGCCTCAATGTCGTCGAAGCTGCGGCGATCGTTGTAGAGGAACTGACTGAGCACGAACGATAGCAGTGCGTTGCCCTGGGCGTTCTTGCCGAGCGGCGCGCCGACCACGATTTCGTCGCGGTAGAGGCCATTGCCCTTGAACGTCTCGATGCCGCCTCCCAGCGTCGCTTCGACGAACGGCTTCGTCGTACCAATCGCGGTACGCGGCGTGAGTTCCACGCTGCCGCCGATGCCCTCGGCGTCGTGGTCGGGCATGCCGGTCTTGGTGACGACGATGCGATCGATAGCGCCGATCGGGATGGTGTCGAATTCGACCGCACGACCCGCGGCATTGAAATAGGTGCCGCCAGGTTGCGTGTTGAGCAGGACCACGCCGCCGAACGTGGCGCCGTTCAGATTGCCGTCGAGGCCCCGGATGTTGACGAAGCGGCCCTCGGACGTGTCGATCGACAGCGAAACGCCGGGGATGCGGCTCAGCGCTTCGGCAGCGTTGACGTCCGGGTATTTGGCGATCGCTTCGGCGGACTGGACGTTGATGACATTGGGCGCGCGCTGTTGTTCCTTGCGCGCGGTCTCGGCCTGGCGCGCGGCGGTGATGACGATGTCGTCGCGTGAAGATGTCGAGGCTGCATCCTGGGCGGCGGCCGGGCACGACATCGCGATCCCCGCGGCGAGCGCCGCGAGGGAGATTGCTTCCGAACGCATCTTTTGATCTCCCAATCTCGGCGGACCGGCGGCCCGTCCGGCACGCCATCCCCGTGGATTGTTTCAGTTCCGCGAAGTTTGAGGCCGAACGGCCATCATTGGGATAATTTAATCAGGTGGCGCCCAGTCGATGATGGGCGGGGTGGTCCCGTCTTCGCACGGCTTTGGGCGGCACGGAGATTGGCCGATAATGCGAGGTGCGAACATTGGGGATTTATAAGCTTTTCGGGGATGGTGGCGGCTCATGGCCCGCCGCATAGGGATCGCCATGTCGATCGGACTTGGGACGCGCCGCAGCATGCCGGGGCTGTCGGCGCTGTCGCTGGCCGCAGCGCTGGCCGGCTGCGCGAGCTATGCGCCGGACGCGCTTCCGACCGCCGGGCAGGCACTGACGTCCAAACCCGGTGATCTGCTCTCGATCGATGCGCAAAAGATCAATCGTCCCTGGCTTAAGCCGCAGCCGATCGACCTGTCGTTGCCCCTGACGCCGAATGCGCTGGCAGTGCTTGCGGTGCTGGAAAATCCCGACCTCAAGGCGCAGCGCGCCAAGCTCGGCGTAACCGATGCTCAGGCGTTCGCGGCGCGCCTGCTGCCGGACCCGAGCTTCCAGGGGAGCTTCGACAAGCTCATCTCCGGGCCTGACGCCTATAACGGCTATGGTGCGCAGATCGGGTTTGACCTCAGCCAGCTGCGTACGGCCCGCGTAACGCGCGAATCGGGAGAAGCCTCGAAGCGCCAGGTGCGGCTCGATCTGGCCTGGGCGGAATGGCAGACGGCGGGACAGGCCCGCCTCCTGGGCGTGCGCGTTCTCTCGTTGACGTCGCAACTCGCACTGGCGCAAGCGAGCGCCGCGTCGTCGGAGCAGTTGTTTGCTGCGACGCAGCGCGCGGCGGCCCGTGGCGACGTCTCTTCGGGCGATCTCGACGCGCGGCGCCAGGCACTGCTCGACGCTAGCGCCAAGGTGCGGACCGCGGAGCAGGACCTCGCGGCGGCGAAGGCGGAGCTGAACACGCAGCTGGGGCTTTCGCCGACCATGGACCTCAAACTGGCGCCGCCGCCGGAGCCGATCCTTCCCCCTTCCGCGGAGGTGCTGTTTGCACAGGCGGTCGATCGTCGCCTCGACCTCCAGGCGCTGCGCGCAGGTTATCAGGTCGCCGAGGCCGAGCTGCACAAGGCGGTGCTTCAGCAATTTCCCAACCTGTCGCTGACGATCGCCGCGGCGCGCGACACTGCCGACAACCGGACGATCGGACCGCAGATCGGCTTCACGCTGCCGTTATGGAACCGCAATCGCGGGGGTATCGCGATCGCCAGCGCGACACGCGAACAGCTTCGCGCCGAATATACCGCTCGGCTGTTCCAGACCCGCGCGGAAATCGAGACGGCAGTCGCCGCACTTGCCGCTTTGCGGCGGCAACACGATGTGCTGCGCGGCCAGTTACCCGAGATCGAGCGCTATGCCGCCGCGACCCGGCGTGCAGCCGCCCGCGGCGACTTGGCCCGAGCTACCGCGGATACTGCGCTACAGGGCGCACGCGATCGTCAGCTCGCGCTGCTGCAACTCGACCAGCAGATCGCCGAACAGACGATCGCGCTCGAGCTGCTGTCCGGCGGCCCCAGCGAAGGATGGACACAATGAAATATTGGACGCTTGGGGTCGCGCTCCTCCTCGCCGGGTGCAGCGCGGGTGGCGATGATGCATCGAACAGCGACGCAACCCCGCCGCCGGTCGCACGGGTGCGCACCGCCGCCGCCGTCGCCGACACCGCCAACGGCGCAATCAGCGTCTACGGCGCGGCCGAGCCAGGTCCGGCCAGCATGCACACGCTCACGGTTCCGGCGGAAGCGATCGTCTCGGCGATCGCCGCGCCAACCGGGACGGCGGTTTCGGCAGGGCAGGCCGTGGCGACCCTTCGCCCAAGCCTCGCCACGCGCGCCGCGATCGCCAAGGCGGCAAGCGACGCGCGTGCGGCCGATGCTGCCTATGCTCGCGCGCGGCGCATGCGTGCCGACGGTCTGATGAGCGATGCCGATGTCGAAACGGCGCGCGCGGCCGCGGCCAGCGCGGATGCGACGCGCGCCAATCTGGGCATCAGCGGCGCGGCATTGACACTGCGCGCACCGGTCGCCGGGACGGTGCAGGGATTGACCGCCAAGGCTGGCGATCAGCTCGCTGCCGGGACGGCGCTCGCAACGATAGGTGCCCGGGGCGATGTCCGCGCGCGGTTCGGGATCGATCCGTCGCTTGCGACGCGCGTGCATGCCGGCGAGACGATCCATGTCGAGCTGCTCGATGGCAGCCACGGCACGTCGGTGTCGGTTATCGGGGTCGACCCATTGCTCGACCCGACAACGCGCCTGGCATCGGTCTATGTGCAATTGCCGGCCGGATTTGGCGCCAGCGCCGGGACGCCTCTGCAGGCGACGATCGCCACCGGTCCGGCCCAGGCAGGTGTCAGTATTCCCTATGCCGCACTGCTCGACGATGGCGGGCGCAGCTATGTATTCGTGGTTCGCGGAGGCGTCGCCAAATCGGTGGACGTTTCTCCTGGAAGCTCCACCGCGGACCGCATCCAGATTCTCAAGGGTATCCAGCCCGGCGACCGCGTCGTGGTCGAAGGAGGCACCGCGCTCGAGGACGGGATGAAGGTGACCGAACGAGCCGGCGCGACGCGATGAAGGACGTTCTGCAGCGCCATCGCCGCTCGATCTGGCTGAGCCTGTTCCTCGTCACGCTTGCCGGTCTGTTCGCGGCGACACGGCTTCCGGTCTCGCTGTTCCCGCACATCGATTATCCCCGCGTGGTCGTGTCGATCGATGCCGGCGAGCGCGACGCCGGGCAGATGGCGGCCGACATCACGCGCCCCGCCGAAATAGCGCTGCGCCAGATACCCGGCGTCACCAAGATTCGATCGACCACCAGCCGGGGCTCGGCCGAAGTCGAGCTGGGCTTCAATTGGGGCGACGACATGGTCGCGGCGACGCTGGCGACGCAGGGCGCGCTCGCGACGATCCTGCCCGATCTGCCGGCGGGCACGCGTTTTGAAGTGCGGCGTTCCGACCCGACGATCTTCCCCGTGCTGGGCATTTCGCTCACCTCGACCAAGCGCGACGGCGTTGCGCTCGCTCAGCTAGCGCAACTGAAGCTGCGGCCGGTACTGTCGAGCGTCGCCGGCGTGGCGGGCGTCGATGTGCTCGGCGGCGGCACGCCCGAGGTCGAAGTCGAAGTCGATCCGGCCAAACTCCAGCTGTTCGGCCTGACCATGACAGATGTCGCGACCGCGCTTGGCAATGCCAACAGCGTCGCGGCGGTCGGGCGGATCGAGGATCGCCATCGCTTGTATCTTGCGCTGGTTGAGGATCGCCTCTCCAGCGAGAGCGACATCGCCGCCGTGCCGGTCAAGTCTGGTGCGTTCGCGAGCGCGGGCGTCGCTACGCTCGGCGAGATCGCGACGATTCGCCGCGCGCCGGCGCCGGTATGGACGCGGGTGACGTCGAACGGCACCGATGCCGTGCTGGTCAATGTGCGCCAGACGCCGGCCGCCGACGCCGTGGGGCTCGTCAAGGAGGTCGACACGCGGCTCAAGGCGCTGGCGCTTCCGGCGGACGTACGTGTCAGCTATTTCTACGACCAGTCGGAGCTGGTGACTGGCGCCGCCGATGCGGTGCGCGATGCCATTCTGCTCGGGGCGGTGCTCGCTGGGCTGGTGCTGTTCCTGTTCCTGCGCAGCTGGCGCCTGATGGTGATCACGGCGGGGTTGCTGCCGGCGGTGCTCGCGGCGACTTGCCTCGTGTTGTTCGCGCTCAGGATGAGCTTCAACATGATGACGCTGGGCGGCATGGCGGCGGCCGTCGGTCTGGTCGTCGACGATGCCGTGGTGATGCTTGAGCATCTGATGCGGCGGCTTCAGGAGGCGGAGGACAAATCCGAGCGACCCTCGATGCTCGCCGCCGCGCGCGAAATGGCCAAGCCGCTGTTCGGATCGACCGCCGCGACGATCGTGGTGTTCGTGCCGCTCGCGTTCATCTCGGGCGTGACCGGCGGTTTCTTCAAGGCGCTCGCGGTGACCATGGTCGCGGCGCTGGCGGTATCGCTGCTCTATGCGCGCTTCGTGCTGCCGATCATCGCCGACCGTTGGCTGACACTCAAGGATGCCAAATCGGCCGACAAAGCCGAACGGTTCACCGGACCGCTTGGCCGCGGCTATCAGCGGATCGTGGGCCGCGCGTTCGCGCGTCCCGCGCTGATCTCGGGATTGGCAGCGGCCGTGCTCGTCGTGATAGGCGCGCTCGCTTGGTCGCATCTCCAATCGGGGTTCATGCCGGTCATGGACGAAGGCGGCTTCATCCTCGACTATAAGGCCAAGCCCGGCGCCGCGCTCAGCGACACCGACCGGCTGCTCCGCCAGGTCGAGCAGATCATCCGCGAGACGCCCGAAGTCTCCAGTTATTCGCGGCGGACCGGGCTTCAACTCGGCGGCGGCCTGACCGAAGCCGACGAAGGCGATTTCTTCATCCGCCTGAAGGGCGGTTCGCGCCGTGGCATCGACGCGGTGATGTCCGAGATTCGCAATAAGGTAGAAACGACCGTGCCCGGGCTCGAAATCGAGACCGCGCAGCTCATGGAAGACCTTATCGGCGACCTGACCGCTGTGCCGCAGCCGATCGAAGTCAAATTGTTCAGCGACGATCCCAAGGCGCTCGAGGATTCCGCCGGCAAGGTGGTCGATGCCCTCACCAAGATTCAGGGCGTGGTTGAAGTCGCGAGCGGGTTGCGCGTCGCCGGCGACGCGATCCTGATCAAGGTCGACCGTCCCGCCGCGGCACTCGCCGGGCTCGACCCCGACGCCGTCGCGAAACAGGTTGAGGCGCAGGTGGGCGGGACGGTCGCCACGCAGATCCTGTCGGGTGAGCAGGTGATCGACGTTCGCGTACGGCTGCCGCAGGACCTTCGCCGCCGAGCTGACGCGCTGCGTGCGCTGATCGTTCGTTCCGCCGACGGGCGGTCGGTGTTGCTGCACTCCATCGCAGACATCAGCATCGCTGCCGGACAGCGCCAGATCATGCGCGAGGACCTGGCACCGTTCATCCCGGTGACCGCGCGCCTCGAGGGCAAGGATCTCGGCACGGGCATGAAGGATGTCCGCGCGGCCGTCGCCGCCCTGCATCTGCCGTCGGAAGTTCGCGTTGACTATGGCGGGCTCTATGCACAGCAGCAGCAATCGTTCCGCGACCTTGCCACGGTCTTCGCCGCCGCGCTCCTGCTTTCGGCGCTGCTGTTAACATTATTATTCGAGACTTGGGCATTCACCGCCGCGGTGATCGCGACCGTGCTGCTGTCGACAGCGGCGGTGTTCGCCGGCTTATGGGTCACCGGGACCGAACTCGACATATCGGCGCTGATGGGGCTGACGATGGTGGTCGGCATGCTCACCGAACTCGCGATCTTCCTTCTCGCCGAACTGCCGCCCGACGTTCCGGTTACGCGCGAATCGCTGCTTGAGGCGGGGCGCGCGCGGTTGCGGCCGATCCTGATGTCGGCGCTGATCGCGATCCTGACGCTCGCACCGCTTGCGCTCGGGCTCAGCCGGGGTTCGGGATTGCAGAAGCCGCTCGCGACCGCGATCATCTTCGGGCTCGGGGTCGGGGCGCCGCTGGTGCTGGCGATCCTGCCGATGCTGGTCCTCCTGCTGGGGAGGATCGGCCGCCAGGCTCCCAACGCACAACCGGCCGAGGCGAGCGCCTGATCAGCCGCCAGCGACCGGCAGGATTAGCGTGACGCGCAGCCCGGGCGCGTTGTCGGCCAGCACAACCTGCCCGCCATGCGCCTTCGCGACCGCCGCGACGAGACTGAGGCCGAGCCCTGCACCCGGCGTGCTCCGGCTGGCCTCGCCACGCGTGAACCGGTGCAGCATGCGCTCATAGTCTTGAGCCGGAACACCGGGGCCTTGATCAGAGACGGTGAGTTCCGCGGCCGCTGCCCGCGCAACCAGCGTCACGGCAATCTGCGTGCCGGGCGGTGTGTGGAGACGCGCGTTGTCGAGCAGATTGCCGATCGCCTGCGCGAGCAACTCGCGGTTGCCGAGCACGCGGATGCCAGGGGCAATCGCCCAGTCGAGCGCGCGCTTGCTGTCGGCAATCGCCGGCTGGAACGTCTCGCACACGTCTTCGGCGAGCGCGCTCAAGTCGAGCGCTTCGAACGACGCCGCCAGTTTGCCGCCTTCCACTTCGGAAATGCGCAGGATCGCTGCGAACAGAGCAAGCAGCGCATCGCCTTGCTGGATCGCCTTTTCGGCGGCGTCATCGACCGAACCGACCAGTTCGAGCTGGTTGCGCAGCCGTACCAGCGGTGTGCGCAGATCATGCGCGATGTCGCTCGAAACCTGCCGCAGATTCTCCATCAGCTGATCGATGCGGTCGAGCATCGCATTGAGCGCCGACCCGACCTGATCGAACTCGTCGCCTCGCGGACTGACCGGAACGCGGTGCGCGAAATCGCCTTCGACGATCGCGCGCGCGGTGCTACTGATCGTGCCAAGCCGCAGGCGCAAATAGCGGCCGAGCAACAGCGCGCTCACGCCGCCCACCAGGAGCAGCGCTACGAACGCCACGCCGAACAGCGCGAGGATCGTCGCGTCGATGTTCTCGATCGTCTCGGAATCGAGCGCCACGACGAGGCGCGATCCGTCGGGCAAATCGATGGCATCGGCGCGCGCTATGTCTGGCCCCTCCTTGGGGTCATGGAAGACGATATCGCCAAGGCCCGCTGGCGGCCGCTCTGCCGCGAGCGTACCGGCAACCCGCCGGCCCGAACGATCGAACAGCGCAATACCGAACCCTTCGGGCGAACTCAGTCGCGCTCGCTCGTCTATTTCCTGCCGAAGCTCGCGCGGGTCGTTCGCCTCGCGCGCCAGCTCGACCGCTTCTTCGACGATGGCCTTGTCACGCTGGCGGCGGAATTCCGCATCGGCGGCGAAATAGACCGCTGTCCCCAGCAGAAGCATCGCCAGCGCGAACGCCGTCGCGTAGGTGAAGGCGATGCGATAGGCGGCGCTCGTGCGCAAGCTAACCACTGGCGCGCATCCGATATCCGGCGCCGCGCACGGTCTCGATCGGATCGTCGCCGCCCGCGTCGCGCAGCTTGGAGCGCAGCCGGCTCAAATGGCTTTCGACGATGTTGGTCTGCGGATCGAAATGATAGCCCCAGACCAGTTCGAGCAGCATCGTCCGCGTGACCACCCGCCCGGCGTGGCGCATGAGCTGCTCCAACAGCGCGAATTCGCGCGGCTGGAGGTGGACGGCCTTGCCGCCGCGCGTGACATCACGGCGCAACAGGTCGAGCGTCACATCGCCCACTTCGAACCGCGTCACCACATCGCTGAGCGGCGGCCGCCGCAGCAGCGCGTTGAGCCTCGCGGTCAGCTCGGCGAACGCGAACGGCTTGACCAGATAATCGTCGGCGCCCGCCTCGAGCCCTTCGACGCGGTCGGTGATTCCACCCAGCGCCGTCAGCAGCAGCACGGGCGCCCGCACTTTCGCGGCGCGCAGCCGCCGCAGCACGTCGAGCCCGCTCAGCCCCGGTAGCATACGATCGAGCACGATCGCGTCGAACTCGCAGGTCGCGGCGGCGTGGAGCGCGTCTTCGCCTTCACTGACCAGAGTCGCGGTGTGGCCAAGCTCCTCGAGCCCGCGCTCGAGGAACCTGGCCGTTTCGATATCGTCCTCGGCGATCAGGACCCGCATGGGTCCGCGCCATCAATCGCTGGATTTTGGATTTTCATAGCTGTCCTCGACGATCCTACCGGTATCGCCATCCACACCGATCTCGTGGATGCGTTTGCCCTGACGGATATCGAACGAATAGCGCCATGCGCCCTTTTCGCGCTCATATTCGGCGTCGGCAACCGTGCCTGGCGCGCGCTTGAGCGCGATCTCCCGCGCCTGGGCCATGGTCAGGCGGGGCTTGTGCTGCGGGGTCGTCGCGAACGCAGGGGCCGTAAGCGCGGCAATCATCGTCGCCGCAATCATTAAACGCGTCATCGTCACTCCTTGCCGCCGGCGAACTTTGAGCCGGCGCGACCATTATCGCGGGGTACGCCTTGCGGGGCGGTGGCGGCGACTGTGGCTTTTCCCCAACATGGGTTGCGTCCGCCTGCGCATCGCATTGTATTTTCCCAATGTGGAGACCTGGCACTAGTCAGTCATCACCCAGGATGCGCAAAGGCCTGACCATCCAGCCGGAGGGAATCACACCATGCGCAACTGGGCATTGTTGACGTCGATCATGTTCGTGGGAGTCGCCGCCGCACCGTCATCCGGCTATCATGTGGCACAGTCGGTCGCACTTCCCGATGGGGGCTGGGACTATGCGAGCTTCGATGCGAAATCGGGCCAGGTGCTGGTCGCGCGCGGCACTTCGGTCGACGTGATCGACGTGGCGCATGGCAATGCGGTCCGCACCATTGGCTCGATCCAGCACGGCCATGCCGTCCTGCCGCTGCCCGACGGCAAGCGCGTGCTGGTCACCAGCGGCAACGATGCCAGCGTGCGCATCCTAGATATCGCCAGCGGCTCGGAACTGGCACGGATCGCCGTCGGCAAAAAGCCCGACGCCGCGACGCTCGATCCCATCACGGGGCATGCGCTGGTGATGAATGCGGCGGAGGGTTCGGTCGCCGTGATCGACACCAATGCAGCCAAGCTGGTCAAGACGATCCCGTCAAAGGCCGGGCTCGAAGCCGCCGTGGTAGCCGGCAATCGCAAGCTCTACGTCAATGACGAAGACGCCAATGAGGTGGAAGTGATCGACCTCGACAAGGGGGTGGCCGGGACGCCGATCGCTCTTGCCGGCTGCGAGGGACCGAGCGGCATCGGCTACGACGCCAAGACCGACCGTATCGTTAGCGCCTGCGCCAACGGCAAAGCGGCCATCATCGACCCGTCGCACGGCACATTGGTTGGCCTGGTTGATATCGGCCGGGGACCGGATACGGTGCTGATAGACGCAGCCCACAACCTCGCCCTCATCCCGTGCGGGCGCGACGGCGTGCTCGACGTGATTGCGCTTAATGCTCTTGGCGGCGCGCGGCATGTCGCGCGCTTCACCACCGAAGTGGGGGCTAGGACCGGCGCAATCGATCCGGCGAGCGGCACCGTCTATTTGCCGACGGCACGCTTCAACCTGCCCGCGCAGCCTGGCGCGCGTCCGACGATGGTGCCTGGCTCGGTGCATCTTCTCGTCGTTCGACGCTCTTAAGCCGTAGCCGAGGGGGCAGGTCGAGGATGCCGGCCGGACTGTCGCCTATCGCCCGAAACCAGTCAGTCCACACACGGCCCAACACCTGCGGTGGGCGTCATCTGCTGGTTTATGTTTGCTTTGACGCCAGCGTTTCTGGAAGCGGACAGACGGCTCACGACCCACTAGCCGACGCTATGACCGGCTTTGCAATCGTCCCTGACGTCAGTGGAGGAAGTCTGCCACGATTTCTGACGGATTTTCTCTTGGCCATCTCGATCCCACGGAATTAAGGTGCAAAACCCGCAGACTTCTGCGGGTTTCGGCGAGGCTGAGGCACGGCGAACCTCCACGATAGGCGGTTTTGGTGCCGCCATTCGCAATTCTGCCGCCCCCAAGCCCTTAGTTTGCAACTCCCGTCCGACCGTCGGCCGAGGCGGGAGCGCAAAAAGCGAGCCTCAGTCCGCCGCCTCCAGCTTGTCGGCGGTGCGCAGCTCGAAATCGCTCGCGTCGTGGCGTTCGTGGAGTTGCTCCGACGGCTCGCCGGTCACTTTATTGACCATGCGGCCGCGCTTCACCGCGGGGCGATCGAAGATCTGGTTGGTCCAGCGGATGACGTTCTTGTACTCCTGCACCTGCAGGAACTCGCCGGCGTCATAGGCCAGCCCCTTGACCAGCGCGCCGTACCAGGGCGCGGTCGCCATATCGGCGATCGAATAATCCTTGCCGCCGAGATACTCGCTCTCGTCCAGCCGGCGATCGAGCACGTCGAGCTGACGCTTCACTTCCATCGCATAGCGGTTGATCGGATATTCCTGCTTGAACGGCGCATAGGCGTAGAAATGCCCGAACCCGCCGCCGAGGAACGGCGCGCTGCCCATCTGCCACATCAGCCAGGACAGGACTTCGGCGCGCGCAGGATAGTCGGTGGGCAGGAACGCGCCGAACTTCTCGGCCAGATAGATCAGGATCGCGCCGGATTCGAACACGCGCACCGGGGCGGTCGGGTCGGTGTGATCCATCAGCGCAGGAATCTTGGAATTGGGATTGGCGGCGACGAAGCCGCTGCCGAACTGGTCGCCCTGGTTGATGCGGATCAGCCAGGCGTCATATTCGGCACCTTTATGGCCGAGGGCGAGCAACTCCTCGAGCATGATCGTCACTTTCACGCCGTTGGGCGTGGCGAGCGAGTAGAGTTGCAGCGAGTGCTTGCCGACCGGCAGATCCTTGTCGTGGGTCGGTCCGGCGATCGGCCTATTGATATTGGCGAACGCGCCGCCGTTTTCCTTGTCCCAGGTCCAGATTTTCGGCGGGGTATAATCGGTCGGCTCGCTCATCGATGCAGCTCCACGGTTTCGCGCCCGGAAGGGCCCCGGCCGCGCCGTGGCTAGCTAGGAAGCCCGACCGGGTTTCGCCAGCTTGAAGACGAGCCCGCAACGGCAATCGATCGCAGGGTCGTCATCCCTCCAATATAGCATGAGCGCGGACCGGGAACGTGCCCATCTTGCTGACCTTTGGCGGTACTGCCCAGAAGCGGAACCCGTCGATCGGGAGCGGATCCAGGTTGGTCATATGCTCGCAGATCGGAATCCCCGCGCCGAGCAGGATCGTATGCACCGGTCGCTCTCCGCCGGAAACGTCGTCGATATTGTAGGAATCGATGCCGACCACCAGCGCGCCATGATCGCGCAGATAGGTGGCCGCATCGGCGGTAAGGAATGGATGATCCTCGAAATATTGGTCGGTCCGCCAATGGCGATCCCATCCGGTATGGACCAGCACCGCGCGGCCGCCGACATCGGTCGCGGCAAAGGCGGTCCAGTCGATCGCGCGCCCGACTTGCCCTGCCACCCGCACCACGACCGCCGGTACACCGCTGATGCGGTCGAGATCGAGCCCGGACAGGTCATAGCCGTCGGCGTAACGATGGAACGGCGTGTCGAGATAGGTACCGGTATTTCCGACCATCTCGATCTTGCCGATCTGGAACTCGGTGCCTTCAGCATAGGTCGCGCGCGATTGCTCGCGCGATAGGTGATCGCACATCAGGGGAGCGGGCAATCCCTTATAGGTGATCATTCCGTCTTTGATCGTGTGGCTGAGGTCGATGCGGCGGCTCGCGTCGGTCGTCGTCGGCCGAGCGGCCATGGCGGTGCGTTTGTGGCGCTCCTCGATGATCCGCTTGTTGTGGATCCGCACCTTGCCGACCATGAGCAGCCGCAGATCGGCGATGATATGAGCGGCGAGCATGTCGTCGGTGATGTCGTCGTCGTCGATATCGAGCCGGAAATCCTGACCCTGGATGCCGCCCCCGTTCGAAAACTCGACCTCGAAATCGAAACACACCCGCTTGTCGCTCACCATTCTTGCCTCTCCAGCCGCGCTCGGTCGTAGCGGCGATCTAGTGTCTAATCGTGCCGTTACGCCAGCGCGAACGCGGTGCGATGAACTATCCGATGCGGGCCCGGCACAAACGCGGTATCGTGGAAGCGGCGGCGGGTGATGAAAGGTAAGGTCGGTTTGGTAGCGGTGCGCGAGCGCGGGCGCGGCGGCGGATCGGACACGGAGATGGTGCTGTTCGCTCGCGTCGTGGGCGGCGACCGCGCGGCGTTCGAGGAATTGTACCGCCTCTATCATCCTCGGCTGACACGGTTCCTGCTCAACCTGATCCGGCGTCCGACATTGGTCGAGGAAGTGCTAGACGACACGATGATGGTCGTTTGGAACCGCGCCGACAGCTTCAATGGCGCAAGCAAGCTGTCGACCTGGGTCTTCGCCATCGCCTATCGCAAGGCGATGAAGGGCCTGAAGCGGCAGGACGAGGCGGTCGAGGACAAGGACGCCGAGAACCGGGTCAGCGACGCGGCGAGCCCCGAGGACGTATCGGCGCGCCAGCGCATCAATGCGTTGCTGATGCGCGCGATGGACGAATTGTCGCCGGCGCATCGCGCGGTGGTCGACCTGACCTATTTTCACGACCTGGGCTATCGCGAGATCGCGACGATTCTCGAATGCCCGGTCGACACGGTGAAGACTCGCATGTTCCACGCCCGCCGGCACTTGCGGCGTCGCCTCTCGGGCGCGTTGACTGACTGGATCTAGGGAATTGTTCGATGGCTGAGATCATCCGGCTGCGCGGCAGCCCTCATGAACAGACGCAGCAATTGCTACCCTGGTATGCCAACGGCACGCTGGAGGCTGATGAAGCCGCGATGGTCGAGGCGCATCTCGCCGAATGCGCCGAGTGCCGCAACGATCTGGCGGCGGAGCGGGTTCTGGCGCGTGAGGTCGCTGCACTGCCACTCGACGTCGAACACGCCTGGTCGACGCTGAGTGACCGGATCGACGCCGCTGGGCCCCCGCGCCGGCTGGCGGAGCCGGTGCCGTTCTTGCGCCGCAAGGTGGCGATGGGATGGGTGCTTGGCGGGCCGCTCGCGGCGGCGGCTGCCGTGGCGTTCGCTGTTGCCATTGTCCCCGGCGCGCCATCGCCTGCCGGAGAAACCTATCGCGCGCTGGGATCGGCACCGACAGCGGCGCCGGGCAATGCGCTGGTGATGTTCAAGCCCGATGCGCGCGACAGCGACCTGCGCGCGGCATTGACCAAGGCGGGCGCGCGCATCGTCGACGGCCCCACCGCGAGCGGCGCCTATGTCGTGCGGATCGCGCCCGCGAGCCGGGCACAAGCGCTCGACGGCTTGCGTACGACGCCCGAAATCGTCCTGGCCGAGCCGATCGACCCCGGATCGCAGCCATGACCTGGCGCCGATGGTTGCGGCTTTGCCTGGCCTTGTGCGGCCTCGCCACGTTGGCCGTGGGGACGCCGGCCTATGCGCAGGAGCGGTCCGCGGCCGACGCCCATCGCCAGATCCTGGTGATGCTGAAGATGGCGCCGCCGCATTATCGTCCCGGCGCGGCCTATAGCGGCAGCTATGGCGATGGCGCGGCAATGGCCGCGCGGCGGCGGCTCGCCGCAGGGATCGCGCGGCGTAACCGGCTGAAGTTGGTCGACGGCTGGCCGATGCCGCTGATCGGGGTCGATTGCTACGTCATGCGCGTGCCGGACGGCATGGCGATGGACGCGGCGATCGCCCAGGTGTCGAAGGATTCAGCGGTCGCCTGGTCGCAACCGCTGCAAACGTACCAGGCGCGCGGCTCGCCCGTGGGGGCCGCGCCCAACGACCCGCTCTTTCGAGCACAGCCGGCTGCCATGGCCTGGCGGCTCGCCGATCTCCACCGCATCGCCACTGGTCGCAACGTTTCCATCGCCATTATCGACAGCAAGATCGACGTCGCGCATCCCGATCTGGCCGGCCAGTTCACCGCCAATCTCGATTTCGTCGCCAATTCCGATCTCGATCGCCGCTCGGCCTCGGGTGAAGCGCATGGTACGGGCGTTGCCGGTATCGTCGGCGCCAAGGCGGGGAATGGTATCGGTATCGCCGGGATCGCGCCCGACGCGCGGATGATGGCGTTGCGGGCGTGCTGGCAGACCGCCGCCGGTCCTACGCTCTGCAACAGCCTCAGCCTGGCGCGAGCGCTGCAATTCGCGATCGAGCATAAGGCCGAAGTGATCAACCTCAGTCTCGCCGGTCCGGCCGATCCGCTGCTGGCGCGGCTGATCGACCTTGCCGTTGCGCGCAATCTCTCGGTGGTCGCGGCATTCGATCCTTCTCTGCCCCAGGGCGGATTTCCCGCTTCCATGCCCGGCGTCGTTGCCGTCGCCGACGAATCTTTGCGGTCCTTACCAGCGCGCGTGTACATTGCGCCCGGCCGCGACGTGCCGACCACACAACCGGGGGGTAAATGGTACCTCGTCAACGGCAGTTCCTACGCGGTCGCGCATGTCACCGGGTTGATCGCTCTGATGCGCCAGGCCGGTGGCCGCGCAACCCACATCACCCTGGACCGCATGGCGAGCGGCGCAATCGACGCCTGCGCCTCCTTGGTCGGGACGTCGCCGGGTTGTGATTGTTCGTGCGCGATCGACCGGCGGCTGGCGACGAGGCCGCGCTGACCTGCGGCCTATGGGTGCGCTGGCCGCGCTCCTGATCCTGTGCTTCGCCGGGGCTCCGGCAAATGCCCAGGTCAGCGGCAGCATCGATGTCGAGAGCGACTATCGCCTGCGCGGCTATTCGTTGAGCGCGGGACGCCCCGTCGCGACCGCGCAAATCGGCTATGACGACGATAACGGCGTTTATCTCAACCTGTCGGCCACCGGGGAGATCGGCCGTGAAGATCCGCTGTTCCTGGGAGTCCAGGGCAATATCGGCTACGCTCGCCGCCTGAACGCGGCACTGTCGATCGATGGCGGCATAGCCCGCAGCCAATATCGCTCCGCCGACCGCGGGAGCCGGTCGCACAATTATACCGAAATCTATCTCGGCCTCGCGTCCGGTCCGTTTTCAGCGCGAGTCTATTACTCGCCCGATTATTTCCGCGCCGATGCATCGTCGCTTTATGCGGAAGTCGAGGCCACGTTTCGGCCGGCGACCCACTGGCGGGTAAACGGCCATCTCGGATCGCAGGTCTATCTGGCGACCCCGGCGCAATATCAGCCTGGCTATGCCGCTCGCTATGACTGGCGGCTAAGCGTGGCGCGCGAGCTGGGGAGTTTCGATCTTCACGCCGCGCTGTCGGGCGGCGGGCCGGCCAAGGATTATTATTCGGGCAGCTTCCACGGCAAGGCCGCGCTGACGGCAGGTGCGAGTTGGAGCTTCTGACGCGCCGCTAAACCCTTGGGGACGGGCATTGTCTCCATCCCCCGGCTGGGTTCTAACTACTTCCCCGAACCACCAATTGCACGGGAACGAACGCCTTTCCGGTGCTGTCTATCGCTTCTGCCGGTCCGAACAGCGCTTCGACCAGCATCTCGCCCGCGCTGGCCACATCCTGTTCGATCGTCGTCAGCGCCGGGGTGGATTGCCGCGCGCCGAAACCGCCGTCGAAGCCGACGATCGCGACGTCCGCGGGAATGCGGAGGCCCGCTTCCTGCAGCCCGCGCATGATGCCCGACGCGAGCGTATCGGATGCCGCGAACACGGCGTCGATCGCAGGGCTGATTGCCAGCAATTGCGCGGCCGCGGCTTCTCCCTGCGCGTGGCGATCGTCGATCGGCGGTGCCGTGACCTCGATCGCGGTCAGGCCGTGTTTTGCGAGCACATCGAGATAGCCCTGCCGCCGCAAGCGAAACGCTTGGTGTGCCTCCCAGCCGGGCCCGACAAACGCGATCCGCCGACGGCCGGCCCCTATCAAATGCTCGACCGCCAGCACGCCCGCCGCATGATTGTCGGCGCGGACGATCGGTAGCGAATCATCCGGCGCTCCCCAGGCGACAAGGTTGCTGCCGGCCTGCCGCGCGCGGGCGAAATAGTCCCAGGCAAAGCGGTTCGCCGCGGTGCCGATCACGATCAATCCGTCGGCTTCGCGTCGTTGTTCGAAGTCGCTGCGCAGTGACTCCGGCGTGCTCTGATACGATAGCAGGATGCCCATGCCGCGCCGCGCCGCCGCCGCCTCGACCGCGCCCATTATGTCGAAATAGAAGGGGTTGAGCGCGCGCCGCTCAAGTTCCGATGAGGTCAGCAGAACCACCGCCACCGTCCCGACCGCGCCGCCGCGGAGCCTGACCGCGCGGCTGTCGGGGCGATAGCCGAGCTCGGCTGCCGCGCGGGCGACGCGGTCGCGCGTCTCGGGGGTGATCGAGGGATCGCCGCGCAGCGCGCGCGACACGGTCGATTGCGACACTTGGGCTAAAGACGCGACATCGAACGAGGTCGGTCGATGTGCCCGCTCGCTGGTCCTCTCCTCGTCGAATTCGGTCTGCATCGGACCGCGATTATCGACATTGCCGGGTGATCTGTCTCTAAAATTCGACCCCGGCGCGATAAGAGGCGCAAGTAGCGTTGGTCAGGAGTGAGCGCGCCGGTAGTCGCATCCGCTAGCGGACGCCGGTCAGCCGATAACCCACGCCAGGCTCGTTGGTGATCAGCCGCGGCCGAGCCGGGTCGGTTTCCAGTTTCTGGCGTATATTGCGGACGACGATTCGCAGATAATCGACATGATCCTCATGAGCCGGTCCCCAGACCGTGCGCAGCAGCTGGCGATGGCCGATCACGCGGTCGGGGCGTTTGGCGAGCTCGGCGAGCACCTCATATTCCTTGGGCGAGAGATGGACCTCCTCGCCGATGCGGCGGACGCGGCGGCGCTCCAGGTCGATCTCGATATCCCCCGCCAAGACCATTGTTTGCCCTGTCTCGCCGGCGATGCGGTGGCGCAGCGCGGTGCGGACGCGGGCGAGCAATTCCTCGGTATCGAACGGCTTGGTCAGATAATCGTCGGCACCCAGGTCGAGCGCGGCGACCTTTTCCGACGTGTCCTCGCGCGCCGACACGACGATGACCGTCGCACCGGCGCGGCCGCGAAACAATTGGATCAATTCGAGCCCGTCACGGTCGGGCAGGCCGAGGTCGAGCAGGACGAGTTCGGGCTTGTCGATGTCTGCCGCCGACAGTGCGTCCCGGGCCGTCGCCGCCTCTGTCGCCGCATAGCCGGCGCGCTCGACAGCTACACGGAGCAGGCGGCGGATATGCGCATCGTCCTCGACGATCAGGATACGGGGCTGGACGGCCATGGCCGAGACGTTACGGCCGCGGCGCGATCCGGTCGAGGGCAAGGTTGAGCGCGAGCACATTCACCCGTGGTTCGCCGAGAAATCCAAGCAATGGATAGGCGGTGTTGTCGCTGACGACTTGGCGCAGCTTGGCGGGGTCGATCCCGCGCGCCTTGGCGACGCGCGGCACCTGGAACAAAGCCGCCTCGGGGCTGATATCGGGATCGAGCCCCGAGGCGGAGGCCGTCACCAGATCGGCGGGTACATTGGAACCTGGTGCGGGAGCGGATGCCTTGGCCGAGGCGAGGTCGGTCTTGACGCGGTCGACGAGCGCTTGGCTGGTCGGGGCGAGATTGGAGCCCGACGAGGCAGTGGCGTCGTAACCGTTCTTGCCCGCGGCCGAGGGGCGGCCGTGGAAATAGCGGTTCGAGGTGAATCCCTGGCCGATCAGCGATGAGCCGATGACTTGGCCCTTGGCATCGCGGATCAGGCTACCGTTAGCGGCGCTCGGGGCGACCAGTTGACCAACTCCTGTGATCGCGGCGGGGTAGGCGAGGCCAAGCAGGGCGGCGAATAGCAAAGTCAGCACGAGGGCCGGGCGGAGGGCAGTGGTGAAATCCTTGAGCATCTTTCTTCCTTTCTAGCCCCTCCCCTTCAGGGGAGGGGTTGGGGTGGGGCCTATCCACAGGCGACCAGCTTGCGGCACTGCCCCACCCCCCAACCCGTCCCCTGAAGGGGAGGGGCGATATCTCGACTAGGCCAGCCCTAGTCCGCCCACGGCCAGATCGATCAGCTTGATCCCGACGAACGGCGCGATCAGTCCGCCGAGGCCGTAGATCGCCAGATTGCGGGCGAGCAGTGGCCCGGCGCCGATCGCGCGGTAGGTCACGCCCTTGAGCGCCAGCGGGACCAGGCAGGGGATGATCAGCGCGTTGAAGATGATCGCCGACAGGATCGCCGAGCGCGGGCTGCCGAGCCCCATCACGTTGAGCACGCCGAGGCCTGGATAGAGCACCACGAACATCGCCGGGATGATCGCGAAATATTTGGCGACGTCGTTGGCGACCGAGAAGGTGGTCAGCGCGCCGCGCGTCATCAGCAATTGTTTGCCCAACCCCACGATCTCGATCAGCTTGGTCGGGTCGCTGTCGAGGTCGACCATGTTGCCGGCTTCGCGCGCGGCCTGCGTGCCCGTGTTCATCGCCACGCCGACATCGGCCTGGGCGAGCGCAGGGGCGTCGTTGGTGCCGTCGCCGCACATCGCGACCAGCTTGCCGCCGGTCTGTTCGGTGCGGATCAGCGCCAATTTGTCCTCCGGCGTCGCCTCGGCCAGGAAGTCGTCGACTCCCGCTTCGGCGGCGATAGCGGCGGCGGTCAGCGGGTTGTCGCCGGTGATCATCACGGTACGGATTCCCATCCGGCGCAGCTCGGCGAAGCGGTCGCGCACGCCCGCCTTGACCACGTCCTTGAGCGCCACGGCGCCAAGCAGTCGGCCGTTCCGCTCGACCGCGAGCGGAGTCATTCCGCCCCGCGCGATCTCATCGGTGGTGCGCTTGAGTTCCGCGGCACCCGGCGTGTCGGCGCCGATCGTCTTGAGGATCGAGTCGACGGCGCCCTTCAGCACCTTGGTGTCGCCGACGCGGACGCCGGAGCTACGCGTTTGCGCGGTGAAGGGGATGATCTCGGCATCGGTCGGCAGCGCGGTGGCGAGCGCGAATTTGTCGCGTGCCAGGGTCACGATCGAGCGGCCCTCGGGCGTCTCGTCGGCCAGGCTCGCGAGCATCGCCGCTTCGGCGAGCGTCTTGGCGTCGACTCCGGTCAGCGGGCGGAACTCGCTCGCCTGACGGTCGCCGATCGTGATCGTGCCGGTCTTGTCGAGCAGCAAGGTGTCGACGTCGCCGGCGGCTTCCACCGCGCGCCCCGATTTGGCGAGCACGTTGAAGCGGATCAGGCGGTCCATTCCAGCGATACCGATCGCCGACAGCAAGGCGGCGATGGTGGTGGGGATGAGCGTGATCAGCAGCGCCGCCAGGATCGCGACGGGCACGCTGCCGCCGGCATAATGCGCGAATCCCGGAATCGTGCCGACCGCGATCAGGAAGATGATCGTCAGCCCGACGAGCAGAATGGTCAGCGCGATCTCGTTGGGCGTCTTCTGCCGCTCGGCGCCTTCCACCAAAGCGATCATGCGGTCGAGGAAGCCCTGGCCGGGTTCCTGCGTGACACGCACCTTGATCCGGTCGGAGATGACGCGGGTACCCGCCGTCACCGCCGAGCGGTCGCCGCCGGCCTCACGGATTACCGGCGCGGACTCGCCAGTGATCGCGGCTTCGTTGACGGATGCGACGCCCTCGACCACTTCGCCGTCGACGGGGATCAGGTCGCCGGTTTCGACCAGCACCATCTCGCCCTTCTGGAGACGCCACGCCTCCACCATGCCCCAGGTGTCGCCGACCCCGGTCAGGCGCTTGGCCTGGAGCTCGGACTTGGTGGTGCGCAAGCTTGCCGCCTGGGCGCGGCCGCGCCCTTCGGCCAGCGCTTCGGCGAACGTGCCGAACAGGACCGTCAGCCACAGCCAGACGATCAGCTGGAGCTGGAAACCGATAGGCAGGTTTTCGCCGCCCACCATCAGCAATACGGTCAGCAGCAGCGCCACCACCGCGGTGGTGAACAGCACCGGGTTCTTGATCAGTTCACGCGGATCGAGCTTCTTGAAGGAGTCGCCGATCGCGGGAACGACCAGCTTCGCCGAGAACATGGAGGATGCGGTTGTCATTGGACGTCTCGCTGTGTTCCCTCTCCCATTGGGAGAGGGAGGGGCCCGCTCGGCGCAGCCGAGTGGGAAGGTGAGGGTGACGAGGGGCGCGGCGCGGAGGGGACACCCCCCCCCCCCCCCC
>NZ_BCYZ01000027.1 GCF_001598455.1 Sphingomonas pruni NBRC 15498
GTTGCCGCCGGTGGTCAGTGCGAAAATGCCGTTGCCCGTGGTCACGTTGACCGGGCCGACAGTCGTGACAGAGGTGTTGCCCGTGCCGAAATTTTCGGCATCGACCCCGAACCGCGCATTGATCGCGCCATTGGCAGTGACATCGATATTGCCCGAGCCGCCCGCGTTGAGGATCGCCCCGACGATACCGGCATTGCCCGCATTGACGTCGCCATTGGCTACGATCGCGACATTGCCAGTCAGCGACTGGCTCTGCGCGTCGATGCCGTCCTTGCCCGCCGTCAGCGCGGTGACCGTGCCGTTGGTCGTGACGCTGATGCCGGTGCTGGTGGCGACATCACGGACGGTAATGCCCTCGCCAGTCGCGGCGAAGATGTTGCCCGCAGTGATGCTGACCGAGCCGACTCCGCCAGTCTGGACGGCATCGAACGCATTGCCATTGCCGTTGTTGATGATGTCGCCACCGGTATAGACGATGGGGCCGCCGGTTGCCGAGAGAGACAGCGCAGCCGTACCGCCAGCGGTCGGGGTATTGCCCGCATCGACGCTGATCGTGCCGTTATTGGTGACGGTGATACCGCCATTGCCGGCGTTGGACGTCGCGATGCCGTTTCCGCTGATCGTCGCTCCCGAATTGATCGTGACCACCACGGGGACTGGCAAGTTACCCTGGTAATTGCGGTCGACCGGGGTATTCGCCGGGAAAGTCGTGTCGGTCGTCGAGGTCGTGTCGCACGTTACCGTGGTCCCACCGACGACGCACTGCGCCCATGCCTCCGTCGGCAGGAGCAGGCCGATGCCCGCGACGGTCGCAGCCGCAACGGTCGAACGCAATGTCAGGCGACTCGCTTGTGCATACAAACCGCGCCGCCGCGCGGCCATTGGGGATGACACCTTAGAGTCGAAAGGAAGACGGCCTGACGAATACGGCGTGCGTGTCATGTTATTCCCCTCTGTTGCGCGGACTTAGCGCACGACTCGAAAGCCGCCCGACTTACTTAAATCGTCCGTCAATTAGGGGTTGATACTTGAGTGTTGACCGCAACTATTGGTTAAATGCGACATTTTGCGCACTTATCCAACACAGCGACTCTCAAGCCACTGTCGCAGCGATTTCCCAGTAAGATATTGTTTTTGCGAAAAAGCTCGGCCGTTTCGGGCAGATTGGTCCCAACCCATCGGACAGGTTGCGCGACGGCCATTGCGACGCCGTCCTGAAATTGCGGAAACCTGGGACAGGGACATCGAATGAACAGGCCGCGACGGGCATCAAACGCCACGCAGATCAGCCGTTTTTTGCTACCCTTGATGAAGCAGTGGCTGCCTTGAGCGACTGCCCGATCAGGACTTCAAGGTCAGTTCCTGGTGCTCGCCGCGCCTGACGATCTCGAGGTCGATCGACGTCGCAGTTGGGTCGAGCGCGCGCCCGAGTTCGGAGGCCCCCGAGATCGGCGACTCATCCGCGGTCAGCACGACGTCGCCCGCCTTCAGGCCGGCGGTATCGGCAGGCGATCCGGGCTTGACCATCACCACCACCGCGCCGCGCTGACGATCGGCGCCGAGCCGCTTCGCCAGCACAGGTCCCAAATCCTCGGCGAGGATCCCGAACGGTGCCGCTGGCGGCGCGCCGCTGCGCAACATCTCGCTGACGATTCGCGCGGCGACATCGCCGGGAACCAGCAACCCCAGATCGCCGGCGCTCTCGTCATCGGGGAAAGCCGACAGACCAAGCACCCGGCCATCGCTGCCGATAAAGGGTACACCTTCGACATTTTCGGTAAGCGCGGGGCCGATCGATACCGACGATCGCTGCGCTTCGCCGCCGGCGGCGAAATCGCGGGCGATCACTCCGGTCTGTACCGCGCATCCGCTTCCCTCGGGCGACGTCAGGCTGAATCCCCACTGGCCGGTCCGCGGTAAGTCCGTGTCGGCGAATTGCAGCGCCGCTAAATTCCGCCCGTCGACCTTGAGCAGCGCGAGCCCCGACAACGGGTCGCTCGCCACCATCTTGGCGTCGAGCTCGCGGCCGTCATTGAACTGGACCGGCAGCGTGTCGCGGCCGGCCAGCATCCGGCCGCTGGTGACGATATAGCCATCGGACGAAACGACGATGCCGGCGAGTCCGCGCGATGCCAGCAGGTCCGGCTTGGCGGTCGAGGCGGGCGGTACGCCAAGCCCGATCCTGACCACTGCCGGGCACGCGGTATCGACCAGATCAGGCAACATTTCGGAGGGAGATGCGCGATTGGTCACGCGCTGGATCGGCGCCACCACATGGCGCTCGACTGTCGCCATGGGGCGCCACAGCTGCGACCCGGTCACCACACCAATGACGATCAGCAGCAGAACGACGGCTGCCGTGATCGCCAGTTTCCTGAGCGGCATTGCGGGCGGAGTCGCGCTCATTCGCCGAACAACTCGCGCTGCGCTTTTTCGATTTCCTCGGTGTAGCGCCGCCGGACGTAGCGCTCGCTGACCACGCCCAGCACCGTACCATCGACTTCGGTGACGACGAATTCGTTGACCTCGCGCTCCTCGAACGCGCGCATGATCGCTGCGGCATCCTGATCGGGCGACAAGGTGAAATCGGTCAGGATCGCCACCTCGGTCACCGGCGCATCCTCGGCCAGCCCAGGCGCATGCGCGGCGACGGTGGGGATCAATCCCGCATAGGCGCCGGTCGGGCCGAGGGCCACGACCTGTGTGATCGAGCCGAGCGGGAAGCGCCGGCGGAATTCGCCGATCGAGGTACTACCCTCTATTTCGGGAATGCCGCGCCGCATCATCCGGCCCGCCGTTAGAGACTTGATCCAGCCCACATCGCGCGCGCTGCGGATCGTCTCGCCGCGCGTGTGCAGGCGCCAGGTCGAGAAGGAGAAGCCGAACGTCTCGCGCACCAGGGTACTGGCGCAAAGCGAGGCGGTGATCGTGACCGCGGTGAGCGCGAAATCGTGAGTCGATTCGAGTACCAGCAACGACATGGTCATCGGACCGCCGACCACGGCAACCGCCATCGCCGCCATTCCGACCAATGCAGCGTCGTTCGCGCTGACATGCGCCGCGCCGGGGATCAGATTGACCAGCCCCGCGAACAGCTGACCGACCAGCGACCCGAGAAATAATGACGCGAAGAACAAACCCCCGCGAAACCCGAACCCCAGGGAGATCGCCGACGCCGCGACCTTGAGCACGAAGATGGTCGCCAGGAACGCAAGGCCGACCTTCATCGTCAGATCGAGATGCAAGGCGCCATGCCCGGCCGACAGAGCCTGGGGCGACAAGGCGGCGATCGGGATCAGCAACAATCCGCCGAACACCGGCCGATAGATGTCGGGGATCGGCAGGCGCCGCGTTCCGATCTCGACCAGGGTCACCGCGCGCATCAACACGATCCCGACGACCGCGCAGACCAGCCCGAGCGAGGCGAACAGGAAATAGTCCCAGGTGCCGATCGCCTCCGCGGCGGGCAGGACGATCAGATAGGCCGGGACGCCGGAGATCCGCATCGTCACCACCGCCGCCAGCGCAGCCACAGCGACCGGGGCGATCGCGGCGGGCGTATAGGCGCCGAGCACGATCTCGAAAGCGTAAAAAGCCCCGGTCAGCGGCGCTCCGAACGCCGCGCCCACCGCCGCGCCGGCCCCTGCCCCGACCAGGACGCGAAGATCGGCGCGGCGCAACCGGAGCCATTGCCCGACGACCGACGCGACTCCGCCGCCCATCTGGGCATAAGCCGCCTCGAGTCCGACCGACGCGCCCATGCCGTTCGACAGCAAGGTCTGGGCAGCCACGGTCAGGCTGTCTCGCATCGGGATCACGCCGCCATGCAGCGCATTGGCCTCGACCACGTCGACCGGGGCACGGCCCCGACGCAACAGGCGGCCGAGCCCCGCCAGCAGCAATCCGCCGAACGGCAGTGCGAGCAATCGAAGCGGCTCGATCGCCGTTTGCGCGCTCAACCGCTCGTCGCCCGAAACGCCATAGAAGAGCGACTGCATGAAATGCGCGATCCCGCTCTGGACCAGGGTCAGCAAACCCGCCGACAGACCGATGCCGAGCGCGAGCACGATCAGCGCCGCTTCGCTGGTACGGAAGCGACGGCGCAATCCGATCAGCAGACCCGCGGGTCGAAAAGCGGGAAGAGACGCCATCGCGATCCGCCTAGTCGCCCAAGCCAGAGATGTCACCCGCCACGCCGGGGGCAAGTTCAGTCCGAGCGCCGTTCGCCAAGCCGCGGTGCGGGCCGGCCGAGCGCGAGGTCTGCGTCGGAGAAGCGAATCGGGGTGCGAAGCCCATCGATCCGCTCGCCCGGGACCACCATTCCGCGCGCCCGGACCTGGGGATCGTTGAGTGCCTGTTCGACCGTGTTGATGGGCCCGACCGGCACGCCGACGGCTTCCAGCTTGGCCAGCAGATCGTCCCGTGTGAAACGACGCGTCGCCGCCTCGATCGCCGCGAACAAGGGGGCGCGATGCTCGATCCGCCCGGCATTGGTCGCCCAGCGCTCTTCGGGCTCGATCCCGACTACGCCGCAAAACCGTTGAAACTGGCCGTCATTTCCGACCGCCAGGATGAACCAGCCGTCGCTGGTCGGGAAAACCGCATAGGGCGAGACGTTGAGGTGCGCGTTGCCGACGCGCGGCGGCGTGACGCCGCTGGCGAAGTAATTCGCCGCCTGGTTGGCGAGGACGCCGGTCATCGTGTCGAGCAGCGCCATGTCGATATGCTGGCCGCGTCCGGTCTTTTCGCGCTGGATCAGCGCCGCCTGGATGCCGATCACCGAATAGAGGCCGGTGGCGATATCGGCCATCGCCACGCCGATCTTCTGCGGCGCGCCATCGGGATCGCCGGTCAGGTCCATCATCCCGCTCATCCCCTGGATGATGAAATCATAGCCGGGCCGCGGCGCATATGGCCCGTCCTGCCCGAAGCCGGTGATCGAGCAATAGATCAGCCGCGGGTTGACCGCCGACAGGCTGGCATAATCGAGCCCGTATTTGACGAGGCCGCCGACCTTGAAATTCTCGATCAGGACGTCGCTGTCCGCCGCCAGCCGCCGCACTTCGGCCTGTCCTTCGGGCGTAGTGAAGTCGATCACCACCGACGACTTTCCGCGATTGCACGAATGGTAGTAGGCCGCGTCGCGCGTCCCATCGGGGTTGGTGATGAATGGCGGACCCCAGGTCCGCGTGTCGTCGCCCGCCGGGCTCTCGACCTTGATCACCTCGGCACCGAGATCGGCAAGGACTTGCCCCGCCCAAGGCCCCGCCAGGATACGCGCGAGTTCGAGCACCTTGAGGCCGGCGAGTGGAGCGGGTTTGGTCATGCGGCCTCCTTGCCGCCTGATCGCGGCGATGTCACTTGTATCCCGCCGGCCGACGTCTGCATGATGACGAGCCCGTAGCGCCGACGCTGCGATACATCGCTCGACGCCGCCATTGCGAATCGACCGCCGCCCTCCGAAGAAGCGGCATGCCGAGCACCGTTCAGTCCACCTTCAACAGCATACGCCAGAATCGAGTCGACACCGCCCTGACCGCGTTGCTCGTCCTTCAGGGCGTGACCTTGTTCGCCGTCATCCCGTTCGGCGCGCGGTCGACGGGCGGGCGGATCCTGCTCGATCTCTGCCATTTCTCGTTCGCGGCCATCAGCGTCGCCGCGCTGACACGGCACCGAATCGTCCAGAGCGTGGTGATCGCGGCATTGGCGCTTCTGGCGATGGGGCCCTCCGTGTCGCAGCGGCTGGGCACGGACCTGCATCTCGACGTCGCGGTACAGCACGAACTCGTCGCGCTGATCGCGTTCGCGTTCAACGCCGCCATCACCGCGCTGGTCGCCCGCCACGTCTTTTCCTCGGTTCGCGTGACCGTCCACCGCGTCCGCGGCGCGATCCTGCTCTACCTCAACGTCGCCGCCTTGTTCGGCATAGCCTATACGGCAATCGAGCAACTCGTGCCCGGCGCGTTTCACATCGTGATCCAGCCGGGCGAGGCGCCCACCGCCGCCTTCACCTATTTCAGCCTGACCACGATCACGACGGTCGGCTACGGCGACATTACCCCGCTCCACCCGTTGGCGCGCAGCCTTGCGACGCTCGAAGCGGTGTTCGGCCAGCTGTTCCCCGCGACCCTGCTCGCTCGCCTGGTCGCGCTGCATCTGGCGCACGAACGGCAGCCACCGAGCCGGCCGGTCGACACGGACGCCGGCCGGCCCTGACGATGGTCCGACGGTCGAAACGGCGGAAGATCAGCTTTTCAACAGCTTGACCGCCGCGTCGAGCCGATCGGCATAGCGATTGAGCGCCGCTGCGGTCTTCGCGACATAGGCCTTGGCGTCGTCGAAATGGCGCTGCTCGATCCCTTCTCGAATGCCCGGCAGCGTCTTGGCGCCGTAGCCGGTCAGCGTGCCGGGCGCGTAGATCAGATTGCGATACCAGGGCCGGCCGGGCAGGCCGTCCTTGTCGAGCAGCAATTGATCCACGTCCTTGAGCACCACCATCGCCTTGGCCACCTTGTCGGGCGAGGCGCGCTCGAACGCAGCATCGGCAGCGCGCGACGCGCGGGTCAGATGGTCCGACGCATCCTCCAGCGCGAGCATGTCAATTAGCGGCGTTACGCCTTTCTCTTCCGGCACAGCGGTCGGATCGACCGGGTTGGAGGTCAGCTTGAACACGTCGTCGCGGTTGAGATCCTTGAGCGCGCGGTCCTGGTCCCGCTGGTCGGCGGCGAGCTTCTTTACTTCGCCGACATAGCGCGCGACGGTCGCGGCCATGTCGCCATAGCGCACCGGCACGCGCGGCGCGGCGGCGGCGCGCAGCACCATCCGCCCGACGAACTTGGACAGGGTCGCGCCATAAACCAGCCCGGGATCGTCGAAATTGGTGACGTGGTAATAGGTGTCGTACGCCGAATGATACGAGCCACCGCCCGCGCCCTCTCCGCCGAAGCCGAGATTGACCGACGGGATGCCGAGATGGGCGATAAAGGCGCTATAGTCCGAGCCCGAGCCGAGCGCGCCGATCGGAATGTCGCCGCCCGCCTTGGCCGCCTCGAGCGCGCCGGACCCGGCGTCGCGGCCGCTGCCCGAATAGGCGCCGGCGCGGATGCTCGCGCGGAGGCGATCATACACGCTGACCCCGGTCTGCGGATCGGGCACGTCGCGCGCGATCGAATTCACGAAATGCTGGAGCGTATGGCTGCCCTCGGCTCCCAGGAAGCCGCGCGAGGTGTCGTCGGTGTTGATGTAGAGCACAGCCTTGGCCTGCAGCTCGTCGGCATGCGTCTCGGCCCATTCGGTCGAGCCGAGCAGGCCGGGCTCCTCGCCGTCCCAGCTGGCGTACACGAGCGTGCGGTCGGGCCGCCATCCGGTCTTCGCCAGCACGCCCAGCGCCTTGGCCTCGGACATCAAGGCGACCTGGCCCGACAGCGGATCGTCGGCGCCGAACACCCAGCCGTCGCGATGATTGCCGCGGACGATCCATTCGTCGGGGCGCGTGCTGCCCTTCATCACCGCGATGACGTCGTAGAGCGTCTTGAGCGACCAGTCCGACTTGACCGCCAGATGCACCTTGACCGCATCCGAGCCGCCCCAATGATAGGAGATCGGCAAGCCGCCGCGATCCCTGCCGGTTACCACCGGGCCGTCGAGCCCGGCGAGGATCTTGACCGCGTCGCCATAAGAGATCGGCAGCGCCGGGATCTTGAGGATCGTCTTGGCTTCGGCGCGAGTCAGGCGCTTGGCGTTATCGGTCGCGCCGACGCCGGGCGTCAGCGGATCGCCCGGATAGGTGGTCATGTCCATCACCGACCCGCGCTGCACGCCGCCTTCCGGCCGCGCGCCGCCCTTGGGATAGGCGTCGCCCTTGGCATAGCCATCGTCGCCCGGGTCCGAATAGATCAGGCAGCCGACCGCGCCATGCTCCTGCGCCAGCTTCGGCTTCAGCCCGCGCCAGCCGCCGCCATAGCGCGCAATGACGATCTTGCCCTTCACGCTGATCCCACGCCGCGCGAGCGAGTCATAGTCGTCGGGCATGCCGTAATTGACGTAGACGACGGGCGCGGTGACGTCCCCGTCACCCTGATAGGCGACATAAGGCGGCAGCGCGCCGTCGAGTTTGTCGGGACCGAGCTGCGGCTCCTGGCCGCCCAAAGTTACCCGTTCCGGACCGACCAGTTCGAGCGTGGTCGAGATCGGCGTCGGATAGAGGACCTTGAAGGTCTCGATATGCGCGTCCCAGCCCCATTGCTTGAACAGCGCCAGTTCCATCTCGGCATTGGCCTTGTCGTGCGGGCTGCCGACATGGTTGGGCGCCGACGCCATCTCCTTGAGCCAGGCAAGCTGATCGGCGCTGCTGATCTGGGCGTCGAACGCCTTTTCGGTCGCGGCGGTGCCGACGGTCTGCGCGCCGAGCGGTTGAGTGGCTACCAGTGCGATCGCCATCGCGGCCAATGCCGACATGCCGCTCATCCGGACGCGACGCGCCCCCGACCGACCCCGATACTGGTCCTTCGCCATCGCGCGCCCCTTTGCTGCTGGTTACCCATCCGAATCCACGGCACCGTAACGATGTCGTTGGAGCAAACCAGTCTTTCCGCACGAAAAAGCGCCACTTATCCTGCGAACGGCGCGTTGCGCTGGGCGCCATTCCCCTCCCATTCATGGGAGGGGCTAGGGGAGGGCATGTCCAAAAAGGGTGCCCGCATTTCGACACGCCCTCCCCCAGCCCCTCCCGCAAGCGGGAGGGGAGAAGGCCGCGCCACACGCAATGCCTAGCCCGGCGCGGCGGTGGATCCGCGAATGACGAGTTCGGCCGGCACCACGACAGGCTCCGCGGACACGTGCTTGCCCGTACGGTCGGCGATGATCAATTCGACCGCGCGCGACGTCACCTCGGCGATGCGCTGGACCACCGCGGTCAGCGGCGGATGGGTGAAGCGGACGATCGGCGTGTCGTCGAAACTGATCAGCGAGAGGTCGCGCGGCACTGCCAAGCCGCGGTCGCGGCCGACTTCCAGGGCCGCCAGCGCCATCTGGTCGTTGCTCGCGATGATCGCGGTCGGCGCCTGCCGCCGGTCGAGCAATTGCGCCGCGGCGGCCTTGCCCGACGCATAAGTGAAGTCTCCGGCGGCAAGCAGGCCGTCCGTGGACAGGCCCGCCGCCGCCATCGCGGCGCGCCAGCCGTCGACGCGCCAGCCGCTCACTTCATAGTCCGGCGGACCGGCGATGAAGCCGATCTGGCGATGCCCCAGATCGATCAGATGCGCGGTCGCGAGCCGCGCTGCGCGCTCATCGTCCAATGTAAGCGCGAATCCCGGCCCCGGCCGCAGCGACCCGATTCGCGCAAAACTGATCCCGTGCGCGACCAGCAAGTCCGTGATCAGCGGATTTTCCGAATGCGGCGGGGTCAGGATGACGCCGTCGGGCTGCAGCGCCGCGATCGCCGCGAGCAACTCGCGCTCGATATGGTCGCTATGCGTATCGATCAGTTCGACGATCAGGCGATAACCTTGCTGCGCGCAGGTCAGCATGCCGCCGAGCAGCATCTGGTCGACCCAGTCGCTGCCCTCGCGCGCGCGCCAACCCTCGATCGTACGCTCGCGATCGTTGAGCGCCAGGATCAGATAGGATCGCGTCCCGGCCAGCCGCTGCGCGGCGATCGACGGGACATAGCCCAGCTTGTCGATCGACCGTTGGACGCGCTCGATCATCTCGTGCCGGACATTGGGTTCCTTGTTGATGACCCGGCTGACGGTCTGCATCGACACCCCGGCATCAAGTGCGACGTGCTTGATCGTAACGCTCTGCCTGCGCCGTGCCATCGAACGCTCAGCGCCTGGCCATCGCGGACGCCGGCGGGCCCGGCGTCGGTTTGCGCGACGGCTCGGCGGTCGGGAGTGGGCTTTGCGGCATGAACCTTGGGTAGCTCTATATCGAAGGAGCAGGAAGTCCGGAATCAGACCCCATACGGACCCATTCACAAAGCCTCAGTCCGACCCGCCGATCTCCCGTTGCCGAGCCTTGCCCGCGCGTACATGATGGCGGCCCAGCGCATGCCCGACATCCTTGCCCCGCCAGTCGACCAGCGACGCGACACGACCGGCGGCGGGGCGGCCGAGCGGCGCTCGACCGCATTTCTGCTGATCTATGCGCTGGCCAATGCCGGTGGAGTGATCGGCTATCTGCCGCTCTTGACCTTGTTGCTGGCGATCAAGGTCGAGGCGCTGGCGGGGGAGGCGCGAGTCGACTTACTGACCGCGACCGTGATTGCCGGGTCGATCGCGGCGAGCGCGTCCAACATCCTGTTCGGCTGGTTGAGCGACCGATCGGTCGCACGCGGCGGCGGTCGGCGGGGCTGGATGGTGGGAGGGCTGATCGCGACGATCGCTGCTTATGCGGCAATCGCGGTCGCGCACAGTGCCGCCACGATCATCGCTGCGATCGTGCTCTTTCAGGTCGCGCTCAACGCAGTGCTGGCGCCGCTGGTCGCGGTGATGGCGGACGAGATCCCCGATTCGCAGAAAGGCACTACCGGTGGACTGTTGTCGCTCGGCTATCCGGTGGCGTCGGGCGTGCTCGCCTTGGTCGTCGGCATCCCCGCGCTGAATGAAACCGGCCGGTTGATGATCGTCATCGCCATTGCCGCTCTCTGCCTGACGCCCCTGATCCTGAGCCGCGCGCGGCCGCTGCCGATCGTCGATCCACCGCGCGCCGCTGTCGCGATACGCCGCCATGACCTGGCAGCGGCGTGGCTCGCGCGATTGCTCTTCCAGGTCGCGGGGTGCGTGCTTCAGCTCTATCTGCTCTATTATTTCGAGAGCATCGTCCCCGATGTCCCGCGGGACGAACTGGCGGCGCGCGTCGGAAACCTGCTCACTCTCTCCTTCATCGCGCCCTTGCCGATCGCCTTGTTGTTCGGGCGGCTGTCCGACTGGCTCGACCGCCGCAAGCCGTTCCTGATCGCCGCGGTCGGCGTCGCCGCGGTCGGTCTCGCCGGCATGGCGGCGGCGCATAGCTGGACCGCGGGAGCGCTCGGTTTCGCCTGCTACACGATCGGCTATAGCGTGTTCCTACCGCTGCAGACGGCCTTTTCGATGCAGTTGCTGCCGGACCCGCGGCATCGCGGGCGCGACCTCGGCCTGTTCAACCTGACCAACACCCTGCCCTCGCTGCTCGGCCCGTTGCTGACCTGGTGGCTGGCATCGCCGCGCGATTTCGCCGCTGTGATGGCAATGCTGGCGATGCTGGTCCTCTGCGCGGGGCTGACGATGCTCGGGGTGCGGGGGAGGCGCTAGAGCCTGTTTCAGCAAGCCGTAACAGTAGGGGCGTCCGATTGCTTCCCGACCCACACTCGTCGCGGCCCGGAACGACTTGGTTCGAAACGAAGTTTTTAGCGGTTGCGCGCTTACCTGCATGGGGTAAGCAATATGGGTTGTTAGCGCAGGGGTGGCGTTTGGCCGGGGGGAATACGCATGGAGCCGCCGCCGACCGCTTCACCGCGGCGCATGACGCGTTGCGGGCGGATCCGTCCGTCCAGTTCACGCTTGCCCCGCCGCCGCCACCCCCCGCACCGCCCGCCTGGCTCAAGGGACTGGCGCATTTCTTCGAATGGCTGGGGCATGTGCTCGCCCCGATCGGCCGCTTCTTCGCCTGGCTGACCAGCTTCATGCCCGCCGCGCCTTATGCCCGCATCCTGCTATGGGGCGTGATCGGCATCGCCGCGCTCGCGCTGATCTGGTTGATCGTCGAACGGCTGCGTTACGGCCAATGGCGCCTGCCTCGCCGCCGCTCGCGCGCCGCCAGCCCGATCGCGATCGAGGCCGAGGAAGAATGGCAGCCCGATGTCGCGCAGGGCCATGCCTGGCTGGAGGAAGCCGATGCGCTCGCCGCCAAGGGCCTATTCGCCGAAGCCGTCCACCATCTGCTGTTCCGGTCGATCGAGGACATCGGCAAACGGCGTCCGCAGCTGGTCCGCCCGGCCCTGACGAGTCGCGAAATCGCCACCGCCAACGCCATTCCGTCGCGTGCGCGCGACCTGTTCGCCGCCATCGCCCGCCAGGTCGAGCGCAGCCTGTTCGGCGGACGGCCGGTCGGTGCCGATGACTGGCAGGCGGCGCGTGCCGCATATGCCGATTTTGCCGTGCCCGGGGTGTGGAAGGCATGAGCGACCTAACCATCGGCCGCAGGCAGGAGGATGGCGGCGCGTTTCGCCTGCGCACGGTGATCCTGCTGCTCGCGGTCGGCATCATTGGCTTCGTCGCGTTGATGCTCGGCAATGCCTATGAGGCGCCGTCCGATTCGACCAATGGCGCGTCGGCGCATGCGCTATCGAATGGCGCGACCGGATATAGCGGGATCGTCCGGCTCGCGCGTGCCATGGGTAAGGACACGCGCATCATCCGCGACCCGTCGCAACTGGGCGCGAACGGCCTGTTGGTCCTGACGCCGCCGCTCGGATCGACGCCGCTGGGCGACGTGCTGCTGCGGCGCGACGATTTGCCGACCTTGGTTGTGCTGCCCAAATGGTCGACCATGCGGCTGCTCCCCGCGGGCCGTCCCGGCTGGGTCATGCGCCTGGGCCTGATCGACAAGAAGGAGCCAGAAGGCGTGCTGGCGCCCGACCGCAAGTTCACGGTCTCGCGGCTGACCAGCGGCGGGCGTCCGTTGCGCTCGGCCGGCTGGATGTCGGAGGATTTCGGGTTCGAGGCGCCGCGCCCACTGCAGACGATCAGCGGCGCCGACCTCAAGCCGCTGCTGACCGACGAGCAGGGCAATATCGTATTGGGCGAAGTCGGCGGCAAATCGCTCTACGTGCTTGCCGACCCCGACCTCCTGTCGAACATGGGCATGCGCAAGGAAAGCCAGGCGCGCGCCGCGCTCGCCCTGCTCGACGCGCTCAACCAGGATGGCGATCGCGATTTCGACTTCGACGTGACGGTGGCGGGGCTCGGCAAGGCCAAGAACCCGCTGCGCCTCGCCTTCGATCCGCCGTTCCTGGCGATGACGCTGGCGATCGTCGCGGCGATGCTGCTCGCCGGATGGCAGGCGTTCGCGCGGTTTGGCCCTGCCGTGCATCGCGAACGCGCGATCGCGTTCGGCAAGACCGCGCTGGTCGACAACGCGGCCGCGTTGATCCGCAAGGCAGGGCGTCAGGCGCGGCTCGGCGGACGCTATGTCGAGGCGATCCGCGAACGCGCGATCGTCGCATTCGGCGTGCCGTCGCGGCTGCGCGGGCCGGCGATCGACGCCTATCTCGACAAGATTTCCGGGCGGTCGCGATTCACCGACCTCGCCCAGGCCGTGGACGATGCGGACGACAAGGCCAGCCTGGTCGCCGCGGCGCGCGCGCTACACGATTGGCAGAAGGAGAAGGGCAAGTGACGGTCGAGGAAGTCCGCAATCTGGCGATGGCGATCCGCCAGGAAGTCGGCAAGGCCGTGGTCGGCCAGGAAGCGACCGTCGAGCTGATGCTCGTGGCGCTGTTCGCCGGCGGCCATATCCTGCTCGAAGGCCCGCCTGGCACCGCCAAAACGCTGCTCGCACACAGTTTCGCGCGCGCGGTCGGGATCAAGTTCGGGCGCATCCAGTTCACCCCGGACCTGATGCCCGGCGACATTATCGGTGCCAATCTGTTCAACTTCCAGACCTCGACCTTCACGCTGACGCGCGGGCCGATCTTCACCGACATGCTGCTCGCCGACGAGATCAACCGCACGCCGCCCAAGACCCAGGCGGCGTTGCTCGAGGCGATGCAGGAACGGACCGTGACGATCGATGGCGAAAGCCTGCCGCTCGGCGACCGCTTCATGGTGGTGGCGACGCAGAACCCGATCGAGCAGCAGGGCGTCTATCCGCTACCCGAGGCGCAGCTCGACCGCTTCCTGTTCAAGCAGACGGTCGATTATCCGTCGGCGGCCGAGGAGCGCAAGATCATCGCCACCCACGGCTCGCGGTCGACAGCGATGGAACCAGAAGACTGGGGCGTCGAGCCCCGCACCGATGCCACCAAGATCGGCGAGGCGATCGCCGCGGTCGGCACGGTACGGCTGGTCGACGAGGTGATCGATTATATCGCCGCATTGATCCGCGGCACGCGCGATGTCGCCGATCTCGAAAGCGGTGCCTCACCGCGTGCCGGCGCGATGCTGGCGGGGGCGGCGCGCGCGCGGGCTGCACTCGACGGGCGCGATTTCGTCATTCCGGACGACGTCAAGCAGCTCGCGCCCGCGTTGCTCCGCCACCGCCTGATCCTGTCGCCCGCCGCCGAGATCGACGGCCGGATGGTCGAGGAAGTCGTGCATTCGATCATCGAAACGATCGAGGCGCCGCGTTGAATCTTCGCGTCGCCTTCGGCGCCGCTGGTCCGGCACCAGCCCGCTCCCCCACCCGGCCTCCCAATCAGGATATTCTATGGGAGGCCGGGTGGGGGAGCGGGCTGGTGCGGCACTGGTTCAGCCTCGCTGAAACACACAAAAGGAGCCCGAATTGATCTACCCGACGCGCTTCGCGGTGATGGCGGCGGCGGCGGGGGCTCCCGTCGCGCTGTTGATTGCCGTGCTGGCGCCGGACCATTGGTATGCCGGGCTCGCCTGGCCGGTAGCGATCCTGATCGGCGCGGTGATCGATGCGATGCTGGCGTTGCCCGCCGGCCGGATCGCCGCCGGGCTGACCCTGCCGCGCACCGCCAGTGTCGGCGAAACGGTCGAGGCGGTGATCAGCGTCGAAGGGCCGGCGCTTGGCGGGCCGGGCAGTGTCCAGATCGCGATCGCCGCCGATCCGCTGGTGACGCTGGAGGATGACGGACGCGCCAGCGTGCGGCTCGACCAGGGCAAGGGCGCAGTGGCGCTGCCCGTCGCGACGGTTCGCCGCGGCACCGCGCATTTCGCGACCTTCTGGGTGCGCTGGCGCGGACCGCTCGGCCTGGTATGGCGGCAGAAGCGGATGGCGAGCGAGGCGGCGCTCAAGATTCTGCCCGACATTCGCCCCGTCCGCGAGCGCGGCTCGCGAATCTTCCAGCGCCACGCGCTGCAAGGGCTGATGACTCAGCTCGACCGCGGCGACGGCACCGATTTCGACGCGCTGGTCGAGTTCCGGTCGGGCATGGACCGGCGCGCGATCGACTGGAAGCAATCGGCCCGCCACCTCAAGCTCCACGCCAAGGAATATCGCACCGAGCGCAACAATCAGATCGTCTTCGCGATCGATTCGGGGCGCCAGATGTCCGAGCCGGTCGCCGGCATTCCGCGCGTCGACCGCGCGGTCGGTGCGATGCTGCTGACCGGTTGGGTCGCGCTCAAGCTCGGCGACCGCGTCGCGCTCCATTCGTTCGATTCGCGCCCGCGCATCGCCAGCGGCCTGATCTCGGGTGCCTCGGCCTTTCCCGAGCTCCAGCACCTTGCCGCCGGGATCGATTATTCGGGCGAGGAGACCAATTACACCTACGCCCTGACCACGCTCGCCGCGCGGCTGACGCGGCGGTCGATGATCGTGATGTTCACCGAATTCACCGACCTGACCAGCGCCGATTTCATGATCCGCGCCGCGGCGCGACTGGTCGAAAAGCATCTGCTGCTGATCGTGGTCTTGCGCGACGAAGAGCTCGAATCCCTGGTCGATCACGCGCCCGACACCGCCGACGACATCACCCGCGCGGTGACCGCCGCGGGGCTGCTGAAGGACCGGCTGCTCGCGCTGACCCGGCTGCGCCATCTCGGCGCGCATGTCATCGAGAGCGAATATGACCGCGTCGCCGATCGCCTGGTCGAGGGCTATGTCGACCTCAAGCGGAGGAACCTCTTGTGACGGCCTATGTCGAAGCCCGCACGCCGCTGGTCAACGCGACGCGTTTCCGTGCCGCGCACGAGGCCGATTGGGACCAGCTCGACAAGATCTTGACCCTGATCGAGAAACGCGGCGTCAGCGCGGTGCCCGATCAGCAATTGCTGGTCCTGCCTTTGCTCTATCGCGCTGCCTTGTCGTCGTTGTCGGTAGCGCGCGAAACCTCGCTCGACCGCGCGCTGATCACCTATCTCGAGCAGCTCTGCACGCGCGCCTATTTCCAGATTTATGGCGTTCCCACCTCGCCAATGAAGCAGCTCGCGCATTTCTTCGCGCGCGGCTGGCCCGAAGCGGTGCAGGCATTGTGGAAGGAGACCCTGGTATCCTTCCTGCTGACCGTCGCCGGCGCCCTGGTCGCCTATCTGATGATCGCGCACGATCCGTCCTGGTATTATGCGATGATCCCCGATGGCATGGCCCAGGGACGTGACCCCGGCGCGAGCACCGAATTGCTGCGCCAGACCCTCTATGACGGCGGCAAGGATGCGCAGCAGAGCGCACTCGCCTTGTTCGCTTCGTTCCTGTTCACCCACAATGCGCAGATCGCGATCTTCTCGTTCGCGCTGGGGTTCATGTTCTGCGTCCCGACCGCCGGGCTGATCGTCTATAACGGCCTGATGCTGGGAGCGATGATCGAGGTCTTCGCGTCGAAGGGGCTGGGCTATAATTTCGTCGGCTGGCTGATGATCCACGGCACGACCGAATTGTTCGCCATCATGATCTCGGGCGCGGCGGGATTCCGCATCGGGCTCGCCATCGCCTTTCCGGGCAGGCTATCGCGCACCGATGCGGCGGTGGCGGCGGGACGGTCGGCGGCGACCGCGATGGGCGGCACGGTGGTCATGCTGGCGGTTGCCGGGCTGCTCGAAGGGATCGGGCGCCAGACGATCACCAATGACGAATTGCGCTACGCGATCGGGCTGGTGATGCTCGCCGGCTGGCTGCTCTATTTCTACATGCCGAGGGGAAAACGCGATGGCACGCCCGCCTAGCCGCTCCTCGATCGCCGGGCTCCGGCGCCGTTTCATCACGCCCGAGGGCGTCGACCTCAATATCGAATTGGGCACGGCGGGTGCGCGCGCGGGCGCGTTTCTGCTCGACGGTGTATTGATGCTGGGCGTGCTGATCCTGGCGTCGATCGCGATCGGCCTGATGGCGTTCGCGTCGCAATCGATCCTGATGGTCGGGCTGTGGATCGTCGGTTTCTTCACCCTCCGGAACGGATGGTTCACCTTGTTCGAAATGGGTGCGCGCGGTGCGACGCCCGGCAAAAGGATCGTCGGGCTGCGCGTGGTGGCGCGCGACGGCGCACGGCTGACGGGTGGTGCGGTGATCGCGCGCAATGCGATGCGCGAGATCGAGATATTCCTGCCTTTATCCTATTTCTTCGCCTCGCTCGGCGCGATGTTCACCGGCGGCGACGTGCTGCTGCCGCTGCTCGCGCTCGCCTGGAGCATGATCTTTCTGCTCTTCCCATTGTTCAACCGCGACCGGCTGCGGGTCGGCGATCTGCTCGCCGGAACCTGGGTGGTGCACCGCGCCCGCGCCCAGCTCGGCCACGACCTCGCCGCGTCCGCCGCGCAAAGCACCCGCCCGCGCCGCGTGTTCAGCGACGCCCAGCTCGACCTGTACGGCATTTACGAGCTGCAGACGCTCGAAGAGGTGCTGCGCGGCGGCCAGACCGACGCGATCGTCACCGTCGCCGCGGCGATCCGGCGCAAGGGCGACATCCCCGACGATGGCGACGATTATGGCTTCTTGTCGGATTATTACGCGGCTTTGTGCGGCCGGCTCGAGCGGGGAATGATGGTCGGGCTCAGGCGCGAGGATAAATATTCGAAGGCGACGCGGGCGGCTTAGGCGCTCGCCCACTATCAATCGCCGTACCGGTACATGAGAAACGAACTGATCGCCTTATCCAAAGGATTGTCGAACGTGTCGCGGATGCCTAGCGAACGGCGATGAAGAGCTATTTCCTGATAGGCTTTGAAAATCCGGCGCGCGCTCAAGCTGCCCTCTCGGACTCCTTCGCTGGCCAAAGCGGAAAAACCTGGGTGCTGTTCGCCAACGCGGGCGATCCTATGGCTTACTTTTATCTCGGCACAAACGAATACGGAGAATTCGAAGAGTTCGCGAAAGACGCAAACCTCATCCAAGCCGACATCAGTGGGCGGCATTTCAACGAGGACGATAAGATCATCGCTGTCCTTGCCGGGTTACAGGACCGGATCGGCGGACACATCTTCAACGACGATGACGTGAAGTTAAGGTAGTGGCGGGTCACTCACGTATATAGGCTTTCCCCTGAAGGGGAGGGCTGGGCGTCCAATCAATGGCGCAAGACGAGATCACGCATCTGGCTTGTGCAACAGTCTATCCCGCAACGCTTCCAGATTGACCCCGGCGATCGCGGCCGCTCGGTCCTTCGCCTTCAGGATGGCGGAGAGCTGGTTCAATATCTGGCAAGCATTGTCGAACCGCTGCAGCGCCTCGCCATGGCGTTGCAGCAGCGCCATGTCGCCGATCAGATCCCCGGCCACGTCGTCCAGCATCTGCTGGACATGATCGAGTTCCTCGGCGACTCGCGCCTCGACGTCGGTGATGAGTTCGGCAGGGCTGGCGGGCCGCGCCTGCTCTTCGATGATATCGCGGCCGCCGCGGATCGCGGCCTGGATCTGGTCGACCCGCGATTGGCCCTGGCCGAAGATCGCGGCCGGCGCGCGGCGGCCGGCAACCCATTCGTCGACCGAGGCCGCGCCCTCGAACTGGATTCCGCAGCGGCCGTCGGCTCGCCACGCCACGACGCCGCGCATTTCGACCTCGAGCCGCTGCAGGATCAGCGAGGCGCCCGGCTCGGGCAACGCCTGACCATCGACCATCGCGCCCCTTTCGGACAGATTGCGGATCCTGACCGGCGCGACCACGCCCCCCGAACGGATCGTCGCGGTCAGCAACAGGTTCTTGCGCGGCGCGCGAGCGCGCGGTGTCCCGGGATCGCCGGGCGAACCGCTCTGACCCTGCTCACTCATGCCGACGGATTCCGTCGCGACCAGCCGCAATCGCAACCAGGCGGTTCAACATTCGCCATTTCCACCATAACCGAGCGTGTTACAGCAAAGCATGGCGTGCGGCGATAGCGCGCGCCACACCCGAATGGACAAGCCGCGTGACGCCCATGCGAACCCGCTATTTCGCTTCGGCCAACAGGCCCTTCGCGGTCGGGCTGGTCCAGTCCATGCCGCCGATCATCCGCCACACTTCCTTGCCCGACGAATCGTAGAGGATCGTCGTCGGCAGGCTGGGATTGCCGAACGCCGCCGACATGTGCAGATCCGTGTCGGTATAGGCCTTGACCGCCTTCAGCCCCGCTTTGGCGAAATAGGGATCGACCGCGGCCTTGCCGTCGAGGTCCTGGCTGACCGTCACGACCTGAACCTTGCCCTGGCCGGCAATCTTGTCGAGCGTCGGCATCTCCGCCTTGCACGGCCCACACCAGGTCGCCCACAGGTTGAGCAGTACCGGCTTGCCGGCGAAACTGGCCAGGGTCAGCGGCTTGCCATCGGGGCCGGTGAAACCGGCAGTCGGCGCCGCCTCTCCCTTATGGTCGCGGACCAGCTTGCCGATCACGTCGACCCCGGTGTCAGACGCGGACGGCGCCGGCGCCATGTTGGCCGCCTCGTCCAGCGTCGGCAGCGCCGCCGTTTCGTTCGCTTGCCCCTTGGGGGCGGACGGCCTATCGCAGCCGCCGATCAGCGCGGTAGCCGCCAGGAGAAGTACGATAGAGCGCAAGCAAACCTCGAACGCGATGTGGGGCGGTCGGTTCGCTGAGGGACCGGCGGCGGTGATGCGCGAGATAAATGCCTCGATACCGTTCGACAAGCGTTTGTGGCGGCAGGACATCGCCGGGTCGAAGGCACATGTCGCGATGCTCGGCGCACAAGGCATATTGAAGGCCGAGGATGTCACGGCGATCGCCCAGGGGCTCGACGCGGTCGCCGAGGATTATGCCCGCGACGGCGTGCCCGACGATCTGAGCCTCGAGGACATCCACATGCTGACCGAGGCGCGGCTGGCCGAGAAGGTCGGGCCGGTCGCCGGGCGGCTGCACACCGCACGCTCTCGTAACGATCAGGTCGCGACCGATTTCCGGCTTTGGGTGCGCGATGCGATCGATCAGGTCGCGGCCGCCCTGGGTGAGCTCCAGGACGCGCTGATCGCCCGCGCCGAGGAGCATGCCGATGCCGTGATGCCCGGCTTCACCCATCTCCAGTCCGCGCAGCCGGTGACGCTCGGCCATCATCTGATGGCCTATCACGACATGATCGCGCGCGACCGCAGCCGTTTCGCCGACAATCGCGCGCGGATGAACCGGTCTCCGCTCGGCGCCGCCGCGCTCGCCGGCACCAGCTTCCCGCTCGATCGCGACGCCACGGCAAAGGCGCTCGGGTTCGACGGGCCGACGACCAATTCGCTCGATTCGGTCAGCGACCGCGACTTCGCGCTCGATTATCTGATGGCGGCGACGCAATGCTCCCTGCACCTCAGCCGCCTCGCCGAGGAATTCGTGATCTGGGCGTCGCAGCCGTTCGGTTTCGTTGCCATGTCCGATCAATGGTCGACCGGCAGCTCGATCATGCCGCAAAAGCGCAATCCCGACGCCGCCGAACTGGTGCGCGGCCATGCCGGGCGGATCATGGGTTGCATGACCGCCTTGTGCGTGACGATGAAGGGCCTGCCGCTCGCTTATTCGAAGGACATGCAGGACGACAAGCCGCCGGTGTTCGAGGCGCATGACCTGCTCGCTTTGTCGATCGCGGCGATGACCGGCATGGTCGAAACCGCGACGTTCCGCACCGACCGCATGCGCGCGCTGGCCGAATCGGGCTTCGCCACCGCGACCGACCTGGCCGACTGGCTGGTGCGCGAGGCCGGCTTGCCGTTCCGCGAGGCGCATCACGTCACCGGCCGCGCGGTCAAGGCGGCGGAAGAGACGCAAGTCGCGCTCGACCAGGTGCCGATCGAAACGTTGCAAGCGATCGATGCGCGAATCGACGAACGCGTCTATGACGTGCTGAGCGTCGATGCATCGGTCGCGAGCCGCACCAGTGCTGGCGGCACCGCGCCGATACGGGTACGGGAAGCGATCGCGGCCGCGAAAGCGGCACGCGCAAACGAAGCGCCGGCGGCGAAGGCCGCGCGAGCGGGAGAAAAGACGTGAAACGGTTTGCCATCCTCGGCCTGGTTCTCGCATTGTCGGCATGCGGTGCCGCGCGCGATTTGAAACCGGCCGCGGGCAAACCGTTGCCGGTCGCGCCTTATGGCGCCACCGCAACTCCGACGCCGAACCAGCTTCTCTCCGCCTCGATCCAGGCGCGCCCCGCACGCAGCGACGATCTGCTGACCAGTTCGGAAGAGCGCCAAGGGAACGAATTCGACCTCCCCCCCGCAAACTGAGTTTTCATGGACGATTTCAACCTGAGGAACGGCGAGCTCTACGCCGAAGACGTCCCCATGACGCGCATCGCCGCCGAAGTGGGGACCCCCGTCTATATCTATTCGCGCGGCACCTTCGAGCGACACGCCCACGCCTTTCGCGACGGCCTGAAAAACGTGCCGCGCGTCCATCTCGCTTATGCGATCAAGGCCAACCCCAACCTCGCGGTGCTGCGGGTGATGGCCAATGCCGGCTATGGCGCCGACGTCGTGTCCGGGGGCGAGTTGGAACGCGCGCTCGCCGCCGGGGTGCCGGCGAAGGACGTGGTGTTTTCGGGCGTCGGCAAGACCCGCGCCGAACTGGCGCAGGGGCTCGACCGGGGTATCGGCCAGTTCAACCTCGAGCTCGAAGCCGAGGGGGTCGCCTTGTCGGAGATCGCCGCCGCGCGCGGGATCAAGGCGCCGTGCGTGCTGCGGGTCAATCCCGATATCGATGCCGGCACCCACGCCAAGATCTCGACCGGCAAGGCGGATAACAAGTTCGGCGTCGCGATCGCCGACGCGCCTGCAATCTATGACCGCCTGGCGAAGCTTCCCGGCCTGAACTTGCGCGGCGTCGCCTCGCACATCGGCAGCCAGTTGCTCAGCGTCGCACCGATGGAGGCGACCTATCGCCGGATCGGCCAGCTCGTCGCCGATCTCCGCGCCGACGGTCATCGCATCGACCGCGTCGATCTCGGCGGCGGGTTGGGGGTCGCCTATCGCGCCGAGGACAAGCCCGAAAGCCCCGCCGCTTATGGCGAGATGGTCGCGCGCGTCACGCGCGACTGGGATGTCGAGCTGATGTTCGAGCCCGGCCGTGTCATCGCCGGCAATGCCGGGGTGCTGCTGACCCAGGTGATCTGGGTCAAGCCATCCCCGACCAATCCCTGGGTGATCGTCGACGCCGCGATGAACGACCTCGCGCGGCCCGCGCTCTACGAAGCGTGGCACGATTTTGTCGCGGTGAAGCCGACCGGCGAGCGGTTCGTCGCCAATATCGCCGGTCCGGTATGCGAAAGCGGCGATACCTTCGCCAAGGCGCGCGAGATCGACAAGGTGAAGGAGGGCGACCTCGCCATCTTCCGCACTGCCGGCGCCTATGGCGCGACCATGGCCTCGACCTATAACAGCCGGGCGCTGGTGCCCGAAGTGATGGTCGATGGCGATCGCTATGCCGTCGTCGCCGAACGCATCCCGGCCTATCGCGTGATGTCGGAGGAACACGTCCCCGATTGGCTAGCCAAGGTTCCGGCGTGACCCTGCACAGCCTGCCGGTATTCCTCCGGCTGGCGGGACGGCCGGTGATCCTGATCGGCAAGGGTGACAGCGCGGACGCGAAACGCCGCCTGCTGGAGCGTGCGGGAGCGACCGTCGTAGGCGAGTATGACGAAGCAGCGCTGGCGATCGTCGCACTCGAGGCGCCCGACGAGACGGTCGCACGGCTCAAGGCGCGGGGAGTGCTGGTCAACGCGGTCGACCGACCCGATCTGTGCGATTTCACGTTGCCGGCGATCATCGACCGGTCGCCGGTGATTGTCGCGATCGGCACGGGCGGGGCGTCGGCCGGATTAGCCGCAGCGCTGCGCCAGCGGCTAGAGGCGATCCTGCCGGCATCGCTCGGCGACCTGGCTCGGGCGCTTCAGGCGGCACGCACGAGATTGCGTGAGCGCTTCCCGAAAGCGGACGAGCGCCGCCGCGCGCTCGGCCGGGCGCTGAGCGACGGCGGCCCCCTCGACCCTCTTCGCGCGAGCGCCGCGCAGGTCGAGGACTGGCTGGAAACACCCGTTCGACTTGAGCGGGCCGAAGGCCCTGCCCCTTCCCTCGAGGCCGTCAGGCTTACCTTGTCGTCCCTGAACCCCGACGACCTCACCTTGCGCCAGGCGCGCTTGCTCGCCCAGGCCGATCGGGTGGTGCACACGTCCGACGTCCCGACCGCGATCCTCGACCGTGCGCGCGCCGACGCGCCGCGGATCGTTTCGGTTGCGCCGCCCGTTGATCCGGCAGAAGGACTGACCGTGTTTGTGGAGATCGCGCGATGAGCGGCTTTGCCTATCATGTCGATGAAAGTGGCAAGGCGACGCGCTGCGAGATCAAGCAGGCGCTCGATATCGATCACGGCTTCGTCTGGGTCCATCTGACGACCAATAACGAACACGCCCAGACCTGGCTGTCGGACGTCGCCAAACTCGACGATTATCTGGTCGACGCGCTGACCGCGACCGAGACGCGGCCGCGCTGCGAGCAGTTCGGCGAGGGTGCGCTGCTCAATATGCGCGGGCGGTCCGACGACGAAATGGTCTCCTCCGATCCGCTCGCCTCGGTCCGCATATGGGCGATCGCGGGGCGCGTGATCTCGGTCACCCGCAAGACGCTCAAGGCGATCAAGCTGGTCGAAGAATGCGTCGAGGCCGGCCAGGTCCGCGACCCCGGCGACCTGATCACCGAATTCGCCACCGCGATCACCAGCGATCTCGACCCCGATGTCGCGCAATTGGGCGACGATCTCGACGAATGCGAGACCTCGCTCGACAATGAGAAGATCTTCGAACTGCGCCGCACCGTCACGCGCGTGCGTGTCCAGTCGATCGGCTATCGCCGCTTCCTGGCGCCGCAGCGCACCGCGCTCGAAAAGCTCAGCACACTGCAGGTCGGCTGGCTGGGCGACGACGACCGCCTGCATCTGTCGGCCGCCGCCGACCGCGCCGCGCGCATGGCGGAGGAATTGGAGAGCATCCGCGAACGCTCGGCGCTCACCCATGAGGCACTGACCGATCTGCGCGCCGAACAGATCGATCAGCGCGCGTTGATCATCTCGATCGTCGCGATGATCTTCCTGCCGCTGACCTTTTTGACCGGGCTGTATGGCATGAACGTGCGCGGCCTATGGCTCGCCGACCAGCCCTGGGCATTCGACGCGATCGTCGGCATCTGCGTACTCACCGCGGTCAGCGTGACGACCTATTTCGTACGACGGCACTGGTTGCGGGGGTGATATACTGATCGCGCGCTGAAGGTTCAGCGTCGACCCGCGCGCATTTTACGCGCGGCATAGCGCGCGTCGCGTGCCGTCTTGCGATCTTCTTCCGTCCACTGCTTCCTCTGCGCTCTTTTTTCGTCGGCCGCCGCTGCTCTCGCCTGGGCAGCGGCCTCCATTTGCGCCTTCGCCGCGGCCTCGACCGCCGCAGCCGCCTCGCGCTCTTCCCTGAGTTTGGCCTCGACAGCCTCTTCCTTCGCCCGACGAACGGCGGCCTTCTTTTCCTCCGCAGCAGCTTCGCGCGCGGCACGGCGAGCAATCCGTTCCGCGGTCACCGCTTCGTCGACCCGCGGTTTGGCGCGATAAATTGCAAGCAATGCGCTCTTCGCGCGCGCCGCGGCCTCTTGTCGTTGCTGAAAGCCGGGGGGCGTAAATGCTGGCATCTGGTTCGATATCCTATTTCATGAACTGACCGTGGCGGTCGGCGTGCGCCGCACGAGGTTGGTAGGTAAGATGTACCTGATCGGCGATCTTTGTGCCGGCACAGGGCGAGGAATATGTGGGCCAGAGCCATCGGGCGCGGCCCGCGGGAATTCAGGCGACCGTGAGCAGCCCGGAAAACAGCAAATCCAGATTGTGATGCGCGTCCTGAACCGCTGGATTGGCCGCATTCTGCGGCAAAGACAGTGGCTTCGTCATCGTTTCGTGCAGGTCCTGAATCTCGCCCGCCGCCAGTAAGCTCCGCTTCTTCAGCGTCTCCGCGAGGAAGACGATGCCATTGAGGGCGGCGATGTCGAGCGCCTGCTGAGCTTCAGCGAATTGCTGTTTCGTCAGCGCGAACTTTTCCTCGCTCGCCTCGGTGGACGGGACAACGGGTGTTGTGGGCATGGTCGATCCCGGGAGCTGGAGTGGGGCGCGCATGCCCGTCCGTCGATCAGCGGTAGCCGCTCCAATCGAGACTCGCGGTGCGCTCCCTTTCAGGCAGACAATCGGGCGGCGGCCTGCTGGCGCGCCGCCCGATCCGTTTGCGATCAGGCCGCCTGAAGATTGACAGCCGACGTCTTGCCGCGGCGGTCCGTTTCAAGCTCGTAAGAGATGCGCTGGTCCTTATCGAGCGTATGCATGCCGGCGCGCTCGACGGCCGAGATATGGACGAACGCGTCGCCGCCGCCGGTTTCCGGCGCGATGAAGCCATAGCCCTTATCGATATTGAAGAATTTCACGGTTCCGGTGATCATATGGGTATCCTTTTATCCCATGTATGACGGGCATGCGCCAACTGCGACGCATCCCGGCTTCGAAGACTAGTAAGGGACAAAGGGGGGAGCCGAGGCGGCCCAATATCCGTCGCATGCGACGTTAGCCCGTTCGATATAGGGCGCTTCGCGCATATTTGAAAGGGGATCGTGGGTTCGCGTGGTGATTGCGATGTGCGGGACGAGCTATTTCATCTGCCGGCACTGGATCAGAACCTAGGCCCTCAGCCGCTCGACCTCGTCGTGCAGGGCCTGGATGGACAGGATCAGCCGTTGGCGGTCGGCACGGATGTCGGCGAGCTCGGCGCGGGCTTCGCCCAATTCCATCGCGCGGGCAGCAATGCGGGCATCGAGTGCGGCGTTCGATCTCTTGAGGTCGCTGACGCGGCGTGCGCGGGCGAGCGTGCGTTCGATACGGGCACGCAGCACGTCGAAATCGAATGGCTTGGCAACGTGGTCGTCGGCGCCGGCGGCGAGCGCCTGGACGGCCGTTTCGGGATCGCTGCGTCCGGTGACCACGATGACCGGCAAGTCGACGGTTTCCAGGCGCGACCGCAGTTCGGCCAACACCTGAAGCCCGCTCATTCCCGGCATAATCAGGTCGAGCAGGACGAGATCGAAGCCCCGCGCGGCGATCAGGTCGAGCGCTTCGGCGCCATTATCGGCAAGCGCGGTCAGATAGCCGAAATGCGTCAGCCGCTTGCCGATGACGTTCAAATTGGTGCGGCTGTCGTCGACTACCAGGATCGTGCGGACGGGTCGGTGCAGTTCGGCCATTGGGTCCTTCCTTTTGAAGGGACCCTAAGCCGGAGCCGGTCACAAAAGGGTTAATGGCGTGGCAAGCATGTTTCGTTGTCACGGTGCCGGCCCGCAGCCGTTTCAGCTCCGCTGAAACCAAATCAGCCGCGGCGCGCCTGGGCCCAGGCCTGCGCGATTTCCTCGAGATTGGACGCGACTTCGAGGAACGGCTGCGCTTCCTGTCCGACACTGGCGTCGATGATCGCGTTGCGCGCGCCGCGATAGAGCCGCGCAAGCGTGTGCGAAACTTCGCCGCCCTTGTCAAAATCCAGCCCCGCCTCGAGCGCGAACAGGATCGCGGTGGCGCGCGTGATCTTCTCGCTTTTCAGCGCGTAATTCTGGTTTTCGGTAGCGTGCGCCGCGACGCGCAACGCGCGAACCAGTTCCTCGTAGAGCAACTGGACCAGCGCCGGACCGTCGGCCTCGCCGGTGCGGCCGACCAGGTCGATCTGGCGATAGGTCGCTTCGGGATCGCCGCGCAGCGCGGTCGCATAGCCGGCCATCAGTTGCTGCCCTTCGCCCAGGCGTCGATCTGCGACTTGAGGAAGGCCTGGGTCGATTTATAGGCGGCGACCTTGGCGTTCATGCTGGCAAATTGCTGGGTCAGCCGGGTCTTCATCTGGTCCGATTGGTCGGACAGATCGCTCTTCGCCTTCGACACGTCCGACTGCTGCTGGTTGTAGCGGGTCAGCGAGGCGCCGAGACCGTAAAGCGTGCTGGTCGACGTCAGCGAAATACCGTTCATCGCCGCGGTGATGCCATCCGAACTCGAGGTCGAGAAAGAGAACATCGCCTCGACCGAGGCCGGATAGTTGTTGAGCGCGTTGGTCACCGACGCGTCGTCGACCGACAAGGTGCCGTCGCGATTGGTCTTGATGCCGATCTCGCCCAACGTCGTCGGCGTTCCCGCCGCCGCGCCGGACAGCAATGTCCGCGTCGTCAGCGTGCGCAGCGAATTGAGCATCGCGCGCGCCGCGGTGTCGTTCTTGAGTGGCCCGTTCTGCGGGTCGATCTGGGTGTTGATGGTATTCAACACCTCATTATAGCTGTCGACGAAGTCGGTGATCGCCTGTTTCAAGGCGTCAGTCGGCGAGCTTGCGGTCAGCGACACGGCGACCGGGCTGGTGCCAGTCAGTTGCAGCTTCACCCCGGTGATCAGGTCGGTGACCGTGTTCGACGCGCGCTCGACCGACACGCCGTCGACGGTCAGCTTGGCATTCTGCGCGACCGACGACATCTTGGTCCCGGTCGCGCCAACGCCGACGTTGAACTGGGCCAGGTTGCCGGTCGGGTCGGTCGTCGCGGCGAGCGTGAAGGCTTGCGCCTGACCCGTCGTTCCCTTGAGCGAGAGATAGGCCTTGCCGTCGACATCGGTGACGACCGAAGCGGTGACCCCGGCCTTCTTGGCGTTGATCGCGGCGGCGATGCCGTCGAGGCTAGAGTTGGTGAGATCGATCGTCACCGGCGTGCCGGCGCCGGCGGTGAAGCCGGTCATCTGGCTGCCGTCGGCCGAATAAGTCGCGCTGCCCAAGGTCAGCGTCAGCTGGCCCGAACCGATCACTGCCGTGCGGTCGGCGACCGCGACCTGAGTCGTCGCGACCTGCGCACCGGCCAGCTGACTGACGGTGATCGAGGCGGTGAGGCCGTTCAGCGCCGCGCCGGTCTGCGCGCTCGCGGTCAGCACGTTATTGTTCGAGCTTTGCGGCTGCGACTGCAGGGTACCGTTAGTGGTCAGCGTCTTCAGCGCGGTGGCGAATTGCTGGATCGTGCTCTTGAGTGTCGACACGCCGGAAATCTGCGCAGTCAGCGCGTCGGACTGGGCGGTCAGGGCATCGGTCTTGGTGGCGAATTGCGCCTGGACCAAAGACGTGACCAGCGAGGCGGTATCGACCCCGGACCCGGTCGACAGCGAGTTGAACAGCGCCTGCGCGGCCGAACCCATCACGCTCGAGGCCGACGGACTTGGCGTCGGGCTGGGTGTCGGGGTCGGGGTGCTCGTCGTCGAGCTGGTCGTCACCATGATCGTTACTCCGCGCGCGTCAAATCATGGAACGACCGGAGCGAAACGAATTTTAGGACTTTCCTCACAATTTGACGCCGTTTTCGTCGAACCGCGCGGTGGTCGGGACGTCGATCGCCGGCGGCACCTTCCCGGCCTGCTGGTTCAGGCCGAAGACGAAGGCCAGAACGGTGGCGACCGCCGGGTAGAGATCGTCGCGGATCTCCTGCCCTTCGCGGCTGGTATAATAGACCGCGCGGGCAAGCGCCGGATATTCGAGGATCGGAATCATCTCGTCCCCGGCGACGTCGCGGATCGCGAGCGCAGTGATGCCGCGGCCCTTGGCCACCACCACCGGCGCATTGTCGTTGACGCGGTCGTAACGCAACGCGACCGAGAAGTGGGTCGGGTTGGTAAGGATGACGTCGGCGGTGGCAACCGCTTTCCTGACCGACCGCCGGCTCATCTCGCGCTGACGCTGGCGGAGATGCTGCTTCGCCTCGGGCGAGCCCTCGGTCTCCTTGTTCTCGTCGCGCACTTCCTGCTTGCTCATCCTGAGCTTGCCGAGCAGCCGGACGATCTGGATCGGCAGGTCGATGCCGGCGATCAGCACCAGTCCGCCCGCCATCGTGAACAGGATCCACACGAATGTCCCGCCGAGATGGCCGACCACTCCGGCGACGTCGGACGAGGTCGACAGGCCCAAGGTCGGCTGCGCGGTCTTCCACATCAGCCAGGCGCCGATCGATCCGAGCAAGGCTACCTTGAGCAGCGACTTGCCGAGCTCGATCCAGCCGGTCGGACCGAAAATACGCTTCAACCCCGACGCCGGATTGATCCGCGAGAATTTGGGCTGGAGCAGCGATCCGTTGAAGCGAAACGAGCCGAGCCCCGCCTGGCTGAGCACGGCGGCGATCATCGCGATCAGAAACAATCCGCCGACCGTCGGCGCGAAGCCCAAGCCGGCCTGGATCAGCGGCCGCATCGGCGACCAATCCTCGATATCGGCGCGGCCGAAGCGGAAGCTCGCGGTCATCAACCCTTCGCACGCCTTGACCATTTGCGGCCCGAGCATCGCGATCCAGCCGCAACCGGCGAGCACGATCAGCGCGGTTGCGAATTCGCGCGACTTGAGGACGTCGCCGCGCTCGATCGCGTCCTTGCGACGCTTGGCTGTTGGCGCTTCTGTCTTGTCGCCCTCATACTCAGCCATCAGCCGAACACCAGGCTTTGCGCGGCATCGAGTCCTGCCTGAACGATGACGAGCATGTAATCACCCATGGCGGGCATCGCGAGCGCGAGCGCGACCACGCCGACCGCCAGGCTGGCGGGCAGCCCGATCGCGAACAGGTTGAGGCTGGGCGCCGCGCGGCTGACCATGCCGACGATCATGTTGAGGCAGAGCAGCAGGAAGCCGACCGGCAGCGCGAGCAGCAAGCCGGCGGCGAAGGTATAGCCGCCGAAGAATGCGATGTCCTTGAGCCGGTCCGGCGACAGCCAAGCGCCGCCCGGGGGCAGCACGGCGTAGCTGCGCACCAGCATGTCGACCAGCACGAGGTGCCCGTTCACCGACAGGAACAGGAGCGTCATCAGCACGGACAGGAAATTGCCCAAAGCGGGCGTCGAGCGGCCATTCTGCGGGTCGATCGCCGAGGCGAAACCGATCCCCATCGAGGTGCCAATCACTTCGCTGGCGACCGCGGGGGCGGCGAACGCGATCTGCAGGATGAAACCGATAGCGAGGCCGATCAGGGCTTCGGCAACCGCGCTCAGGATCGTGGCGATGGAAAAGATATCGGCGGGCGGGACGATCGGATGCACCGCCAGCACCAGCACGCCGATCGCGCCCGACAGCGCGACGCGCACCGGCAACGGCACCGCGACCGCACCGAACACCGGCGCCGCGACGAAGGCCGCACCGATCCGGATCATCACGAAGAGCAGCGCCCAGAGCTGCGCCTCGATATTCAGGCCGAGGCCGAGCATCCCTTTAGCGCACCAGATCCGGGATGCGCTGGAAGATGTCGATCGTGAAGTCGGTCAGCAGGCCCATGATCAGGCCGCCGAAGATCAGCAGCGACAGTCCGACTACCGCCAGCTTGGGGACGAAGGTCAGCGTCTGCTCGTTGATCGACGTCGCCGCCTGGACCATGCCGAGGATCAGACCGGCGAGAAGCGCCGGGATCAGCACGGGAGCGGCGGCGAGCGCCAGCACCCACATGGTCTGGTCGGCCACGCCGATGAAATAGTCCGCATCCATCGTCAGTTGATCCAGTTAGAAACATCGTCACCCCAGCGGAAGCTGGGGTCTTCTGCCGTATTTCCTTCCACGAGATGCCAGCGTGCGCTGGCATGACGGCGGGAGGCGAGCCAGAGCGCCGGCTTGCGGCCCGGCAAAGCGGGCGGCGGCGCACGGAACGGGTTCGGCGCGGGCGGTGGGCAGGCGGGCATCATGTCGCGAAACTCGAGGCGAGACTGCCCATCATCATCGCCCAGCCATCGACCAGCACGAACAGCAGCAATTTGAACGGCATCGAGATGATCGTCGGCGACATCATCATCATGCCGAGCGACATGAGCACGGTCGCGACCACCAGGTCGATCACGATGAACGGCAGGAAGATCAGGAAGCCGATCTGGAACGCAGTCTTCAATTCGCTGGTGACGAAGGCCGGCAGCAGCACCGTATATGGAATATCGGTCGAGGCCTTGTACGGGCCCGAATGCGCCATGTCGGCGAACATCTTGAGGTCCTTCATCCGGGTCTGCTTGACCATGAAGGCGTGGAGCGGCTGGCCGGCGCGCTGGATCATGTCGGTCCCGCCGATCTGGCCGGCGGAATAGGGCTGGATCGCCTGGGTGTTCATCTGGTTGATCGTCGGCGCCATCACGAACAGCGACAGGAACAGCGACAGGCCGATCAGCACCTGGTTGGGCGGCGTCTGCTGCAATCCCAGCGCCTGGCGCAGGATCGACAGCACGATGATGATCCGCGTGAAGCTGGTCATCATCAGCAGGATCCCGGGCAGGATCGTGAGCAGGCCCATGATGATGAGGACCTGCAGGCTGAGCGACAGCGGCGCCTTGCCCGCGCCATTGGTGGCGGCAGCGGCGCCCGGTCCGCCAAGCTGGCCGAGCGCGCGATCGACCGCGTCGCCGATGCCCGGTTTGGCCGCGGCAGCCGGTGCCGAAGAGGCCGTGGTCGTCGTCGGCGCGGCGGGCGCGCTCTGGGCGAAGGACGGCATCGCGACGCTCAGCAGGGCGATAAACGCGAGCAGGATCAGCACCAGCTTCATCAGCTGGACATTCTTCGGACGCGGCGCGGCAGAAACCGGCGCGCGGAACAGCGAAGGGCCGTCTTCCTTTAGGCGGCGGATCGTCGTCACTTGGGCAGCCCCCCGGCCTTGTCGATCAGCTGGACCCCGCCGCGACCGACCGACACGAGCAATTTCTGCCCTTCGAACTCGATCACCGCGAGGCGCAGGCCCGGCGACAGCATCATCGTTTCCTGAACCTTGATCGTGCGATTGGCCGGCTGGCCCGGCATCCGGCTCTCGAGCCGGCGCCACAGCCACAGACAGCCGACCATCAGGCCGCAGACCAGCGGCAGCAGCACGAACAGCTTGAGGATATACGTCCAGAGCATCAGCCGCGCTTCTCTGGGCTGACCAGCTCGGTCAGGCGGACGCCGAAGCGCTCGCCGACGGTGACGACCTCGCCACGCCCGATCAGCGTGCCGTTGACGAACACGTCGAGCAGTTCGTTGGCCTGGCGGTCGAGCTCGATCACCGAGCTTTCGCCCAAGGCGAGCAATTCGCGGAGCGTCAGCCGGGTCTGGCCGATCTCCACCGTGAGCTTGACGTCGACATCCTGCAGCAGCCGGTAATTGGCCGCCATATTGGCGTCGACCGGGAAGGTCCCGGACAAATCGGTCATGCGAGTTCCTCGACATTGAGAGAGAGCGAATTGAGCTTGATCGCGGCGCGTCCGTTGGACGTGCCGACGGTGCCCGTGCCGAGGCGGCCATTGGCCACCATCACCGGCACGTCGGCGGCGACGCTGATCGGGATCACGTCGCCTTCCTTGAGTTCCATCAGCTTGGCGAGGCTGATCACCGGCTCGGCCAGCACCGAGCGGACCGGGAAGGTCACGGTCATCACGGCCTTGGCGAGCCCGTTCTGCCACGCCGGATCGGGCGCGGCGCCGAGCACCTTGCCGGTGAGCGACGGGGTGTAGGGCTTGAGCGACTGCACCGGATAGACGATGTCGATGAAGATCGGCTTGCCGTGATGCTTGCCGATGCCGAAACGGGTGACGACCATCGGATCGTCACCGTCGAGCCCGGCGACCATCGACGGATTGGCCTCGACCCGGCCCGGCGAGAAGCTCACCTTGGCGAGCGGCTCCCAGGAGGTCGTCATCGGCTCGGCGACGATCGCGGCAAGGTGCCCGATCATCGCTTCCGCGGCGGGCGAGAATTCGCTCGGCATGTCGTGCGGCGCGGCGCCGGTGCCGCCAAAGAACAGGTCGAGCAGTTCGAGCACGAACTTGCCGTCGACCACCAACAGCGCCTGGCCGGTGCCCGGCGTCATCGCCAGCGGCACCCAGGCGGTCAGGCCTTCCGGGCGTTCAGCGCGGTAATCGGTGAAACGCTGCACTACCAGCGGCTCGGCCCACAAGCGGACTTCCTGGCGCAGCAACGGCTCGAACACGCCGCGCAGGCTCCGCGCCAGACGGGCGGAGAGATGCTGCAGCGTGTGCAGATCCCCGAACGGATTCAGGTTGGCGCCGCCCAGCGCGGGGGCGTGTGCCGCCGCCGCGCGAGGGCGTTCGCGCCGGTCCGTGTCGGATATGGATGACGAGCCGTTAACCATGCCCAGTCACTGAACAACAAAATTGGTAAAGTAGACGTTACTAATCCCGCCAAATCCCTCTTTTTGTTTGAGCGTGGCGTTGATCGCCTGGACCAACCGTTGCGCCAGGCGCTTCTTGCCGTCGCCGGTCGTGACCTCGTCTTCGGTCGCGTCGCCCAACGCCATCAGCACCGCCGAGCGCACGGCGATCTCGTTGGTCTTCAGATTCTCGATCACCGAATCGTCGTACGGCGTCGACACCGCGATCCCGATCTGGACGTAATGCGGGCTGTCCTGCAGGTTCGAGGTGAAGTCCTTGTCGATCGCGTAATAATTGGACGCATATTTGTCGCCGCCGCTGCCCGACGGCGGCTTGGTGCCGCTCGACGCCGTGGCGCCCTCGCCTTCCTTGCCGTCGCCGCTGGCGCGCTTCTGTTCGCTCTTGGGCACCAATTTGGGGCCTTCCGGCCCGGCCGCCTTGGCCCCGCCCAGCATGCCCGCCGCCCACAGGCCGCCCGCCGTACCGCCGCCCACCAGGATCACGCCCAGGAGCATCAGGATGATCAATTTGCCTTTGCCCTTCTTCTTGGGCGTGTCGGTCTTGGCTTCGTCACTCATCGTTCATTCCCCCAATCAAGCCACACGGCCGTCATCGACGGCCCGAATTTCGTCATCCCCGCCGGTCGCGAGGCGATTTTTGCTGTCCTGCCTAACGTCGGCCTGCGGCCGTGGACGGTCGCCCCCGGCCATGCCCGATCCGCTCAGGTCGACACTGGTCCCGGTCAGCCGGATGCCGCGCGCCTCGGCCGCGGCGCTGAGCTGCGGCGCGGCGTCGGCGAGCAGGGCGCGCGTGGTCGGCTGTTCGGCCGCGAAGCGGACGGTGACCGCGCCATCGGCATGGGTGCGCAGCGACACGTCGATCCGCCCGAGCGCCTCGGGCTTGAGCCGGATCGAGGTGTCGTTGGCATTGGCGTCGTCGCGCAGCGCCTCGATCCGGTCGATCATCTTTTGCGGCCAGTCCTGGCGGCCCATGTCGAGCGCCTGGCGCTCGGCCTGACCGGGCTTCGCGACCAGCTGCGCGGCGTCGGCCGGGGTCAACAGCGTCGCGGCGGCGGTAAGGCCGCCGGGCTGACTATTCTCGCCTTCGCCGGCGGGCTTGCGTTCGGGCGCCATGGCCAGCGCGAACAATGCCGGCATCGGCGCATTGGCCGAGGCCAGTGACGCCAAAGTCACGGGCGCCGCTTGCGGCACCGTGATTCGGATCGGCTGTGCCGCGGGCTGGTGCGTGATCGGGCGATCGGCGGCAACGATCGGTTGCTTGGCGGCAGGAGTTGGCTTCGGTAGGTCGGCGGCAGCGGCAAGAGCGGCGTCGATCGTGATCGGCGCGGCGGTAGCGGGCTGGGGCGCTGCCGGAGCCGGCGCCGTCGCCGGCAGGGGTTGCGTCTCCTGCAAGCCTAGCGGCGTCGCCGGCGGAGCGACGCCTTCGGGCCGAACCGGGCCGGTATCGCTCGCGGCCGGCAACGGCAGCATGGGCAAGCTGGGCTGTGGGTTCGCGGCGTTCGGCGTGAGCGGCGCGGTGACCGCCCCGGCGGCAGCAGGTTTCAAGACGTCAGCGGCAGGCAAGGCGATCGGCGCGACGGACAGCAACCAGGCGAGCGCGGGGTCGCCTTTGTCATCGTCCTTTTCCGGCAAGGGATTGCCGGTCGCGGCATCATCCTGCCGCTCACCGCCAGGCTGGTCTTGCTTGGCCGTCACCACGGCCTTGCCGATCATCAGGTCGAGAAAGGCGGCAAGGTTGGGCACTCCCGGCGCCCCGTCGGCGGCAATGCCAGGAGCAAGCAAGGAGGGCACGGCGACCTTTCCGGGCAGCGCGGCAGTAAGAGTAGCGGATAGAGTCAAACCGGTCATGAACCCCTCATGCAGGAGGCGTGCACTGCCTCTGCGGGGGTATCAGCAAGGATCGTGCCGAATCTTCCGAACGGCCGGTGCGGCCTCGAGCGCGCGGATCGCCTTGAGCGCCGCGTCGCGGTCGGCGCGCGCCATCAATTTCTCGACCGCCGACTGGTCGCGCTTCGCCTCGCGCGTCGCTTCCGCGGCGCGTTCGGCGGCGGCTTCGGCGGCGCGCAGGCGATGCTCGGCATGCTCGGCCGATTGGTGGAGACGCGAGCGAAAATGCGCAGCGGCGACCAGCGAAAAACCGCTTCCCGCTTCGGTCGGCGCAGGAGCTACGCTGTCGGCCAGCTTGGCGATACGATTGGCGAGATCGGCCTCGCTCGCGATCTTGGCATGCGCACGGACTTCCTCGGCGCGAGTCATCCCAAGTTGAAGCGTACGCACCCGCAAGATGCGGTCGAGCTGGCCCTTTCGGTCGCGCGCCATGCCTTACCCTTGGGGCTGACCGAAAACGCCGATCAGTTCGGCAACGGCCTCTTCGAGCGAAACCTTGGTGTCGGCATCCTGGCGGATATATTCCATCACCGCCGGGTGATAGGCGATCGCCGCGTCGATCTCGGGATCCGCGCCACCGCGATAGGCGCCCATCAGCACCAGGTCGCGATTCTCCTCATAGGTAGCGAGGTGGCGTCGCAATATACGCGCGGCGGCGATATGGTCATGCGGCACGATATCGGTCATCACGCGGCTGACAGACGGGCCCAGATCGATCGCCGGATAGACGCCGCGTTCGGCCAGCGCCCGGCTCAGTACGATATGGCCGTCGAGGATCGAGCGTGCACTATCGACCACCGGATCGTTGCCGTCGTCGCCGTCGGCCAGCACCGTATAGATGGCGGTGATCGATCCGCCGGTATTGACGTCGGTACCGGCGCGCTCGATCAGATTGGGCAGCATCGCGATCGCCGACGGCGGATAGCCGCGCGCCGAGGCGGGCTCACCCAGGGCAAGGCCGATCTCGCGCCCGGCATGCGCCACGCGGGTCAGCGAATCCATGATCAGCAGGACCTTCTTGCCCTCGGCGCGGAAGCCTTCGGCAATCGCGGTAGCGCGGAGCGCGCCGCGGATGCGCAGCACCGGCGAATGATTGGCGGGTACCGCGACCACGACCGAACGCGCGCGCGCCTCCCCGGCGACCTTGGTCTCCAGGAAGTCGGCGACCTCGCGGCTGCGCTCGCCGATCAGGCCGATTACCACGACGTCGGCTTGCGCGGCCCGGACCATCATGCCGAGCAGCACCGATTTGCCGACGCCCGAACCGGCCATGATGCCGACGCGCTGGCCCTGGCCGATGGTGAGCAGCCCGTTGATCGCGCGGACGCCGACGTCCATCGGCTGGAGCACGCGCCCGCGATCGAGCGGTCCCTGCAGCTTGCCGGCGAGCGGCCAATGCTGTGCGCCGCGGATCGGCCCGAGACCGTCGATCGGCTTGCCCGCGCCGTCGACCACGCGGCCGAGCAAGGCGGCGCCGACTTCGGCGGCGCCGGGCGCGCCGACCGGACGTACCGGGGATTGCGGGAGCAAAGCGGCGGGCCCGCCGAGATTCATCAGCAAGGTGCGGCCGTTGCGGAAACCGATCACCTCGGCCTCGACCTTAGCACCGCCCGCGGCGCCAACCTGGCAAACCGTGCCGACCGGCAAATTGAGCCCGACCGCCTCCATCAGCAGCCCGTCGAACGAGGCAAGCCGCCCCGATATCTTGGGCTGCGGCACGAAGCCGGCGGTGCCGAGGCTTTCGAGATAGTCCTGAGCGAAACGATTCAGCATTAAAAATCCTCCCCGGAACGGGGAGGGGGACCAAGACGCGCAGCGGCTTGGTGGAGGGGGGCCAACCCCAAACGAGCAAAAAGCGAGAAGGTGGCCGCAGGATGGGCCCCCTCCACCACGCGACTACGTCGCGCGGTCCCCCTCCCCGTTCCGGGGAGGATTGAAAGAGCCACACTCATTCCGGCAACGCCGCGCGGTCGATCGCCTGGGCGAGTTGCTCGATCCACAGGTCCGGGCCGTCCTCGACGATGGTCGCGGCGGATTCGAGCACGAAATGGCCGCGCTCGACCTTGATATCGCCGGCAGCGAAGATGTTGCTGGGCAGATGCCCGTCGACCAGCGGCATGTCCTCGGGGTTGAGCCGCAGCACCGCCGATTCGGCGTCGTCGGCGAGCATGCCGGCGGCGAGCACGACGCGGCGGTTGAGCAGGCCGGCGTCGATCCCTGCCTCGGCCACCAACTGGCGAACCAATTCCATTACGGTCTGCCGAAGATGCCCGGCCAGCCGGTCGCGATCGATGCGGCGATCGTCGTTGATCGCGGCGGTCAGGCCGTCGATCAAGGCGCGGTCGCGCGCCGTATTGGCGGCGATCTGGGCCATCGCCGCGGCAACGCCTTCCTCATAACCGAGCGCCTTGGCGGTGGCGATCGGATCGACGAACCCCGACGGCTGTTGCGTCGTATCGAACGGATCCCAGCCCTCTGTCGGATCCTCCTGGCGATCCGCCGGTTCGAAATGGCGCGGCCGCGCATCGGGTGCCGGCGGCGGTTCGGGAGTCATGTCGCGCGGCGAGAAAGCGACGCCCTTGGCGGCGAAGGCGCGGCGCAAGGCGGCCCCCGCCTGGTCGTGGCGGCTGGCGAAGCCGGCGACGAAATCGGGCATCTGGCGGTCAGACATAATCGTCGTCGCCGCCCATCATGATCGTGCCGTCCTTGGCCAACGCGCGGGCGAGCTGGATGATCGCCTTTTGCGCGTCGAGCACTTCGCTGAGCTTCATCGGGCCGCGTGCTTCCATCTCGTCGCGGATGCCGTCGGCGGCGCGCGACGACATACAGCCGAGGAAGCGGTTGCGGGTTGCCTCGTCGACGCCCTTGAGCGCACGGGTAAGCAGGTCGCTGTCGACATTGCGGATCAGCGTGCCCAGATTCTTGTCGTCCATATCGAGCAGGTTCTCGAACACGAACAACGCTTCCTCGATCGCCTTGGCGACTTCGCGATCGATCTTGAACAGCTTGGGCATCACGCGCTGCTCGGTGGTCTTGCGCGCACCCGACAGGATGCGGGCGGCTTCCTTGGTACCACCGAGCATCACGCCAGCCGGCTGCCCGCCGGCGCCGCTGCGATTGGCGAGCATCGTGCGGAGCGTATCGACCGCCTCGGGCGTGATCGGTCCCAGCCGCGCGACGCGGTGCAGGATTTCGGGTTGCGCTGCATCGGGCAGCAATTCGAGCACTTGCCCCGCGACGTCCTGATCGAGATTGGCGATCACCACCGCGGCGATTTGCGGATGTTCCTTCTCGATCATCGCCGCGATCTCGGCGGCATCCATCCAGTCGAGCAGGTCGATCTGGCATTGCGCGTCGGGCGGGGTGATCCGCGCCAGCACGCTGTCGGCCTTTTCGGGACCGAGCGCGCGCGTCATCATCGTCTCGATGATCGGCTTGGGATCGAACCCGATCGCGGTGCGGTCGCGCGCTTTGCCGACGAAATCGTCGAGCACCATCTGCACCTCGGGTTCGCCGACATCGGCGACCGCGAACATCGCCTTGCCGAGCTGGCGAACTTCCTCGGGATCGAGCTTCTGGAGGATGGCCGCGGCCTCCTCCTCGCCGACCAGCATCATCAGCACGGCGGCGCGTTCGACACCCGAATAGGCGCGGAAAGAGGCGGGAGCGTTCATCAGCGGGCGTCCGATTTGATCATGTCACGCACCGCGAGCGCGGCGCGCGTCGGGTTGTCGCGGGTGAAGCCGCGGACCATCCCGATCCGGTCGTCGAAATTCTGCGCACTTTCGAGCGCGTCGATGCTGACCGGCTGCCCGTTGGGGCCACTGCCGGTGCCGGGTGCCATCGGCGAGCCGATCCCGAAGGTCGCGTTGAGGTCACGTCCGGCCGCACCGCGCCCGGTATCCTCGCGCTTCTTCATCAGCGCCTTCGACAGCGGGCGGACGCCGAGCATCAGCACCAGCAAGGCGATGACGATCGCGGTGACGTTGCGCAGCACCATCGCCAGCCAGCCGCTCTCGTACCAGGGCTGTCCACCGCCGAGATCGGGGGCGGCGGCGAAGCGGCGGCTGATCACGGTGACCTGATCGCCGCGCGCCGCGTTGGCGCCGACTGCTGAGTTCACCAATTGCGTGATCTGCTGCATCTCGACCGGCGAGCGCGGCTTCGACCCTTCGACATCGCGCAGGACGACCGCCACCGACAGACGCCGGAGCGCGCCGGGGGCGTTGCGGGTGACCGAGACTTCGCGGCCGAGATCATAGGCACGGGCATAGCTGTCGCTCGCCTTGGCGGTGTCGGGCATCACCGGCGAGGCGGCAGCACCGGCTGCGGCGGCAGGCGCGCCCGCCGCTGGCGCCGCACCGGGAGCGGGAGCGGGAGTCGGGGTGGGCGTCGGCGTCGCCACCGTGGTCGGCGGCGGCGGGGTGTTGGACAATGCGCCCGGGATTCCGCCCGGCGCCTGCGCGCTTGGCGCATCCTTGTTGGTCCAATTGCCCTGCTCGGCACGCAGCGCGCCGGACTTGTCATAGCTTTCGCGGGTCGAGCTGGTGTCGTCGAGATTGACGTCGGCCGTCACCTCGGCGGTGAAATTGCCGGCGCCGACCAAGGGCGTCAGCAGCTGGGTCAGCTGCTCGCGATATTTCTGTTCGACCTGGCGCTGATAGCGCACCGCGGCGTCGTTGCTGTCGCTGCCGGCGCTACCGGGCTTGGACAACAAAGCGCCCATCTGGTCGACGATGGTGACGTCGTCGGGCTTCATCCCCGGTACCGACGAGGCGACGAGATTGACGATCGACGAGACCTGGGCATCGCTCAGCGCACGCCCAGCCTGGAGCTTGACGATGACGCTGGCCGACGGGGCGGCGTTATCGCGCACGAACACGGTGTTTTCGGGTACGGCGAGATGGACGCGCGCCTCGGCGACGGCATCGATATCCTGGATCGAGCGGGCAAGCTCGGTCTCGCGCGCCTGGCGCAGGCGTTCGCCTTCCACCGCGCGGCTGACGCCCATCGGCAGGTTGTCGAGGATCGCGTAACCGCCCGGCGCCGCTTTGGGCAGGCCTTGCCCCGCCAGCAGCATCCGCGCCTTGGAATAATCGTCCTCGTTGACGGTCAGCGCGTCAGTCGCCTCGTCGATCCGGCCGGTGATCCCGCCGGTCTTGAGAGCGGCCATGACCTGTGCCTTGTCCGTATCGGGCAGCCCCGTGAACAGGGTCTTCTGCGTCGGCGTGGACAGCATGAACCAGGCGAGCGCGGCGGACGCGATCAGCCCGACCATCAGGATCATCGGCAGGCTGCGGCGGATCGCGGGTTGCCCCAGCATTCCCTGGACCTGCTTCAGCGGGTTGGCGAAACGCTCGGTGGCGAGCGGCGATGTCTGTGTAAGTTCGTTGCTCATGGCCTATCTCACACCGGCATGCTCATGATGTCCTTGTAGGCGGACAAGAGCTTGTTCCTGACTTGCAAGGTTGCTTCGAAGCTGACCGACGCCTCCTGGCGGGCCAACATCACCTTGGCGATGTCGATCGTCTCGCCGCGTTCATAGGCGGCGGAGATGTCGGACGCGCGGTTCTGGCTGTCGTTGACGCTGTTGAGCGCGCTGGTCAGCGAGTCCGCGAAACTGGCCGGTCCGGCCGGCTGGACCGCGGCTGGCGCGGCGGTCGGCCCCGCCGCCCCGGCCCGCGCCAGTGCGGTATTGCGTTCCAGGATCTGCGCGCGCAGCGCCATCACCCGGTCGACGCTCATCGCGCCGCCAATGCCGTTGATGCCGCTCATGCCCACATCCTCGTGATATCTTCACCCTGCTCGCGCGCTCGCGCGAGACGATAGCGAAGCGTGCGTTCGGAAATGCCGAGCCGGCGCGCGGTCTCGATCCGGCTGCCGCCGCAGGCGGCGAGCGTTTCGCGGATCGCCTGGAACTCGCTGAACTGGACGACATTGGCGAGCGTGTCGGCATTGCGCGCCGGAACCGGATCGGCCTTGGGCTCGGGACGACGGTCGAACACGATATGGCTCGCGCTGATCGTGTCGCCGGCGGCGAACAGCAAGGCGCGCTGGATCACGTTCTCGAGCTCACGGACATTGCCCGGCCAGTCATGCGCCATCAGCGTGTCGATGGCGCCCTGGTCGGGCCAGGGGATCGACTGGCGCGTGCCCGAATGGCGCAGGATCATCGCCGCGGCGAGCGCGGGAATATCCTGCGGGCGATCGGCCAGCGCGCGCGTGGTCAGCGGAAATACCGACAGGCGATAATAGAGGTCGGAGCGGAAGCGGCCGGCGGCGACTTCGTCCTGCAGGTCGCGGTTGGCGCAGGCGATGATGCGGACGTCGATCGGGATCGGGGTCGAGGCACCGATCGGGATGACCTCGCGCTCCTGCAGCACGCGGAGCAATTTGGCCTGCAGCTGAAGCGGCATCTCGGCGATCTCGTCGAGCAGCAAGGTGCCGCCCTCGGCCGCGCGGAAGAACCCTTCGCCCGCCGCGCTGGCGCCGGTGAAGGCGCCTTTCTGGTGGCCGAACAGCAGCGCTTCGAGCATGGTTTCCGGAAGCGCCGCGCAATTGATCGCAACGAACGGCTTGTCGCGGCGGCGCGATTTCAGGTGGATGGTGCGCGCGAGCACTTCCTTGCCGGTCCCGGTCGGGCCGTTGATCAGCACGGTGATGTCGGCATCGGCGACGCGCTCGGCCAGCGCGAACAGCGCCAGGCTTTCGGGGTCGGCCGCGGTCGGCGCTTCGGGGCCGGCGGCATAAGCATAAGCAAAGGCCGATCCGATCGCATTGTCGGCCGGGCCGAACGACAGCCGCGCCGGCGTCCCGCCCGATCCGCGGCGGAATCCCTGCCCTTCGCTGCCGATCACCAGCGTACGGTCCGCGATCGGCGGCGTCTCGCCTTCCATCACCAGGAACACGTCATTCGCCTGCGGCCGGGCATCGCCCTCTGCGACACCCAGGCCCTGCGCACGCAGCGACGAGACCAGGGCATATTTTTGCCGGACCACCGAGGCGGATGGAAAGATCGAACGCATGAATTCCCCCTTCGTTAAAAGGGGCAATGCCCGGCATATGGTAAACGAGGCGTAAACCATCCGGCAAAAGCGGCAAAAAATTACCGCGTGGCTACCCGGAATGGAATCGACCGGCAAAGCACCGGCAATTTTTTGCCTAAAGCCCGGCAAAAGGTTGCCGTTCTCTGCTTCAGACGGCTCGGCCCCTCGCACAGTTTCGGGGGAGAGGCGGGGATCGTCGTAGCAAGTGGAGACTCGGACATGACTGTTATCGGAAGCAACGTAGCGGCGCTCCGCGCCACCAACGCCTCTAACCAGGCCAACCTGGCCCTCTCGACGGCGATGAACCGCCTGTCGACCGGCATGCGCATCAACTCGGCCAAGGACGACGCCGCTGGCCTCGCCATCTCGGCCTCGATGACCGCCCAGATCAAGGGCATGAACCAGGGCGTCCGCAACGCCAATGACGGCATCTCGATGGCGCAGACCGGTGAAGGCGCGCTGGACGAGGTCAACAACATGCTGCAGCGTATGCGTGAGCTCGCGGTGCAGTCGGCCAACGGCACCTATTCGACCACCGACGCCGCCAACATCACCGCGGAGCAGGACGCTCTGTCGGCGCAGATCGGCTCGATCGTCACCAACACCGCGTTCAACGGCAAGAACCTGTTCGCCACGGCATCGAACACCGTGTCGGTCCAGGCCGGCGCCAACACGGCCGACGCGATCTCGGTCGACTTCACCCAGCTGAACGCCGGTACGACCAAGCTGTCGGCGGTTGTCGATTTCGCCGCCGGCAAGATGAAGACCGGTCTGGCGCTGAGCGCGTTCGACGACGCGATCAACGAAGTGTCGACGACCCGCGCGGGTCTCGGCGCCAGCCAGAACCGTCTGCAGTCGGCGGTCAACAACCTGACCAGCAACGCGACCAACCTGACCGACGCGCGCAGCCGCATCCAGGACGCCGACTTCTCGTCGGAATCGACCAACCTGGCGAAGGCGCAGATCCTGGCCCAGGCGTCGACCTCGATGCTGGCCCAGGCCAACCAGTCGCAGCAGGGCGTGCTCAAGCTGCTCGGCTAATGAAGAAATCCTGCCCGGTCCCATCCCCCCGAGGGCTGGGCAGGACAGGCTTCGAGTGAAGCGTACCAGAAGATCCCGGCGGCCGATCGCCGCCGGGATTTTCATGGTGACGAAAAAATTTACTTAAACGGTCGCGAAAGCGGTCGTTCGTTGCTGTCGACGGCTCGACCTACTGCCTTGGGGGTGGCGGGGAGCGTCAGCAACGGAGACCATTATGACCGTTATCGGTAGCAACATTTCCGCGCTTCGAGCGCAGAATGCTTCGACCAAAGCCAACGACGCCTTGTCGACGGCCATGAACCGCCTGTCCACGGGCATGCGCATCAACTCGGCCAAGGACGATGCCGCCGGCCTCGCCATCTCGGCGTCGATGACCGCGCAGATCCGCGGCATGAACCAGGGCGTACGCAACGCCAATGACGGCATCTCGATGGCGCAGACCGCCGAAGGTGCGCTCGACGAAGTCACCAACATGCTGCAGCGCATGCGCGAGCTCGCGGTGCAGGGCGCCAACGGCACCTATTCGGCCAGCGACGCCGCCAACATCACGGCGGAGCAGGACGCACTGGGCGCGCAGATCAGCTCGATCATCGCCAACACCAGCTATAACGGCAAGAACCTGTTCGCGACCGCGACCAACAACGTCACGATCCAGGCGGGCGCCAATTCGACCGACACCGTCACGATGTCGTTCACCCAGCTCAACGCCGCGACGACCAAGCTGTCGGCGGTGGTCGATTTCACCGCCAACAAGATGAAGACCGGCCTCACTTTGTCGGCGTTCGACGATGCGATCGCCGAAGTGTCGACCACGCGCGCCGGCCTCGGCGCGGGTCAGAACCGCCTGCAGTCGGCGGTCAACAACCTGACCAACAACGCGACCAACCTGACCGACGCGCGCAGCCGCATCCAGGACGCCGACTTCTCGGCCGAATCGACCAACCTCGCCAAGGCGCAGATCCTGAGCCAGGCGTCGACGGCGATGCTGGCGCAGGCGAACCAGAGCTCGCAGGGCGTGCTCAAACTGCTGGGCGGCTGAGGCGCGTAAGCGCCAAAGGCGTACGGCCTCGGCACCAACCCCCCTTCACAGGGTGTCGGGGCCGACCACGAACCCCGGCGGTCTTCGCGACCGCCGGGGTTTCTTGTTTTTGCGGGGTTGGACTCGGTTGCGGTACGGGGCCTGCAATACGCTAGGTGCGACGGTTCCAATCCCTGCAACCGGCCTGACTGATGAAGGCTCGGCGTTTTTCGGTTGCCGGATGGTACTGCCAACAGAACTCGGTTTCATACTGCTGACCGCTCGCGCTGGCATAATCGACACGACCAATGAAAAAGGCGAAGGCGCGCTCTTCTCCGACGCTCTCAAAAGCCTCAACGGAATAGGGCATGGACGAGACGCATTCGAAGGCGCGTTCATCCTGGGCTCCGATGACAAAGTCGGAGTCGAGAAACTGGTTTGGTGGGTACCGATAGTCCGGTGGAATCTTGGGCCAAATGGCGAACTCTGCGCTGATCGTGCTAACTATCGCCGGGGTCTTCCCAAAATTCTTGACGGCATAGGTCAAGAAGATGGGCCATCGTTTGCTGTCCGCTCCCGCTGCGCGTTCGGCCAAGCGCGGAAGCTGCTCGGCGACCCCCGCACTATCGATCTCCACCAATATGTACGGACGCTCAAGGGCGGTAAAAGCGTGCTCGGACAAAGCGAGTTGACGCTCCGCAGCGGCTGCGGCCTTGGCAGCCTCTGTGACGCCATTCCCGGTGTGGACTGCGGCCCGCTTAGCCCATCTGGCAGCAAGGAAGGCGGCGAAAAGGGTACCAAACCCTACGATGAGGCCCAACATGCCAAACCAAGTTTGCCAGTACGAATAGCGAGACTGATCGATGGTCGCTTGCGCGACGGCCCTATCGCAATTTTCTGTTTTGCTGTCGGCTGTTATGCATGTGCCTTGATCGCTTGTGCGACGATCGGGAGCGGGGGATCGGTCGGCGATCGGCGCGGCGGCTCTTGGCTTTTTGCCACTGGTCTCAGCTTGCGCGTTATTCCCCTGCTCACCTTCAGTTTGGGCCGCCCCGGTTAAGGCTAACCATCCGATAGCCGCAACGACGATACACCGGTAGCCTCTAGGCATTGGATCAAGAACACCGCTGTGAATTTACCCCGGCCGATCTTGTTCCTGATATTCAGCTCTGTGTCTATTACGCCGATGTCCCACAGCTCCCCGACCAGGTCGGCGCAGGTCATCCCCTTGCGGGGAAGCTCGGCTTTCAGCCACCGCTTGAACGGGCCGGCACCGTGACAGCGAAGCTGAAAAGAACTCTACGGCTCGATCACGATCTTGCCGATCATCCGGCTGTCGCGCATCGCCTCGAACGCCGCGCGCCAGTCGGCCAGCGCGTAGCGGCGATCGACGCGCGGGCGGATGCGGCCTTCCGCCGCGAGCGCCCAGATAGCGTCCTGATTCTCTCTGCCCTTGTCGGGAAAGCGGCGGCCATATTCGCCGGCGCGCACGCCGATCACCGAGAATCCCTTGATCAGCGGGATGTTGGTGGCGACGCTCGCGATCCGTCCCGAGGTGAAGCCGATCACCAGCAATCGCCCGCCGAACGCGATACACCGCGTGCTTTCGTCGAATATGTCGCCGCCGACCGGGTCGAAGATTACATCGGCACCGCCGCCAGTGATCTCCTTGACCGCCTCGCGAAAGCCCGGCGCCGGCAAGGTCGCGTCGACGCTATAGTCCGCCGCCACCGTCGCGAGCTTGTCCGGCGAACGCGACGTCGCGATGACCCGCGCGCCGAGCGCCTTGGCGAGATCGACCGCGGCCAGCCCGACCCCGCCGCTCGCACCGTGGACCAGCACCCACTCACCCGGCTGGACATTGGCGCAGCGCACCAGCGAAACATAAGCAGTGTTGTATGCCGCGCCGACGCTGGCGCCGGCGGCGAAATCGAGATTGGCCGGCAGCCGCCGCACGCTTCGCGCATCGGCCGCGACCAATTCGGCGAACCCGCCGAGCCGCGTTCCCGCGACCACCGCGTCGCCGGGCGCGAACCCGCTGTCGCGATCGGCTTCCACCACCTCTCCGGCGACTTCCATCCCGGGCACGAACGGCAGATCGGGCTTCAGCTGATATTTGCCCTCGGTCATCAACAGGTCGGGAAAATTGAGCGAGGCCGCGCGCACGCGGATCAGCACCTGGCCCGGCCCGCGCTCCGGATCGGGCAGGTCGGCCAGCGCGCAGCCGGCGAAATCGGGACCGAGTTGGGAAACCACCAGCGCTTTCATCGCCCTGCTGTCCCCCGCCCGCGCGTGCCGGTCAATCGCCAACGCGTTGCACTATGCAACCAATATGATAGCCATATAGCCGAGGGAGAGGGGTATGACGGGCGTCGTTCTGGTCACCGGGGGCAGCGGCTATATCGCCGGCTTCACCATCCGCCAGCTGATCGAGCAGGGCTGGACGGTCCGTGCCACGATCCGCAACCTCAACCGCGAAGCCGAGGTTCGCGACTGGCTCAAGGTGGACAATGACCGCCTGTCCTTTTTTGCCGCCGACCTGACCAGCGACGCCGGCTGGGCCGAGGCGATGGCCGGGTGCAGCCATGTCGTCCACATGGCCTCCCCCGTCCCCATGCACGCGGTGAAGGACGAAAACGAAGTGATCGTGCCGGCGCGCGACGGCGCGTTGCGCGCGCTCCGCTTCGCCCGCGATGCCGGGGTCACGCGGCTGGTGATGACCTCGTCGGTGGCCGCGAGCTTCTATGGCCGCGCCGCGGGCAAGGAGGTTTTCACCGAGGCCGACTGGACCGATGTCGCGGCGAGCGGCGTCTCGGCCTATGCCAAGTCGAAGACGATCGCCGAGCGCGCGGCGCGCGACTGGATCGCGGCCGAGGGCGGCAGCCTGGAATTCGTCACGGTCAATCCCGGGCTGGTATTGGGGCCGCTACTCGGCACCGATTTCTCGCCGTCGCTCGAAGTGGTGAAGCGCGTGCTCGAGGGCGCCTATCCGGCATTGCCCGATCTCGGTCTGAACCTGGTCGACGTCCGCGATGTCGCCGACCTCCATGTCCGCGCGCTGTCCGCGCCAGACATCAGCGGCGAGCGCTTCATGGCAGTGGCGCCGCACGGTTTCCTGCGCCTCATCGAGATCGCCGCGATCCTGCGCGAGCGGCTGCCCGACCACGCCGGCAAGGTGCCGACGCGGCGGATGCCCAATTGGGTGATGCGGATCGTGGCGCTGTTCGACCCCGCGGTGCGCCAGCTGATCGGCGAGCTCGGCAAGGTCCGCCACGCCGAGCCGACCCACGCGATGGACAAGCTCGGCTGGCGCCCGCGGCCTGCCGCCGACAGCGTGGTCGACACCGCCGAGAGCCTGATCGCGATGGGGGTGTCGAAGGTTTAGCACTGGACTCGTTATCGTCGGCACCCCATCTCCGAGTCACGAGATAGGGGATAGCGATGGTCAGCACATCGAACGACGGCATCATGACGGAATATCTCGTGAAATACGGGGTCATCATCGCCGGCGAACGCAATCGGCCCACCGAATTGCTCGAACTGCTCTACATCACCGACCGCTATCGCGCCGGCCAGGACCTCAAGAAAGCCAAGGCCGGCTACGATATTTCGGTCTGGCGCGGCGTCGATGCCGGCGAGATCGAGACGCGGCTGACAGATCTCGACGATTTCATGAAGTCGCTCGCGCGCGATCGCGCAACCCTGTGGGGCGCGTCGAACTGAACTTGCCCTGGCCCGCCTGCTAGGCGTGAGTCGCCATCGGTTGCGCCGCTTGTGGTATTGGGAATCGATCGAGCAGTACGCTCCAATCGGTCGCCGCCATGCTCGGCCGACCTTTCACGCGTTCGATCCAATCAGCAAGATTGGCGTGCGACGCGAGGAACGCCGCGCCCTCGGCGAAATCGGGCAGGAAGACGAAGTGCGGTATCAACATCAGATCGGCGAGGCTCAGCGCCGGCCCCGCCACATAGTTCTGATCGCCAAGCAGGCGCGCGAGCTCGTCGACCACTTCCTGCGCGGCCGGGATCGCGGCGACCACCGCCGCATCGTCGACCGGAATACCGAAATGCGGCGCGACGAGGCGAGGAAAGGTCACCGCGCCGCTGAGCCGCGGCGCGACATAGGAATCGACGATCCCGATCACCTGGTTCATCCGGGCCCGCAGCTTGCAATCGGTCGGCGTCAGCGCCGGCTCGGGCGCGATCTGATCGATATAATCGAGGATCGCCCGCGTTTCGTAGAGACGGAAATCGCCGTGATCGAGCACCGGAATCTTGGCGAAGGGATGCAGTCGCGCCTTGTATTCGGGCGTGCGATTGCCGCCCATCGGCAAAGGCTCGAGCCGCCACGGCAGACCCTTTTCCTCCAGCACGAGCAACGGCGCGCGGACATAGGGGCTGCCGGGAATGCCGTGGATCACGAAGTCGGTCATCATGCCTCCTTTTCGGTAAGTTCGGCGAACAATTGCAGCAGACCCGGCCAGCCGCCGCCAAGCTGCGCGGCGATTCGCTCGGCCGATTCGCCGAAGCGTTCGAGCCGGCTGTGGGTCAGCGTCACGCGCGTGCCGGTGCCGTCGGGTACGAACGTCACTTCGACTTCGGTGGTGAGATCGGGGTCGTATTTGAACGCGGCATCGATCTGCCAGCCGAGCAGCACGCGGCCGGGCGGTTCCCAGGCCAGCACCTTGCCCCATTCGGTCTCGGCGCCATCCTCGTCGCGCTCGAACCAGCGCCCGCCGGCGCGCGACTCGATCACGACCTCCTCATGCGGCTTGGCGCCGATCGTCATGCCGCGCTTCCACCACCGGCCGATCGACCCGGTGAACAATGTAAAGGCGCGATCGGGCGGCACCGCGACGGTCACCGACTGGACGATCGGGGCAATGCTCATTCGGAGCTCTCCTGCTGGTCGGCAAAATCCTTGAACGCGCCGAGCTGGTCGCCCCAGAAGCGGTCGAGCCAGTCGCGCAAGGCACCCAGCCCGCGGGGGTCGAGGCGATAGACGCGGCGCGTGCCGTCGGGCGTGTCAGTCACCAGCCCGGCCTCCTTCAGCACCTTGAGATGCTGCGACACCGCCGGCCGCGATACCGGCAACCCGGCGGCGATCTCGCCCACCGCGCCGGGAGCGGCGCCAACGCGCTCGAAGATCGTCCGACGCGTGGGATCGGCAAGCGCATTGAGCGCGACAGCGATTCGGTTAGCCATGGCTTACGGTAAGCCATCGCTAACATTATAGTCAAGCGCCGGATGGCGACGCTCGCTCAGCCCTCTAGCGAACGGATGACCTTGGCCGGCACGCCGGCGACCAGGCTGTTCGGAGGGACATCCCTGGTTACCACCGCTCCTGCCGCGACGACCGAATTCTCGCCGACCGTGACGCCGCCGATGATCGTCGCGCCGGCGGCGATCCACACATTGCGTTCGATCACGATCGGCGCCGCGGTCACACCGTCGCGCCGCCGCGAGGGCTCGAGCGGATGGCCGGTGGTGATGATGCTGACGTTCGGGCCGATCAGCACGTCGTCGCCGATATCGACGCCGCCGAGGTCGTAGATCGTGCAATTCTGGTTGATGAAGACGTTGCGCCCGACGCGGATGTCGCGGCCATTCGCGGTATAGAAAGGCGGGATCAGCATGAAGCTGTCGTCGACCGGGTTGCCGATCAGATCGCTGAACACGGCCCGGATTTCCTCGCCATCGGCATAGGTCAGGCGGTTGAGGACAGGTGTGATCGCCAGCGCACGCTGGGTATTCGCCACCATCGCCGCGGATTCGGGCGTGCGGCGGTGGATTCTGATCGTGCGATCCTTGTCCGGCATGCGAATCCTCTCATTGCGAACTGGCGGGCTTGTCTAACAACAAAGGGGCGCCCGCGATCATGTCGCGGACGCCCCTGCCGGTTCGATCTCTCGAACGATTACCAGATATGGACGCGCTTTTCGGGCGGCAGGTACAAAGCGTCGCCCGGCTTGATGTCGAACGCCTTGTACCAAGGGTCGAAGTTCCGGACGATGCCGTTGACGCGATACTTGGCCGGCGAATGCGGGTCGGTCAGCAGCAGCTGGCGCTGCAAGCCGTCACGCAATTTCGCCTGCCAGGCCTGGGCATAGGCAAGGAAGAAGCGCTGATCGCCGGTCAGGCCGCCGATCACCGGCGCCTTGCCGTGCTTCGCCTGATAGAGCTGATAGGCGGCATAGGCCGCTTCGACGCCGCTGAGGTCGCCGATATTCTCGCCCAGCGTCAGCTTGCCGTTGATCTTGGTCCCCGGGATCGCTTCGTAGCCGTCATATTGCGCAGCGAGCGCGGCGGTATGTTCGCCGTACGATTTCTTCGCCGCGTCGGTCCACCAATTCTCGAACTTGCCGGTGGGGCCGAACTGGCTGCCCTGATCGTCGAATCCATGGCCCATTTCATGGCCGATGATCGCTCCGATCGCCCCGTAATTGACGGCCGGATCGGCATTGGGATCGAAATAGGGCGGCTGCAGGATCGCCGCCGGGAAAGTGATCTGGTTGGCGAGCGGATTGTAATAGGCGTTCACCGTCTGCGGGGTCATCCCCCACAGGGTCCGGTCCACCGGCTTGGGGAAACGCTGCAGGTCGAGCTGATGATCGAACTCGGCGGAACGCATCGCATTGCCGAGCAGGTCGCCGCGTTCGACCTGAAGCGACGAATAATCGATATATTTGACCGGGTGCCCGATGCGCGGTTCGAACGCCGCCAGCTTGGCCAAGGCCGCCTTCTTGGTGGCGTCATCCATCCAGGTCGAGCCGGCGATCTTCTTGCCATAGGCCGCGCGCAGATTCTCGATCAGCTCGGCCATTTTGGCCTGACTCGAGGCAGGGAAATATTGCTCGACATAGAGCTTGCCCACCGCTTCTCCGAGCGCGCCGTTGGTCAACTGCACGCCCCGCTTCCAGCGGTCGCGCTTGACCTGCACGCCCGACAATGTCTTCGAATAGAAATCGAACCGCGCATCGTCGAACGCCTTGGGCAGGAAGGTCGCGTGGTCGCTGACGAAGTGGAAAGCGAGATAGTCCTTCCACGTCTGGAGCGGCGTCGCGGTCATGATCTTGCCCATCGCCGTCAGGGCGGTGTTGTTGGCCATCAGCACCTTGGGCGACGATTCGAGCCCGGCGGTCTTGAGCATCAGCGCCCAATCGAAGTCGGGCGCCTTGGCCTTCAGCCCGGCGACATCCTCGGGATCGTTGAGCTTGGCGATATCGCGGCTTTGTTCGGGCGACCATTGATCCTTGGCCATCGCGGTTTCGAGCGCGACGATCGCATCGGCCTTGGCGCCGGCGTCGGGGATGCCGGCGAGTTCCTGGATCTGCTGGACATAGGCACGATAGGCCTTGCGGAAAGCGTCATATTTCTCACCCTGCAGCAGGTAGAAATCGCGCGGCATGCCGAGGCCGCCCTGGCCCACGACAGCGGTATAGTGCTCGGGATCCGAAAGGCTCGGCATCGTGCCGAGTTCGACCGGCGAGGCATAGCCGGTGCTGGCGAACAAGGTCTGCAGCCCGGTCAAATCGTTCACCGCGGCGATCTTGGCGAGATACGGCTTGAGCGGCGCGGTGCCCTTGGCCTCGATCCCCGCTTCGTCCATCCAGCTCGCGTAGAAATCGCCGACCTGCTTGCCGGTCGCGCCATATTTGGTCGGGTTGGCGGCCATGTCGTCGAGGATCTTGCGAACGTTGGCCTCAGCCTCGTCGCTCAGGATATTGCCATAGCCGACCGATCCTTTGTCGGCGGGAATCTCGGTGCGCTTGGCCCAGGCGCCATTGGCATAGGTCCAGAAATCGTCGCCCGGCTTGACCGCCTTGTCCTGGGTGGTGAGGTCGATGCCGAACGCGCCGTAGCGCGGCGCCGTCGCCGCCATCTTCGCCACTGCCGGGATCGCAAGCGCCAATGCCGCGGCGCCGAGCGCCAGCCGCCCGATAACCTTCTTGTTCATTTCAGAAAAACTCCCGCCCTACGTGTATTATGAAACTATAGCGGCCAGCAAAAGCACACGCAATCGACTTCGCCAATAAACCCTGTCAGTGATGCGCATCATGGGGCGGAATATTCTGCACAAAGCGAAGACGCTGGCCGGGGTGGGGTGGCGACGCCAAGCATTGGTGGCGGAAGCCTGCGCCAGCATGTTCGCGGCGCGGATGATCCTGCTGATCCTGCCGTTCCCGAAGGTGGCGCGGCGACTGGGCGACTTCGTCGCCCCGGCCGACCCGCGCGTCGCCGAGCGGGCGGCGGCGACCACGCCTCATGAAGCAGCGACGGCGCGCACGATCGGCTGGGCGGTTCGCTCGGCCGCACCGTTCATGCCGTTCCGTTCGGTGTGCCTGCAACAGGCGATGGCGGCGCAGGCGATGCTGCGGCGGCGCGGGATCGGCAGCGTGATGCGTTTCGGCGCGAGCCCGAACGATAAACGCGCGATCGAGGCCCATGCGTGGCTCGACGCGGCGGGCGTCAAGGTGACCGGCTATCCGATCCCGAAGGAGATGGGCGAGATCGCGTGCTTCGTGTGAGGGGATAAGGTCGGCTTAATTCCCACCGTCATGCCGGACTTGTTCCGGCATCCAACGCGCAACAACAGCTGCATTCCGTCGTGGAACCTTGGACCCCGGAACAAGCAACCGTGTTTAGGCGCAGGCGAAGGCTGGGTCGTCGCGGG
>NZ_BCYZ01000028.1 GCF_001598455.1 Sphingomonas pruni NBRC 15498
CCGGGTCGGCAAAACTCAAAAGCCCCTCCCCTGAAGGGGAGGGGCTATAAGGGCGTCACGCTTCGCCTCGTCTCTATCCCAAGCAACGACGTCCGCCCCGCTCGCCAGCAGCGCGCGCGCGGTCGCCACGCCCGAGCGCGCCAGTCCGAGCACCGCATAGCGTTCGCCGCGCCAGGACGGACTGGTGATCACCGCAGCTTCAGCGTTGCCAGGCCGGCGAGCGCGAGGACCAAAGCCACGATCCAGAAGCGGATCACGACGGTCGATTCGGGCCAGCCGAGTTGCTCGAAATGGTGGTGGATCGGCGCCATGCGGAACACGCGCTTACCGGTGCGCTTGTAGACGAACACCTGGATGATGACGCTCATCGCCTCGACCACGAACAGGCCGCCGATGATGCCGAGTACGATCTCGTGGTGCGCGGTGACCGCGATCGCGCCGAGGGCGCCGCCCAGCGCCAGACTGCCGGTATCGCCCATAAACACCGCCGCCGGCGGCGCATTGAACCACAGGAAAGCGAGCCCCGCCCCGATCATCGCCCCGCAGAAGATGGCGAGATCGCCGACCCGGGGGACGTGCGGGATGCCGAGATAATCGGCGAACTTCACGTTACCGGCCAGATAGACGATGATCATGAACGCGACGCTGGCGATGATCACCGGCATGGTCGCCAGCCCGTCCAGCCCGTCGGTCAGGTTCACCGCATTGCCGAACGCGACGATCGTGAAGGCGGCGAAGACGACATAGAACCAGCCGAGATCGATCACCACCGAGTTGAAGAACGGCAGATAGAGATGCGTGCCGTTGGAAGTGTTGGTGTGGACGATGATCGCGCTGGCGATGCCGGCGATGGCGAACTCGCCGAGCAGGCGTACCCTCCCCGAGACGCCTGCGGTGCTCGCTTTGCGCACCTTGTCGTAATCGTCGAGGAACCCGATCGTGCCGAACCCCAAAGTGACGAACAGGCACGCCCAGACATAGGGGTTGGTCAGGTCCATCCAGATCAGGATGGCGATCGTCATGCTGGTCAGGATCATCAGCCCGCCCATGGTCGGCGTGCCGCGCTTGGCGAGGTGCGATTGCGGGCCATCGGTGCGGATCGGCTGCCCCTTGCCCTGACGGACGCGGAGCCAGCCGATGAAGCGCGGCCCGATGATCAGGCCGATCAGCAAGGCGGTCGCCACCGCAGCGCCCGAACGGAAGGTCTGATAGCGGACCAGATTGAGAACGTGCGGGAAACCCAGCGCCTGGGCGATCCAATACAGCATTACATTTTCCCGCCGGCGAGCGCCGCGACCACCGCAGCCAACCCGACCCCGTTCGAACCCTTGATGAGAACCGCGTCGCCCGCTTCGAGTGTCGCCATCAGGCGGTCGCGCGCGGCAGCGGCGTCGGGCACATGGACGATTTCGACTTGGCCCTCAAGCGCTTCGGCGAGCGGCTGCATCTTTTCGCCGACAAGAATGACCAGTCGGACGCCAGCGTCACGAACCGGCCCGGCTAGCCCCGCGTGATAGTCGTCGGACTTCTCGCCCAGTTCGCGCATCTCGCCCAACACCGCGATCTTGCGGGTCGCCGCTTCTTCGCCGAGCACGGCGAGCGTTACGCGCATCGACGCCGGATTGGCGTTGTACGCCTCGTCGATCACCAGCGCGCGGCCGCCCTTCACCTCGACCGAGAAGCGCGCGCCGCGTCCGGCCAGCCCGCCGAGATCGGCGAGCGCCAGCCCGGCCAAGGCGAGATCGCCGCCGACCGCATCAACCGCGGCCAGCACCGCGAGCGAATTGGATACCCAGTGCTTGCCCGGTTGCGCGACGGTATAGCTGAGCTCGCGTTCGCCGATCCGCGCGGTGACGAAGGTGCCGCCATTGGCCGCCTTGACCGCCTCGATCGCGCGGACGTCCGCGCCCTCGTCGATCCCGAACGTGACGATGCGAGCGGCATAGGGAGCGGCGGCCGCGGCGAGGCGCTCGCGGTGCGGACTGTCATAGGGGATGATCGCCACGCCACCCGGCTCGAGACCCTGGAAAATCTCGCCCTTGGCGTCGGCGATCGCGCTCTCGTCCGGGAAGAACGCCGCATGCGCCGGCGCGATCGCGGTGATTATGGCGACATGCGGCCGTACCAGGGTGGTCAGATGCGCGAGTTCGCCGGGATGGTTCATGCCCATCTCGAACACGCCGTAATCGACCTCGGCGGGCATCCGCGCCAGGCTGAGCGGAACGCCGGTATGGTTGTTGTAGCTCTTGACCGAGCGATGCGCCGACTTGGCCGGCGAGCGGTCGAGCGCGGCGAACAGCGCCTCCTTGGTGCCGGTCTTTCCCGCCGATCCGGTAACCCCGACGATCCGCGCCGAGGTCCTAGCGCGTGACGCCTTGGCGAGCGCCTCCAGCGCGGCGAACGTGTCCGGCACCCGCACGTTGGGGTGCGAAGTATCTTCACTGACGATCGCCCCCGCGGCGCCGCGGTCGAACGCCTGGTCGAGGAATTTGTGGCCGTCGGTGGCCTCGCCGGTCAGCGCGACGAACAGGTCGCCGGGACCGACTTCACGCGAATCGAACGTGACGCCAGAAACGTCGAACGCCGCCGAAGCGGCGCCGTTGGTGGCTGTCGCGATGTCGGCCGATGTCCAGAGCGTCATTGCGCGCCTCCGGCCGTATGGGGCGATCGAGAGGAGGCGATTGCGAGGAAAGTGGCAAGCATCCCCTCCTCTAACCGGCGAGCCCGGCTTTGGCCACGCGTCACGCCGCCGCCTCCTCGCGTGCCACACTCACGTCGTCGAATGGCAGCACCAGGTCACCGACAATCTGGCCCTGTTCGTGCCCTTTTCCGGCGATCAGCACGATGTCCTCGGCGCCCGCTTGCCTGACGGCATAAGCGATGGCCGATCGACGATCACCGATCTCGATCGCGCCCGGCGCGCCCTTGAGCACTTCGGCGCGGATTGCGGCCGGGTCTTCGCTGCGCGGGTTGTCGTCGGTGACGATCACCAGATCGCCATAGCGCACGGCGATCTCTCCCATCAGCTCGCGCTTGCCATGGTCGCGGTCGCCGCCGGCGCCGAACACGACGATCAGCCGCCCGGCCGTGTGCGGCTTGAGCGCGGCGATCGCCGCCTCCAGCGCATCAGGCGTGTGCGCATAATCGACATAGACCGGCGCCCCGGTTCGCGTGATCACCGCGCGTTCGAGCCGCCCGCGCACCGGCTGCAGCCGCGCGAGATTGGCGATGGTTTCTGCAACATCGCCGCCCGTCGCAATCACCAGCCCGGCCGCGGTCAGCGCATTGGCCGCCTGATACGCGCCGATCAACGGCAATGTGACCCTGAGCTCGCGATCCTCGGCTTCGATCACCAAACCCTGGCCGAGCAAGGTCGGGTCGCGACTGACGAGCCGAAGCGCGCCGCCGCGTTCGCCGACCGTGATGATGCGCTGGCGCCGCGCATGCGCGAGATCGATGACGCGCGCGGCTTGCGGATCGTCCGCCCAAACAACGACGGTGCCGTCCGGATCGAGCACTTCCGAAAACAGCCTGAGCTTCGCGGTCAGATAGGCGGCCATGTCGCCGTGGTAATCGAGATGGTCGCGGCTGAGATTGGTGAAGGCCGCGGCAATCACCTTCAAGCCCTCGGTGCGATATTGCGACAGGCCGTGGCTCGACGCCTCGAAGGCGACATGGGTGACGCCTTCGCGCGCCAGCCCCGCGACGTTGGACAGAAAAGTGACCACGTCCGGGGTGGTCAGACCGGTCGAGACACTATCATCCGAGGTCGTCACACCAAGCGTGCCGATCGACGCGGCGTGGTGCCCGGCCATCCGCCACAATTGGCGCGTCATCTCCACGGTCGACGTCTTGCCGTTGGTGCCAGTGACCGCGACCACCGTTTCGGGGAACGGCGCGAAGAACTGCGCGGCGAGATGCGCGAAAGTCTGGCGCGGATTGTCCGACGCGATGTGCAACGCCCCGTCGACGGTGACGCCCGGACGCGCGACGACGGCGATCGCGCCCGCAGCGACTGCCGCCGGGATGAAGTCCTCACCGTTGACGCGGGTGCCCTCGAACGCGCCGAAGATCGTTCCGGGCGCGACCTTGCGATGATCGATCGCGAAGCCGGTGACGCTGGCGTCGCCCCCGCCCGTCACCAGCTCGCCGAGTTTCATTCGGGGTCCGCCATGGTTTGCGTCTTTTCCCCAGGCCGATGCCAGATCAGCGGCAGCAGCTCGTTCACGTTGATGTCACGCGACGGGTCGGGCATCACACCCAGCATCGGACCGGCGCGCAGAATGAAGCGGTCGACCACCGGCGCGGCGGTGTAGGCCGCGGTCCTGACGGCTCCTTGGGGCGAATCGAGCATCACGATCACCACATAGCGCGGCGCATCCATTGGGAAAGCCGCAGCGAAGGTCGAGACGTTGGCTTTCTTCGAATATCCGCCGCCGGTCGCGACTTCCGCGGTGCCGGTCTTGCCTCCAACGCGGAAGCCGGGGGCATCGGCGGTCCTGCCGGTCCCCTCGGTAACGACGAGGCGAAGCAATTGACGAATCCGGTAACTGGTCTGCTCGCTGATCACGCGGCGTCCCGGGACGTCGGTGCCCGGCTGGACCTTCATCAGCGTGACGGGCCGCCATACGCCGCCATTGACGAGCGCCGCATAGGCAGCGGCCAGATGCATCGGAGTCACCGCGACGCCGTGGCCGAATCCGGCGGTCATCGTCGTCACGCGGCTGAACCTCTGCGGGAACAAAGTCCGTCCGCGCGCGGGCAGCTCGAACGGCATCGGCTTGTCGAAGCCCATCGAGCGGAACATCGCCGACAATTTGTCGCCACCCAGTTCGTCCGCGATCCGCGCAGTGGCGATGTTCGACGAATGGATCAGCGTCTCGGGCATGTCGAGCCAGCGGTTCTCGCCGTCATGGTCGTGGATCTTGAATCCGTCGATCTGCAGCGGCTGGGTCGCGTCGAAGCGCTTGGCCATCGACGTGACTGTTCCGCTGTCGATCGCGGCGGCCATGGTGATCGGCTTGAACGTCGAGCCGAGTTCATAGGCAGCGCTGGTGACGCGATTGAAGAACGGCCCGGGCAGCTGCTTGCCGTCTTCGGTAACGACGGGCTTGGGCGCCATGCCTGGATTGTTGGGATTGAAGGTCGGGAACGACGCCAGCGCCATTATCTCGCCGGTGTGAACGTCGAGCACCACGCCAGCGCCACCCTTGGCCTTGAGATTGACGACCTGCTGGCCGAGCTCGTTTTCCAGCGCCGATTGCGCGCGCGCGTCGATCGACAGCGCGACCGGCTTGCCGGCGGTATCGGCCGAGGTCAGCCGCTGGTCGAGCGCGCGCTCCATCCCGCTCGCGCCCTTGTTGTTGACGTCGAGGAACCCGAGCACTTGCGCCGCCAGCTCGGACTGGGGGTAAAGGCGCTGTTGCTGGCGTTCGAACACGATCGCCGGTTCGCCGATCGCATTGACTTCGGTGACAAGCGACGCCGATGCATCGCGTTCGATATAGCTGAACCGGGTACCCTGCAGTTTTGCGTAGATCTGGTTCTCGTCGAGACCCAGGATATTGGCCAGGCGCTGCGCGATGTCGCGACGGTCACCCAGGATCTGGTCGGGGTGGACGCCGATCGCCCAGGCGTCGATCGTGCGCGCCAGCGGCTCACCATTGCGGTCGACGATATCGCCGCGGATCACGCGGTCGGCCATCGTCGACGCGCTCGCCGCACCCGCCGAAAACGCGAAAAAGCCGAGCTTGGCGACAACGACCCCGATCGCTGCGCCGTAGAGCAGCATCATGATCATCAATCGCTTTTGCGCGGTCGCACGGACCAGCGCGCGCTCGTCGGCAAGACGGCGCGGCGCGATGGGTCGTGCGAGCAGGTTGCTCATCGCGCGCCATCCTCCCGGCGTGCACCGCGCGACAGCGAGCCCAGGGTAGCGTCGCTCAGCAGCTTGCGGTCGAGCAACGCCACCGCCGACTGCTTAGACTTGATCGTCGTTTTGACCGCGGCGGGCTGGAGCTTCGCCCCGACCGGCGCCGAGACCATCGCGACCGCATCCTTGATCTTGGCCGGCACGGCCGCAGCCGGCGCAGACGGAGTGGCGGCGATCGCGGCATCCGCCGGCACGACCGGTGCGCTAGGAATGACCGCCGCCGCGGTCTGGATCTGCGGACCCGCGTTCGGCGTCGGCGCGTTGAAGTCGACCTGGGCGAGTTCGGCGTCGCTACGGATATATTGCGCGGCGGTCGGCGCCGACAGCTTGAGCGTGTCGCCGTTCCAACGCTGCAGCTGCGCGAAACTCGCACGCGTGTCGAATTCGGTTTCGAGCGCGGTGATGTCGCGCTGCGTCCGCGCGATCGAGGATTCGATCGCCGCGAGCTTGTTGCGTTCCGCCGCAACGCGCGATGACATGAGGTAACAGCCGAGGATCACGCTCACGCAGAGCACGAACCAGCCGAACCAACGAAATCGATGCGCCACAACCATCACAATTCTCCCGCAACCCAGGCTGCCGACGCGGTCCGCCTGGCCACACGCAAGGTCGCCGAACGAGCACGCGGGTTCCGCGCCAGCTCGGCGTCACTGGGGCGCACCGCGCGCCCGATCGTTTCGAACGTCGCCTCGGCCTGGGCGACCTGGGGCGGCAGATGCCGGGAGCCGGACGGCGTCGCGCCGCTCCGTTCGCGCAGGAAATGCTTCACCAGCCGATCCTCCAGGCTGTGGAAGGTCACTACTGCCAGCCGCCCGCCGGGCTTGAGCACGCGCTCCGCCGCGGCGAGACCATCGGCCAGCTCGCCGAGCTCCCGGTTGATATGAATCCGTACGGCCTGGAAGGTCCGCGTCGCGGGGTCCTTCTTGTCGTGCGGCTTATGGCCTAGCGCCTTGCGCACCACCGTCGCGAGTTCGGAAGTCCGCGTAAGGGGTCTTGCGGAGACGATCGCGCGGGCGACACGGCGCGAACGCGGTTCTTCGCCATAGAGGTAAAGCACGTCGGCGATATCGCTCTCGTCGGCCGTGTTGAGGAAATCGGCGGCGCTCTCGCCCGACTGGCTCATCCGCATGTCCAGCGGCCCGTCGCCCTGAAACGAGAAGCCGCGCTCCGCCTGGTCGAGCTGCATCGACGACACGCCGATATCCATCACGACGCCATCGACCGGAGCGAGACCGCGGGCATCGAGTTCGGCATCGAGCGCGGAGAACGGCGCCTCGATTAGCGTGAGCCGTCCGTCCGACGCAGCGACCATCTCCTGGCCGCCGGCAATTGCATCGGGGTCGCGGTCGAATGCCACGACCTCCGCCCCCGTGGCGAGGATCGCCCGGGTATAGCCGCCGGCGCCGAAGGTCGCATCGACATGACGCTCGCCCGGGGTGGGGTGGAGAGCATCGATCACCTCATCGATGAGCACCGGAATATGGGGAGTGGTCGTGCTCACAGGAGACCCTTCTCCTGCATGAGGTTGCGGCAGATGCGCTTGAGGACCGGGGCAGCCTGGTCGTCGGTCGCGGCGAGAAGGGTGTGGGGGTCCCAGATCTCGAAGTGCGTCAGCGACCCGTAGAAGAAAGCGTGCTTGGCGATGCCCGCCTCTTCCTTCATCCAATTGATGATGACGGCGCGGCCGGTGCTGTCGAAGCCGACTTCCTCTGCACCGCCGGCAATGACGCGCAGGACGTTGAATGCGGGGTCGTTATCGCCCGCCGCGGCCTTGGCCAGCTTCGCGTCGACATAGCCCTGGTCGTAGGCGATCAGGCACTTCGCCTCGGGGTGCTGGCCCACGAGGACGAACGGGCCCTTTTTGAAGCGCTCGGGCGGCGTGTTGTCGATGACGGCGTCGCGGAATTTGGCGGGTATGGAAACGCGGTTCTTGTCATCGACAAGCTGCAGCGCCGTTCCCGTATAGATGCTGCTCCCAGCCACCGTTCGCCCCGAACCAGACATGCGTTTTCCCGTTCGCGGAACGAGCCTTCGCGCGCGCCGACGTGATCAGAACCAACGGGTAAAAACGCCCCACTTCCAGTGACGGGCGTATCAAGCCACCGGATGGGATTCAATGGGAATTTTTGGTGTTTGATGGGCCAAAATTAGCTTTGGTTCGCTAAGTTGTTCCAAAAACTATGGAATTTTCTTTAGCCATAGCCTGCCCCTTCGCTGCCTGGAGGCACCGGCAAGCGCTTGAAATATTGGAATTGCCCCGACTCGGCGCCGCTTTGGGATGATTTCCCATCGCTTCCCGGCACGGGCCCGGACATCAGTGCTTGGGAGGGGTAGGCGATGCCGCAGGGGCGACGCCCATTTCGGCCAGGGGCTCGCTGGTCGAGGTATCGGCAGGCGCGGTGCTGTTCGATGCGGCCAAGTTGGCGGCGACGTCGACCTTGGGTGCGCCAACCGCATTGAGCGGACGTTCGCGGCTGACAATCGCATATACCGTCGCAACGATGCCGATCATCAGCAAAACCGCCGCGAGGCCGATCATGCCGACCTTCACCCGCTGCATTGTTTGAATGTTGTCGCGAACCAGTGTTTTCATACTTGTGTGGCATTTATGTAACGCGTCGCGCGGCGTTTGTCGACCTTGCCGTTGCCACAGCCTATCGCATCAGGCGGGAACCAATCCCTTCGATGCCAACCAGTCGCTGTTGTAGAGCGTTGAAAGGTATCGGAATCCCGTGTCGCACAGGATCGTCGCGACCCTACTGCCAGCGCCCAATTGCTTTGCCAGCGCGACGGCACCGGCGACATTGATTCCCGACGACAGTCCCAGGCAAAGCCCCTCTTCGTCGAGCAGGCGCCTGACCCAATGATATCCTTCGGCGTCCGAGATGCGGAATTGGGTGTCGACCGGCGCCCCTTCCAGATTGGCGGTGATCCGCCCTTGCCCGATCCCTTCCGCCACTGACGACCCTTCGCTGTGAAGTTCGCCGCAGGCATAATAGGAGTAGAGCGCGGCGCCGTAGGGGTCACTGAGCGCGATCGTCACCTTCTCGTCGTGCGACTTGAGGCCAAGCCCTACACCCGCCAGCGTGCCGCCCGTCCCGACCGCGCAGGTGAATCCGTCGACCCGCCCGTCCATCTGCTCCCAGATTTCCTCGGCCGTACCGACGATGTGCGCCTTGCGGTTGGCGATATTGTCGAACTGGTTGGCCCAGATCGCGTTCGGCGTCTCTTCGGCGATGCGCCGGCTGGTGTGCACGAAATGGCCCGGATTGGAATAAGGCGCGGCGGGCACCAGCACGAGTTCGGCACCTAGCGCGCGCAGCGTATCCATCTTCTCGCGACTCTGCGTCTCCGGCATGACGATGATCGTCTTGTAGCCCTTGGCGTTGGCGACCAACGCGAGCCCGATACCGGTATTCCCCGCCGTACCCTCGACGATCGTCCCGCCCGGCGCGATCAAACCGCGCTCCTCGGCATCCTCGACGATGAACAAGGCGGCGCGATCCTTCACGCTCGCACCGGGGTTGGCGAATTCGCACTTACCGAAAATCTCGGCGCCGGCCGCCTCGCTCGGCCCCTTGAGGCGCACGAGAGGGGTATGGCCGATGAGCGACAGGGTGTCAGACGTAATGGGCATGGTACCTAGATAAACCGGCGCGCGGCGCGGGCAAGCAATCGCTGCTGCGCGGCGGGCAATTCCTTGTTGTCGCCACTTGCTTCCTTCTCCCCTTGTGGGAGAAGGATAGCGAAGCTTGGCGGCTTGGCGGCTTGGCGGCTTGCCGCCTAGTGAAGCTTGGATGAGGGGAGCGGCGCTTTGCGCCGCGCGACCGCCTTGCGGTCGCCCCCTCACCCGCCCATCGGCCTAGCGGCCGACGGGCCCCTCCCTCTCCCATAAGGGGAGAGGGGCCTTAGGGGTTACTCCTGATGCGCGTCGCTGCTCGCCGAAGCGTTGGCCGACGTGTCATTGGTCGCAGCACTATCATCGGGCGCCCCCACATTGTCCGCCGCCGCCGCCGCATTCTCTACCGGTGTCGGCGTCGGACTCGGGACCGTCGCCACGACATTGCCGACGGCGGTGGTGGTGATCGAGTCGGCCGAATTCTGCCCGACCGCCGTCTGGCTGCCGCCGCATCCCGACAGCGCGGCCAGGATCGCGCCCAACAACAACACTCGCTTCATGCCCACCTCCCTGATTGACGAAGATCGTCACCCGATCGGGCAGCGCGGTCAAGGCGGGACGTGCTCGGCCGGCCGCGCTACACCGAGCGGGTGACACTCAAACGCTCCTTCCCGCCCGTCGCCGATGCGCGAACGCAATTATTGATCTGCGGCAGCCTGCCCGGCGACCGCAGCCTCGCCGCGCAACGTTATTATGCGCATCCGCAGAACCAGTTCTGGCGGCTGCTCTCTCCCGTTATTGGCCGCGATCTCGCCGCGCTGAACTATGAGGATCGGCTCGCCGCCCTCCTCGATGCGCATATCGGGCTTTGGGATGTCGTCGCGACCGCGACGCGCACCGGCAGCAGCGACGCGGCGATCCGCGATCACGCGCCCAACGATCTCGAGCAGCTTACCGCGACGCTCCCCCGATTGCGCGCGATCGCCTTCAACGGCGGCACGGCTTACAAGATCGGCCTGCGTCTGATGGACGAGCACGCTCGGCGATATGCCCTGATCGCATTGCCGTCGAGCAGCCCGCTTCACACGATCGGCATCGCAGCGAAGCAGGAGGCATGGACGGCGCTGGGCGACTATCTCTGACCTGTTTCAGGCGACGATGTTCTGATAATGTTCCGCCATGACGCTGGCCGAGTCGATCTCCCCTGCCCCGTCCGACGCGCACGGCCTGTCGGTCGAGTTGACGCTGCCGCCGCGCCCGCTGCGCTGGCTGTTCCTCGACCTCAATTCCTATTTCGCCAGCGTCGAACAGCAGCTCGATCCCGCGTTGCGCGGCAAGCCGGTGATCGTCGCTCCGGTCGGGTCCGACACCACGGTCGCGATTGCCGCGTCGGTCGAGGCCAAAAGATACGGCATTACCACCGGCACGCCGGTGTGGGAGGCAAAGAGGCTTTGCCGCGAATTGCTGATCGCGCCGGCGCGCCACGATAAGTATGTCGAGTTCCATGACGCGGTGATCGCGGAAATCTGGAAGCACATCCCCGTCACACGCGTCTGTTCGATCGACGAAGTCGCGTGCCGCCTGCTCGATAACGAAAATTCGCCCGATCAGGCGATGGCATTGGCTCGGCGGATCAAGGCCGGAATCCTTGCCAATGTCGGCGAGTGCCTGACCTCCTCGGTCGGGATCGCGCCCAACCGGCTGCTCGCCAAGCTCGCCTCCGACATGCAGAAGCCCGACGGGCTGATCGTCCTGACCGCGGAGCAATTGCCGCAGCGATTGTTCGGGCTGGCGTTGCGCGACATTTCGGGGATCGGCGCGAACATGGAGCGCCGGCTAGCGCGCGACGGGGTCAACGATATCCGTCAATATTGCGAGCGCCGCCCGCGCGATGCGGGCACCGCCTGGGGCGGCACCAATGGCGATCGCTTATGGTATCTGCTCCACGGCGTCGACCTGCCCGACAAGGCGACGCGGACGCGGTCGATCGGGCACAGCCATGTCTTGTCGCCCGGCAAGCGCGGGCTCGAGCCGGTGCGGCTGACCGCGCGGCGGCTGGCGCTCAAGGCGGCGAGCCGCCTCCGGCGCAAAGGCTATGCGGCGCGTTTGCTGGTGCTGCATGTCCGCTTCGAGCAGGACAAGGTCGTGTGGCAGACCAGCCGCCGCCTGGCGCAGACGCAGGACAGTTTCCAGGTCCTCGCCGCGCTGGACGCCTTGTTCCCGCGACTGGCCGAAGAGGGGCGGCAGCGCCACGGGTCGCTGCGGGTGCGGATGGTCGGCGTGACGCTCAACGAAATCATTCCGGTCGCCGGCGAGCAAGGATCGCTGTTCGAGCATCTCGACCCTGACGACCCTCTGGCCCGTGAAACACGCGGCCTGGCGCTCAGCCGCGCGATGGACCGGCTCAACGAAAAATTCGGCCGCCACGCGGTTTCGCTCGGTCCTTTTTACGGTGGTAGGGTCGATCGCGTCGGTACGAAAATTGCGTTCGGTCGCATTCCGGACATGGACGAATTTCACGAATGACACTTTTGTTGCAACGCATCATGTCCGGAACGGCCCAAAATGGTTACATCTTGACCTTCACTGCTGCGTGCGCGAAGCGCGAAGCCCTATGAAGACCCCTCTTCTCCCCGCAACCGCCGTGGCGCTTCTGGCGCTGACGGCCTGTCAATCCAAGACCAGCACCACGACTGTCGAGAACTCGACCAGCGTCGAGAACAAGACGGTCGCCGAAAAGCCGAAATTCGAGCTTCCGCCGGCGATCAAGGCCGAGGTTTCGATGCGTTGTCACGGTGATAACTCGTTGGCGCACGTGACTTTTTTCGAAGGCGAAAAGCAGCTGACCGTGTCGGCGCCGTCGGACGCCGCGCCGGTCGTGCTGAAGGCTCCGGAAGCGGGCAAGCCCTATGTCGCCGACGGCGGCTGGGAAGTGTCGGGCACGCCCAAGTCGATCAAGCTGACCGCGCCGGGCAAGCCTGCCCAGACCTGCGACGCCTGATTTTCAATTCGGCGGTCCGCGTTTCGACGCGGACCGCTGTTGCATCACCTGCCCAGATTGGGCACCTTGCCGATCATCGCCCAATGGGAGCGGGCATGGCAACGATCGCGATCTACAGCCTGAAAGGCGGCGTCGGCAAAACGACGCTGGCAGTCAATCTGGCCTGGGCTGCCGCTACGCTCTCGTCCCGACGGACGCTGCTCTGGGATCTCGATCCGCAAGCGGCCAGCAGCTTTCTGTTGCCCACCAAGAGGGGCAAGGCCGACGCGCAGTCGGTGTTCACCAAGGAAATCGAACCTAGCAAGCTCGCGCGCGCAACAGCGATCGCACGCCTCGACGTGATCGCCGCCGACGCGTCGCTTCGCGGTCTCGACCTGCTGTTCCATGAACTCGACAAGAAAAAGCGGCTGCAAAAGCTGCTGGCATCGCTGGACAAGGATTATGATCGGGTAATCCTCGATTGTCCGCCCGGCCTGACCGAAACCAGCGAACAGGTGATCCGCGCCGCCGACCTGATCGTCGTGCCGGTCATCCCCTCGCCGCTGGCGCAGCGCGCCTTCGACGACATGGCCGCATCGCTGGGCAAGGCCAAGGTGCTGCCGGTCCACGTCATGGTCGATCGTCGGCGCCGGCTGCACAGCGACGCGGTCGCCGCGCACCCCGATTGGCCGGTGATTCCGATGGCCAGCATCGTCGAACAGATGGGCGATCGCCGCGCGGCGGTGGGTCAGTTCGGCGGAAGCTCGGCGGCGGCACGCGCCTTCGCCGCGCTCTGGCAGACAATCGAGAAACGGCTGGCGCGATGAAGCCGCCTCCAGAGCCGTCTTATGAGGTGCTCGATCCCAATCTCGTTCTGGGTGCCTATGCCGTCGGCGTGTTTCCAATGGCCGACTCGCGCGATGCGGCCGGCGTCTATTGGGTCGAGCCGCGCAAGCGTGCGATCCTGCCGCTCGACGGTTTCCATCTGTCGAAATCGCTCAGGAAAGTCATCGCCTCGGACCGGTTCCGCGTCACTGCCGACGCCGCGTTCGAGGACATGATCGCCCTCTGTGCCGAAAGCGCCGCCGACCGGCCAGAGACGTGGATCAACACGACGATCGAAAGCGCGTTCACCACGCTTCATTATCAGGGCCGCGCGCATTCGATCGAATGCTGGGACGGCGATGAATTGGTCGGTGGTCTCTACGGCCTTGCGCTCGGCAAGGCGTTCTTCGGCGAGTCGATGGTCAGCCGCGCGACCGATGCGTCAAAGGTGGCCCTCGCCTGGCTCGTGGCGCGGCTGCGGGTGGGCGGGTTCACCCTGCTCGATTGTCAGTTCATGACGCCCCACCTCGCCTCGCTCGGCGCGATCGAGATCAGCCGGAGCGATTATGTCGCGTTGCTGGGCGCGGCGATTGACGGCTCGCTCGGCGCTGCGGTGTCAGGCTCAGCGGCGGGGGATTTCGGCGCGCTCGACCGGCTGCTCGACTTGGGCGATGCCGCAGGCGCCGTCACGGTGTCCGCCCCGCCTTTCGGGAAGGACATCGTGCAGCTCTTGACCCAGACGTCGTAGATCGGATCGATCACGACGTTCAAGTTCGGCCGCTCCTTGTACAGCCAGCCCGAAAATACCCGCTTCCACTGCTTGTCGGTCTGTTCGATGTCGAGCTGGACGAAGGCGCCGGTATAATGCTCGGCTTCCCACGGCGCGGTTTCCTCGCACGCACGCAGGCGGACGATGACATTGCCGACGCGAATCGCCTCCCCCGGCTTCATTGTCAGGTCGCGCGTCTGGCTGTTGCGCTTGTTGAGCAGGCCGAGCGTCGCGACGCGCTGATTCATCGGGGTCGCGCCCTGGGTCGGGTTCGACGCGTCGCCGGATACGTCGATCGTCTCGACGCCGCCCGATTGGCCGCTATCGTCGAGTGCGGTCGGCGCGGCGGTCGCCACCGCGTCGGGCGGCGGCGCAGGCGGCGTCTGATACCAATTATAGCCGGCCCAGCTGGCAGCACCGATCCCGGCCGCCAGCGCGGTGATACCGCCGACGCGGCGCCAGTTCATCCTTCCGGCGTCCAGGCTTCGTAATCACCCGTGGCAGGCGCTCGATGCCCGCCCTTTTCGAGCGCGCCCGGCGGCCGATAGGCCAGAGCGGTCCCGGTCAGATTAGGCACGGCCGGCTTTTCCCAACGGCGCTGCGCCGGCAGCGCACGATCGGGCACGTCGTCGATCTGGTGGTGCAGCCAGCTGAACCATTCGGGCGGCACCCGGCTGGCGTCGTTGGCGCCGTTATAGATCACCCAGCGCCGCGGGTTGCCGTTGGTGTCCTTGCCGCCCCGGTAATAGACGTTGCCGAGGTCATCCTCGCCGACGCGTTCCTTGCCGAGAAGGCCTGCCATCGTGCCCCAGGTCGCGCCGGTCCACCAAGTGAAGGGATTGAGATTGATACCCATGGGCCGCGCTTAGCGGGTGACGGTCCGGCGTTCAACGTCTGCCGTCACTTGCCGGTCCACGTCACCTTGTCGCCCTCGGCAATGCCCAACGCGGAACTGCGCCCGCCTTTGAGCTCGAGCACTGCCGCCACAGGTTCACCTGACGGAATCGGCGTCTCGTCCTCGGGGATCGCATTTTCGGCGATGCGCGCGATCGTGCCGTTGGCGCGGATGAAGATGATGTCGAGCGGGCTCGGCGTGTTCTTCATCCAGAAGCTGGCTTCCTTGGGCGCGCCGCCGCCGGCCGGATAGGGCCAGAACAGCATCCCGCCATTGTCGGCAATGTCGGTCCGGAACATCAGCCCCTTTTCCTGCTCGGCCGCGGTCTTGGCGACCTCGACCTGGAAAGCGTGGGTGCCGTTGCTGCTGGCGACGGTCAGCGCGATTGTCTTGGCCGCGGCATCGCTGTTCGCGCTCGCGGGATCGCTCTGCGAGCAGGCAGTCGGCAAGGCGCACAGCGCCAAGGGCAGCAACACATAGCGGAACTTCATGAAATTCAGTCCTGTTCGACCATGACCGCCAGCGGGCCCTTGCGACCCTCAACGATCCGCGCACGCAAGCGTTGCTCGGGCTCCACCTCATGCAGACCGGCTCGGCGCAGCGTTTCCATATGCACGAATATATCGGCCGAATCGGCATCGCGCACCAGGAAGCCATAGCCTTTCAGGCGATTGAACCATTTGACCGCGACGGGTTCGAACGGACCGGCCTGATCGAGCATGGAGACGGGATCGACGCGATCGCCATCGGGGCGGATGCGGGGCGGCGGCTCCACCGCGGTCGACAGATCGATGGCCAGGATCGCGCTGGCCTGCAGGCCGCGGTCGCGGCGAACCGCCACGCAATCGACTCGCGCGCCTTCGGGCAGACTGCGCCGCCCATGCGGCTGAAGCACCGAAAAGTGGATGAGGATGTCGCCGGCCTGGTCGTCGTCGACCAGGAAGCCGAAACCGCGCGTGACATCGAACCATTTGACGACGCCACGATGATGCGATTCGCCGTCCGCCAGCGCCCCGACGTCGACCTCTCCCAACGACTCCAGCGGGCGGTCGCCCGTTTCCAGCTGCGATTCTACGCGCACAGTCACCCCCTGCGAACGGTCAGTGTAACACGATCATGATGAAAGCCAAAGGCTTAGCACCGCTCGTTTCGGAATCGTTCTATTCGAGCAATTTGGCGGGATCGTCACCGGGATTCATGCCGGCCAGCGCCCGCGCCAGCTCGAACGAATGGCCCGCGCGGAGCAGCGCCGCGAGGTGCTTCTCTCGGATCGGGCGATCGCCCGGCTGGTCGGCAAACGGACCGATCCGCCGCCGGCGCGCATAAGCTATCGCGGCCTCGACCGACCGGTCGGCGACTGCCGGCGCGATGGCATCGGCGTCGTCGCCGGCGATGCCTGCCTGGCGCAATACTCCCGCCACGCGCCGCGCACCCAGTCCGCGCCGTGCCATTGCGCTTGCCTTGGCCTCTCCCCAGGCGCGGTCGTCGATATAGCCGAGTTCCGCCATGCGGTCGGCGATCGCCGCCGGGTCGGCGGCTTCGCCGTCCCAGCCCCGCTCGCGTATCTTGCGGCGGAGATAATCGGTCAGCCGCCCCCGCGTGGTCGCGAAGCGCTCGACATAGCGCAACGCCAGCCGTTCGAGGCTCGAACGGTCGAGCGGTGGGGCGGATTGACGAGTAACGCGGGCCATGTCGCCATGTTTGTGCCACACTGACAACCGAATTTGAACGCGTGCGGGCGGCAGGGGGCCGTCGCTGGCATGAAGCGGCCGGTAAGAGCTGCAGGAACATGGGCGCGAAAGTGATGACGGTAGATATGGCGACTGACGTGGTGGGCGAGCGAACGGAGAGCCTGGTGCCGACTCCGACCGACGACGCCTTGCCGCGGCGACTGGCCGATTTCGCGACGTTGGGCGAAGCGCTGGATTATGCCGCGCAAGGCGTGCGCGGGCTCAATTTCCACGATCCGCGTGGCGCGCTGGTCCGCGCCTATCCGTTTTCCGAGATGCGGCAGGACGCGCTGGCGATGGCCCGCCGTCTGATCGCGTCGGGCGTCAAGCCTGAAGACCGTATCGCGCTGATCGCCGAAACCGGGGTCGAGTTCGCCAGCCTGTTCTTCGGCGTGGTCTATGCCGGCGCCTGGCCGGTGCCGCTGCCACTGCCGACCAGCTTCGGCGGCGCGCAAAGCTATATCGACCAATTGTCGGTCCAGCTCAAAAGCTGCGACCCGACGATGCTGATCTACCCGCCCGAGATCGGCGCGATGTGTGCCGAAGCGGCAAGGATCCAGAATGTCGAGGGAATCGACTGGGCAAGCTTCGCCGAGCGCCCTGCTCCCGATACCGAATTGCCTCAGGCAGTCGGCGAGGACATCGCCTATCTGCAATATTCCAGCGGATCGACGCGCTTCCCGCATGGCGTCGCGATCACCCATCACGCGCTGCTCAACAATCTGGCCGCGCACAGCCACGGAATGCATGTCGGCGAGGGCGATCGCTGCGTCTCGTGGCTGCCCTGGTATCATGACATGGGACTGGTCGGCTGCTTCCTGTCGATCGTCGCCAACCAGGTATCGACCGATTATCTGAAGACCGAGGATTTCGCCCGCCGCCCGCTCGCCTGGCTCGACCTGATCAGCCGCAATCCGGGCACGACGCTCTCTTATTCGCCGACCTTCGGCTACGACATCTGCGCGCGCCGCATGTCGAGCCAGACCAAGGCGAGCGATCGATTCGATTTGTCGCGCTGGCGCGTCGCCGGCAACGGCGCCGACATGATCCGTCCCGACGTGATGCAGTCCTTCGTCGACGCGTTCGGCGATGCCGGGTTCAAGGCGACCGCGTTCCTGCCCAGCTACGGGCTGGCCGAGGCCACGCTGGCGGTGTCGATCATGCCGCCGGGCGAAGGAATCCGCGTCGAACTGGTCGAGGAAACCCAGCTGTCGGGCCAGGAAGGCCGCCACGACCGCCCGCAACGGTATCGCGCGATCGTCAATTGCGGCAAACCAGCGCGCGACATGAAGATCGAAATCCGCGAGGAGGACGGCACGCCGCTGCCCGAACGCGCGATCGGCAAGGTCTGGTGCGCTGGGCCGTCGGTGATGGTCGGCTATTTCCGCGATCCCGAAGCGACCGCCGCCTGCATGCAGGACGGTTGGCTCGATACCGGCGACATGGGCTATATGTCGGACGGCTATATCTACATCGTCGGCCGCGCCAAGGACATGATCATCGTCAACGGCCGCAACCACTGGCCGCAGGACATCGAATGGGCGGTCGAGCAACTGCCCGGGTTCAAGGCGGGCGACATTGCCGCCTTCGCGATCACCACGCCGGGCGGCGAAGAGACGCCCGCCGTGCTGGTCCAGTGCCGCACTTCCGACGAAGCCGAACGCCTGCGCCTGCGCGACGAGATCCGCGAACGGGTGCGGTCGGTCACCGGCATGAATTGCGTGATCGAACTGATACCGCCGCGGACACTGCCGCGCACGAGCTCAGGCAAGTTGAGCCGGGCGAAGGCGCGCAATCTGTACCTCGCGGGCGAGATCAAACCGTACGCGATCGCCGCCTGAGCCCTCACGCGACCCGACCGAACGCGGACGGCGGCGGAACATGCGTATTTTCTGCAGTTTTGGCGGTGAATGGGCTCCTTATTCCTCCCATCGGCGTAAATTCGTCATAAATCGTACATCCGTCTAACTCTTCGCTAACCCTGCGGGCGTTATCCGCGTGGCGTGAGCACGGAGCCATCTTCCCAATTCGCCACCCCGCGGATCGACGTACGTGCGCTGCTTGGTCTCCACGACCCGGCGGACACCACCGATTGGGGCCCGATTCGAGCTGCGCAATTGCACGCGGGTCGCCAGCTCGCCTTGTTCCTGCTCGGCGCCAATGTGATCGGCGCTGCGCTGATCGTGATGATGTTGGACGGCCTTGCGCCACGCGCGCTTTTGATCGGCTGGGCGGTCCTGACCGGGCTGGTCGGCGTCGGCGTGACGATGCGGCGCCTCGCCTCGCGCCATCGCGACGCCAATTCGGCGACGCTGGGCGATGTGCGCGATACCGTGCTGGAGGGAATCGCGCTTGCGTGCGTCTGGTCGATCCCGCCGCTGGCCTTGGGATCGCGTGCCGATATCGGCACTGCCATGGGTCTGTGGGTCGTGCTGTCGGTCATGCTGACGGCGTCGGCCGTGGCAATGGCGGCGCTGCCGCTGGCGACGCTGAGCTTCCTCGGTATCCTCGGCACCGCGATCGCCGTCATGCTGCTATTGATCGGCAGCCCGCTCCTGGCCGCGGCGACGATCCTGTTCGTCGTCCTGCTGATGATCGGTTGTTTCCAGCGCGGAAAGGCGCTGGTGGTGATCCGCGCCAACGAGATCGGGCTATCCGAGCGCGACCAAACCGTCAGCCTGTTGCTTCGGGAATTCGAGGAAGAGGATGGCGACTGGCTGTGGGAGACCGATAGCGCGCGGCGCATCGTCCGCGCCAGTCCGCGCTTCGCGCGCTCGGTCCATCTCGATCCGGTAAAGATCAACGGCATGCCGCTGCTGCAGGCGCTCGCCGGTGCGCAGTGGGAAAGCGGCGACTTCTCCTCCGGGCTGCGCGTGCTCGCCGACAAGCTCAAGAATCGTGAGGCGTTTCGCGATATCCTGCTGCCCGTGCAAATCGGTGAGGCCGAACGATGGTTCGCGCTCGCCGCCAGCCCGCGTCACGATGACGATGGCGCCTTTATCGGCTTTCGCGGTGTGGGGTCCGACGTCACCACCCAGCGCGAATCGGCCGACAAGATCAACCGCATGGCGCGGTACGATATGCTCACCGGCCTGCCCAACCGCCTCCACCTCAACGAGCAGCTCGGCCGCGCGATGGCCGAGGCGGAGAAATGGGGCACGCGCTGCGCGTTCATGATGATCGATCTTGATCGCTTCAAGGCAGTCAACGATTCGCTTGGCCATCCGGTCGGCGACCGCTTGCTGGGACGCGTGTCGGAACGGCTCGGCCATCTGGTGAGCGACAATGAAGTCGTGGGGCGGCTCGGCGGCGACGAGTTCGCCGTGGTGGTGCGCGATGCGTCCGACACGGCGCGCGTCGAGAAGCTGGCGCAGGCGATCATCGAAATGTTGTCGCGGCCGTACGAGGTCGACGTGCACACGCTCTATATCGGAGCGTCGGTGGGCGTCGCGATCGGCCCGCGCGACGGCCGCACCGCGGAAATGCTGATCCGATCGGCGGACCTCGCCCTCTATCGCTCGAAAGATGCCGGCGGCGGCGTGTTCCACACCTACGAACCCCAGCTCCACGTCAAGGCGGAAGAGCGGCGCGTGCTCGAAATGGCGCTGCGCCAGGCGCTCGAAAAGGGCGAGATGCACCTGGAATACCAGCCGGTGGTGGTCGCGGGATCGGGCAGTCTCACCGGTTTCGAGGCGCTGTTGCGTTGGACGCATCCCGAGCTGGGCGTCATTTCCCCCGGCAAGTTCGTGCCCCTGGCAGAGGATGCGCGCCTGATCGTCCCGATGGGCGAATGGGTGTTGCGCGAGGCGTGCCACGAAGCGTCGCGCTGGCCATCGCCGACGCGGATCGCGGTGAACGTGTCGCCCGAACAGCTGCACAATCCGGCGTTCGTATCGGTGGTCGCCTCCGCGCTTGCCAATAGCGGCCTGCCGCCGGAGCGGCTCGAGCTCGAAGTGACCGAAGGCGTGTTCATGCGCGAAGGTACCGTCGCGGTGCAGGTGCTGGAACGCGTGCTCGATCTCGGCGTGCGCCTGAGCCTCGACGATTTCGGTACAGGTTATTCGTCGCTTGGCTATCTCGCGCGCACGCGCTTTTCGACGATCAAGATCGATCGCAGCTTCGTCCAGGGCGCCTCAAAGGGTCAGAAGGAACCGGTCGCGATCATCCGCGCCGTCGTCGCACTCGCCCAGTCGCTGGGCATGGCGACGACCGCAGAAGGCGTCGAGACCGAGGAAGAACATCGCCTGATCCAAGACCTCGGCTGCACCAAGGTCCAGGGTTATTATTTCGGACGCCCGCTGCCCGTAAGCGAAGCACGGGCGCTGGCCTCGCGCGATTGGAGCGGCGAAGCCGCCGCCGCCTGACAAACCGCGACGACTAGGGTGGGGCCTGATATTCCCGTCGTCATCCCTGCGGAATTCCCACCACCCCAGCGCATCCTTACGTCACCCCAGCGAAAGCTGGGGTCTCTGGCGGTGACGCGATGCGGCTTGAGATCCCAGCTTCCGCTGGGATGACGAATTTTGAAAATCGATCGCTTTAAAACAACAGTCTATTTGGGTTCTCAACCTACCTATTGCCGCCCGCGCGCGGTGGCGCTACAGGCATCCGCCGCACAGGGGTGTAGCTCAGCTGGTTAGAGCGTCGGTCTCCAAAACCGAAGGCCCTCGGTTCGAATCCGAGCTCCCCTGCCACTCTTCCTCATCCGCCGGATAGTCCCGCTCGCGTTCGATCGCAGCGAGGATGCGGATAGTGGCGTGGTCGAGTTCCATGGGGTTTCCCTAATGATGCGGTCGCATATCTGACGCTCGCCCAACGATAAGCGGGGGAGCGCGATCCCTCGGAAAAATGGTTAATCCCGACGAACCGTTGATCGCCGCGACGCGCAGATCCGCAGCCTAGCGCGAACGCTTGCCTTCCGATCGGTGCGGCGCTATTTCCGCCTCAATCCGAAATCGGGATTGATTGTCGTCCGTGCCCCTTGAGGGACCGGGCGGCGGTCCTATGTCCCCAATCTCGGCAACGATTACATAGGTTCAGGCACGTGGCGAAAACGTCCCCCATGGAATTCATTCGGCAGGTTCAGTCCGAAACGCGCAAGGTCGTGTGGCCGACGCGTCGCGAGACGATCATGACCGGGGTGATGGTGATGATCATGACGGTCATCCTGGCGGTGTTCTTCTTCGCCATCGACAAGGTGTTCGACATGGGCGTCGAGTTCCTGCTGAGCCTCGCGAAATAAGGTTTCCCATGGCACGCTGGTACATCATCCACGCTTATTCGGGCTTCGAGGGCAAGGTTCGCGACGCGATCCTGTCGGAAGCGAATCGCATGGGCCTCGAGCAACTCGTCGAACAGATCGAGGTTCCGACCGAGACGATCACCGAGGCGCGCCGCGGCAAGAAGATCCAGGTCGAGCGCAAGTTTATGCCCGGCTATGTGCTGGCCAAGCTGGCGATGAACGACGACGTCTATCACCTGGTCAAGAACACGCCCAAGGTGACTGGCTTCCTCGGCCCGAACGGCAAGCCGCAAGCGATCAGCGACGCCGAAGCCGCGCGCATGCTCAACAGCAAGGAAGAGGCCGCCGCCTCCGCTCCGCGCCAGCAGGTCAAGGTCGATTACGAGATCGGCGATTCGGTCAAGGTCCTCGACGGCCCGTTCGCGTCGTTCAACGGCGTGGTCGAAGAGCTCGATTTCGACAAGTCGAAGGTCAAGGTCTCGGTGTCGATCTTCGGTCGTGCCACGCCGGTGGAATTGGATTTTGAGCAGGTCGAGCGCTCGAAGTAAGCCGCAGGCTTACGACCGCACGTAAATAGCGCAGCTATTTACGAGACGGCGAGCGCCGGCCGGCAGGCGCGCGAAGCGCGGCCTGTCCGACGAAGACGCGGGATTTACTCCCGCGTCGGCCCCAGCAGTTTAGGTCCTCTTCGCCCTCTCCCCTCCGGGGAGGGGACAGACGACCCGGCGTAGCCGGGGAAGTCGGGAGAGGGGCAGTCTGCTTACTCAGTGAGACACACTGCCCCTCTCCCCGACCCTCTCCCCGACCCTCTCCCCGATGGGGAGAGGGAGCGCTAGGCTCGCGAGCAACCCACCAGCGTTCGACGCGGAAGTGAATTCCGCGTCGTCGGACCTCGCTTCGCGAGGCCGGCCGGACGGGAACATCGAGTGAAGACAGCCCCCGGCTGTCTTCAGTCCGTCCGGGGGACGGACGGCTCGATGTTGTCTCAGGACTAGCATCTGCTAGTCCTGTGCGGGTGCAACGCTGTTGCTTCCCTTCCTCTTTTCCGCTATCGGCCCGCCCTTCCTAAGCTACAGCTGCGGAATTGCGGGAGGGTTCGCGTTGCGGGCCCGTCTAACCGCTAAACTTGACCTGGACGGTGGAGCCCCGGCCCCCTCGCCCACTACAGAGTGAGTACAATGGCAAAGAAAATCACAGGCTATATCAAGCTGCAGGTGCCTGCGGGCGCTGCCAATCCGTCGCCGCCGATCGGCCCGGCGCTGGGTCAGCGCGGCGTCAACATCATGGAATTCTGCAAGGCGTTCAACGCGGCGACCGGCGACCTGGAAAAGGGCGCGCCGATCCCGACCGTCATCACCGTCTATGCCGACCGGTCGTTCTCGTTCGAGACCAAGACCCCGCCGGCGACGTTCCTGATCAAGAAGGCCGCCAACCTGAAGTCGGGCTCGAAGGAGCCGGGCAAGGTTTCCGCGGGCAAGATCAAGCGCTCCGAGCTGTCGAAGATCGCCGAAGTGAAGATGAAGGACCTGAACGCCAACGACATCGACGCGGCGACCCGCATCATCGAAGGCTCCGCCCGCGCGATGGGCCTCGAAGTGGTGGAGGGCTGAACCGATGACTTTCGTGAGCAAGAAGCAAAAGGCGATCACGATCGACCGCGAGAAGCTGCACGGCGTTGACGAGGCGATCGGTCTCGCCAAGGCCAATGCGACCAGCAAGTTCGACGAGACGATCGAAGTCGCGATCAACCTGGGCGTCGATCCGCGCCACGCCGACCAGATGGTCCGTGGCGTCGTCACCCTGCCCAAGGGCACCGGCAAGGACGTCCGCGTCGGCGTGTTCGCCAAGGGCGCCAAGGCCGACGAGGCGCGCGCCGCTGGCGCCGACGTGGTCGGTGCCGAGGACCTGATGGAAATCGTCCAGGGCGGCACGATCGACTTCGATCGCTGCATCGCGACCCCGGACATGATGGGCATCGTCGGTCGTCTCGGTAAGGTGCTGGGTCCGAAGGGCCTGATGCCGAACCCGAAGCTGGGCACCGTGACGATGGACGTCGCGGGCGCGGTCAAGGCAGCCAAGGGCGGCCAGGTCGAATACCGCGTCGAAAAGGCGGGCATCATCCACTCGGGCATCGGCAAGGCGTCGTTCCCGGCGGAAGACCTGCGCGCGAACTTCGACGCTTTGGTCGACGCGATCGTCAAGGCCAAGCCGTCGGGCGCCAAGGGCAAGTATGTCCGCAAGCTCGCCGTCAGCTCGACGATGGGCCCGGGCATCAAGATCGACACGGCCGAGGTTGCCGGCGCGTAAGCGACCAGCCGAAGCCTGAACGATAGGACGGGGCCGGGAGAGCAATCTCCCGGCCCCTTTCGTTTGCATTATCGTGCGCTGGCCGCACGCGGCTCGTTCAGCGCACCGTCATCCCCGATATTTACGAACGGCCGAAACCGGCCGAAAGAGGCGCCCTGTCGCGAACGGGAGACAAAGCGTGGAAGTCGAAGTCAGCGCCGAAGCGAAGGACAAGAGACTCAATCGCGCGGTCGCGCTGACGGTGGTGATCCTGTCGATCTTCACCGGCCTGTGCAACATCAAGGACGGCAACCTCGTCCAGACGATGCAGCAGACCAAGGCCGATTCGGTCGACAGCTGGAACGAATATCAGGCGACCCGAACCAAGCTGCATATCTCGGAAACCGCGCGGAGCGAGATCGCCGTGCTGGCGACCACGCCCGCGACCAGCGAAGCGTCGAAAGCGACGCTCGCCCGGCTCGACGCCGACATCGCCAAATATCGCAGCGAGACGCCCAAGCTGAAGGCGCAGGCCCAGGCGCAAGCCGACAATTACGACGCGCTCAACGTGCATGACGACCAGTTCGATGCGAGCGAAGCGGCGATTTCCACCGCGATCGCGATGGCTGCCGTCGCCGCGCTGGCGGAAAGCCCGATGTTGCTGTTCGGATCGTGGTTCTTCGGCGCGTTCGGCATCTTCATGGGCATTTGCGGTTTCGCGAAATTCGGTTTTCATCCGGACGTGCTCAGCAACTTTCTCGGCTGAGTTGCCGCGGATCGGGGCCCTCGCGCCGAGATCCTGAGCTCGCCTCATCATCTCCTTGCCTCATCATGCATGCCGGCCTTAGCCGCGCGACATGAGCCACGCTTTTCATCGAGCCGTTGTCGGCGCCCGCGCGGTGTTTGGCGGAGCGCTGGAATGGGACGGGGCGGATGCGCTCGACCCTTCGGCGATGGCGGTCACGGCGCTCGGCATGGGTGTGCCGATCCTGATCGGGGTGCTGGCGGCGTATCCACGGGCCGGACTCGCCGCGTCGCTCGGCGCGATGTGGGTCGGCAACGTGCCGCGTGGCGCAAACCTGGCCGAGCATTGGCGAACGGTTCGCGACATCGTGCTCGCGGCGATCGCGGCCGCCATCGCCGCGGCGCTGATCGCGCGCCATGGCTGGTGGAGCGATGTCGGGCTGGTGCTCATCGCGGGCATCGCCGCATTGCTCGGCGGATTCAGCCGGCCGACCGCGGCCGCCAGCCAGCGGTTCGTCGTGTTCGTCACGATCGGGCTCGGCATCGCCACGCAGGCACCCGATCGCCTCTTGCTCACCATCCTGATCGCCGAAGGCGCGATCTGGGCGGCTTTATGCGCGCTGGCGGTCGGGGCCGCGGCGCGCCGTTGGGGATTCGGCCAGATCGCCCCAGCCGAGCCGCGATCGGGCGCGAGCTTCGCGCAATTATACCGCCGCTGGCGGAGGCTGTTGGCCACCAGCGCGGGCTGGACCTATCCGCTGCGGCTGATGGCCTGTCTCGCCTGCGCCGTCGTCCTGCGCGAGGCGGTGCCGCAGCATCATTACAGCTGGATCGCGGTCGCTGTCGCATTGCTGACTCAGAGGCAAGGCGACGGGCTGGTGGTAAAGGTCCTGCAACGCGCGATGGGAGTCGCGGCGGGCGTGATAGCGACCGAGGCGATCGTCTCGCGTCCGCTGCCGGACTGGGCGCTGGTCCTCGTCATCGCGGCGCTGGCAGCGGCGAGCCCGTGGCTGAGGAAGCGCAGCTATGTCGCCTATACCGCCGCCACCACGCCGCTGATCCTGCTGCTGACCAGCGGCGGCGGGACGATCGCGCAAGGATTGCTGACCGACCGGCTGGTCGCGACCTTGATCGCGGCCGGCCTGGTCATCATCGCCTTCCTCGCCGCTCAGCGATTCACGCCTCGGCCATCTCCGGATAGTCCGCGCTCAGGCTGAGGTCGCGGTCGCGCTCGATGATCGCCAGCCGTTCCTTCAGCTTGGCGACCGCCGTCTCATAGCCGAACTTGCCGAGGACGAGGTGCCGCGGCACGTCGGCGCGCGACACCGCTTCGATGATCGCCTCACCGGCGCGGACCGGGTCGCCGGGCTGTTCGCCGCTATAGCCGCTGGTCATCGCCATGCGCTTGCCCGCGGTCTCGGCATAGGCCTCGATCCGGTTCTTGGTCTGGCGCAGCGAGCGGCCCGCCCAATCAGTGCGGAACGGCCCCGGCTCTACGCACATCGCCGCGATGCCGAGCGGCGCGACTTCGGCGCGCAGGGAATCGGTGAAGCCCTCGACCGCATGCTTGGTCGCCGAATAATAGCCCGAGGCCGGGAAGCCGAGCAAACCGCCGACCGAACTGATGTTGACGATATTGCCGCTGCCCTGTGCGCGCATTACCGGCAGCACCGCGCGCGTCATCGCGAACAGGCCGAAGACGTTGGCGTCGAACTGGTCGCGGATCTCCTGCTCCTCGCCTTCCTCGATCGCGGTCTGATAGCCATAGCCGGCATTGTTCACGAGCACGTCGATCCGGCCGAACCCTTCCTTGGCCGCCGCCACCGCCGCGTCGATCTGCGCCTGGTCGGTCACGTCGAGTTCGACCGCCAGCGCGCGATCGGGCGCGATCTCGACGATATCGGCGACGCGGTCCTTGCCGCGCGCGGTCGCAACCACGCACCAGCCGCGTTCGAGCACGAGCTTGGCGAGCTCACGGCCGAAGCCAGTCGAGCAGCCAGTGATGAACCAGACGGGATCGGCGGGGAGCGTCATCGGGGGCACCTCTTATTGGGGAATATCGCACCGGAAGAGATGGGATTGCGGGCGCCCGGCGACAACCGCCGAACGCCCGTCACCGAACGACAAGAACCAACGTCTCAGCGACAGTCGACATAGATCGGGTTGCCGATCAGCAGCAGCCCGGTCTTGCCGCGCACATTGGCGCTGACCCAGCCACAGGCTTGCGCGCGATCGAGCGATAGCTTCACGCGCGCATCGCCGCTATCGATCGCCGTGCCCAGACCGGCAAGGACCTTGCCGTTGGCGATGACCTCGACCGTCGCGCCGCGCACTGCGACCAGATGCAGTTCCATCGACAATGTCGCGTCCGGGCGCAGCCGTTCGCCCATCACCGCGCGGCGGCCGCCGGACACGACCGCCATCTCGAGCAACCGGTCGCGCGTCCCCTCGGTGTCGATGAATACGTTGCCGCGCTTGATCCCGGCGGTGATGCCCGGGACGGACAAGCTGTCGGCATAAACCACGGTGGTCGGCCGCCCGATCCGCGAGGGGCCATCCGGATCGTGCGTGTCGCTGCCGCCGATGCCGGTCAGCCGCCTGCCTTCGTTCAGCCGGGCGTACCAGAAGCCGATCCCCGCATAAGCCCCTTCGACATGGGTCCCATTGACCGCCTCGATTGCGGTTACCAGCGACCAGTCGGTGTCGGTCCACAGCCAGCCGCAGCCCATGCAGATTTCTCCGCTCGGCGAGGCCGGATGGTTGATCGACATGATCGCGCCGGACGCTGCGATGCTCTTTTGCAGCGCGGGCAGATTGGGGACGCCCGCCGTGCCGACGCGGAAGTCGACGAAGCGCGACGGGCCGAAGATGTTGGTGTGACCGCGAAAGGTCGTGACCTCCACACCCGGGGTCAACAGCATCTTGTCGAACCAGGGCTGCAGCTCGCGTAGATTGTCGAAATGGGCGACCGTATTGTGGTCGGTCACCGCGATGAAATCGAGCCCCGACGCGCTCGCCGCCTCGACCGTGCGGAACAACGGACATGGCACCTTGCGCCCGAGCTGGCTCTTGCAACTGCCGTCGCTATTCGCGTCGTGCATGTGGAGGTCGCCGCGATACCAGCCGGGCTTGTCGACGAGCGGCGGGTTGGCGATCGCGGCGCTGGCGCGCGCCGAACTGGCGCGGTCGAAATAGACCTTTACGGTATAGGCGGCCTTGCTGTCCGGGCGCGCATTGGGCACGCCGAACTGGACGTGCCAGCGGCCAGTCGGGATCGGGCCGGGCAAATAGCCCGGCGTCGCATCGCTCGCCGCGACCGTGATTGTGTCGTAGGAGCCGCCGCTCCAGCCGCGAAACTCTTTGGGATCCCATAGGCCGAGGTCGATCACCGTCTTGTTGCTCTTGTCATAGGACACAGCCACGGTGATCCGTTCGACGCCCGCCGGGACGTCGAACGGGACCTCGCGATAGGTCATCGCGTCCTTGCCGGTAACGACGCCCGACATCGTCACGTCGGGCTGCACCTGATTCTGACCGGCCATCGCCGCCGGAGCGGCAATGAGGGCCAGGATCAGCGCGACGAAAAGGCGAAATCCGCGCATCAGAAGGCGAAGTCCACGGCGAAGCGGAAATTGCGACCGAAGATCGGCCGACCGATGAACAATTGGTCGTTGGCCTGCCCGCTGGTCAGCTCGCCCGCGCGCGGATTGCCTTCGGTCAGCCCGATCGCGTTGGTCAGATTGTCGCCATAGGCCCAGAACGAAATGCGGTCGGTCAGCTTGAACCGCACGCTGGCGTTGAGCACGGTATAGGCCGGCAGCTTCGAGATGTTGGCGGCGTCGGCATAGCGTTTCGAATAATGTTCGACGTCCATCTGCGCGCGGAAACGACCATCGAGCAGGGTCACCGCGGGCGTAGCGCGCAGCCCGAGTTTGGGAACGCGGAGCAGCTGGTTGCCCGAATAATTGCGCGGGATCAGCGTCGTGCCTTGCAACTCATTGTACTTGAGATTGCGGAAGGTCGGATCCTGGATCGTCGCGTTGACGGTAAAATCGAACCACGAAACCGGCCGGATCGTGCCTTCGAGCTCGACGCCATAATCGCGCGTATTGGTGTAAACGGTCTGGGTGATATAGCCCATCGTCTTCGGATCGAACTGGGTGTTGCCGATCGAATAGGCGTCGAAATCGGTCAGGAAGCCCGTCGCGTAGAAGCTGACCAACGGGGTCGAGAGCTTGAACCCTGCTTCCCACATCTTGATCCCCTGCGTCACCGGCTGCGCATTGGCCGAGGTGATGAAGCTGCCCACGCTCGGCATGCGGAATGCCGAGGTGTAGCGCGCGAATATCCCCGCGCTGTGGCTGAACTGCCAATCGGCGCCGATCGTGTAGCCGACATGGTCGAACGTGCGATCATAGGGAGAGAAGACACCGTTTCCGGTCAGCACCTGATCGTCCGCGAGCGTGGTCGGGTCGCCGAGATTGACCGTCTTCTGGCCTTCCTGCGCGCCCTTGGCGGTCACCTTTTCCCAGCGGACGCCGCCGTCGAGGCGCAATTGCGGCGTGATTTGCCACTCGTCCGACCCGTAGAGCGCGAAGACGTCCGACTTGCCATAGCCGTTGGCGAATTCGGAGCCGTAGCGGCTGACACCGTTCTGGGTCAGCGCGCCGACCACCTGACCTGAGGCATTGAGCGCGACAAGATCGAGCAGCCGCGAATTGCCCGATACGTCCTGCAGGGTCGACGCCGAGTAGCGTTTGAACGTCTCGCGGATGTGGGCGTAATAGAAACCCAGGGCGAAATCATGCGTCATGCTCCCCATCTGGAAGCGGTGCGCGAGATGGAGGTCGTCGACGAACTCGCTCTCGTCGACCGTCACCGGGCGCGCGGCGTTGATGAACACGTCGCCATTGCCGTTCTGGTTCGCGACGTCGAACGCCTGGCCTGTGTCGACATAGCGCAACTGAACACTGGCCGCGCCAGGATAGGCCTTGAGCAGCGACGAGCCATATTGCGTGAGCAGCGCCGCCGCCGTGCTGATCGAGGCGGGATAGACGCCGTTGCGTACCGTGCTGCTGTCGCGATAGCGCGCCTTGTTCGACAGCTTCCAGCCCGGCGCGAACTCCCAATCGGCCATGGCCGAATATTGGTTGAGCCGGATGCGCGTGCCGTCGGTGTTGTTGAAGAACACCGGTCCGTTCGCGCTCTTCAGCGTCAGGAACGCGGTCTCGCGGCTGGCAGTCGTGTCGTAATTGGCGTTGAAGCCGGGCAGGCTGACGATATTGCCGTCCGAATCCTTGGTCAGCGGGATGCCAGTATAGAAGATCGCGTTATCGGCCAGATGTTTGTAGCTGAGCGCGATCTGCGCATTGCCGAAATCCTTGGATAGGTCGGCGCGGATCTGGCCACCCTTGTTGCCGGTATAGCCCGGATCACGAACGCCGCGCTCGTTGCGATAGAAGCCGCCGACGTCGAACTTCCACCCATCGACCAGCGGCGTGCCGATCCAGCCGTCGAAGCGGTACAGGTCCGCGGTCGGGCCGTAGAGCATGCGCGCACGCCCCGACAGCTCGTCGCCCGGCTTGCGGGTGATGAAATTGACCACGCCGCCCGGCGCGTTCGAATAGAAGACCGAGGACGGACCGCCGCGCACCACTTCGACGCGGTCGATCGACTCGTCCATGCGGAACGCCTGGTCGGCATTGAGATAGCCCAGCGCCGGGTCGTGCTGCACCGGCAGACCGTCCTCGAGCAGGTTGATCGATCCGAACCCGTCGACCGGGATGCCGCGGGCGCGGACATTGCCCGATCCCTCGCCGCCCGACGCCTCGACCCAGAAGCCCGGGACCGACTTCAACGTCTCGGTGACGCTCGACGCGGCGCGCGAGCGCAGCGCGTCGTTGTTGAGCGTGGTGATCGCGTAGCTGGTGTCGAGCTTGGTGCGCTCGCCCGCGCCGGCGCGGCCGGTGACGACAATGTCCTGGTCGGTCTGCGCGTCCGCGCTGGTCGCCGCGTTGCTGTCGGCCACCGGCAGCGGCGCGCTCTGGGCAAGCGCCGCCGGACTTGCGGTCAGGAGGAACGCTACGACTCCGCAGCGCACGGTAAGTGCTCGGTTGGCCACCCTTTTATCCCTTTTGCTGGTGCAGCGAATCTGCTGTCGGCCGCGACTAGGGACGGGTTTTTGCAGACGGGTGACGTGCCGGTGTCAGCGACGTGACGTCACCGGGTCGGTTCGGTTGCAACGAGGGTACGCGCGATCTTTTGTGCGACCGCCTATAGCTCGAGTCTATGCCTTCACCCTCGCTTTTGCCAAATCGCCAAAAAGCGCGTAGAGGGCCGGACCAATCCACATCCGTACCGCGTTACCTGCCCGGCGCCAGTCGCTCCGGGCCGACGCCGTTTTTGCCATCGAGACAGAATGCCCTTTTCCCACCTCCCCCCGTTGCTTGCCGAAGCGCTGACCGCGCGCGGTTACGAAGCGCTCACTCCGGTCCAGGCCGAGGTCAGCAAGCCCGAGTCCAACGGCCGTGACCTGCTCGTTTCCGCCCAGACCGGATCGGGCAAGACCGTCGCCTTCGGCCTCGCCATGGCCGAGGAGCTGCTTCACAAGGGTCAGACCCCGCCCGCCGGCGCGCCGCTCGCGCTGGTGATCGCGCCGACCCGCGAACTCGCGCTCCAGGTCGCCAAGGAATTGTCCTGGCTCTACGCCAAGACCGGTGCGCGCATCGCCACGTGCGTCGGCGGCATGGACCCGTCGCGTGAGCGCCGCGTGCTTGCGCAGGGTGTGCATGTCGTGGTCGGCACGCCAGGCCGCTTGCGCGATCATGGCGAGCGTGGCGCGCTCGATCTGTCGAGCCTGCGCGTCGCCGTGCTCGACGAGGCCGACGAGATGCTCGACATGGGCTTTCGAGAGGACCTCGAGACGCTGCTCGACGCCGCCCCCGCCGAACGCCGCACCTTGCTGTTCTCCGCGACCTTGCCGCGGCAGATCGTCGCACTCGCCAAGAAGTACCAGCGCGACGCGCTGCGCATCTCGACCGTCGGCGAGGATCGCGGGCATGGCGACATTTCGTATCAGGCCGTGGCGGTCGCTCCTGCGGATATCGAGCATGCCGTGATCAACCTGCTCCGCTTCTACGAGGCAGAGACCGCAATGTTGTTCTGCGCGACGCGCGACAATGTCCGGCATCTCCACGCCAGCCTTGTCGAGCGTGGCTTCGCGGCCGTGGCTCTATCGGGCGAGCATTCGCAGAATGAGCGCAACCATGCGCTCCAGGCGTTGCGCGACCGCCGCGCACGCGTCTGCGTCGCGACCGACGTCGCCGCACGCGGCATCGACCTTCCGACGCTGAGCCTGGTCGTGCATGTCGAGATGCCGCGCGACGCCGAAGTGCTTCAGCACCGTTCGGGCCGCACCGGCCGCGCGGGCAAGAAGGGCACCGCGGTGCTGATCGTACCCTATCCGCGCCGTCGCCGCGTCGAGATGATGCTGCGTTCGGCGCGCATCGCCGCCGAATGGGTGCCGGTGCCGACCGCCGACGACATCCGCGCCAAGGACCGTGATCGCCTGATCGAGGCGCTGAGCGCGCCGGTCGAGCCCGATCCCGACGATTGGGTGATCGGCGAGGAGCTGCTCAAGAACAAGTCGCCGCAGGAGATCGCCGCGGCGTTGGTCCATGCTCATCGCGCCGCCATGCCCGCACCCGAGGAAATGATCGATCGCGTGCCCGAGGGGCCCAAGGCGCATCATCGCCAGGGCTTCGACGATACCGTGTGGTTCCGGATGAATATCGGCCGTCGCCAGAATGCCGATCCGCGCTGGATCCTGCCGCTGATCTGCCGCCGCGGCGGGATCACCAAGAACGAGGTCGGCGCGATCCGCATTCAGGCCAACGAAACCGGCTTCCAGATCCCGCGCGGGATTGCGGCGCGGTTCGCCGCCGCCGTGCTCAAGAGCGCCGGCGCCGATGGCGAGGATGATAGCGGCGTGCGGATCGAGCCGGTTGAGGGCTCCGGCCCCGCTCCGGCGCCGGCTCCGGCCCGTGCGATGCTGCATCGCGCGGCACCGAGCAGTGATGGACAGGCCGGCGCCCCGCGCCGTCAAGGCCCGCCGCAGGGTCGCGGCCGTCCGCCGCATGCACACCGCAAGGGGCCGCGGCCGAACAAGGGTCCGCGACCGCAGTCGTAGTTTTTCGTCCGACTTTTCCCTCTCTTCACACTTCCCCGGCGAAGGCCGGGGCCCAGCCGCTGCGAATTCTCGTCGCCGGGATGCGATCGCAATGTCAGGGAAACTGGGCCCCGGCCTTCGCCGGGGAAGCGTATGAGGAGTCCCTCTGATGCGCTTCGACAAGTGGCGCGAACGACGTAGAGAGGCGCCATGAACACCCCGCCTTCCCGCCGCATCCTGGTCGACGCCGATGCCTGCCCGGTCAAGGACGAGATCTACAAGGTCGCCTGGCGGCTGGAGGTCCCCGTCTGTGTGGTCAGCAACAGTCATCTCCGCGTCCCCGCGCACCCGCTGATCACGCGCATTGTCGTGAGCGACGGGTTCGACGCCGCCGACGACTGGATCGCCGAGGCGGCCGGCCCGAGTGCGGTGGTGATCACCGCCGACATCCTGCTCGCCGACCGCGCGCTCAAGGCGGGCGCGCAGGTACTAGCGCCGACCGGCAAGCCGTTCACCACGAGCTCGATCGGCGCGGCGATCGCGACGCGGGCGATCATGGCCGATCTGCGCGCGGGCGGCGATCAGATCGGCGGACCGGCCGCCTTCAGCAAGGCCGACCGCTCGCGTTTCCTGCAGGCGCTTGACGCCGCGTTGGTCCGCGCGCGTTAATCGAGCCATGGATCTCGACGATCGCCTGCGCCATTATTTCGGCACCGCCGACATCGCCACGCTGACGCCCGCCGCGTTCGAGGCGGGGACCGAGCGAATGCGGGTCGATTTGGGGCTGGAAAAGGACCGCCCGCGCCGCTTCGCTTTGTGGACGCTGATGTACATGCTCGGCGTCGCGCCGGATCTCGACGTGGCGTTCAAGGACGAGGCCGATCGCGACGCCGCGCGGAATTTCATGGATATGGCGGACAAGGCCGAAGGGTGAACGTCTGCCCCTTCCTCCCCTCCCGCTTGCGGGAGGGGTCGGGGGAGGGCATGTCACGAGCCGCTGCCCAGAAACACACCCTCCCCTAGCCCCTCCCGTAAACGGGAGGGGAATCTGGCATGCTGCCTCCTCCACCGCTAAAGCACCGCCATGATCCGCCTGACCGACCTTGCCCTTCCGCTCGACCATACCGACGAGGCCTTGCCCGCCGCGATCTGCGCGCGCTTGGAGATCGCGGCGGACGAGTTGCTGAACTTCGAGGTCGCGCGGCGCGGCAACGATGCGCGGCGCAAGAACGCGATCATGCTGATCTATGCGATCGACCTGACCGTAGCGGACGAAGCGGCCTTGCTCGCGCGCTTCGCCGACGATCGCAACGTCAGGCCAGCGCCCGACACCGAATACCGCCCGGTCGCCCGTGCCACCGGCAAGGGCCTGCGCCCCGTCGTCATCGGTACCGGTCCCTGCGGGCTGCTCGCGGCGTTAGTGCTCGCTCAAATGGGCTTCCGGCCGATCATCCTGGAACGCGGCAAGGTTGTGCGCGAGCGGACCAAGGACACCTGGGGCCTGTGGCGCAGATCCGTGCTCAACCCGGAGAGCAACGTCCAGTTCGGCGAGGGTGGCGCGGGCACTTTTTCCGACGGCAAGCTCTACAGCCGGATCAAGGATCGCCGCCATCTCGACCGCAAGGTGCTGACCGAGTTCGTCAAGGCCGGCGCGCCCGAGGAAATTCTGACCGAAGCGCATCCTCATATCGGCACGTTCCGCCTGGTGACGATGGTCGAGAGCATCCGCGCGACGATCGAGCAATTGGGCGGCGAATATCGCTTCGGCACGCGCGTCGACGGCGTCGACATCGCCACCGACGCGGCAGGGCAGCGCCATATCCGCGGTCTCCACCTGCATGATGGTGGCTATCTCGAGGCCGACCGCGTCGTGCTGGCGATCGGCCATAGCGCGCGCGACACGTTCGCGATGCTCCAGGCGGCGGGCGTGTTCGTCGAGGCCAAACCGTTCTCGATGGGCGTGCGGATCGAGCACCCGCAATCCTGGATCGACAAGGCGCGGTTCGGTAAGTTCGCGGGAAACAAGATATTGGGCGCGGCCGAATATCACATCTCTCACCATGCCTCGAACGGCCGCACCGTCTACAGCTTCTGCATGTGTCCGGGCGGGACGGTGGTGGCGGCGACGTCGGAGGAAGGCCGCGTCGCGACCAACGGCATGAGCCAATATTCGCGCAACGAGCGCAACGCCAATTCGGGCTTCGTCGTCGCGATCGATCCCGAGCGCGACTATCCGGGCGACCCGCTCGCGGGAATCGCGCTGCAACGCCATTGGGAAGAGCGCGCCTTCATCGCCGGCGGCTCCAACTACAAGGCGCCGGCGCAGAAGCTCGGCGACTTCCTCGAAGGCAGGCCTTCAGCCGAATTGGGCGAGGTCCTCCCCTCCTATCGACCCGGCGTGCAGCTCACCGACCTCAGCCAATGCCTGCCCGATTTCGCGGTGATCGCGATGCGCGAAGCGATTCCGGTGTTCGGCCGCCAGATCCCCGGATACGACCATCCCGACGTACTGATGACCGGCGTGGAGACGCGGACATCGTCGCCGGTGCGCTTCACCCGCGGCAAGGACTTTCAGAGCCTGAACACCGCCGGCCTGTTCCCTGCGGGCGAAGGCGCGGGCTATGCCGGCGGTATCCTGTCGGCGGCGGTCGATGGCATCAAGGTCGCCGAGGCGGTGGCGCTGAGCATCGAGGGTGAGGCGCAGGTCAATTCCCCGGCGGTCGCCCGCGCCTGACGCGACGCGCAGAGACCAATCTCTCACGTTATCCCGGACTTGTTCCGGGGTCCGAGGCGCCGCAACGGTAAAGCGGGAGGCTCGACGGATTCCGGCCGGGCACGTTGGATGCCGGAACACTTCCGGCATGACGGTGATTTCCGCGACGTGTTCCGGCAGAAATCCAACGCGCTCAATGCGAAATGCCGCGAATATTGAATGTTGGCCTAACCTGGATCAAAGGCGCCGCATGGCCCGCCTGATCCTGTTCAACAAACCCTATGGCGTGCTGTGCCAGTTCACCGATCGCGGGACCGAGGGATCGACACGCCCCACCCTCTCCGGGTTCATCGACACGCCGGGAGTCTATCCGGCGGGGCGGCTCGACCTCGACAGCGAGGGGCTGTTGCTGCTGACCGATGACGGCCGGCTGCAGTCGCGTATCGCCGATCCCAAGTTCAAGACCGCCAAGACCTATCTCGCGCAGCTCGAAGGCGATGTGAGCGACGACGCGCTGGCGGCCTTGCGGAGCGGCGTGCGGCTGAAGGACGGCATGACGCGCCCGGCCGAGGCCGAGCGCATCCCCGCCCCCGATCTGTGGTCGCGCCATCCGCCGATCCGGTTCCGCAAAAACGTGCCCGATGGCTGGATTCGCCTGACGATCCGCGAGGGCCGCAACCGCCAGGTCCGTCGCATGACCGCGGCGGTCGGCCACCCGACGCTGCGGCTGGTGCGGTGGAGCATCGGCGACTGGACGCTGGACGGCATCGCGCCGGGCGAATGGCGATGCCTGGACGTGTGAAGATCTTCTTCGACGGCGGCTGGCGGCCGGCGTCGGGGATGGAAACCGCGGTGGTGCTGCGCGGGCAGGTTTATGTGCGTCAGGGGCTCGGCACGGGATCGGCGATGGATGCGGAGTGGCTCGCTTTGTTGCACGCGGTCGAAATCGCCCGCGCGTCCGGCGTGGCCAACCCGGTTTTTTGCGGCGATTCGCTCGCGGTGATCGGCCTGGCTTCGGGCACGGTTGCGTGCCGAAACGGGAGCCGCGAGTACCTCAAGGCGCTCACCGAATTCGACTACCCGGCGGGATCGCTCCGCCTTCGCCATGTCGGGCGATCGCAGAATCTTGCCGGCATCGCGCTGGCGCGGCTCCACGAACGATAGGCAGGGCAGCCGCAGCGTAGCGGCGGCCGATCGCGGGCATCCTCGCGCGCCACCGATCCGGGTCCGGATATGTACGGATGGAGTTGGCGCGACGGACGACGGATGGTGTGACCGTCCGCTTAGGGAGAATGTCGATGCGAGCAATGCTGTTGCTCAGCGGCGTGCTGGTGCTGGCCGCCTGCAAGCCCGTGGAGAGCCCGACCTTCAACAGTTCGGCGGGGTCGACGCCGACCCCGACCAACGTCAGCGCCGCGGTCGACGCGCTGCCCCCGGCGCAACGCGATGCCGTGCTGTTGCGGGCGATCATGGACGCGGACCTGCCGTGCCAGAAGATCGAGAAGGCGGAGCGGATGAGCACGCCGGACGGCAAGATGGAATGGCGCGCGACCTGTGACGGCGGCGCGCAACATCTGGTCGACATCCAGCCGAACGGCTCCGCCACGGTGGTCAGCCGCATCCATTCGTAACCACCGCACCATCGGCTCAGCGTCCCCCTGGAGGATGTAGCAATGACCACCGAGATCAATCGAGTAGAACTGCACACGATCGAGATCGACAAGAACGCCTGGCGCTGGTTCGTCGGAATGGGCTGCGCGCTGGCGCTGCTCGGCCTGCTCGCCTCGGCCAATCTGGTTCTGGCGACGGTCGCCGCAGCCTATATCGTCGCCCTCTCTATGTTCGCCGCCGGCATCGTCATGGTCGTGCATGCGTCCGCGGTGCGCGGGCTCGGCTGGGCGCTGGTCTGGGCGGCGTTCGGCATTCTCTATGCCGCCGCCGCCACATTCCTGTTCTACGATCAGCAGCTCGCGGTCAGGCTGATCACAGTCTGGCTGGCGGTTCTCCTGACCGCATCGGGCTCCGTGCGCCTGGTCGCCTCGTTGGTGCACCCGCTCCCCGGGTGGGGCTGGATGCTGGTGTCCGGGATCTTCAGCGTTGCGGCCGGTCTCATCATCGCCAGCGGCTGGCCGGCGAACGCCGTCTGGGTGCTGGGCCTGGTGATGGCGATCGACTTGCTGGTCCACGGCATGATGCTGATCCTGGTCGGCGTCAGGCTGCGCCCAGCGACAAGCGACTGACGCTGCGACCGCGGCGGTCGGCCACCCGACGCCCGGACTGATAAAGGACCGGCGGCGGCTGGACGCTGGCCGGCTCAGGTTGGCGCGGCTGCACGAGCAAGGATCGGCAAAAAAACGCGTTTCCGAGTAAATTTGTTACTGTAACCGCGTCAGCCGCATTTTCTTGTTGCAAATAAATGATCAACTGCGCAGCTTGTGATTCGCCAGGGCGATGACAAGCCCTGCCCGCAGGAGAGGCCTCTCATACAGGGGGTAGGTCTTGACTGCATCGCAAGCCGCTTGGCTGATTCCGTTGATTGCGCTGTTATGCGCCGGACTGATCGCAGGCTTCGCCGCCGGCATTTTCGGTATTGGTGGAGGCTTCATCGTCGTCCCGGCGCTGATGCTGGTCCTGCCGCTTTTGGGCGGAGACAAGCATCAATATGCGCATGTCGCGATCGGCACATCGGCCGCGACGATCATCCTGACATCGCTGCGATCGCTGCGATCGCACGCCAAACGCGGCGCGGTCGAATTCGAGATTTTGCGCGCCTGGGCGCCGTGGCTGATCTTCGGCGATGCCGTCGGCGTGATCCTTGCCAGCCATGTCGATGGGCATGTGCTGCTGCTGATCTTCGCCATCGGCGTACTGCTGATGTCGCTCAACTTCCTGGTGCCGCGCTTCAGCGACCACGTCATCTCGGACTCGATGCCGGGCCTGGCGCCGCGCGTCGCGATTGCCGGCGGGCTCGGCACCTTCTCCTCGTTGCTGGGGATCGGCGGCGGCACGATCGCGATCATGGTGATGACGCTGCACGGCCGTTCGATCCATCGCGCGATCGCGACGGCGTCGGGCATCGGCGCGCTGATCGCGATCCCCAGCGCGATCGGGTTCGCCATCATCGGGTTCCGCGAGCCGGGTCTGCCCTGGGGATCGCTGGGTTACGTCAACCTGCCGGCGACAATCGTCATCGCCTCGATGTCGGTGCTGACAGCGCCGCTCGGCGTGGCGGCTGCGCATAGCCTGCCGGCCGGGCCGCTCAAGCGCGTGTTCGGCCTCTACCTCGTCTTCATCTCGTTCGTGATGCTGAGGAGCGCGATGAAATTCTAAGAAATTTTGAAACGGCGAAGGGTCGACGGGACCGACCAGCGCGAACAGGGAGCAGTAAGATGATCGAGCGTGAAGGCGTTACCGATACCGTTCTGAACGAAGAGTCCACCGACGACCTGCTCAGCCGCGGCTATGCCCGGCGCGACCTTGCCCGTATCGCCGCGATCTTCGGCGTCGGCGCCGTGGCGGCGGCGAGCGGCCGGCCCGCCTGGGCATCGGCCGGCGTCCCCGATCCTGCCCCCAGCGCCAAGACGCGGATCGGGGCCAACGAATGCTGGACCGGACCGCTCGCCCCCGGCCAGGTGGCGGCGGCGAAGATGATCGCGCAAGGCAATCGCTATTCCCCGCACAATGAACGCAACGATTTCATCAAGGCGGTGACCTCGGTCGAGGGCGTACCGTTCGACCATGTTGCCCCCTGGCCCGGATCGAGCGATCCGCTGTCGCGCGCCGTCGTGACCTATTGTTCGCCGACCAAGGGGCTAGTCACCGCCGACCCGACGTTCGAGCTCGCCGGCCGCACCGCGAGCTGGCTCGGCGCGCCGGTCAAGGCGGTGCCGCTCACGCCCGATTTCCGCCACGACGTGAAGGCGATGCTGGCCGCCGACCCCAATGCCGGCCTCTATTATATCTGCACCCCCAACAACCCGACCGGGACGATCACGCCGCTCGCCGATATCGAATGGCTGATCCAGAACAAGCCGGCCGGATCGATGGTGCTGATCGACGAGGCCTATACCCATTTCGCCGGCGTGCCGGTGGCGTCGCCCTTCGCGGTCAAATATCCCGACGTCATCGTCATGCGGACCTTCTCGAAGATCTTCGGGATGGCCGGGATGCGGATGGGCTATATCATGACCCAGCCCGCCAATATCACCAAGATGATGCGCTATGACGGCGGCATGCAGTCAGGCGCTCTGCCGCTCCCGTCCCTGGTCTGCGCCACCGCCAGCCTGACCGCCGCGCCGCTGATCGCGCAACGCCGTGCCCAGATGCAGGCAGCACGCGCCTTCGCGATCGACCATGTCAAGAAGCGCGGGCTGAAGGTCGCGCCGACCGAGGCGAACATGTTCATGATCGACTGGAAGACCAAGCCGGCCAAGGACATGCAGGCCGCGTTCCGCACGCAGAGCGTGGAGATCGGCCGGTCCTGGCCGATCTGGCCGACCGTGTCGCGTGTCACGGTCGGGTCGATGGCCGACATGGTCGCGTTCGCCACCGCGCTGGACAAGGTCTGGACCGCCTGACGATGCGGCGCATGCCGTTTCTTACTTTGATGACACGACAGGTCAGCGGCTCCCCCGCGTCCAACGCGGCCGCGCGCCCTGTCGCATTTTCCACGTCACCCGCTGCCGCGCCCCTGCGGGCAAGGCAGCCAATCCGTTCGCGTCGCGGCGAGCCAGGACAGAGAACGTCCACCGGCGCTTCGCGAACGGCACTGAGCGGGAGGGGGGTCTGAAGGCTTTCTGTTGAAAGGGGCCTTCGAATGAAAAGATCGGTATCTATTGCGGCACTTGCACTCGGCACTTTGTGGGCGGCGAGCGCACAGGCCAAGACGGCTGACAGCACCGCCGACAAAGGCGCTGACAAGGCGGAGACCGCGGCGCCCGCTGCCACGCCGGGCGATCCCCAGGCAACCGTACTTCCCGCAGCGTCGGTCGCGATTGACCAGGCCAGCGATGAGATCATCGTCACCGGCACCCGCGTCGTCGGCACCACGGCGGCGGAAAGCTCCGCCCCGATCAAGGTCCTGGATGCGGCGACCCTGAGCCGCGTCGGTCAGCCCAATCTCAACCAGGTGCTGACCCAGCTCGTCCCGTCGTTCAACGCCCAGGCGTTCGGCGGCGACACCGCGAACCTGACGCTGTCGGCGCGGCTTCGCGGGCTCAGCCCGAACCACACATTGGTCCTGGTCAACGGCAAGCGGCGGCATGGCACCGCCAACCTCGCCGTCCTCGGCGGACCCTATCAGGGAGCAGCGGCGCCAGACCTCGACCTCATCACCCCCGCATCGGTCAAGCGCATCGAAGTGCTCGAACAGGGCGCGGCGGCGCAATATGGATCCGATGCGATTGCCGGCGTCATCAACATCATCCTGAAGGACGATACGAGCGGCGGCGAGGCGACCGCCACTGGCGGCTCCTATTACGATACCGGCGGCGAGACCTGGGCCGGCAGCTTCACCATGGGCACGAAGATCGGGGAGAACGGGTTCATCGATCTCACCTTCTTCCACCGCTTCCATGCTTTCAGCCAGGTCGGCGGCCTCGATCGCCGCGTGACCGATGACAAAGGCGTGCTGCGCACCAACCTCTCAGCGGCGCAACAGGCGCTCTATGCCGGCATTCCCGGCTTCCCTTACGTCAATCGGATCAACGGCGACGCGCGCTCGCACCTCACCAACCTGCAATACAATGCCGGCTACGATTTCGGCGACGTTCAGCTCTACAGCTTCGGCAGCTATTCGAAGCGGATCGCCTCCGCGTACGAGAATCTGCGCGTGCCCGATCGCATCATCGCCTCGCCGGTGCTCGGCGTCGGCGGAACGCTCGGCGCGCCTGGCTCGATCGTCTATGATCCCGATGGCGACACGCCGCCCAACGGCTTCAACCCGCGCGAAGGCATTCGCGAGGACGATTATTCGGTGACCGGCGGCGCCAAGGGCGACATCGGCGGTTTCCGATGGGATCTGAGCCTGACCTATGGCCAGGACAAGAACCTGATCTACACGCTCGATTCGGCCAATCGATCGCTGTTCATCGATACCCATTTCACCCCGACCGACTTTTACGACGGCCTGTTCAAGGCAACCGAATGGACCGCGAACGCGGACTTTTCGAAAGAGGTCGATCTCGGCCTCGCACAGCCGCTCAATATCGCCTTTGGCGGCGAATATCGGAAGAACATCTACGAGATCGGATCGGGCGATCCGGCGTCGATCTACAAGGAAGGCGGGCAATCCTATCCCGGCTTCCGCCCCTCCGACGCGGGCAAGCATAGCCGGCACAATTGGGCCGGCTATCTCGATCTGTCGATCGAGCCGGTCGACGGACTGAAGCTCGACGGCGCGCTGCGTTACGAGAATTATTCCGATTTCGGATCGACCTGGACCTGGAAAGCGACGGGCCGCTACGATTTCAGCCCGGCGGTGGCGATCCGCGGCACGGTCTCGACCGGCTTCCGCGCACCGACTTTGGCCGAAAGCTATTATTCGGCGACCAACGTTTCGCCGTCCTCGGCCTTCGTCCAGCTTCCCGCCAACTCGGCCGCGGCCAAATTGCTCGGCTTCAGCAACCTCAAACCTGAAAAATCGACCAATTACAGCCTGGGCTTCGTGTTCCGACCGGCGCCCAAATTGACGATCACGCTCGACGCCTATCAGGTGAAGATCCGCGACCGCATTCTGGGCACCGGGTCGATCTTCGGCAGCGGCGGCGCGGTCAATTTCCCGGTGGTGACACAAGCGATCGTCGCCAACGGCAACGTCCTCGACCCGACGGTGAGCCAGACCGGCATCAACATCTTCACCAACGGCGCCGACACACGGACCCGCGGCGTCGACCTGGTGCTGACCTATTTCAGCGACTTCGGCGATGCCGGCAAAGTCGATTGGACGATTTCGGGCACCTATAACGAAACCAAGGCGACCAAGATCGAGCTCGCGCCGGCCCAGCTCACGCCGCCGGGCGGTACCATGCCAATCGCATTGTTCGACAAGACGGCGATCGCCAATCTGGAAACGGCATCGCCCAAGGTGAAGATCGTCGGGTCGGCCGCCTACAAATTGGGCGCCTTCGCCTCGACCTTGCGCGGCACGCTGTTCGGCAAGAGCACGGCCTATGCGTCGCCCGATGGCGGTACCTATTACAAGCAGGACATCGGCACCGCGTTCATCGTCGATCTCGATGCCAGCTACACCATTGCCCATACGGTGACGCTGACGGTCGGCGCCAACAACCTGTTCAACAAGAAGCCACCGACGGTCGCTTTGGTCCCCGGCACGACCAGCTTCACTTTGGTCAATGGCGGCAACGTCATCGACGCGCCGCTGACCTTCTCGCCTTACGGCATCAACGGCGGCTATTATTACGGCAAGGTCTCGATCAAGTTCTGACGCGATGGCGAGCCACCCGGGGCACCGGGCGGCTCGTCACCTTAGCCATGGGTAAGCGGGTCAAGCTCGCGAATGGAATGCCGCCAAATCCGTCGCCCATATTGAGCGAAGTTAAGACAGCTTTTGTAGCGTTTCGCTTCGTCAACAATTAGACGACACCCGATGTCCGGTGTGTTGGCTCAGCGTATCAAATCTCCCGAAGGGCATGCACGTCGATTCCTCGTCGTCTGCATGGTCATCGGTTTCGCCGGCCTGGCGCTGATCGGGATCGCGGCGGCATTGCTGACCGCGCGCACCAGCGAACATACCCAATGGGTCAACCATAGCTATCAGGTCGAAGTTTCGATCGGCCGGCTGCAGGCCCTGATCGAGCAGGCCGAGACCACACGGCGGGGCTATGTTCTTACCGGCCATACCAGCTATGCCGACAATGCGCGGGCGACCGCAGCCAGGATCGGGCCGGCGATCGAGGCGGTCGCGGCACTGACCGCCGACAATTCGCGCCAGACCGCGCGGATCGCGGGCCTGAGGGAGCAGCTCGCCGCGATCGCCGCCGAACAGGACAAGACCATCGCGCTCACCCGCGCCGGCCGCCGCGACGAGGCGGTCGCGTCGTTCGCGGCGGAAACCGGGTTTCGCCGGATGCGCGCGGTACGCGGCCTGCTGGCGGCGATGCTCGCCGACGAGCGTTCGCTGCTTGCTGCCCGCGATGCTGCGCAACAGAGCGGGCTGCAAACCTTCTGGATCGTCCTGGTCGCCTCGGGCGTGCTGATCGTCGCGGTCGCGGCGGTGAGTTTGGCAGCGATCACGCGCTATACGCGCGACCTGACGACGGCGCGCGATCGGCTGCAATTGCTCAACACCGATCTGGAGGGCGCGGTGGCCGAGCGGACCGCCGACCTCTCACGCGCCAATGAGGAAATCCAGCGCTTCGCCTATATCGTCAGCCACGATCTGCGCAGTCCGCTCGTCAACGTCATGGGCTTCACCAGCGAGCTCGATGCCGCGCGCCAGTCGCTCGCCGATCTGGTGGACGCTGCCGAGCAGACCTCCCCCGAAATCGTGACCGACGAAGCGCGTCTGGCCGCGCGAGAGGATTTGCCCGAAGCGATCGGCTTCATCCGCACCTCGACGCAAAAGATGGACAGGCTGATCAACGCGATCCTCAAGCTGTCGCGTGAGGGCCGGCGCGTGATGACGCCGGAAAAGCTGCCGCTTGACGAGATCGCGGCGGGCGTGCGCGATTCGCTCAGCCATCTCGCCAGCGACCGCGGCGCCGAGATCATCGTCGACTCGCCCTTGCCCGAACTGATCAGCGACCGCCTCGCGATCGAGCAGATCCTGTCCAACCTGGTCGAGAATGCGGTCAAATATCTGTCCCCCGATCGCCCCGGCCGCATCGTCATCAGCGGACAGCGCACGCGCGACCGCGTGATGGTCGAGGTCAGCGACAATGGCCGCGGGATCGCGGCCGCCGATCATTCGCGGATTTTCGATCTCTTCCGGCGCTCCGGGACGCAGGACCAGCCGGGCGAAGGCATCGGCCTCGCGCATGTCCGCGCCCTCGCCTATCGCCTGGGCGGCACAATCGACGTGACATCCACTTTCGGCGAGGGCAGCATTTTCCGCCTCTCTTTGCCCTTCTCTCTCCCTGACGCAGGAACGACCGCATGAACGAGCATCGCAGTGTCTCCATCATCATGATCGAGGATGATGAGGGCCATGCCCGGCTGATCGAAAAGAATATCCGCCGCGCCGGTATCCTCAACGACATCAAGCATTTCACCGACGGTACGAGCGCGCTCGATTATCTGTTCAAACATGCCGACGGTCCCGCGCTGAACGGGCCGGCGCTGGTGCTGCTCGACCTCAACCTGCCCGACATGTCGGGCACGGACATCCTGACGAAGATCAAGGCCGAGGATTCGCCGGTCAAGCGCACGCCGGTCGTCGTGCTGACGACGACCGACGACAAGATCGAGATCCAGCGGTGCTACGACCTGGGCTGCAACGTCTACATCACCAAGCCCGTCAATTATGAGAGCTTCGCCCAGGCCATCCGTCAGCTCGGCCTGTTCCTGTCGGTGATCCAGGTGCCGGACGCGATCGTCGACTGATGCCCCATAATTTGCGCCGCCTTCTCTATATCGACGACGATGCCGGCCTGCGCGCGCTCGCGACGCGCGCGCTGACCCGGCGCGGCTTCGACGTGACCTGCGCCGATAGCGGCGAAGCGGGGATCGCGCTCGCCAGGTACGAACATTTCGACCTCGTCGCCGTCGACCATTACATGCCCGGGATGGATGGGCTGGCGACGCTGGTGCAGCTGCGCGCGCTCGAAAACCCGCCGCCCGTCGTCTACGTCACCGGATCGGAAGAAGGCCCCGTCGCGGTCGCCGCGCTGAAGGCGGGCGCCGCCGATTATGTCGTGAAGACGGTCGGCGCCGACTTTTTCGACCTGCTCGCCGCCGCGCTCGACCACGTCCGCGAACATAGCGCGCTGGAGCGCGACAAAAGGCTCGCCGAGGAGCGTTTGCGCGCCAGCAACGCCCGGCTCGAGGCCTTGCTGGGAGAGGTCAATCACCGCGTCGCCAATTCGCTGCAATTGGTCAACGCGATGATCCGCCTGCAAGCCAATGCGCTCGACAATGAAGAGGCGCGGCAGGCGCTGGCCGATACCGAACGGCGGATCGAGGCAATCGCCCAGGTCCATCGCCGACTCTACACGTCCGACGATGTCGAGGGCGTCGACATGGAGGATTATCTCAAGGCGCTGGTCGATGAACTTGGCGAGGCCTGGTCGAGCGACGAGCCGCGGCGCGCGCTGCGGCTGGAAGTCGACCCGATGCGCCTGCCACCCGACAGCGCCGTGTCGCTGGGCGTCATCGTCAACGAGCTCGTCTCGAACGCGTTCAAATATGCCTATGGCCCGACCGTCCCCGGCGAAGTGCGTATCTCGCTGAAGCAGGACGGCGATACCTATATGCTCGCGGTCGAGGATGACGGCGTCGGCATGGACCCGACGCCGCGCACGCGCGGATCGGGCCTCGGCAGCCGGCTGATCAAGGCGATGGCGCAGAGCCTGCGCGGATCGATCCAGTACGACACGAGCGGCCAGGGGGTTCGCGCGGTCCTGCGCGGCGCGATGGCCTAAGCCTGATGGTGCCGCTCATCGCGCGCGCCGGCCTTACGTACTGAAACGTATTCGCAATTCGGCGCGGCTTTCTTATTTCCAGGCCATGCAGATCACCGAAGGCGATATCGCGAAGCTCGTTCCCGCTTTCTATGCGCGCGTACGCGACGATGCGGTGCTCGGGCCGATCTTCAACGGCGCGATCGAGGATTGGCCGCATCACCTCGCCAAGCTCCAGGCGTTCTGGTCTTCCGTGCTGCTGACCAGCGGCCGCTACAAGGGCCAGCCGATGGTCGCCCATGTTCGCCACGAGCCGCATATGACGCAGGACAATTTCGCGCGCTGGCTCGCCTTGTGGCGCCAGACGAGCGCCGAGCTGCTCGCACCCGAGGCGGCCGCCGCGTTCCAGGAAAAGGCCGATCGCATCGCCGAAAGCCTGCAACTGGGCGTGCAATTCTACCGGGATCGCAACGCCGCCTGATCGGGGCGCCCAAGGAAAGGTCGACCGCCGAGCCTGAGGCGCCGAAGCCCCCTACCCCTCAACCACTTCGCTGATCTGCACGATGGGCGCGATGTCCGTATAGTTGGCGACGTCCGCGACGATCTCCGCGCGGTGGGGACCGAACGCAGCCTGGAATGCCCCAAGGGTCGGCGCGTAGATGTGACACGCCGCAACGAACTTCGGCGCGCTTCCGGGTTCGCCACCCGCAAGGCCCTTTTCGATCTCATAGCGCAGGCAGGCGTCGCCGAGCCGTTCCTGGATCAGCGGCATGTGACGCGTGCGGTAATAATCGTGATCGAACTTCGAGCCGTCATCGGCCGGATAATAGACGCTCATCTTGATCATCGTCGGGCTCCTGCCTGAACGCCTCTCCGAGCGTCCGAGGGGCCTCTCTAACTCGCCGATACGTAAAAGCGCATCCAGACTTTGGCTGAAGCGGGCGGCGGCGGCATGCCCGGGAGTATCCCCCAATGGCGAGATGGTCCCTTGCAGCTACCGCCGCCGGCTTATGAGTGCGCGATCTAGCGGAAGCGGCGCTCCGCCCGCCGCTTGCGTAGCGCACGGCCGAACTCGGCGATGCGGCTCACCAGCAAGCGAGCGCGGGGAAAGACCTTGCGGTCCACTGCGTAAAAATCCGGATCGGACGCGACGAACCTGAAACCGCCGGGCACGCGAACCGCGATCCCGACCACACGTCTTTCTGCTTCGACCACGAAACGGTCCATGATGCACCTCCTCGATGCGCGCGCGTTCGCGGCCCGTGGGCCGTCGCAAACGCCGCTTCTGTTCAGGGAGCCGGCTCAGTCGCCGGCGCGAGGGGGGCCCTAGGTCAGGCGCCTAAAAGGCCGCGCGCCCGCCCAGGGCGGGGAGGCGCTCGGTGCTGCTGCCCGGATGCACTTCGATAGGTTGAAGGGAGGGGGTTGGGGACATGGTAGGGATTTGGGGCTTCGGGAGCGTGGGTACAAGGCGTGGTGCCGCGCGCGTCTCCGCGCGTGATGAGCGCGGGGGAGTTTGGTGCATTTAACAAACCATCACCGTAACCCGCGGTCGAGATCTTCTGGCGTTTGTTCAATAGCGCACAACATGCATTAACCTTCGGCATGCTTCAGACGCTTTGGCCTGATAGCATTGAATGCGGCCACCTGCGCCTTGAGAACCTGGTTTTCGATCTTTAGCTTGCGGTTCTCGGCTTCGACTCGACCTGCGCGAAGCGCAGTCAGCGCCAACCCCACGTCGTGCGCCGCGCCGCCTAGAACGGTGATCTCGTCAGGCCGATACAGAGCGCCGCCGCCTTTTAGATCCATCAGCACCAGGCCCGATAGCGCGCCATGATCCAGCATTGGAAGCGCCAGCACGCCGGGCAAGTTACCGCGAGTTTCGCCAAGATCCAGGGGCTGGCCTTCGGCGCGCATCAGAGCATAGACGGCATCGTCGCCAGGTAAAGTAAGCGGGCTACTGTCCCACGATCCTGCGACCCGCCGAAAGGAATTGTCGCGCGAGCCGGTATCGCGCCAATAGAGCGCGACGGGAATGTCCCCTGCGAAGCGGGATAGTTCGTTCGTAAATGCGGCGGCGAGGATCGCTTCGTCATCAAAATGCGTGGCCGTGGCGACAAACCGGCGCAAGGCCTCTTCGTTCCGGCGCCACTTCCGAAAAAACACGTCTTCGACGCGGTGTTCGACGGCATCGTGTACGCGGTGAAATGCCAGATAGACCAGTACCGCCGCGGCGGCATCTATCCACGCGCTGACCTTCACCCATTCTTCGGGCAAGAGATGCTCGATGCCCCATTCGATCAGGCCGAAGCTGGCCAGCAGGATCGCGCTGACCGAGCCATAAACGATCGTGCGGTTGATCGCGAAACCCAGGTCGATCACGCGGTGGCGCAGTACGGCATAAGCAAGCGAAAGCGGGATCAGCAGATTGATGATGAGGAGCAAGCCAATCCTGAACAGGATTCCTTCGGTCGCACTGCCTGGTATGTCCAGCAAACCGGCGGTGACGAAGAACAATCCATTGAAAATCTGCGCGATGGTGACGACGAGGATGGTGCCGAACCGGGCACGGTCGGCGGCGCTCGCGTCGCGGCGCCCTCGCCAGGACCAATAGATGCCCTGAAAATTCAGCGCGAAGAGCAGCAGCCAGAACAGCGCCGCGCCATCGCCAACCACCGGATAGCTGGCATCCGACACGTCGCACCACAAGCGCAACAGGATCATGCCCGTCCACAGGGCGGCGATGACGCCCAGTGCGATCGTCCAGCGACGGGAGGGCGAGCGGACGCGTTCGGCGTAAAGCGCGGCGGGCAGCAACAGCAGGCCGAGGCCGCTGAGCGCTATGACATGGTTGGCGACCTGCAACAGGATCGTCGTCGCTGGCTCGGTCACCCAGATCGGAACGACGTTCTCATGGCTATAGCCAAGCAGGCCGAGGCTGAGCGCCAGCGCCGTCAGGCTGCCCCATCCCCGCACGAGGACGAGCACACCCAGCGCCAACGCCAACCATTGGCCGATCGAGTAGATGATTTCGTCGACCCGATCCTGCAGCGGGAGTTCGCTAAAAGATGTTGGTTGAGCAGCGAGGGTAACGGGGTGCGCGGCAAGGACGCTTTGATCCCCCAAGCCCAGCACGATCAAGCCTACGTTTCTACCGGCGGCAAGGTCCGCAGTCGCCTCGTGGGGATGAGCAAACCGGATCCGCGTCCCCGGCGTCAATCCCGCCTTTGCGGCCGCGCCGCCCGGGGCCACGCTGGCCACTCGCTCCCAGCCAGCTTGCCCTACGATCTTTTCCGATGCGAAACCGAGCGTGCCATAGGCGCTTGCGCCAAAGACACCGAATTCGCGCAGCCGTTCGGTGTTGCTTTGCACGCTCAGCAAAACCCCGGCCATCGCAAAAATCGCGATTGCGATACCGTGCCAGCCCGTGAACAAGGCGTCGAACCGGCCCTTGCTGCTGCCTTCGACTTGCCCCATTTGATCGACCTTGTTGTTCGCCCGAACATACGGGCCCGTTCCGGGTAAGTAACGAAGTTTTTCGCGGCGATTTCGAGCCGGGGACGTGTGTTGCAAACGGCATACCGGTTACCGGACAGACGTCTTGGGTGTAGCTGGCGCGCAGTTTGAAGGTACTGGCGCTCGGCGAGGTTCGCTTTGGGTCAACTCCATCGGCCATTTTGGGGCGCAAAGCAGCCGCCTAACGGCCCGGCGACCGGCGAGCTCTCCCCCCAAAAATTGACTTCCCCCAAAATCCCCGTATAGGCGCGCCTTCGCAGGCGGGCTTTGGCCCTCCCCTGCGTTACCGTCCGAGACAGCAGGTGCAGGGTATTCGCCCCGCTTAATGTCCTGCCTAGACGGGGAATGGAATTTGCCCGCCGTGCGGTTTGCCGCGCGTATGGGACTGCCGCTCTCCATGAAGACAGCGGCCGGCGCCATGCCCCATCGACGGAGAATTGGCCATGCGGGTCCGCCCGCAGGGTCGCTTTGAACCGGGCCGTTCGCCGTCAGGCGTGCGGTCCAAAACGTGGAGAATGGCATGGATCGTGGTCAAAAGGCCGCAGCCGTCGCCGAGCTCAAGCAGACCTTCTCCGAGGTCGGCGTGGTGGTCGTCACCCGCAACCTCGGCCTGACCGTCGCCCAGTCGACGCAGCTCAGGACGAAGATGCGTGAGGCCGGTGCCAGCTATAAGGTCTCGAAGAACAAGCTTGCCAAGATCGCGCTGGATGGCACCGACTATCTCTCGCTGGGCGATATGCTCACGGGTCCGGTCGGTCTAGCCACTTCCATCGACCCGGTCGCCGCCGCCAAGGTGGTGGTCGACTTCGCCAAGACGACCGACAAGCTCGAGATCGTTGGTGGCGCGATGGGCGCGACGGCTCTCAACGTCGAAGGCGTGAAGGCTCTGGCCACACTGCCGTCGCTGGATGAACTGCGTGCGAAGATCGTCGGCCTGATTCAGGCTCCGGCGCAGAAGCTCGCCAGCATCACCCAGGCGCCGGCCGGCCAGCTGGCTCGCGTGTTTGGCGCCTATGGGGCCAAGGAAGCCGCTTGACGATTTTGGTCGTCACCCCGGCGCAGGTCGGGGTCGCCGGCCGCAAACGTACACTTGTTGAGAACGGCCCCGGCCTCCGCCGGGGCGACGTAAATTTTGGAGAATGTAAATGGCAGACCTGAACGCGCTGGTTGACCAGCTGAGCGAACTGACCGTGCTCGAGGCCGCTGAGCTCTCGAAGATGCTCGAAGAGAAGTGGGGCGTTTCCGCCGCCGCCGCGGTTGCGGTTGCGGCTCCGGGTGGTGGCGGTGCCGCTGCTCCGGCCGAAGAAGCGAAGACCGAATTCGACGTCGTCCTGACCGGCGACGGCGGCAAGAAGATCAACGTCATCAAGGAGGTCCGCGCGATCACCGGTCTCGGCCTGACCGAGGCGAAGACGCTGGTCGAGTCGGCTCCGAAGGCCGTCAAGGAAGGCGTCAGCAAGGACGAAGCCGAGAAGATCAAGAAGCAGCTTGAAGAAGCCGGCGCGACCGTCGAGCTGAAGTAAGCCGCGATTGGGGAGACGGGCCGTTCCGGCCCGCACCCCCGCAAGGCCGGCCGGCGTGGCCATTGGCCACGTCGGACGTCACGGGATTTACTCTCGTGACGGCCAGCAGAACGAAAGGGCGACCCCAGCAATGGGGCCGCCCTTTTCTTTTTCATCAAGCCCCTCCCCTTCAGGGGAGGGGTTGGGGGTGGGGGAGTGCGGCAGGCAACATTGCTTGTGGAGAGCCCCCACCCCAACCCCTCCCCTGAAGGGGAGGGGCTTATCGCCGCTCGTCGGCCAGCGGATATATCGTCATGCCGGGCTCGTCCCGGCATCCACCGTGCAGCGTAACCAAAGGCCGATGGGAGCGTGACGCCGTGGATGCCGGGACGA
>NZ_BCYZ01000029.1 GCF_001598455.1 Sphingomonas pruni NBRC 15498
CCGGCCCTAAGCGACGCAGGTGCGGAGGGCCCCCTCCACCACTTGGCTGCGCCGCGCGGTCCCCCTCCCCGTGCCGGGGAGGAATTTTGCTCACGCCTCCGCGAGCTCCTCCTCCAACGCATCGACAATCGCCCGGTTGAACGCCGGGATGTCGTCCGGCTTGCGGCTGGTGATCAGCTTGCCGTCGACCACCACTTCCTCGTCGACCACCTCCGCCCCGGCATTTTCCAGGTCGGTGCGGACCGATGGCCAGCTCGTCACCTTGCGTCCGTCGACCACATCGGCCTCGACCAGCAGCCACGGACCGTGACAGATCGCCGCGACGATCTTGTCGTCGTCCATGAACTCCTCGACGATCTGCACCGCCCTTCCCTGCATACGCATCTTGTCGGGATTGGCGACTCCGCCGGGGATGACGAGCGCGTCGAATTCCTCGGTATCCACATCGCCCAGGATGATGTCGGGCACGATCGTGTCCGCCTTTTCGCCGGCCTTCTCGCCCTGGATCGGGTCGGTCGCGATCGAGGCGAGCGTCACCGTGGCGCCGGCGTCGATCAATGCCTGGCGCGGCTTGAACAATTCGTCATTCTCGAAACCGTCGGTGGCGATCATCAGCACCCGGGCGTTGGTCAGGTCGGCCATGGTAAATCTCCTTGCAAAAATCGCTCGTCCAACACCCCGTCCCGCAGCAACGTTCCGGAACGAAGCGACGACCCGCGCATTTCGAAAGGCGTCCGGAAGGAGGGAAAATGCCCCGTATTGTCTATTGCGACGACAGCATGCCGGGAATCACACGGCGCAAGGTCCGGCATGGCTGGGGTTATTGGGACGCCGAAGGCAACCGCATCACCGACCGCGAGGAGATCGACCGGCTGAACGCCGTCGGCCTGCCGCCGGCCTATCGCGACGCCTGGTTCTGCCCCAAGCCCAACGGGCACATCCAGGCGGTCGGCTGGGACGAACGCGGCCGCAAGCAATATCGCTATCATCCAGACTTTCGCGCCGCCCGCGAAACCGAGAAGTACGATCGCTGCGCGGCGTTCGGCCAGGCGCTGCCCAAATTGCGTGCACGCGTCGAAGCCGATCTTAAGAGCCGGCGACACAGCAAGGAACGCACCGTCGCGGCGATCGTGAAGCTGCTCGATATCGGCTATCTGCGCATCGGCAACGAGGGATATGCCAAGGCGAACAAGAGCTTCGGGGCGACGACGCTGCGCGATCGCCATGCCGAGATCCGGGGACAGACGCTGAAGCTGTGCTATCGCGCCAAATCGGGCAAGGTCCGGACCTTGGTTATCACCGATCGCAGCCTCGCGCGCTTCGTCAAGAAGTGCCAGGACCTGCCGGGGCAGCAGCTGTTCCAATATATCAACGGCGACGGCCAGCCGCACGGCGTCACCTCGACCGACGTCAACGACTATATCCGCGAGGCTACCGGCGACGACTTCACCGCCAAGCATTTCCGTACCTGGGGCGCGAGTGTGATCGCGTTCGAGGCGTTGGCTTCCGCCGACGGCAATATCGGGTTGAAGGCGATGATCGAGCCCGTGACCGAAGCGCTGGGCAATACGCCGGCGATCGCACGGAAATCCTATGTCCATCCGGCGCTGATCGAACTGGCAAAGGGCGATCAGCGGAGCTTTCGCGAGCATCTCGATCTACCGCGCGCGACCCGCTATCTCGATCGTTACGAGCGCGGTTTGATCGCCTTTCTGACGGGTGAGACGGAAGCGCGGCGCAAGGCAGCTTGAGAGTATCGATGAACACTACCGCCGTGCCCAGGGCCAGGACCCTGACCGCTCACGATCTACAGCATCAGACGCTGACGATCTGGGATACCAGCGTCGCCTGGCTGTCGTCGCATTGGCTCCAGGTGATGATTGCGATCGCGGTCGGAGTCGTGATCTTCTTCGGCCTGCACTTCATCCGATCGCTCGGTAATCGCCTGTGTAACCGCGACAAGAGCGGCACGGGTTGGTACACGGTATTCGGCCGTGCGATCGCCCGAACGGGCAATTTCTTCATCGTCATGACCTCGGCCGAGCTGGTGGCGGGCATTGGCGATGCACCCTACCCGATCGTAACGATCATCCGCTTCCTGTTCACCGTCGCGGCGGTGTTCCAGGGCGCGGTCTGGGCACGCGAGATCATTCTCGGCGCGATCGAACATCGCACCGCGGCGAGCGACTATCACGGCGAGACCTTGACCAACGCGATGGGCCTCATCCGGCTGTTCGTCACCTTCGCGCTGTTCGCGATCGCCCTGGTCATGGTGCTGGGCAATCTCGGCGTGAACGTCACCGGGCTGGTTGCCGGCCTGGGCGTCGGCGGCATCGCCATCGGCCTCGCCGCGCAAAGCATCTTCGCCGATCTGTTCGCGGCGATCGCGATCATTTTCGACCGGCCGTTCCGGCGCGGCGACGCGATCACCTACGACAAGTCGGCGGGCACGGTCGAATATATCGGCATGCGGTCGACGCGCATCCGCGGCGCCAATGGCGAAGAGCGCGTCATCGGCAACAAGAAGCTGCTCGATTTCGAGATCATCAACAATTCGCGCCGCGAATATCGCCGCGTCGTCTTCACCCTGGGAGTCGTCCAGACCACGCCGATCGACGTGCTGGAAGGACTACCTCATCTGTTGAAGCAGATCGTCGAGGATCACGGCCAGAAGTTCGTCCGCGCCGGTTTCACCGCCTTCGCCGCGCAGAGCTATGAATTCGACGTCGAATTCGATTCTCCGACCGCCGTTTTCCAGGACATGTACGACGCGCGTCATTCGATCGGGTTGGCGATCATCAAGCGGTTCCAGGAAGAAGGAATCGCACTCGTCTATCCGGCGCAGGTCGGAATCCCGGCCGATCAAACCAGCGTAACCTGGCCGCGGCGCAAGAAGGCGAAGAGCAACGACGACACTATCGCACGTCCCCCTTCCTCCGGAGACCGATCGGTCGCCGACCAGGGCGGCGGCGATTAGTCCCGCGTGACGGCTGCGGCCGGCCCCTTGGCGAGCATAGCCTGCCAAGCCGGGATAGTGAGGCCATCGAGATATTCGCGCTGCATTTCAGGCGTCAGTACCTCGATCATCGACCTACCCTCGACCCACATTTCGAGCACGCCGAATATCCCGCCACGCTTGCGATACTTGATCGGCCATCCCTCGCGCGCCGCGATCGCCATCACCGCGTCAACATCAAGTGCAGTCGCCATCGCGAAATGCGTCGCGGTGCGGCGGTCCTTGTCGCCGATGCGTCCGACCGCGTCGGCATCCCCCGGCGCTTCGTGCAATTCGGCCCCGCGCGGATAGACCTCCACCGTGGTGCCGCGATCGTCGCCGGCCATCGCAACCCAACTGCCGGTGAGGACGGGCGGGAACGGAAAGGCCTGGCCGCCCCATAATTCGGCAATGACATTGGCAACGTTGCGCGGGTCGTCGGCATCGATCGACAGATGGAACAGCATATGAGTCTCCCCGATTCGTGTATTGCCCGCTCACTACGCATGACACAAAATGTGTCAACTGGAATTTGACACTTTTTGTGTCGCGCTTATGAGGAAAACATGCCCGGCCCAGCAAAGTCCCGCGAGCCCGTTTCCAGCAACAATCATACGCGCACATTGATCGAAGACGCGATGATCGGATTGATGGCCGATGGCGACCGCCTCAACCACGACGCCGTCGCCGAACGCGCCGGCGTGTCGCGGCGCACGGTCTATCGTTACTTCCCCGATCAGGACGCGCTGCGCCACGCGGCCTGGGCGCGGATGAGTCCGGGCGGACGCATCCCCGATACGCTGGACGACCTGCTGGGCGGACTGGAGGGGCGGTTCGCCAAGTTCGACCGCAACGCGGCGGCGATGACGGTAGCGCTGGCCAGCGCGGACGGCCGCGCGATGCGCAACCAAATGAAGCCGGAGCGCGAGGCTGCCTATCGCAGCATGTTCGGCCCGGCTGTGCAGGCGCTGGCCGAACCCGACCGCACCTGGGCGATCGCCGCAATCCAGTTGATGTCGAGCGGGTTCATCTGGCGCGAGATGCGCGACCAATGGGACATGGACGCGCACGGCATGGCGACCGCCGCCAATTGGGCGATCGACGTGCTGCTTGCGGATCTCCGCCGGCGTGGCGGCAAGCCGCTTGCCGAGGGCGCCGCCGACCGGGAGGAATCCTCCTGACGCGCCTGTCAGCCGACCTTCGCGCCGACATACGCTTAGGTCAGCCGGCGGAGTTCCTCAGATGCCGCCCTCGTCGAGGCTGAGCAGCGTGGCATTGCCGCCCGCCGAGGTCGTGTCGGTCGAGACCGAACGTTCGGCCACGAATCGATAGAGGTAATGAGGCCCGCCCGCCTTGGGTCCGGTGCCCGACAGACCTTCGCCGCCGAACGGCTGGCTCCCGACCACCGCGCCGATCATGCTGCGATTGACGTAGAGATTGCCGACCCGCGCTTCGGCCTCCATCACGTCGCCGGCGCGCGCGATGCGGCTGTGCAGGCCCATGGTGAGGCCATAGCCCTTGGCGTTCACCCGGCGGATCGTTTCGGCGAGCTTGCCCGCCTGCCAGGTGGCGACATGGAGGATCGGCCCGAACCATTCGGCCTGCAGATCCTCGATAGCGTCCAGTCGGATAAGCGTCGGCGGCACGAACAGGCCTGTAGCCGGGGCACCGACCGTCTTGACGATGCGCGCCTTCATGCTCTCGCGATAGGCCATCAATTTGTCATAAGCGGCCTGGTCGATGACCGGACCGATATCGGTCCTGGGATCGGCCGGATCGCCGAGCACGAGCAGGTCCATCGCGCCGTCGAGCATCTTGATGATGCCATCCGCCACATCCTCCTGCACCAGCAGCAGTCGCAGCGCCGAACAGCGTTGGCCGGCCGAGCGGAACGACGAGGTGACCACATCCATCACCACCTGTTCGGGCAAAGCGGTCGAATCGACGATCATCGCGTTGATCCCGCCAGTCTCGGCGATCAGCGGTACGATCGGGCGGGCGTCGTCCTCTAGCAGGGTGCGGGCGATCTTCTTGGCGGTCGCGGTCGAACCGGTGAACGCCACGCCCATGATGCGCAGATCGGCGGTGAGCGCCGCGCCGACCTCGGGGCCGCCTGGCGCCAGGATCAGCACATCCTCGGGCACGCCCGCCTGATGCGCGAGCCGGACCGCGGCGGCGGCGATCTTCGGCGTTTGCGGCGCGGGCTTGGCAACCACGCTGTTGCCCGCGACCAGAGCCGCCGCTGTCTGGCCGAGGAAGATCGCCAGCGGGAAGTTCCACGGCGCGACCGTCGCCCACACACCGCGCCCGTCGAGGTGCAGCGTGTTGCGCTCGCCGGTCGGCCCGGGGAGTTCGATCGACTTGAGGCCCGATCGCGCCTGCTGGGCATAATAGCGGCAGAAGTCGGCCGCCTCGCGCACTTCGCCGATCGCGTCGGGAATCGTCTTGAACGCTTCCTGCACGCAGATCGCCATCAGCTCGTCGCGATTAGCTTCGAGGCTGTCGGCGAGACGTTCGAGAATCGCCGCGCGGTCGTCGACCGGCGTCGCCGACCAGCCGGGGAAGGCTGCCTGGGCGCGGGCGATTGCCGCGGCGACATCGACCTTTTCGGCCGTGACTGGCGGCATCGTGGCGACGCCTGCCGCTGTTTTCGCCAGCACGCCGCGATCGCTGAGGTCGATGCCGCTCGAATTCTTGCGATCACCGAACAGGTCGATCGGCAGCGGGATGCTCGGATGCCTGGCGCCACCCACGGCCGCGATCTTCTCGACCGGATCTGCCAGGATTTCCGCTTCGGTCAGCCGCTCGTCGGCGAGCTGGTGGACGAAGCTCGAATTGGCGCCGTTCTCGAGCAAACGACGCACCAGATAGGCGAGCAGGTCGCGATGCCCACCGACCGGCGCGTAGATGCGGCAATGATAGCCTTGCTCGCGGACCAACCGCTCGTACAGCCCCTCTCCCATGCCGTGCAGCCGCTGGAACTCGAAATCGCGATTGTCGCCCGCCCATTCGAGCAAGGTCGCCACCGTCAGCGCATTATGGCTGGCGAAAGCCGGGCGGATATTCTTCGCCGCCAGCATGTCGCGCGCCACCGCGAGGTACGAAACGTCGGTCGCCGCCTTGCGCGTGAACAAGGGATAGTCCGACAGCCCCTCGACCTGGGTGCGCTTGATCTCGCTGTCCCAATAGGCGCCCTTGACCAGCCGCACGTTCATCAGGCGATCGAGGTTGTTGGCCCAGTCGACCACCACGCGCGCGCGCTTGCCATAGGACTGCACCGCCATCCCGAAGCCGTCCCAGCCCTTCAGGCTGGGCAACGCGGCGACCGCACCGATGATATCGAGGCTCATCTCGAGCCGCTCGCTCTCCTCGGCATCGACGGTCAGCGCGATCCCCTTGCCCGCCGCCTGCACCGCGAGCGCTTCGAGCATCGCTGTCAGTTCGGGGACGCAGCGATCGTACTGCGTGACTTCGTAGCGCGGGTGGAGCGCCGACAGCTTGACCGAGATCGAATGACCGGCGGCGGGATCGCGTCCAACCGCGTCGATCGCGTCGGTATAGGCGTTGAAATAGCGCGCGGCGTCCTCGACAGTACGCGCGGCTTCGCCCAGCATGTCGAAGCTCGCGGTGAAGCCGCGGTTCTCGGGCTTCTTCATGCGGTCCATCGCTTCACTGATGGTGCGGCCCATCACGAAGATTTCGCCCATCATCCGCATCGCCGCGCCGACCGCCTGGCGAACGAACGGCTCGCCGGCGCGACTGATCAGGCGGCGCAATGGGCCGGCTTCGCCTTCGCCGACCAGCGCGCGGCCGACCACCAAGCCCCAGGTCGCGATGTTGACCAGAGACGAGTTCGACTCGCCCGTATGCGCGCGCCAATCGGCATCGCCCAATTTGTCGGCGATCAGCAGATCCGCAGTCTCCGGATCGGGCACGCGCAGGAACGCCTCGGCCAGCGACAACAACGCCACGCCTTCGGACGAGTTCAGCCGATATTCCTGCAGGAACTGGTTGACCCATCCCTTCGTCTGCGCCGCGCGCAGATCCGCCAGCAGCCCGCTGGCATGGCCCAGCACCCGTCCACGCGATTCGGGAGTCAGTGCGGCGCGGTCCAAAAGCGGTTTTAGAACTTCGGGTTCGGGCGCACGATAAAGCTTTGCCATGGACGTGCGGGCGGAGGACGTAGCGTCAGCGGTCATTTTCCAATTTCCGGTCGGGTCGGACTTGCCTCACGGGCCGAGGCGAGCCTAGAGGATGCGCGATGGCCTTAGCGCCAAAGCACGCTCGAGGGGAATGTTCTGGCGATGAGCAACGACACGATATCCATCAACGAACTGGCGACGCAGATCGGTACGGAGCGCATCTCCGACTGGGTCGAGGTCAGCCAGGAAATGATCGACAAGTTCGCCGATGCGACCGGCGACCACCAGTTCATCCACGTCAACCCGCAGATGGCGGCGATGACTCCGTTCGGCGGCACGATCGCCCACGGCTTTCTGACGCTGTCGTTGATGCCGCTGCTCTCGTCCAAGGTCCCCGACCAGCCCAAGATCGCGGGCGTGAAGATGGGCGTGAATTACGGCGGCAACAAAGTCCGTTTCATCACCCCGGTCCGCTCGGGCAAGCGCGTCCGTGGCCGTTTCAAGCTGCTCGAGCTGATCGAGAAGCGCCCCGGCCAATGGCAGCAGACCAACGAATTCACCGTCGAGATCGAAGGCGAGGACAAGCCCGCCTTGATCGCCGAATGGATCAGCCAGATTTTCGTTTGAGTTACTCCCCTCCCTTCCAGGGAGGGGTTGGGGGTGGGTCGCGAGCGCAGCGAGCGTCCCGAACAAGCCCCAAGCATAGTCGCCGGCGCTGAAGCGCCGGCACCCACCCCCAGCCCCTCCCTGAAAGGGAGGGGAGATTAAGAGGCCAGCCATGCGTTCCGCCGTCATCGTCTCCACCGCCCGCACCCCGATCGGCCGCGCCTATCGCGGCGGGTTCAACAACCTGCCCTCGCCGACGCTCGCCAGCCACTCGATCAAGGCCGCGGTCGAGCGCGCCAAGATCGATCCCGCCGAAGTGCAGGACGTGGTATTCGGCTCCGCGCTGCAGCAGGGCGTCCAGGCCGGCAACATCGCCCGCCTCGCCCTTCTCCGCGCGGGGCTGCCCGTCACTGTCGCCGGCATGTCGGTCGACCGCCAGTGCGCCTCGGGCCTGATGGCGATCTCCATCGCGGCCAAGGAGATTATCGTCGACAATATGGACATCGCGGTCGGCGGCGGCGTCGAGTCGATTTCGATGGTGCAGACGCCGCAGATGCGCGTCGGCCGCGATGACGAGCTGATCGCGATGCACAAGGACGTCTACATGCCGATGCTGCAGACCGCCGAGGTCGTGGCGAAGCGCTACAACATCTCGCGCGAGGCGATGGACGAATATTCGCTCCAGTCGCAGCAGCGCACCGCCGCCGCGCAGCAGGCCGGCTATTTCGACGCCGAGATCGTCCCGGTCACCGCGACGATGGCGACGACCAACAAGGAGACCAAGGAAGTCACCCATCACGAAGTGACGGTCACCAAGGACGAGGGCAACCGTCCCGAGACGTCGATCGAGGGCTTGCGCGGGCTGCAGCCGGTGCTCGGTCCCGATTTCACCATCACCGCGGGCAATGCCTCGCAGCTGTCGGACGGTTCGTCGGCCAGCGTGCTGATGGAAGAGAAATTGGCCGAAAAGCGCGGCCTGACCCCGCTCGGCCGCTATGTCGGCATGGCGGTAGCCGGCACCGAGCCGGACGAAATGGGCATCGGCCCGGTCTTCGCGATCCCCAAATTGCTAGAGCGCAACGGGCTCAAGATGGACGATATCGGCCTGTGGGAGCTCAACGAGGCGTTCGCGGTGCAGGTCCTGTACTGCCGCGACAAGCTCGGCATCCCCAACGAGTTGCTGAACGTCAATGGCGGTTCGATCTCGATCGGCCACCCCTATGGCATGACCGGCGCCCGCTGCACCGGACACGCTCTGATCGAAGGCAAGCGCCGCGGCGCGAAATATGTCGTCGTCACGATGTGCATCGGCGGTGGCCAGGGCGCGGCGGGGTTGTTCGAGGTTCTCTGATCGCCTCCCGCTAACGATATAGGGGCCGGCGGAGCGATCCGCCGGCCCTTTTGAATCTTGGCGTATCCAATCAGATAGACTTCCGCGGGTTCGCTTGACCGCGGCAGGAACCCGGCGCAGCCTTTGGTAATGCGCAGCACCTATGGCGCCAATCGAGTATCGATCAGGCTGGCGTTCCGGCCGTTCATCGACGCATTCGTGTTCCAGGGCCGATCGACGCGCTCGGAAGTCGCATCCTTATGGCTGCTGGGCATGATTGTGACCGCATTCCGCTTGAGCGTCGATAATCCGTCGCTCGGGGTGAGAATAGCAGGCTTGATCTGGACGCTGGTCTGGAGCTGGCCTTGGATCCCGCTGTTCGTCCGTCGGCTGCATGATCAAGACCGGACCGGTCGATGGGCATGGTTGAGCGGCGTGCTGGTGCTGGTCGCAGTTGCCGGATTGTGGATCGCGCCTGCGGGCAACGGGCCCAGTATATCGGTCGATCTGACATTTTTCCGCGCAAGCCGACAGATTGCCTGGACGCCCGTCACAATCGCCATGACGATCGCAACAGCGGCGGTCATATTCGCCATCTGGGTGTTGTTCATCCTCCGCGGCACGTCGGGCGCAAACCGCTACGGTCCCGATCCGCGGCTGGATCAGGATCGACCCTTGGTACCGGCGGAAACCTGAGCCGGAACAAGCGTTCTCTCTTCACAACGTAGAGGAGAGACCCATGGCCGATACTGCCGAAATCAAGCAGCATTTCTGGAAGAAACTGTCCGATAGCCCGTTCGTGATGATCGGTCTCGACGGCGATGGGCAGCATAGCGAGCCACTGACCGCGCAACTCGACAAGGATCAGGTCGACACGATCTACTTCTTCATCGGCAAGGACAACCGCCTGGCCAAGGGCGGCACGGCGATGGCGCAATTCGTGTCCAAGGGGCACGACTTCTTCGCCTGCCTGGCGGGGAGCGTCCGGATCGACAACGATTTCGGCATGATCGACAAACTCTGGAACAACCAGGTCGAGGCCTGGTTTCCGGGCGGCAAGGACGATCCCAATCTCGCGCTGCTGCGCTTTGATGTCGACGATGCCGAGATGTGGGAAACCGACATGTCGATTGCCGGTAAGATTAAGATGCTGTTCGGCGGCAAGATCGACGCCGGCGATGAGGGCAGTCACGCCAAGGTGGGTACCACGGCGGAGTCGACTGGGGCCTGAGCAGTTTCTCCCCTCCCGCTTGCGGGAGGGGTCGCGGGAGGGCCTGTCGCGGCTCCCCCAAAATCTGGGAGGACACCCCCTCCCCTAGCCCCGCTTGCGGGAGGGGAACTCGTATCACCCGCCGTGCGCAGTGATCCATTCCTCCAGCACCGGCGCGATCTGGGTGCGCCATTTGCTGCCGTTGAAGATGCCGTAATGTCCGGCGTCGGCGACAAGGTGCTTCTTCTCCGACGCCGGCAGGTTGGTCGCGATGGTCAGCGCCGCCTTGGTCTGGCCAAGCCCTGAAATATCGTCGCGCTTGCCCTCGATCGCCAGCAAGGCGATGTCGGTGATCGCGCCCGGATCGACCTTGCGACCCCGATGCGTCATTTCGCCCTTGGGCAGGGCATGGCTCTGGAACACCACCTCGATCGTCTGGAGGTAGAATTCGGCGGTCATGTCGCAGACCGAGCGGTATTCCTCATAGAAATCCTTGGTCACGTCGGCGCCTTCGTCGTCCCCCTGGACGAGATGCTTGAACATCTCCCAATGCGAAATCATGTGGTTGCCGAGATTCATCGTCATGAACCCGGCAAGCTGCAGGAAGCCCGGATAGACGCGGCGGCCTGCGCCCGGATAATTGAGCGGCACGGTCGTGATGACATTCTGTTCGAACCAGGCGAACGGGCGCTCGGTCGCCAGCGTATTGACCGCGGTCGGCGCCTCGCGCGTGTCGATCGGTCCGCCCATCATCGTCAGCGTCTTCGGCCGGCACGGATTCTTGTCAGCGCTCATCACGCAGGCGGCAGCGTAGCAGGGTACCGAGGGCTGGCAGACCGCTAGCATGTGTGCGCCCGGACCGATCGTCTCGAGAAATTCGACGATGTAATCGACATAATCGTCGAGATCGAAACGCCCTTCGGCCACCGGGACCTGCCGCGCATCGCGCCAGTCGGTGATATAGACATCGGCGAATGGCAGCATGCGCTCGACCGTGCCGCGCAGCAAAGTCGCGTAATGGCCCGACATCGGCGCAACGATCAGCAGCCTGGGGCCACCCGTCACGCCTTTGCGCACGAAGCGCTTCAGCTGTCCGAAAGGCTTGCGGAGGACGATTTCCTCGACAACGTCGACTTCCTTGCCGGCGATCGTCGTTCGGTCCAGCCCGAAATCCGGCTTGCCGCGCGGCGCGGAGGCATGCGCGAACACTTCGAGCGCGGAAGCGACCACCGGGCCGCCGCCGAAATAGGCGAAGGGATTGGAAGGATTGCTGAGCAGTTCCGCGCTGAAATTGGCCCAGGCACTGGCGCCTGCCAACATCGACCGCTGCATCTCATAGGCGTTGTAGAGCATCTGCCCCCGATACATAAGAAACCGTTTCCCCGGTATGAACCCTTAGGCCCGTGTTGCACCGCACACAACGCAATAAGCGATGGATCGTTGCGGGTTCGGGTATGTCGACGATCGCGGGGCGTGCAATCCTGTCGCAATGCGGCACGTAGCGGCGTTCGATATTGGGCACAAACCATTGCCCGTAACGATCGCACGGCCTAGGGCGTCGAACGATGACGGACTCCCCTGCCGACGCGTCTAAACCGGGCCGCAAGCTGGGCAGCCTGGCAATGGTGTGGTTCTACGCCCGCCGCTACCCCGTCCAGCTCTCGATTGCGCTGGCCGCGCTGCTCGTGACCTCAGCTTCCACGATTTTTATCCCTTGGGTCCTCAAGCCTTTAGTCGATCGCGGGTTCGCGCACGGCGCGAACATGGCGCACGTCAACAGCGTCTTCTATCTGCTTCTCTCCGTCGTCGGTATCCTGGGCGTCGCGACGGCGGTCCGCTTCTATTTTGTCTCGTGGCTTGGTGAGCGGACCGTTGCCGACGTCAGAATTGCCGTTCAGCAGAACCTGCTGCGACTCGCCCCGCGCTGGTTCGAGGAAAACCGGCCCTCGGAAATCGCATCGCGCCTGACATCGGACACTGCTCAGATCGAAATGGCAGTCGGCACTACGGTGTCGGTTGCCCTGCGCAACGTGATTACTGGCGTCGGTGGCACGATTTCGATGTTCGTCCTGTCGCCGAAGTTCGCCGGCGCGATCCTGATCGGCATCCCTATCGTGCTGATCCCGATTATCCTGCTCGGGCGCCGTTTACGGGCAACTTCGCGGACGAGCCAGGATCGCATCGCCGACATCGGCGCAATGGCGGTCGAGGTCTTCTCGGCGATGAAGATCGTCCAGGCTTTCGGTCAGGAGAGGCGCGAGAGCCAGCGCTTCGCCGATACCGTCGCGCGCGGCTTCGCCATCGCCAAGCGGCGCATTTTCCTGCGCGCGCTGCTGACCGCCTTGTTCATCATGCTGATCTTCGGCGCCGTGGTGTTGCTGCTATGGGCAGGCGCGACCGACGTCGCCAGCGGGCACATGTCGCCCGGCTCGTTCAGCGCATTCATCGCCACAGCGCTGCTGACGACGGGGGCCTTCGGTGCTTTGAGCGATGTCTATGGCGACTTGTTGCGCGCGGCGGGTGCCGCCGAGCGGCTCAGTGAATTGCTCGCCGAACAACCTGAGATCGCCGCGCCCGCCAACCCGGTTGCATTGCCGGAACCGGCACGCGGCGCGATCACGTTCGACCATGTCGTGTTCCGCTATCCGACCCGGCAAGACGTTTCTGCGCTTGCCGATTTCTCGCTCGACGTCGCCGCCGGCGAGACCGTCGCGGTGGTTGGCCCTTCCGGGGCGGGCAAGACAACTTTGTTCCAGCTCATCCAGCGCTTCTACGATCCGCAATCGGGCGAGGTCCGGATCGATGGCGTTCCCCTGCCCCTCGCCGATCCCGCCGATATCCGCCGCCGCATCGCAATGGTGCCGCAGGAAACGGTGATCTTCGGCGCCTCCGCACGCGACAATATGCGTTATGGCGAATGGGACGCGACCGACGAGGCCATCTGGGCGGCGGCAGAGGCCGCCAACGCCGCAGATTTCCTGCGTAAGCTGCCCGACGGGCTCGACACCTTCCTGGGCGAAGGCGGAGCGCGGCTCTCGGGCGGACAGCGCCAGCGCGTCGCGATCGCCCGCGCGCTGCTGCGTGATGCGCCGATCCTGCTGCTCGACGAAGCGACCAGCGCGCTCGATGCCGAAAGCGAGCAACTGGTGCAGCAGGCGCTCGAACGACTGATGGACGGGCGCACCACGCTGGTGATCGCGCATCGTCTCGCTACCGTACGCGCCGCCGGTCGGATCATCGTGATGGATGAGGGCCGCATCGTCGAAGAAGGGACGCACGCCACGCTCAACGCCAAGGGCGGACTCTACGCCCGGTTGGCGGCGCTGCAATTCAGCGAGGCAGCGTGAAATAAAAGCCCCTCCCGCTTGCGGGAGGGAGCCTAGGAGGTCGGTCGTCCCCCCGGGACGACCTGAAGCAAGCCGGGGGCTTGCTTCACCCCCGGCTGGGAGGGCATGTTCCTCTTACACAGCATATCCCGCGAAGCGACAGGCCCTCTCCCGGCCCTCCCGCAAGCGGGAGGGGAGATTGGGATGGCTCGCGAGTTCGATATCATCATCTACGGCGCCACCGGCTTCACCGGCCGCCTCGTCGCCGAATATCTCTCCGAGACCTATCCCAGCGGCATCAAATGGGCGATGGCCGGGCGCTCGCTCAGCAAGCTCCAGGAAGTCCGCGATCTGATCGGCGCCCCCGCAGACGTCACCCTGATCGCGGCGAATTCGGACGATCCCGCCAGCCTGAAGGCGATGTGCGAGCGCGCCACCGCGGTCATCACCACGGTTGGTCCGTATCAACTTTATGGCAGCGATCTGGTCGCCGCCTGCGCCGAGACCGGCACCGCCTATCTCGATCTGTGCGGCGAGCCGGCCTGGATGCGCCACATGATCGACGCGCATCACGAGACGGCCAAACGCAGCGGCGCGCGGATCGTGTTTTCGTGCGGGTTCGACTCGATTCCCTTCGACCTCGGCGTACTGACCCTGCAGCAATGCGCGATCGCCAAGCATGGCGGGCCGGCGCCGCGCGTGAAATGCCGCGTGCGGGTGATGAAGGGCGGGTTTTCGGGCGGCACTGCGGCCAGCCTGAAGGCGACGCTCGCTGCCGCCGCCCGGGACCCGCGCATCGTCGCTCTGCTGACCAATCCGTTCGCGCTGACTCCCGGTTTTTCGGGGCCGCACCAGCCGACCGGCTTGCTGCCCGAATATGACAAGTCGGTCGGCGCCTGGGTCGCGCCCTTCATCATGGCGCCGATCAACACCAAGAACGTCCACCGCACCAACTTCCTGCTGGGCGAGAAATACGGCGCCAATTTCGTCTATGACGAGATGATGGTCGCCGGGCTTGGCGATCTCGGCAAGGCCGCTGCCGAGGCGATCGCCAAGGTCAATCCGCTGGCGGGCGACAAAGGGCCCAAGCCCGGCGAAGGCCCGTCCAAGGAAGAGCGCGACAGCGGGCATTACGACATATTGTTCATCGGCGAATTCCCCGACGACAGCCGGGTCGAATGCGTCGTTACCGGCGACAAGGATCCGGGTTACGGATCGACCAGCAAGATGATCGCCGAAGCCGCCTTGTGCCTGGTGCAGGATGTGCACGGCGAGGGCGGCATCTGGACGCCGGGCGCGCTGATGGGCGATGCGCTGCGCGAAAGGTTGACCGCGAAGGCGGGGTTGACGTTTCGGTGTGGATGATCACCTCAAAGCTGATCGCCTGAGTTACACACTTCCCCGGCGAAGGCCGGGGCCCAGATACAATGCGCCCAATAGGGCGGAACACCATCTCCACGTCATCGACACTGGGCCCCGGCCTTCGCCGGGGATGCGTTATTCGATCTTATTGGGTCCGCTTCAACCGCGGTAAAATAGCACCGCCACCGCTACGATCACCAGCGAGATGCCGACCGCCCACATCGCGCGGACGCGGCCGGCTTGCTGCTCGCGATAATGGTTGGCGACCAGATCGAGCCAATAATGACCCGGCAGCGTCTCGCGGACGACGCCGGCTTTCCTGAGCTTCATCAGTTCGGCGACGTCGCTCGGCCGAGGACTGAAGGCGATTGCCTGTTCGGGCGCCAGCGCGTGCGCCTGGATCATCGCGCGCACGATCCGCGACCGCGTGCGCAGCATCGCCGGGTGAATCGGCGGCGGCCCCGCCGGTCCGGGTTGCGGCACGATGCCGATCAGGTCGAGTTTGCCGCTCATCCGCCGCCGGCCAGGAACCCGAGCGCGGCGCCGATCGCGACCGCGGCGCCCACCGCCATTCCGGCGCGGCGGCGGCGCGACTTGTTCCACGCGTCATAGGCCGGAAGGTCGAGCCAATATTTGCCGGCCTTGCCGACATGCAGCACGCCTTTTTCGATCAGCTTCTCGAGCAGGCGCCGTTCGATACCGCGGCCCGGGGTATAGTCGATCGCGGTGTCGGCGGAGACAGCATTGTGCGTCATGAAATGCGATACGAGCCGCCGCCGGGCCCGGGCTACCGCTCCCGCCGCTGCACCTGCCGCTGGTCCACCCATAAGTCTTACTCCCCCTTTCGTGTCGGTTCAGCAATGCTGAACCGGGTTGCGGTGCCGGCCCGCTCCCCCACCCGGCCTGCCAACCAAGGTACTCTATGGGAGGCCGGGTGGGGGAGCGGGCCGGCACCGTGACAATTCTAACGTCGCCGCCCTTGATGGCGAATGTTGGGCGGCCGACCGCGGCGTTTCAAGACGCGTTCGGGCTTCTTTCCCGGCGGCGGGGCGTAACGACCCTCGGGCAGTTCGAAGCGCAACGCGCCGGACACCGGATTGGCTTCCGCCAGCCGCAATTGCAGCACCTGGCCGATCGCATATTCGTCACCCGACGTTTCGCCGACCAGTTTCCTCGCTGCTTCGTCGAACCGAAAATATTCGCCGCCCAGGTCGCGCACCGGCAGCAAGCCATCGCCGCCAATCCCGGCGACCGTCGCGAAGATGCCGAAATTCTGCACGCCAGTGATGCGCGTCTCGACGATCTCGCCGACCTTCTCCGCCAGGAAAGCGGCGACGTAGCGGTCGATCGTGTCGCGCTCGGCCTCCATCGCGCGGCGTTCGAGCCGGCTGATTGATTCGCCGATCCGCTCCATTCCCGCCGCTTCGTCATCGGTAAGGCCGCCGGGCCCGAGACCATAAGCGGTGACCAGCGAGCGGTGGACGATGAGGTCGGCGTAGCGGCGAATCGGCGAGGTGAAATGCGCGTAGCTGCCGAGCGCGAGGCCGAAATGGCCGTGATTGTCCGGTGCGTAATAAGCTTGTGTCTGCGTGCGCAGCACCTGCTCCATCACTTGTGGGCGAAAATCCACTTCGCCGATCTTCTCGAGGATGTGGTTGAAGGTCTTCGGCTGGATCACCTGACCGAGCGCGAACTTGACGCCCCAGGTTTCGAGATAATCCTTGAGCGCGACCAGTTTCTCGCGCGCCGGCGGTTCGTGGACGCGGTACATGACCGGCGCCTTCTTCGCCTCCAGCGCCTTCGCCGCCGCGACATTGGCGGCGATCATATAATCCTCGATCAACCGGTGCGCATCGAGCCGCTCGCGCGGCGCGACCGACAGAATGCGGCCCAGCTCGTCGAGCATCACGCGGCGCTCGGGCAGGTCGAGGTCGAGCGGCTCGCGCTTGTCGCGCGCCGTCGCTAGGGCGCGCCAGCAGGACCAGAGGGGGGCGAGGATACTCCAAAAATCCTCCCCGGTACGGGGAGGAATTTATCGGCCAGAGCCTGCGCGTCTTCATAAGCGATATTCGCCGCGATCCGCACGACGGCACGGGTGAAGCGCCACGACTTGAGCGTCCCGTCCTTGGCGATCTGGAGGTGGCAGGCGAGCGCGGCGCGGTCCTCGCCGGTCTTGAGCGAGCACACTTCCGCCGACAGGATTTCGGGCAGCATCGGCACGACGCGGTCGGGGAAATAGACCGAATTGCCGCGCCGCCGCGCCTCGCGATCGAGCGCCGAACCGGGACGGACATAATAGGACACGTCGGCGATCGCGACCACGGCTTTCCAACCGCCGGGATTCTTGGGATCGTCGTCGGGCGCCGCCCAGACCGCATCGTCATGGTCGCGCGCATCGGCAGGGTCGATTGCGATGATCGGCAGGTCGGTCAGGTCCTCGCGGCCCTCGCCCAACGGCTGCCTGGCGACGCGCTCGGCTTCCTCCAGCGCCTCGTCGGCAAAGCGGTCGGGAATATCGTGCTCGTGGATCGCGATCAGCGAGAAGCTGCGCGGGGCGAACGGATCGCCCAGCCGCTGCGTCACGCGGACGGTGATACGCGGCGGCCGTCCCGCCTTTTCGGCGAGCACCAGGTCGCCGGGCTCCGCATCGCCGGAATCCGAAATCTGATATTGCCGCCGGTCGCGCTTTTCGACGCCGTCGAGCCACAGCCGGTCGCCCTCGCGGCGGACGACGCCGAGCATCAGTTCCTCGCCTTTGGCGAGATGCTTCATCGGATGCGCGATCCAGCTCTTGCCCGCTTCTTCGGTGCGCGCGAGGATGCGGTCGCCGACGCCGAGCGCGGACCGCTTGCTGCGTTCGCGCACGCGCAACCGCGGCACCGGCACGCCTTCGGCTTCCCAGCGCTCCGGCACTGCCCAGACATTGCCGCCATCGTCGACATCGGCGATGCGCAGCACGGTCACCTTGGGCAGCCCGCCCATCTTGTGGAACGCGCGCCCCGGTGCGCTGTCGATCAGGCCTTCATCGGCCATGTCCTTGAGCAGCGCCTTGAGCGCGATCTTTTCCTGCGCCGTCAGGCCGAACGCGCGCGCGATCTCGCGCTTGCCCGCGGGCTGATCGGACGAGGCGATGAAATCGAGGATCTGCTGACGGGTGGGAAGGCCGTGTTTATGTCTTGGTTTCGCCATGTCGGCTCAAGATAGGCGCAACCGGCCTTCCCGTCACCCCGCCCGCGTCACCGCGCGAGCAGGTCGATGATGTCGCGCACCAGCCGCGTCCGCGGATCGACGATATAGACATAGTCGTCACGATAAACGTAGCGATAACGGGCATTGTACGGCACGCGCATGCGATAGGCGCGCGGGATCGCGTCATACCGCGTCCAGCCGCGATAGCCGCTCGGCAGGCGCGCGCCGCGGTCCCAATAATATTTGCGCGCCTGGCCCGGCGGCATGCAGCCATTGCCTTTTTTGGCCAGGCCGGGCGGGCATCCGCCCCAACGGCCTTGCCCCGGATCGGCGCTCGCCGAACCCGCGATAATGGCGGTCGCGGTAATCGCGCTAGCCGCGAACAGGAACTTTCGCATCTTGACTGCATCCTCCGATTGACGATGGCGGAAAGAACCGGCGAGATCGTCAACTGTTCCGCCCCCGTGCCAACCGAGGATTCGACTGCTGACTTACGACCTCCTTATCGCCGGCGGCGGAATCAACGGATGCGCGATCGCCCGCGAGGCGTCGCTGCTCGGGCTGAAAGTCTTGCTGGTCGAACGCGACGATCTTGCCAGTCACACGTCGTCGGCCTCGACCAAGCTCATCCATGGCGGCCTGCGATACCTGGAATATTACGACTTCCGGCTGGTCGCGGAGGCGCTGCGCGAACGCGAATTGTTGGTGCATGCGGCCCCGCACATCATCCGCCCGTTGCGGTTCGTCTTGCCGCAGGAGAACGCCGTGCGGCCATGGTGGATGGTCCGCATCGGCCTCTATTTCTACGATATGCTCGGCGGGAAGATGAGCCTGCCGCGCTCGCGCGGGCTGCGCGCATCCGACAAAGCCTTCACCTCGCCGCTCAAGGGCGGGAAAAGCGGGTTCGTCTACTCCGATGCGCAGGTCGACGATTCTCGGCTCACACTTCTCAATGCGGTCGATGCCCATGCCAATGGCGCCGAGATCTGCACGCGCGTCTCGCTCGACAGCGCGCGGCGCGAGGGCGATCACTGGACCGCGACGCTGTCCGACGGCCGCACGGTCGAGGCGCGCGCGCTGGTCAATGCGGCGGGGCCCTGGGTCCATCTGATGCTCAATCGGCTGGGGCTCAACGGCAAGGCCAATGTCCGCCTGGTGAAGGGCAGCCACATCGTCGTGCCCAAACTCTACGAGGGCGACCACGCCTATATTCTCCAGCTTCCCGACCGCCGCATCATCTTCGCCATCCCGTGGCAAGGCGGGACCGAGATCGGCACCACCGACATCCCGGTCGATGCGCCCGAAGACGCGCAGATCTCCGACGACGAGATCGCGTATATGTGCGAGGGCGCTAACCATCATTTCGTCAAGCAAATCACGCCGGCAGACGTCACCTATAAATGGTCGGGCGTGCGCCCGCTCTATGACGACGGCGCGAGCGAGGCGAAGGCGGTGACGCGAGATTACGTACTCGAGCTCGACACCAACGGGCCGCCACTATTGAGCGTGTTCGGCGGCAAGATCACCACCGGACGCCATCTGGCCGAGGACGCGATGGGCAAGCTCGGCCCGGAACTGGGGCTGAAGCGCCGCCCGGTGTCGCGCGCCCGTGTCTTTCCAGGTGGCGCGATCGCTAATTTTGATCAGTTCGTGGCCCAGGCCCGTGCGACCTGGCCCTTCCTTGGCGACAATCGCTCGCTTCGCATGGCGCACGCTTATGGGACGATGCTCGGCGAGATGCTCGATGGCGTGACCGACGAAGCCGGCATGGGCGCCGATTTGGGCGGAGGCCTGACCGAGATCGAGGCGCGGTGGATGCGCGACCATGAATGGGCACGGACTGCCGAAGACGCGCTGATGCGGCGGAGCAAGGTCGGCCTGCATCTCAGCGACGAGCAACGTATCGCGTTCGAAAAGGCGTGGGACGCGCTGACGTGATCCGCGTCGCCGCTTTGTATCATTTCGTCCGCTTCCCCGATCCCAACGCGATTCGGGAGCCGCTACTTGCCTTGTGCGAGGCGCAAGGGATCAAGGGCACGTTGCTGCTCGCCCATGAGGGGATAAACGGCACGATCGCGGGTCCGCCCGAAGGGATCGACACGGTGGTCGCCCATATCCGCGCCCTGCCCGGTTGCGGCGACCTGCAAGTCAAGACGGCGACTGCCGAGACGATGCCGTTCCATCGGCTCAAGGTCCGGCTGAAGCGCGAGATCGTGACGATGGGGATGCCGGACATCGACCCGCTGACGGGGGTTGGCCATTACGTCCTCCCAGCCGACTGGAACGCGCTGATCGAGCAGCCCGGCACGATGGTGATCGACACGCGCAACGATTACGAGGTCAAGGTCGGGACCTTCGCCGGGGCGGTCGATCCCAAGACCGAAAGCTTTCGCGACTTTCCCGCCTGGGTCGCCGCGCACCGCGAGGAAATCGCGGCCGCGCCGCGCGTCGCGATGTTCTGTACGGGGGGAATACGCTGCGAGAAGGCGACCGCGCTGCTCAAGGCCGAGGGGATCGATCAAGTCTTTCACTTGCAGGGCGGCATCCTGAAATATCTGGAAGAGGTGCCCGCATCCGAGAGCCGCTGGCAGGGCGAATGTTTCGTATTCGACGAGCGCGTCGCAGTCGGGCACGAACTCTCGCCCGGTACACACAGCCTGTGCCGTGCCTGCCGCATGCCGGTCAGTAGCGAGGATCGCGCGTCACCCTTGTTCGAGGAAGGGATGAGCTGCCCCGCCTGCCACGGCACGCGCGATGCCGTCCAGCGCGCGGGCTATGCCGAACGCCACCGCCAGGCCCGGCTGGCTGAAGCACGCGGTGAAGCGCATGTCGGCGCGCGTCTGCCCGTCAACACGCCGAAAAATCCAGTTTAGCCAGTCATTAACCGGCCTCGTTGCATAGCCGTTCCAAGGGCAGACGGGGGCCGTACGATGGCTACGACATTTTCGCATTTTCGCCGCCGGGCGACCGACGTCAAATATGACCGGGAGCCGGTCCTGTCGGTCGCGCATGCCAGCGTGAAGCGCCACCGAAAAGCCGCACTCCACCAACTGTCGATCTATGGGTGCCGCCTCGCCAGCCGGATCGAGGCCGAGCAGGGCGAGTCGCTGACGCTCCGCTTCGACCGCAGCGCTCCGATCGCCGCGACCGTTATCTGGTGTGCCGACGGCTTGATCGGCGCGCGTTTCGACGAGCCGATCGAACGCGAGATGATGCGCTCACTGACTCTGCGCATTGCCTGAGCCGCGTTCCGCCTCAGCGGTGACGCGCCGCGAAGAAATCCCACATCAGCGCGGTACCATCGATCTTGCCGGTGTTCCGCGTGACCCCTGGCCGCCCTACCCCATGTCCCGGCCAGCCATGCTCCGCACCCTTCATAATGTAGAAGTCGACGTCGGCGCCGCCGGCGCAGCCGGTCCATAGTTCGCGAACATAATCGCTCGTCTCGCTGCGCGTGGGCCCTTTGGTGCAGCGGTTTGCCGTCGCCCAGAAAGTCGCGGCGTAGCGTGACGGCTTGTACGGCATACCCTGTGACCGCCGCACGATGCCCGTCGTGCTGGTGCCGCCGGCTACCGGCACCTGCTCATCCTTCTCAGCGTTGACGATCAGCATGGGCACAGCCGCGACCGGCCTGGGCTCGTTACCGAACAGCGCTCCGACGAAAACCGCTGCGCCGGCGATGCGATCACCGAGCTCGATCGCCACGCGCTCGGTCATCATGCCGCCGTTGGACATGCCAACGACGTAGACCCGCTTGGGATCGACGGGCTGGGTCCGTTCGAGGTCGTCGATCAGCGCGCGGATGAAGCCGATATCGTCGACCTTCTTGCGCATGGCATAGGCGCAGCAACCGCCCGCGTTCCAGGTCTCCAGCTTGCCGAACCGAGACGATCCTTCGGGCAGCGCCAGGATAAATCCTTCGCTCGCCGCCTTGTCGATCAGCCCGGCCGACTTGGCGAGCTGCGCGCCGTTGCCGCCGCCGCCATGGAGCGCGATGACCAGCGGCAGCCGCCCGCTGCCTCCCGGTGGAACGTACAATTGATAGTCGCGATTGCCGATACGATGCGACGCCAGCGGTCCATCGGCCGCCGGCGCCGAGGTCGGCAATTGCAGTGCGATCCCGACAATCCCCATCACCACCAAGATCCAGCGCATACGGCCTCCCTTGCCTTCTGCGCTGTCCAACGGACGAAGCGGCGCCGCCCTTCGCTAGGCGACCGCGATCACCGCCAGCGTGATGCGCGACAGGCAGATCAGCTTGCCGGCGTCATCGGTGATACGGATCGTCCAGATCTGCGTGGTGCGGCCGAGCGACTCCGCCTTGGCAGTCGCCGTGACATGGCCCGACATCACGGGACGGATATGGTTGGCGTTGATCTCCATGCCGACGGTTACCTGCCTCGACGGGTCGAGCGTCATCGCGCCGCCGACCGACGCGACCGTCTCTGCCAGAGCCACCGATGCGCCGCCATGCAGCCGCCCGAACGGCTGGTGCGTGCGGTGGTCGACCGGCATCCGCGCCGACAGCCAGTCGTCCCCGGCGTCGACGAACTCGATTCCAAGTAGGCCCGGCATCGAGGCCGCGCCCATCGTGGTCATTGCGGCGAGGTCGGGTTTGGTGTTGCCGAACCAGATCATTCCGTCCGTGCTCCCGCGACGGCAGGAGCACGCCGAGGAGGAGGCGCGTCCATCCTCAATACGCCCGCGCGATCAGCACGCGCTCGACCGCAGGGGCACCGGTGAAGATGCACGTGCCGTCGGCTGGCGCCGCATCGCGCGGCGTGTTGCGCAAGGTCAATTTGAGCGCTTTCAATTGCGCCTCGACCTCATCGAGCGCCGCGCCCGTCGGCTTGGACCATTGCGCGAGCACCCAGCCGGGCTTCTCGACGCTATCGGCGAAGAACGCCTTCAGCCCGTCCATATCGGTCACGTCGGTCGCGATATTGCCGTCTAGCCGCATCTTGGCCTGCGTGTAGAGCCCATGCTGGATTTCAGCCAGCAAAGCCGCTGCCTGCGCCACGCAATCGTTCTTCGCCACCACCGCGCTGTCGAGCTTGCCGTCTTCGCGATAGAGCGCGTCGCGGCGGATCAGCGAAACGTTGCCGCCGGCCATGTCGCGTCCGCCGACCTCGATCACGATCGGTGCGCCCTTCTTGATCCAGCTCCAGCGCTTGGTGGTCGACTTGGTCGACTTGAGATCGAGCAGCACGCGCAGCGGCTCGCCGAACGCGCTTTGCTTGACGAGCTCGTCGCGGATGCCCTGGCAATAATCGATCAGCGCGGCATCCTCGTCATTGTCGCGCAGCATCGGCACGATCACGATCTGCCACGGCGCGATCTGCGGCGGAACGCGCAGGCCGTCGTCGTCGCCATGCGTCATGATCAGACCGCCGACCATGCGCGTCGACATGCCCCAGCTGATCGTGTTGGCCGGCTCGAACTGGCCTTCGGTGTTTTGGAAGCGGATGTTCTGCGCCTCGGCGAAATGGGTGCCGAGGAAGTGGCTGGTGCCCGCCTGGAGCGCCTTGCCGTCCTGCATCATCGCCTCGATCGACCATGTCTCGACCGCGCCGGGGAAGCGCTCGTTCTCGGGCTTCTCGCCGGCGATCACCGGCATCGCGACGCAATCCTCGGCGAACGAACGGTAGAGCTCCAGCGCCTTGGCGGTTTCCGCCTTGGCCTGCTCGGCCGAGGCGTAGGCGGCATGACCTTCCTGCCACAGGAATTCTGCGGTGCGCAGGAACATCCGCGTACGCATTTCCCAGCGGACGATGTTCGCCCATTGGTTGATCTGCACCGGCAGATCGCGCCACGACTGGATCCAACGCGCAAAGCCGGCGCCGATCACCGTTTCGGAGGTCGGCCGGACGATCAACGGCTCTTCCAGCTTGGCCGCGGGGTCGGGCATCAGCCCGCCCTTGCCGTCGGGAATAAGGCGGTGGTGCGTGACAACCGCCATTTCCTTGGCGAAGCCTTCGACATGCTCCGCTTCCTTCTCGAAATAGGAAAGCGGGATGAACAGGGGAAAATAGGTGTTGTCATAGCCGAGCGCGCGGATGCGGTCGTCGAGCAAGCGCTGGATGCGTTCCCAAATGCCATAGCCCCATGGCAGCATGACCATGCACCCACGGACCCCGCTCTCCTCGGCCATATCGGCCTCGGCAATGACGGTTTGATACCATTCCGCGAAATTCTGCGCGCGGGTGACGGAGAGGGCGTGCTTGATCATGATCGGGGGCCGATAGCGCCCGCGCGTCCCCGCGTCACCCCGCCTTGTATCGGGAGGCGGTGCGGAGCATGGCGAATTCATGGGGGAGGCCGCGCCTGTGCATACCGATCGCGTGATGCTGGGCATCGCGATGCGGCTGCTCGCGGTGCTGTTGCTGTCGAGCCTTTCGGCGCTGATCAAGGTCGCCGAGACGCACGGCGCCAACCTCGCCGAGATCATGTTCTTTCGCCAGGGCTGCGCCGTGCCGGTGGTGCTGGCCTATATGGTGGTTGCCGGTCCGGGCCTGAGCGCTGTGAGATCGCGTGCGGTGCGCGGCCAGGTGATCCGTGCCGCGGTGGGATTGACCGGGATGGCGTTCAACTTCGGCGCGGTGCTGTTGCTGCCGCTGGCAGAGGCAACCACCCTCGCCTTTACCGTACCGATCTTCGCGACCATCCTGGGCGCATTGGTGCTCAAGGAACCGACCGGCTGGCATCGCTGGGCGGCGGTGGCGGCGGGATTCGTCGGCGTGCTGATCGTCACCCAGCCGGGAAGCGGCCATTTTCCGATCGACGGCGCGCTGGTCGGACTTACTTCCGCGGTGTTCGTCGCGCTAGTCGCTATCCAGCTGCGCCAGATCGGCAAGGTCGACGCGCCGGTGACGACGGTATTCTGGTTCTCGTCGCTATCGATGGTGCCGATGGTGCTGATCTATCCGTTCTTCGCGCACGGCCATGATGCCACGACCTTCGCGGTGCTGATCGGCATGGGCCTAGTCGGCGGTCTGGGACAGATCGCCTTTACCGCCGCGCTCAAATACGCGCCCGTGTCGGCGGTCATGCCGATGGACTATTCGAGCCTGATCTGGGCGACTCTCTACGGCTGGGTGCTGTTCGACATGCTGCCGACGCCCTGGACCTGGGTCGGCGCGCCGGTGATCGTCGCCAGCGGGCTCTACATCGTCTGGCGCGAGCACCGCGTCTCGCGCCATCCCCAGGTCAGCGAGGCGATCGCGGATTAGCCGCGGAGAGGCGACGCGGCGCGCACCTCATCGAGCATCCGCCGGGCGCGCAGGAACATCTCCAGCCGGGTGGTCGCGAACAGACCGAGCGCGAGCGCAATCAGGACATCGGTCACCATCATCGTGCTGACATGAAAGCCGGTGCCGCCACCAGTTGCGAGGACCGACTTGGCCGCCATCCGCACCGCGATCAGGACGACGATGAAGATCATCGCGGCAGGCGATGCCTTCTGGTTGAGCATATGCGTGTCCGGATCGACGTGAATCTGCATCATCTTGCCGCGCTGCCAGCCGATCGCTGCCCCGGCCAGCAACGCAGCGGCGCTGATCGCCCAGCCGATCGCCGTCGGCGGAAATTGATAGAACATCACAGCGGCGAAGATCAGATAGATGGCCGGGACGACCCAAAGCGTTTCCAGCCGCAATCGGCGCAACTGGCTCATCCGCCGCAAGCGGAACGCCAGCAGCGCGACAACGACGACCGTGGTGACGGCATAACCGATAAGCTGCTGCTGTTGCATGATAGTCCCCGAGAAACCCCGGAGACTGTCATAGCAAACTAACTCACTCTCGCAACAGGCCTTATTCGGCCGCCTGTGCCAGCTCCGGATCCTTCCACACCAGCACCGGCTTGCGCGCCGCGAGCGTCTCGTCGAGGCGACGGCGGGGCGCGAAATGCGGCGCCGAGCGCAGCGATTCGTCACCCGCCTTCGCTCGTTCCGCGACCGAGCGCAGCGCGCCGATGAACTGATCGAGCGCCGCCTTCGATTCGGTCTCGGTCGGCTCGACCAGCATCGCGCCATGGACGACGAGCGGGAAGTACATCGTCATCGGATGATAGCCTTCGTCGATCAGGCCCTTGGCAATGTCGATCGTCGAGAAGCCCTCGGGCAGGCCATCGTCGGAGAAGATCGCCTCATGCATGCACGGTCCCGAGGCCGCGAACGGCGCGGCGAGCGTGTCTTCCAGGCTGCGCAGGATGTAATTGGCGTTGAGCACCGAATCCTCGGCGACCTGGCGCAGGCCGTCGGCGCCGTGGCTGAGGATGTAGGTCAGCGCGCGCGTGAACATGCCCATCTGACCGTTGAAGGCGCACATCCGTCCGAAACTGTGCGGATGGCGGTCACCGACCGTTTCCTCCTCGACCAAAGTGATGTGCCCATCGGCATGCCTCTCGGTGAACGGCAACGGGCCGTAAGGCGACAATGCCTTCGACAGCACCACCGGTCCGGAGCCCGGCCCGCCACCGCCATGCGGCGTCGAGAAGGTCTTGTGCAGGTTGATGTGCATCGCGTCGATGCCGAGATCGCCCGGCCGCACGCGTCCGACGATCGCGTTGAAATTGGCGCCGTCACAATAGACGAACCCGCCGGCCGCATGCACCGCGTCCGAGATCGTCCTCATCTCGCGCTCGAACAGGCCGCACGTATTGGGGTTGGTGATCATCACGCCCGCCACATCCGGTCCGAGCCGCGCCTTGAGCGCTTCGACATCGACGCGGCCTTCGGCCGTCGCCGGAATATCCTCGACCGTATAGCCGGCAAAAGCGGCGGTCGCCGGATTGGTGCCATGCGCCGATTCGGGGACCAGGATGACCTTGCGGTGGCCCTCGCCTTTCGCGTCGAGCGCGGCCTTGATGCACAGGATACCGCACAATTCGCCATGCGCGCCGGCCTTGGGCGTCATCGCGACGCCGTGCATGCCGGTGAGCTCGATCAGCCACACAGCGAGTTCGTTGATGACGCCGAGCGCCCCCTGCACGGTATCGACCGGCTGCAGCGGATGGACGTCGGCGAAACCGGGCAGCCGCGCCATCTTCTCGTTCAGGCGCGGATTGTGCTTCATCGTGCACGATCCGAGCGGAAACAGGCCGAGATCGATCGCGTAATTCTGCCGGCTGAGGCGGGTATAGTGCCGCACCGTCTCCGGCTCGGACAGGCCCGGCAGGCCGATCGGCGTATTGCGGGCGAGACCGCCCAGCCGCGATGCGACCTCGGCCGGCTCCGCGACTTCGACTCCGGTCGTGTCGGTCGAACCGATCTCGAAGATCAGCGCTTCTTCGAGCATCAGCGCGCGGTTGCCGGTGAAGGTGCCGGTCGATCCCTCGCACGTTTCGGGCGTGGTCGGACGCCAACCGCTCTGATTGATCGTGTTCATGCCAGCGCCTCCTCGAGCGCGGAGGCAAGCGTCTCGACGTCCTCCGATGTGGTGGTTTCGGTGACCGCGACGACCAGCCCGTTGGCGAGACCGTCAGCGCCCGGATAGAGCCGTCCGAGCGATACGCCGGCCAGGATGCCCTTGTCGGCAAGGGCACGAACGACCGGCCTGGCTTCCTTCGACAGCTTCAGCGTGAATTCGTTGAAGAAGGCGTCATTGACCAGCTCGACTCCCGGCACCTTGGCCAGCCGCTCGGCCGCGGCGACCGCGCCGGCATGGTTGGTCGCGGCGAGCGCGCGCAGCCCCGCTTCACCCAGCAAGGTCATGTGGATCGAGAATGCCAGCGCGCACAGCCCGCTGTTGGTGCAGATGTTCGAGGTCGCCTTCTCGCGGCGGATATGCTGCTCGCGGGTCGACAGGGTGAGCACGAAGCCGCGCTTGCCCTCGGCATCGACCGTCTCGCCGCAGAAACGGCCGGGCATCTGGCGGATATATTTCTCCTTGCAGCCCATCAACCCGACATAGGGGCCGCCGAACTGCAGCCCGACGCCGATGGACTGACCTTCGCCGACGACGATGTCGGCATCCATCTCGCCCGGCGACTTGAGCGCGCCGAGCGCGACCGGCTCGGTCACCACCGCGACCAGCAACGCCTTTTTGGCGTGGCAAGCGTCGGCCAGCGGTCGCAGGTCGGCGATGCGGCCGAGGATATCGGGATATTGCACGACGACGCACGACGTATCGTCATCGATCGCCGCGATCAGGGTGTCGATGTCGGTTTCCACCGAGAGCGTCGGCAGCGAGGTTTCGAGATGATCGCCGGTGTACTTGGCCATCGTCTTCGCGACCGAGACGTAATGCGGATGGAGCCCGCCCGACAGGATTGCCTTGCCACGCTTGGTCACGCGCCGCGCCATGCCGATCGCTTCCCAGCACGCGGTCGAACCGTCGTACATCGACGCATTGGCGACGTCGGTCCCGAGCAGGCGCGCGACCTGCGTCTGGAACTCGAACAGCATCTGTAGCGTGCCCTGCGCGATTTCGGGCTGGTACGGTGTATAGGCGGTCAGGAACTCGCCGCGTTGGATCAGGTGATCGACCGACGCCGGCACATGATGGCGATAGGCCCCGCAGCCGAGAAAGAACGGCGCCTCGCCCGCGGTCAGGTTCTTGCGCGCAAGGGCGGTCATGTGGCGTTCGACCGCCAATTCGCTGGCGTGCATCGGCAGGTCGCGGATCGGCCCATCGAGCTGGGCGATGGCGGGTACGTCCACGAACAGATCGTCGATCGTCTCGGCACCGATCACGCCGAGCATCGCCTCGCGATCAGGCTGGGTCAGGGGAAGATAGCGCATTTAATTTCCCGTCGCCCCGGCGGAGGCCGGGGCCGCTAGGTTTTGGTCGGCGCGCTCCATCACGAAGCGGCCCCGGCCTCCGCCGGGGCGACGCCTGAGCTCACAGCTTCGCGACGAACGCCTCGTATTTGGCTTCGTCCATCAGGCCTTCCAGCTCGCTCGGGTCGCTCAGGGTCAGCTTGAAGAACCAGCCCTCGCCATCCGCGTCCTCGTTGACCAGGCCGGGATTGTCGGCGAGCTCGGCATTGCCTTCGATCACCCTGCCCGACACCGGCGTATAGACGTCCGACGCCGCCTTGACCGATTCGACCACCGCGGTTTCGTCGCCTTTGGTCACGGTCTTGCCTTCTTCGGGCACGTCGACGAACACGATGTCGCCGAGCTGGCCCTGGGCATAGTCGGTAATGCCGACAGTGCCGATATCGCCGTCGACATCGACCCATTCATGATCTTCGGTGAAGTAGCGCATTACTTGCTTCCTCTGACGTAGCGGTGGGGAACGAAGGGCATCGCGGTGACGGTCGCTTCATGGACCTTGCCGCGCTGATTGAGCTGAATCTTGGTGCCGACCTCGGCCATCGCGGCGGGGACATAGGCCATGGCGATCGGCACCCCCAGCGTGGGCGCGAAGCCACCCGACGTGACCTTGCCGACTTCCGAGCCCTCCGCATCGAGCACCGCCGCGCCCTCGCGGACCGGCTGGCGACCCTCGACCAGCAGGCCGACGCGCTTGACCACCGGTCCCTGCTCGCGTTCGAGCAAGACGCGTTCGGCGCCGGGGAAATTGGCTTCCTCGCGGCGGCGCTTGCTGGCGACGGCGAAGCCGAGCGCCGCCATCAGCGGGGTCGTCTCAGGATCGAGATCGTGGCCGTAGAGCGGCAAATCGGCTTCGAGCCTGAGCGAATCGCGCGCACCGAGACCGATGGGCTTCACTTCGGGCTGGGCGCAGAGCGCGTCGGCAAGCGCCTCGGCCTTGTCGCCGGGCACCGAAATCTCGAACCCGTCCTCGCCGGTATAGCCGGAGCGGCTGATCCACAGCGGCACGCCGTTCCAGTCGAAACGACCGCCGGTCATGAAGACGAGCTCGGCGACGCCGGGCACCAGCCGGCCGAGTGCGTCGGCGGCCTTGGGCCCCTGCAACGCCAGCAGCGCCTGGTCATCCATGTGGTTGAGCGTGATTTCGTCGGGCAGATGGTCGCGCAGATGCGCGATGTCGTCATACTTCACCGCGCCGTTGACGACCATGTAGATGCCGTCTTCCCAACGCGTGAACATGAGGTCGTCGAGAATGCCGCCATTGTCGGCGAGCAGCAGCGAATATTTCTGGCCGTGAAGTTTTACGCCCTTCACGTCGGCGGGGATCAGCTTCTCGAGTTCGACATCGAGGTCGGGACCGCTGAGCAGCAGCTGGCCCATATGGCTGACATCGAACAGTCCGGCCGATTCTCGCACCCACAGATGCTCGGCCATGATGCCTTCATACTGGACCGGCATATGATAGCCGGCGAACGGGACCATCCGCCCGCCGCGTGCGCGATGCCAGGCATCGAGCGGGAGCGTCTGCAGTTCGATTTCGGTTTCGGCTTCGTCGCTCACACCCGGTCTCCCGATAACAGATGACGGCGCGACAACGGCCCGCCAGGACCGAATATCCGCCGCCCCCTCTGTCACGGAACCTGAGAGCTTTCACCGGCGCTGCCAGTCTCTGGCGACGGCCCGGCTTACCCCTTCGGTGGCACAGGGGCGTCGCCCCCGCACGCTTTCCAGAGCGTCGCTGTCGACAAACGCGGTCCGTTTGCCTGAGAGATTCCGGGGCGGTTGCTCCTTCGGCGGCAGGTCTCCCTGCGCTCTCCCGCGTCGTCAGCGACTGATAGTGCTGTGGCGCGGCGCTCTGACCGAGTCAATCGCGCGTTTTGTTCGCGCTGCCGCGCGGTAACGGTGCCAGCCCGCTCCCCCACCCGGCCTCCCATAGAATATCCTGAGTGGGAGGCCGGGTGGGGGAGCGGGCTGGCACCGCGATACGAATTAGCGCGTCGCGTTGTACTTCAGCTGATCGTCGGTCAGCTGGAAACCGACCAGCGCCTCGAATGTCGCGCGCAACACGGCACTGCGTACGTCCGGCGCGCTGAGCGGATCGATCGCGGCGGATTCGCGGCCCGCCTTGCGCTTTTCGGTGATGCGGCGCTTGACCTCGTCCGACAATGTCGCTGCCGAGCGGTCGACACTGGCGGTGGCCGATCCGTTGGTGCTCGCGCGCGTCTGGCCGGCATCGAAATGGACGACGACGCGCCCGACACGCTTGGCGACCACGGCGTTGCCGCCCTGAACCACGGTGACGAAATAGGGCAAGGTCACGTCGCGCGCGCCATCGGCGCGGGCGCGCCGCGCGAGCACGGTGAAGGTGATGTTGGTGACGACCTGCGGGCTTGCGCCGTCATTGTTGCAGGTGGCACGCACGTCGGTCATCGCCGCGACCACGTCGATCGCGGTGGCCTCGCGGCTGGTCGCAGGGTCGAACGTGGTGAGATCCCCCGTCCCCGCCGGCACGCCGACCGTCGGGCACGGTGTGCGCACCGCGGTTACGCCCGCACCCGATTCGGAAATGTCGAGCTCGCCACGGCTGGCGCAGCCGCCGAGGACCAGCGCGAGAGCGATCGGAGCGGCAAGAAAGCGGGGTGACACGAACGGCAGACCTTTTCGACACGGGAAGGGGCCGCGGCGCGCGCCATGGCCCCTGACCCTTACATAAAGCGGCGGTCACCATAGGGTCGCAACCCGAGCGCGGCAACAGGCGCGCGCGCGTTTCGTCGACGGACCGCGACAGCGCGCGAAGCCGTCCTTATTTGCTGGCGATATCGCTGGTTTCGACGTGATAGGTCTCGCGCACGAACGCACGGGCGGCGGTCTGCGTCTTGAAAGCATCCTCCAGCACTTCGCTGGAGACGAGCGGATAGCCCTGGGAATTGTATCGCGTCGTACGCACGGTCACGCGAAACACACCCTCCTCGTCTTTGGCCACGAGGAAGGGGCGGACGGGGATTCTCGACATGACTATCTCCTGGAGGACCGCGCAAGAGAGTCTCGGTCCCGCGTGATCGATAAAACGTCGCTTGGAACTCGGTGGGTGGGCGATCAGCGCGCGGACCCGGAGGCGGCATGTGCCGCTTTGCGACGAAGGTACATCGTCGGAGCGACAGCTCGCCCCGACGATAGCTTAGGGAATGATTCCCGGCGGCGGCGATTGCGTCGTCCGGACGGATCGATGACCCGCCCATCCAACGCAATTCGCCCCCGCTGACTGGGTTCAGGCTGCCTGAAGGTTCACGGCCGACGACTTGCCGCGCTGATCGTTCTCGATGTCGTACGACACGCGCTGGTCGGCCTGGAGAGTCGTCATGCCGGCGCGTTCGACCGCGCTGATATGAACGAAGCTATCGCTGCCGCCGTCCTCGGGCGAAATGAAGCCATAGCCTTTGTCGGTATTGAAGAATTTAACTTTGCCGATCGGCATGAGATGTCCCTTTCAAGGAATATAGATTGTCCGCAGGCACGTACCCGCGGAGCTAGAAGCGAGAAAGGGAAGGGTCGGCTCGGAAGCGTCGGTTTCCGTCGCCTGCGACGATAGCGAGTTGTATATGGGGAGCGCGGACGAAAGAATCAATGACGGATCGCCCGCGTGACGATCGTGGGGACCGCTCGCTCCGCAAACCGCCTTTGCCTCAGCCGATCAATCGCGTAGAGCGCCGGCCATGGCTTCCACCCCGAAAAGAGCTCTCGAACTGCTGATCGCGGCGCCGCGCGGTTTCTGCGCCGGCGTCGATCGCGCGATCCGCATCGTCGAACTGGCGATCGAAAAATACGGGGCGCCGGTCTATGTCCGTCACGAGATCGTACACAACAAGTTCGTCGTCGATACCCTGAGGGCCAAGGGCGCAATCTTCGTCGAGGAACTCGACGAGGTGCCCGATGGCGTGCCCGTGGTGTTCAGCGCGCACGGCGTGCCCAAGGCGGTGCCGGCCAAGGCGGCGGAGCGCGGCTTGTCCTATCTGGATGCGACCTGCCCACTCGTCAGCAAGGTGCACCGCCAGGCCGAACGGCTGGTCGCTTCCGGCCGGCACATCGTGTTCATCGGCCACGCCGGCCATCCCGAAGTGATCGGCACATTCGGTCAGGTGCCCGAAGGGTCGATGACGTTGATCGAGACGGTCGCCGATGTCGCCAAGTTCGAACCACGCGACCCGAATATCTTATCGTTCCTGACCCAGACGACTTTATCGGTGGACGATACCGCGGAAGTGGTCGCCGCGCTCCAGGCGAAATATCCCGCCATCCAGGCACCGCGCGGCGAGGATATCTGTTACGCGACCTCCAATCGCCAGGCCGCGATCAAGGCGATCGCGGGCGCGTGCGATGCGGTACTGGTGATCGGCGCGCCGAATTCGTCCAACTCGCTGCGGCTGGTCGAGGTGGCGGAGCGCCAGGGCATTCCGGCTCAACTGATCCAGCGCGCGAGCGAACTCCATTGGGGGTTTCTCGACGGCGTCAAGACCTTAGGCATCACCGCCGGCGCTTCGGCGCCCGAGCAATTGGTGCGCGAACTGATCGACCGGCTCGCCGAACGCTTCGATGTGACCGAGCGCGAAGTCGAGACGACGCAGGAGACGATCGCCTTCAAGCTCCCGCGCGGGCTAGAGGCGGCGGCGTGAGCAAGACCGTCACCCCAGCGAAAGCTGGGGTCTCGAGCAGTCATTCACCTCATGAGATCCCAGCTTTCGCTGGAATGACGGATTAGATCTTGGCAGTCTACACGCATGTTTCGGCCGAGGCGCTGGAGGAATTCCTCTTGCGCTACGATGTCGGCGAGCTCGTCTCGGCGAAAGGCATCGCCGAGGGCGTCGAGAATTCGAACTATCTGATCGACACCACCAAAGGCCGCTTCATCCTGACGCTGTACGAAAAGCGCGTCGAGGCGGGCGACCTGCCCTATTTCATGGCGCTGCTCGATCATCTGGCGGAGCGCGGCAATCCGGTACCGCCGGCGATCAAGGACCGCCATGGCGACGCGATCCAGACGCTGGAAGGGCGTCAGGCCTGCCTGATCAGGTTCCTGCCTGGCGTGTCGGTCAGTCACCCGACCGCCGCCCAGGCCGAGGCAGCGGGCGCGGCAATGGGGCGGATGCATGCCAGCCTGACCGACTTCGCGCTGGTACGCGACAATTCGATGGGCGTGCGCACCTGGCAGCCTTTGTTCGATCGCTGCGGCCGCTCGCTCGACGATATGGCCCCCAACCTCCATGCCGAGGCCGCCGCCATGGTCGATCGCGTTGTGCACGGCTGGCAGGGCGACCGTTTTCCGCAAGGCACGATCCACGCCGACCTGTTCCCCGACAACGTCTTGATGCGGGGCAGCGAGGTCACCGGGCTGATCGACTTCTATTTCGCCTGCACCGACGCGCGCATCTACGACCTCGCGGTCATGCACACGGCGTGGTCGTTCGACGCCAGCGGGACGACGCATTATCCCGCGATCGGCGAGGCGCTGATCCGCGGCTATCACCGCACGCTGCCGCTGAGCGACGAGGAACGTGCGGCGTTGCCGGGCTTTGCCGCCGGGGCCTGCATCCGCTTCTTCCTCAGCCGCGCCTGGGACTGGCTCAACACACCCGCCGATGCGATGGTGACGCGCAAGGACCCGCTCGCTTACTGGCGCCGGCTCAAAATCTACGATCCGGGCTTCGTGCGCGATTTCAAGTCGCTGGCATGACCGAATTGTCACATGTCGAGATCGCGACCGATGGCGCGTGCAAGGGCAATCCCGGGCCCGGTGGCTGGGGCGTGCTGATCCGCATGGGCGCCCGCGAGAAGGAATTGTCGGGCGGCGAGAAGCTGACCACCAATAACCGCATGGAGCTTACTGCGGCGATCGAGGGGCTCAACGCGCTCAAACGCCCGTGCCGCGTAACGCTATCGACCGACAGCCGCTACGTGATGGACGGGCTGACCAAGTGGATCCACGGCTGGCGCAAGAACGGCTGGAAAACGTCCGACAAGAAGCCGGTCAAGAACGCCGATCTATGGCAAAAGCTGATCGACGCCGCCGCCCCTCACCGCGTCGAATGGGTGTGGGTGAAGGGTCATGCCGGACACCCCGACAATGAACGCGCAGACAAGCTGGCCAGCGACGCGGCACTGGCGGCGGGGCGCGCTCAAGCACGCCCCGTGGCGTGATGCTCAGCCTTCGACAGGAGCGTCGGGACCGTTCTTCTTGATCGAGTCGATAGCGTTCTGTGCGTTCGCGCGCGACGAATAGCCTTCGGTCCAGAAGATGATTTCACTATTGTATTTGAACTTGGCGACGTACTCGCCGGCCTTGTTCTGCTCGATCACGAACTTGTGCGCCATGGGGCCCTCCGTCTTGATGGCTAACACAGGTTAGCGACGGCAAAGGTGTCGCGCTAGCGGAACCGCGCGGGGGCGTAACGATCCCGGTCGATTTTCGCGACGAGCGGATCGGGCGCGGTACCGAGCAGCAAGGATGCCGCGACCAGGGAGGCCGCCGGCGCCGTCTGGATGCCGAAGCCGCCCTGCCCCGCGCACCAGAAGAAGCCGGGCACATGATTGTCGAAGCCATAGACCGGCAGGCGATCGGGCGCGAAGCTGCGCAAGCCGGCCCAACTGCGTTCGACACGCTCGATTTTCCAGTCGACGACCTGTTCCAGCCGATCGATCGCGATCGCGATATCGATCTCCTCCGGCTGCACGTCGCCGGGCTCGCTTGGCACCTCGTCATGCGGGCTCAGCCAAATCCGTCCGCCCGATTCCGGCTTGAAATAGAACTCCCCGCCGATGTGCGCGACGTGCGGCGCATCGTCCGGCACCGGCGGATCGACTCGAAGCTGGGCGAGCGCGCGGCGCAGCGGCTGGATGCCGATCGGCGCAACTCCGGCCATTGCCGCGACCCGATCGGCCCAGGCGCCGGCCGCGTTGACCAATATACTTGCAGCGAAATTCCCGGCCTTCGTTTCGAGCTGCCAGCCATCACCGCTTCGGCTCGCCGCAGTCAGCGCCGCGTCCAGCACCAGCTCCGCACCGGCCTTTTTGGCGCGCGACAAAGCCGCGGCGTGGAGACCCGCGACGTCGATATAGGCGCAGCTAGGCTCCCACACCGCCAGGTTCCATTCCGGGCGCAGGCCGGGGATAAGCTCGCGCGGGTCGACCAGCGAAAGATCGACGCCGCTGCCGGCGAACTGTTCCAGCATCGCTTCGATCTGCGCGCGTTCATACTCGCGGCCGATATGCAGCGATCCCAGCGGCTGGAGAAATCCGCCTTCCTCCAGGTGCGATCGCGACGCAGCTGTAAGCGGCTGGACCGCCGGACCGCCATAGGTCTCCTCCCAGAAGGCAGCGGATCGTCCGGTGGCGTGATAGCCGGCGACGTCCTCCGCCTCGAGGATCAGGACGCTGGCATGGGGCGCGACCTCGGCCGCGAGCGCGGCGCCAGCGATCCCCGCGCCGATGATGGCGATGTCCCAAATCTTATCACCGCTCATTGCTGCGCTCGTGCCGAAAGGAAGATGTCGATTTCCCCCAAGGCGCGATTGCGGACCGGGTCAACCTCGCGCAGGATTTCATGCGCGCTTTCGCTGCCGAACCGCACCAGCCGGACATCGGGCAACAGCCCCGCGACCTTGATCGCGTCGGCTGCGCGGACCAGCTTGTCGGCTTCGGCGACCAGCATGAGGATCGGCACTTTCACCAGCTTCACACGCCGGCTGGCGCGCAATCGCCGCGTCGATTCGAACGCGCGCACCACCCAGCGCCAGCTCGGCGGGCCCAATTTGATCTCGGGCTTCTGCTCCCACCACCATGGCTCGTCCGAATATCGATCGGGATCGTGGGTCAGCAGCGATGGCCGCGAATCGGTGGTTCCCGGCTTTTCGTTCGACTTCCAGGCACGCCGCTGGGGGTTGCCGAGCCTCATCGCGATCTCGGCGACGCGCTCGCCGAATCCGGCGCTGATCGGCGCATGCAAACCCATCATCGGCGCGATCAGGACGGCCGCGTCGGGTTCGGCGATCACCTTGGCCAGCGCGCGGCAGACCAGATGGCCGCCCATCGAATGCCCCATCGCGACATGCGGCCCCGGCGTGGCGGCGACCCATTCCTGCCAGAACGCGCCATAATCAGCGAGGTACGTCCCGAAACGATCGATGTCGCCGACATGCGGGTCATCGGTCAGTCGCCCCGATCCGCCCTGGCCGCGCCAGTCGAACGAGGTGATCGTCCAGCCCTGATCATGCCAGTGATGAAAGGTCTCGAGATATTTCTCGAAGATGTCGCCGCGACCGCCCTGGAACAGGATCGATCCGCGTGGCTTGGCCGCGGTGGACGGCCAGTCGAAACGACGCAATTGCCAGCCGTCAGGAGCGGTCCAGAACGATATCGAGCTGCCGTCGGGATAGGTTCGGCGCGCTGTTTCTGAAGAGACCATCCGCTCTGGTTACTTTTTAGAAAGCCATGCCGTCTAGGTCTGTGATCCGATGGGCTGGGGATTTCTGTCTTACGTGCTCGGGGGAGCACTCGTTCTGATCCTGCTTGCGGCGGGCATCGAGGATGCGCGCACCCGAGAAATCGCGAACTGGAAGAACGCCGCGATCGCGCTGTTGGCGCCTGCCTGGTGGTGGGCACACGGCTATGGCTGGACCGATGTGGCATGGCAGGTCGGAATCGCGCTCGCCGTGTTCGCGCTGTTCGTCGGCGCCTTCCATTTCGGCTGGATGGGCGGCGGCGACGTCAAGATGATCGGCGCGCTGGCGCTGTGGCTTCCCGGCCAAACCCTTTTCTTCATGCTGATGGTCATGTCGATCATCGGCGGCGCGCTGACGCTGATCATGATGTTCGACCATTGGCGCCGCAAAGCGCCGGGTGCTGTCGAGACGCCATACGGCGTCGCGATCGCCATGGCATCGATGCTCGCGCTCGGTGAACCGATATTTAACCACTTTGCGTAGATTAACGGCGATCAAACCGGGGTCATCGCCACAACGGGGCACGAAGCGTTATGGATAGTCGGAAGATCATTTTGCTGGTGGGCGCGCTTTTCGTCGCCGCCATCACCGCGTTCATGGCGCGCAGCCTGATCGTCGGATCGAGCGCTCCCGTAGCGACGGCACAGGCGCCAATGGCACCGGTCCAGTCCGGTACCGAGGTGCTCGTCGCGACCAAGGCGCTGCCGATCGGCACGATCCTTGACGCGACCAGCTTCAAGTTCCAGCCCTGGCCGAAGGAGCTGGTCGAGAACGCCTATTACCTCCGCAAGGACGGTTTCGACCCCAAGAGCCTGCAGGGCACGGTCGTGCGCTCGGTGATCACCGCCGGGCAGCCGCTGACCCAGGGGTCGCTGGTCAAGCCGGGCGATCGCGGCTTCCTGGCCGCGGCACTGACGCCAGGCATGCGTGCGGTCACCTTTCCGGTGCGCAACGAGAATTCGGTCGCGGGCTTCGTCTTTCCGGGCGACCGCGTCGACCTGACTTTGTCCCAGACCGTTGCCGGCGGCGGCGACGGTCCGCCGCTCAAGGTGGCCGAGACGATCATGAAGAACCTCCGGGTGCTGGCGACCGATCAGCGCACGACCAGCGATGTCGATGATCAGGGCAAGACCGTGGTCCGCAACATCTCGATGGTGACGATCGAGGCGACGCCTGCAATCGCCGAGAAGATCGCGGTGGCGCGTACCCTGGGCGACCTGTCGCTCGTGCTGCGCCCTCTCGCCGACTCGGCATCCGAGCTCGACCAGGCGATCGCCGATGGATCGGTAAAGGTGCCGGACGGCAAAGATCCGAATGCGGAAAAGGCAATGATCGCAACTGCCGACACGCAGCCGATCGCGGGCAAGACCACCTTCGCCACCGGCGCAGACGTGTCGCGCTTCCAGCGCCGCACCGTGCCGGGCAAGGGCGCTGAAGCAGGCGCAGGCGCCGGAGCCGCAGGCGGCGCAATTCCGGGCAGCGTCCCGGTCATTACCGGTCCCGCGGTGCGTATCGTCCGCGGGAATAATGCGACCGAGGTACCGCTCGGTCGTGGGGGGAACAAGTGATGCAAGCGACAATCGTTTTGAACCGGATCGTTGCGGCTACCGTCGCGACCGCTCTGGTGGCGACCATGCCGGTCGAAGCGGCCGGCACCTCATCGGCCGCGCGACGCGCACCGGCCCGGCCGGCCAAGGCCGCCCGCGTCGGCAGCCTGCCGCCGGGTACGCAACGCCCGACCACCGAGGTCTTGCTGTCGACGGGTCAGGGGGAGGTCATCACCTTGCCCGCCGACGCAGCCGACGTCTGGGTCGCCAATCCCAACGTCGCCGATGTCGACGTGAGCAATCCACGCCAGATCCGCCTGTTCGGCAAGGATTACGGCGAAACCACGGTGTTCGTCACGGCGGCCAGCGGCCGGGTCATCTATTCGACCAACGTCCGCGTCGCACAGAACCTGACTTCGATCGACCGCATGATGAAGGCCGCCATGCCGGACGCCGACATCAAGGTGATCACGGTCGGCCAGCTCGCGATCCTGACGGGTACGGTGGCGGCGCCGGCCGATGTCGCGCAGGCGCAACAGATCGTGACCGCGTTGCTCAATCCGGGGATCGACGTCTCCAACGCGACGACACCTTTGAAGATCGGGGTGATCAACCGCCTCCGCACCGCGACGCCGCTACAGGTCAATCTGCAAGTCAAGATCGCCGAGGTCAGCAAGTCGTTCGCCAAGAATATCGGCAGCAACTTGAGCACGATCGACGGCACCGGCGGGTTCAAGTTCGGCATTTCGAACGGCCGCTCCATCGCGACGACCGCCACTACCGATCCCAATTTGCCGCTCAGCGTCGGTCTGGGAACAGTAACCGGCTATACGATCGACCCGATCACCGGGAAGATCGTGCAGTCCCCGGGTACCGCCATCCAGCCGGGTCCGCAGACGACCACGATCGGCGGACTGGGCAAGCTTTTCGGCCTGGATATCCTGGGGGCTCTAGACCTGGGCGAGACCGACGGTCAGGTGACCACGCTCGCCAACCCCAACCTGACCGCCTTGTCGGGTGAAACCGGATCCTTCCTTGCCGGCGGCGAGATCCCGATCCCGGTCAGCCAGGGCCTGGGCGCGGTGTCGGTGGAATACAAGCAATATGGCGTCAGTCTCGCTTATACGCCGACGGTGCTGGCGGATGGCCGCATCTCGATGCGCGTGCGTCCGGAAGTGTCGCAATTGTCCGCGGCCGGCGCGGTTCAGATCGGCGGCGTCACCATTCCGGCGCTCACCACGCGGCGAGCGGAGACCACGATCGAACTCGGCTCTGGCCAATCGATGGTGATCGGCGGACTGCTGCAGAATTCGACCGACAACCAGATCACCAAGACGCCCGGGATCGGTGACGTTCCCGTGCTTGGCGCGCTGTTCCGCTCCAACGGCTGGAAGCGCAACGAGAGCGAGTTAATCATCGTGATCACCCCCTATCTGGTGAAGCCGGTCAACGCGGACCAGATCGTGCTGCCGACCGACGGCTACAAGGCACCGACGGACCTTGGTCGCGTCTTCCTTGGCCGCCTTGGGGAAGGCACGAACGGCGGCGAGCGTCCCAAACCGACGATGGCCGTGCCGACCGTCGCCGGTCCCGCCATCGGGGCCAGCGCGCCGGTGCCGGCGACGCCGACCACACCGCAGCCGAATTCCGATCCGGCAACCGCCGACAAGAAAGCACTTCTGCCCAAGAAGTCGAAAAAGGGCGATCAGCCCGCCACCCCCGGCTTCAGCCTGTAACGCGCGAGGAACAGTCAGATCATGCGTACGATCCTCATCGCCGCCCTTGCCGCTCCAGCGCTGATGCTGGGTGGCTGCGGCACGCTCAATCGGGGCGTCGACTCGATCAAACAGCCAGTCGTCAGCCGGACCGATTACGTATTCGATGCGCAATCGACGACCGCCGGCCTGGCTCCGGGGGAGACCGAACGGGTGGCCGGTTGGCTGGCCGCGATGCGCTTGCATTATGGCGACCAGATCTCGGTCGATGATCCCAATCCGTACGACTCTCGCGCTCGCGCCCAGATTGCGGCGATCGTCTCGAGCTACGGCATGCGTCTCGCCGATCGCGCACCGATCACCAACGCGCCGCTAGCGGCGGGCATGGTTCGCGTCGTCGTCAGCCGCGCGGTCGCCACCGTGCCGGGCTGCCCCGACTTCACCCGCAGCGGATCGAGCGAGTTCGAAGGCAGCACGACGTCCAATTTCGGCTGCGCAAGCAACGCCAGCCTGGCTGCGATGGTCGCCGATCCGCGCGATCTGGTCCGCGGCCAGGCGGATGACGGCACGGCCGATCCGATCACCTCGAACCGCGCCGTCGGCACGTATCGCAGGGCCACCCCGACCGGGGCAGGCGGCACCACAGTCAAATCCGAATCGACGGGAGGCAAATAAGATGAACGCGCCGTGGAAACCCGCAGGCGTCGCGCATCGCGAGCCGTTCGTCGCCTATGTCTGCGACGAGACGACCGCCGAAGCGCTGCGTCCGATCGTCAGCGAAATGGGCTGGTCGGCCGAGAAAGTGAACAAGGGCGGGCTGCGCAACGCAGTCCAGTCGTTGTCGGTCTCGGCGAGTCCGCAAGTGCTGTTCGTCGACCTGAGCGAATCGGGTGATCCGCTCAACGATATCAACGCGCTGGCGGAAGTCTGCGAGCCCGGCACCGTCGTGATCGCGGCAGGCCAGGTCAACGACGTCCGCCTGTATCGCGACCTGACCGCGAGCGGGATCCAGGATTATCTGCTCAAGCCGCTCAATCCGGATCTGCTGCGCGAAGCCTTTGGCAGCGCGCAAGCCGTGTTGAACGCACCGCGGCTGAACGAGGTCTCGCCGGATCGTCCGCATTCCGCGACCGCGGTGATCGGTACGCGCGGCGGCACCGGTGCCTCGACTATCGCGACCTCTGTCGCGTGGCTGATGAGTGAGAAGGGCGGCCGCACCACTGCGTTGCTCGACCTCGACGTGCATTTCGGTACCGGCGCGTTGGCGCTCGACCTCGAGCCGGGCCGCGGCCTGACCGACGCGATCGAGAATCCAAGCCGTATCGACGGGCTGTTCATCGAACGTGCGATGGTCAAGGCCAGCGAGCGTCTCGCCGTTCTGTCGGCCGAAGCGCCGATCAACTCGCCGATGATGACCGACGGCTCCGCGTTCTACCAATTGCAGGAAGAGATGCGCGCTGCCTTCGAATGCACGGTGGTCGACCTGCCGCGCGCGCAGTTGATCGCGCACCCGCATCTGATCAGCGACATCCAGACCACCGTGGTCGTGACCGAACTGACGCTGGCCGCGGCGCGCGATACGATCCGTATCCTGTCATGGTTGAAGTCGAATGCGCCCGGAACCCAGGTACTGGTGGTCGCCAATCGGGTACCCGCGGGTAGCCAGCTGGAGATCAATCGCAAGGATTTCGAGGGCTCGATCGAGCGCCGCATCGACTTCGTCGTCCCTTACGACCAGAAATTGGCGGCGCAGGCAGCCAAGCTGGGCAAGCCGCTGGCCGAGGCCGGCAAGGGATCCAAGACGGTCGCGCCTATCGCCGAGCTCGCCAACCGGCTGCTGGCGGCGAGCGATTCGGCCGAACCGGCGGGCAAGGCGACAGGCAAGAACAGCGCCGGAAAATCGGGCGGTCAGTCTCTGATCGGCAAGTTCGCCGACCTCAAGTCGCTGATGCCGGGCAAGAAGGCCGCGAAGTCGAGTTAACCATCGCCGGCCGATCCTGGCCGGCAACAACAAGTGGAGCGTTTGAGCGATGCCATTGGTGCCGCTGATCACGGTGATTGCAGGGGCGGCGACCATGCTGTTGCTGCTGGCGTTCGCCTTTACCGGCCCGTCGGTGGCGAAGGCTCAGACGCGCCGGCTGAACTCGCTCCGCGAACGCCATAGCGGCGCCGCCAGCGACGCGGCGATGGCAGCGCAAATGCGCCGTATCACCGGCAAGCGCGACAGCAACATGGACACCGCGATGATGCGGTTCCTGCCGCGTCCGGCCCTGCTCAAGAAGCGGCTCGCCATGACCGGCAAGACCTGGACCGTCGGTCAATACGGCCTGGCCACGTTCGGCATCATGCTGGTCGTCGCGTCGCTGATGATGATCCGCGGCGCACCGATCGCGATCTCCGTCCTGATCGCCGTGTTCGTCGGCGCCGGACTGCCGCATTTCGTGGTCGGCTATTTCATCAAGCGCCGGGTCGGCAAGTTCACCGCCAAATTCCCCGACGCGATCGAACTGCTCGTGCGCGGCCTGCGCTCGGGTCTGCCGATCAGCGAAACCATGGGTGTGGTCGGCGCCGAAGTGGCCGGCCCGGTCGGCGAGGAATTCCGCGCGGTCTCCGACAAGATGAAGATCGGCCGCACGATGGACGCGGCGCTGCAGGAAACCGCGGACCGCCTCGGCACGCCCGAATTCCAGTTCTTCGTCATCTCGATCGCGATCCAGCGCGAGACCGGCGGCAACCTCGCCGAAACGCTGGCCAATCTGGCCACGGTGCTTCGCCAGCGCGGACAGATGAAGCTGAAGATCAAGGCGATGTCGTCCGAATCCAAGGCGTCGGCCTATATCGTCGGCTCGCTGCCGTTCATCGTGTTCGGCCTGATCATGTGGATCAGCCCGGCCTATATGGGCAATTTCTTCGTCGATCAGCGCCTGATCGTCGCCGGTATCGGCGGCTTCATCTGGATGTCGCTGGGTGGCTTGATCATGGCCAAAATGGTCAATTTCGAGATCTGAGGCCATGGAACCGCACCACACAACCCTGCTCGGCGTCGACGTCCTTTGGGTAGGCACCCTGCTCGCCGGGGTCGCCGCATTCGCCGTCATGCTCGCCATCTACGCCGCGACCACCGTGCGCGATCCCATGGCGCGCCGCGTCAAGGCGCTCAACGATCGCCGCGAACAGTTGAAGGCCGGCATCACCGCCTCGACCAGCAAGCGTCGCGCGAAGCTGGTCCAGAAGAACGAGACCACGGACCGCATCCGCTCGATCCTGCAGAATTTGAAGGTCCTGCAGGACAGCCAGGTCAAGGTCGCGCAGACCAAGCTCCTCCAGGCCGGCATCCGCAAGAAGGAATATGCCGTCGCGGTCATCTTCGGCCGGCTGATCCTGCCGATCGTGTTCGGCCTGCCGATGCTGTATTTCGTGTACGGCACCGACGCCTTCGCCACCTGGTCGCCGCTCAAGCAATATGGTCTCGTCGCGGGCGCCTTCATTCTGGGCTACAAGGGCCCCGACATCTACCTCAAGAACAAGATCCAGAAGCGCTCGTCCGCGATCCGCAAGGGCTTGCCCGACGCGCTCGATCTCCTCGTAATCTGCGCCGAAGCCGGCCTCACCGTCGATGTCGCGTTCCACCGCGTGTCCAAGGAATTGGGCAGGGCCTATCCCGAGCTGGGCGACGAATTCGCGCTGACCGCGATCGAACTCGGCTTCCTGTCCGACCGCCGCCAGGCGTTCGAGAATCTGGCGACGCGCGTCGATCTCGACGCGGTCAAAGGCGTGGTCACGACCATGATCCAGACCGAGAAATACGGTACGCCACTCGCCTCCGCACTGCGCGTGCTGTCGGCCGAATTCCGCAACGAGCGCATGATGCGCGCCGAGGAAAAGGCCGCGCGCCTGCCGGCGATCATGACCGTGCCGCTGATCCTGTTCATCCTGCCGACCCTGTTCATCGTCATCCTGGGTCCGGCGGCGTGCAGCATCAACGACGCCTTCCTGCACGGCGGCCACTGATCCGGTCCTTCCCCTCCCGCCGGCGGGAGGGGGATGGCTTGCACCACCCCGCAACCGGGCGCAGCATGACGCGTTGAGATCCCCAACAGGGAGAGACGCAATGCTGTTCACCGACCCGAACCAGATCGCCGTGGTTGTGCTGGTCCTGATCGTAGGACTGGTGCTCGGACTGCTTATCGCGCCCCGCGGCGCCAAATGGCGAACGCGCTACGAGGAAGAGCGCGACGCACATGCGGCCTATCGCACGGATACCGATGCCAAGATGCGCGAGCGCGACGCGCTTACCACCAACCGCGACGCCTATGTCCGCGATCTAGAAAAGGCGAAGATCGATTTGACGGCGGCCAATGACAAGCTGGCCGCGGAGAATGCGGAGCTGAGGGCAAGGACGGTGTGATCGTAATCCCTCTCCCATTGGGAGAGGGAGGGAGGCGCGTAGCGCCGGAAGGGTGAGGGCAGTAGTAAGATGTTGTCCTCACCCTTCTCACTCGGCTCCGCCGAGCGGGCCCCTCCCTCTCCCAAGTGAGAGGGAATTAACTCAACGCCTTGCAGTTGGATGCCTTGCGCGCAGCATCGATCGCGGCGAACTGGGCGCGGTCGGGGACCAGGATACGGATCAGCGCGATCCCCGTCGTACCGTCGACGCGAACCGCGGTCATGCCGTCGGGCACGGGTTGCCCGGGACGCGCGATGGCGATGCGGATCGGCTGGTTGCCGGCGTCGATATTGTTGCGGACATAGGCAACGTCGGTGCGCGAATTGAAGATCGACAGCGACCAATAGGGCGCCGGCACCGGCGCAACATCGACGAGCACAGGCCCGTTCGATAGGTCGAAAGGACAGGACGAATAGGCCAGATCGGGGCTTGGCCGGACGATGGCGCGCGCCTTGTCGGTGGAGAGCGGGGCCGCGAACATCGCATTATAGCCCGTCCCCTTGGCGATGCGGTGCGTCGCGAGGCCCATCAGCACGCGCGGAAACTGCACGAGCGCGACCTGGTAGCCGACGAACGCCAGGGCGAGGCCCAGCAACAGCGGAAACAGCCAGCGGCGCATCAGCAGCCCTCCTTCACGATCGAGGGCAGTTGGTCGCGAGTCATGTTGCCGATCCCTCCGTCATCGGGGAGATAAGCGCGCAAGGTGAGCTCGAAACGGTCGATCCGCCCGGTCGGCAGCCACAATCCGGCTTGTTCGGCCGGCGCGACGATCACTTCCCATTTGGCCGGATTCGGCACCGCGGCGCTGGAGATCGAGAACCGTCCGGCCTGGTTGGCGACGAGATAGCCGGGATGGTCGTAAAGCGTCAGGCTCCACCATTTGGCGGGGATCGATCGCCCCGAGACGCGATAGCGGCAACGGCCGTCGAGCGGCTCGTTAGCGCTGTCGACCGCAGCATTGTAATAGCGTGCCTCATGCGCGGGGAGCGCGAGCAGCCCGCGTAAAGACACCACCGCCCGGGTAAACGCGCCGGCGCGGGCGGTGCCGAAATCGCCGCCGGTTGTCCATGGCCCGATCGCCCGATTGGCGCCCAACACCCCGGTCCGCACGTGCTGGATCGCTGCCCCCGCACCCAGGGCCAGTCCGAGCACACCGCAGACCGCATAGCGGATCCAGGGCTTCATAGTCCCTCCCCTGTCAGTTCGGGCAGCGGTGGTAGCGCTTGCCTTCCATCACCAACGCGTCGTCGCCGATACGTTCGACCTTGAGCACCTGGTCGAACGGCTTGTTGTCCGCGCTGTAATTGCCGGTAACCTTGACCGTCTTTCCGTCGAGCGACCAGCGGCCCATACCGCGCTTGCCATAGAAGCCGCCGCCCGGCCCGAAATTGACCGCGCGTCGCGCCGTGCAATCGCCGTCCTCTGCGCCCCAGCGTCCCGAGAGCCACGTCCGATTGACACCGCCCGGTGTCGGTTTCGGCGACGGTTTGGCGGTTGGCGTGGGCTTGGGCGTTGGGCTCGGTTTGGGACTCGGCTTCGCGGTCGGGCTCGGTTTGGGAGTCGGACTGGCGGTCGGCGTCGGTGACGGTTTGGGCGATGGCGACGATGACGGCGTTGGCTCGGGCGTCGGGCTGGCGGTCGGGCTCGGCGTTGGAACAGGCGATGGTTCGATCATCGCCGGACTTGGCGCCGGAGCCGGTACGGGCGTCGCGTAGCGATTGGGATCGGCGACGTCGTCGCGGAACATCCAATTGTCGCCATAGCGGACGAAGCGGCCGGTGCGCGTCGCAGACTTGTCGCATTTGCCGGTGAACGGGCTGCACGTCGTCGCGCGATAGTCGCAGACATAGCCGGGGCGGTCGGGCGCGGTCTTGCAGGCGATGCGCTCGGCCGACTGCACTTTCGCCCCCGATCGCGCCAGCGCGTCGGAAATGTCCTTTTCGGACGGACCGTCATTATTGGCAAACGGGTTGCAGGCCGCCAACGGCGCCACCATCGCGAAAACCAGCCAGCGCTTCATGCCCAGATCCATGGCCGCTGAGTGCGGTCGCCGCGCGGGCGAAGTCAAGCCCGCCTCAACCCGCTTTGCCGCCTAGAGTCGTTTTCAGCTTCGCTGAAATCGGCGCCGGCCCACTCCCCCACCCGGCCTCCCATAGAATATCCTGATTGGGAGGCCGGGTGGGGGAGTGGGCCGGCACCGCTACTGTTTCAGCTTTGCTGAAACGCCAAAGCTGCCTGCGCGGCGGCAAGCCGGGCGATCGGCACGCGATAGGGCGAGGCCGAGACGTAATCGAGCCCGACCTCCTCACAGAACGCGATCGACGCTGGATCGCCGCCATGTTCGCCGCAAATGCCGAGCTTGATGTCGGGCCGGGTCGCCCGCCCGCGTTCGGCCGCAATGCGGATCAGCTCGCCGACGCCCTCGACATCCAGGCTGACGAACGGGTCCTTGGGATAGATGCCTTTGTCGACATAGACACTCAGGAAGCGCGCCGCGTCGTCGCGGCTAACGCCCAAGGCGGTCTGGGTCAGGTCGTTGGTGCCGAACGAGAAGAATTGGCCGACCTCGGCGATCTCGCCCGCCTTGAGCGCGGCGCGCGGCAATTCGATCATCGTACCGACGAAATAGCTGATCGTCCGGTCTCTCTCGAAGAACACGTCCTTGGCGGCCTGATCGATCACTGCCTTCATCAACTCGAGCTCGCGCCTGGTGGCGACCAGTGGCACCATGATCTCGGGGATCGGGGCCTCGCCGCTATTCTCCGCAACGATGCACGCCGCCTCAAAGATCGCGCGCGCCTGCATCTCGTAGATTTCGGGATAGGTCACGCCCAAGCGGCAGCCGCGATGGCCGAGCATCGGGTTGAACTCGTGGAGCTCGGCGGCGCGGCGCTTGAGATAATCGACCTCGACGCCGGCAGCGGCTGCCACCTCGGCGAACTCCTCTTCCTCATGCGGCAGGAATTCGTGGAGCGGCGGGTCGAGCAGGCGGATCGTGACCGGCAGGCCCGCCATCACCTCGAAAATTTCGATGAAGTCGGCGCGTTGCTCGGGAAGCAGTTTTTCGAGCGCGGCGCGCCTGCCCTTTTCGTCCTCGGCCAGGATCATCTGGCGGACGGCGGTGATACGGTTGGCGTCGAAGAACATATGCTCGGTACGACACAGCCCGATGCCTTCCGCGCCGAATTCGCGCGCGGTCTTGGCGTCGAGCGGGGTCTCGGCATTGGCGCGGACCTTGAGCCGACGAACGCCGTCGGCCCATTCCATCAGCGTGCCGAAATCGCCGGCCAGTTCGGGCTGTACGGTCGGCACTTCGCCGATCATCACTTCGCCGGACGCGCCATCAATCGTGATGATATCACCCTCGGTCACTTCGCGCCCGGCGCAACGCATGACCTTCGCCTTGGCGTCGATCGACAGGGCGCCGGCGCCCGATACGCAGGGCCGCCCCATGCCGCGTGCGACTACCGCGGCGTGACTGGTCATGCCGCCGCGCGCAGTCAGGATACCGCGGGCGGCGTGCATGCCGTGAATGTCCTCAGGGCTGGTTTCGGTGCGGACCAGGATCACCGCGTCGCCCGCCGCCGCACGCTTTTCGGCGGCATCGGCGTCGAACACGACCCTGCCCGAGGCCGCGCCCGGTGACGCCGGCAGGCCCTTGGTCAGCACGTCACGCGGCGCGGCGGGGTCGAGCGTCGGATGGAGCAATTGGTCGAGCGCCGCCGGATCAACCCGCACGATCGCTTCCTCGCGCGTGATCAACCCTTCATTGGCCATGTCGACCGCGATCTTGAGCGCCGCCTTGGCGGTGCGCTTGCCCGAGCGCGTCTGGAGCATCCAGAGCTTGCCCTGCTGCACCGTGAACTCGATGTCCTGCATGTCGCGATAATGCTTTTCGAGCGTATCGAACACTTGCGCGAGTTGCCGATAGACTTCGGGCAGCGCCTCTTCCATCGACAGCGGCTTGGCGTTGGCCTCTTCGCGCGCGGCCTTGGTCAGATATTGCGGCGTGCGGATGCCGGCGACGACGTCCTCGCCCTGCGCGTTGATCAGGAACTCGCCATAATAGGCATTGTCGCCCTTGGCCGGATCGCGCGTGAACGCCACGCCGGTTGCCGAGGTTTCGCCCATATTGCCGAACACCATCGCCTGGACGTTGACCGCAGTACCCCATTCGGACGGGATGTCGTTGAGCCGGCGATAGACTTTGGCGCGCTCCGACTGCCACGACCCGAACACCGCGCCGACCGCGCCCCACAATTGGTCGTGGACATCCTGCGGGAACGGCTTGTTCCATTGCTCGACGACGAGCTTCTTGTAGGTGTCGACCAGCGCCTTCCAGTCGGCGGCGCTCATCTCGGTGTCGAGATAATAGCCCTTGTCTTCCTTGGCGACTTCGAGCGCTTCCTCGAACGCGCCATGGTCGAGCTCGAGCACGACGTCCGAATACATCTGGATGAAGCGGCGATAGCTGTCCCAGGCGAAACGCTCGTCGCCCGACGCGTTAGCCAGGCCGACCACGGTCTCGTCATTGAGGCCGAGATTGAGGACGGTGTCCATCATGCCGGGCATCGAGGCGCGCGCGCCCGAGCGGACCGAGACGAGCAACGGATCGGCGGCGTCGCCGAATTTCTTGCCGGTGACGCTTTCGATATGGGCGATTCCGTCGGCGACTTCGGCCCTCAGGCTGTCCGGAAAGACCGCGCCTTCCTCGTAATAGCGCGTGCACATCTCGGTCGAGATGGTGAATCCGGGAGGCACCGGCAGGCCGATCGAGGCCATCTCCGCCAGATTCGCGCCCTTGCCGCCGAGGAGATTCTTGTCCCCTTTCCCCCCATCGGAAACGCCACCACCGAACCGGTACACGTACTGCGTCATTCGTCAGTCCCTTTGATGCCTGGTTTCGCTGGGGAGGCGGAAAGGATCAGGCGGAATATGTATGCCGAGGTATCATCCCTCGATCTTGGAAAAATCGGCGACGCCATGGACCGCGTCGCGCACCCGCGCGAGCAGCGCGAGGCGAGCGGCGCGTTTAACGGGGTCGGCGTCGTTGACGGTGACCGCGTCGAAGAACGCGTCGATCGGCGCGCGCAAGGTCGCGAGCGCAGCCATAGCGGCTTCGAAATCCTCGTTGCCGACAGCGTCCGCCGCGGCAGGTCCGGCAGCGTCGAGCGCGGCGATGAGATCGGCCTCGGCGGGTTCGGGGGTGTACGTCGGCGAGGACCAAGCGGCGTCGGTGACGCCTTCCTTCTTCAGAATATTCGCGGCGCGCTTATATCCGGCGAGGAGGTTGGCACCGTCTTCGGTGCGCAGAAAAGCGGCTAACGCACGCGCCCGTTTTTCTACGCGATCGACGCGGCCATCCGTGTCTCCAGACGTCCATGCTCGTGAAGCTTGAATAAAGTCGTACCGAACGCCGTCATCCCGCAACTGGACACCCAGACGGTCGAAGAGAAAGTCCGCGACTACTAGACCTAAGATACCTGAAGCCTTGTGGCCCGTCCAAACGCGCGAGACAGTCGAGAGCTCAAGTTCAAGAGCATTCCGCTGAATGAGTTGCAAATAACCTAACCCGGCGCGTCGAAGTGCAAACGGGTCTTTAGATCCAGTCGGGAACATCTCCTCGCCGAAGAAGGCAAGGAGAGTATCCAACTTATCCGCCAACGACACCGCCACCGTCACCGGCGCAGTCGGCACGTCATCGCCCTGCCCGACCGGCTTGTAGTGATCGCGGATCGCCTCGGCGACCGCCGGGGCCTCGCCCTGCGCGGCGGCGTAATAGCCGCCCATCAGGCCCTGAAGCTCGGGGAACTCGCCGACCATGCCGGTGACGAGATCGGCCTTGGCCAAGCGCGCGGCGCGTTCGGCCTGGTCGGCCAGAATCCCTCTCCCAGT
>NZ_BCYZ01000030.1 GCF_001598455.1 Sphingomonas pruni NBRC 15498
TGCCCCTCTCCCGACTTCGCCCGGCTCCGCCGGGCTCGTCTGCCCTCTCCCCGGCGGGGAGAGGGCGGTTGCTCATTGATGATCCAGCATCCCGAGGATGCGCTTGGCGATCACGTTGTTCTGGATCTCGGTCGACCCGCCATAGATCGTCGTCGCCTTGCCGAAGAGCCAGGCGCGCACGGCATGCAGTTCTTCCTGGGTGAAACCCTCGCCTTCCCAGCCCAGGCCCTGCAGCCCCTCGATCTCGATCGTCAGTTCGGCACGTTCCTGGCCGAGCTTGGTGCCGATCGTCTTGAGGATCGACGACACTTCGGACACGCCGCCCTTCGCCTTCGATTCTGCCTGGATGCGCATCGCCGTCAGCAGGAAGGCGCGCCAGTCCATCTCGAATTTGGCGATCCGGGTGCGAAGATCGGCGTCGGCGATCCGCCCCTCGGCATCGGTGCCGACATATTTCTTGGCCATGTCGGGCAGCCCCGGCCCGCTCGGCTGCAATCGCGAGCCGCCGCCCGACAGATTGGTACGTTCGTGCTGGAGCAGGCGCTTGCCGATCGTCCAGCCCTGCCCTTCCTCGCCGACCAGATTCTCCTTGGGCACCTTCACGTTGGTGAAGAAGGTCTCGCAGAAAGGAGACATGCCGCTGATCATCTTGATCGGCTTCACCTCGACGCCGGGTGAGGTCATGTCGATCAGCAGGAAGCTGATCCCCTTGTGCTTTTCGGTCTTGTCGGTGCGGACGAGGCAGAAGCATTTGTCCGCCCATTGTCCGCCCGAGGTCCAGGTCTTCTGGCCGTTGACGAGATAATGATCGCCCTTGTCCTCGGCGAAGGTCTGGAGATTGGCGAGGTCCGAGCCGGCATTGGGTTCGGAATAGCCCTGGCACCAGCGGACTTCGCCCTTGGCGATCGCCGGGATATGCTCGCGCTTCTGTGCTTCATTGCCATATTCGAGCAACGTCGGACCGAACATCATCACGCCCATGCCGCCGATCGGATTCCACGCGTCGACACGCGCCATCTCGTCCGCCAGCACCCTGGCCTCTGCGCGGCTGAGGCCGCCGCCGCCATATTCCTTTGGCCAGGTCGGCACGCCCCAGCCCTTCTCACCCATCGCCTCGCGCCACGCCGTCATCTCCGGCGTTTCCTGGGTCGGACCCTCGACGCTGGCGAGAGCATTGCCCTTGCCCTTTAGCGACGCGGGGAAATTGGCGGCGAGCCAGTCGCGGACTTCGGAACGGAAATTCTCGAGTGCGTCGGACGGACGATCGAGTTCGGCGGCGGATGCCATTCAAACCTCTCCTCTTCACCGAATCTGAATATCGGGTATGGTCCGGAGATGACACATTCCAAGCCGGCGGGAAAGCCCCTGACGATACAGGTCCGCGAAGCACTGCAGGCCGTAGCGGAACCGGCACGCGCGCCGGCGATGCAGGCATACATGAAATCGGCGATGCCCTATCTCGGCGTTCCGACCGTGCCGCGGCGCGCCGCGCTGAAGCGGGTCTTCGCCGGACTCGATTGGCCCGACAGCGCGGCGTGGCAAGCCGATGTGCTCGCCTTGTGGCGCGGCGCAACCCATCGCGAGGAGCGGTATGCGGCAATCGAGCTCAGCGCGGTGAAGGCGGCACGGCGGTTTCAGCGAATCGACGCGCTGCCGATGTACGAGGAGATGATCGTCACCGGCGCATGGTGGGACTATGTCGACGAGATCGCCGGACACCGGCTATGGGCGGTACTGCAAAACGACCGCGCCGCGATGCGCGAAACGATGCTGGCTTGGTCGATCGACGCGGACATCTGGAAGCGGAGGAGTGCGATCCTCTGCCAGTTGCTCGCCAAAAGCGAGACGGACCTCGAACTGCTTTATGCCTGTATCGAGCCGTCGATCGGATCGACAGAATTCTTTCTTCGCAAGGCGATCGGCTGGGCGCTGCGCCAATATGCCTGGACAGATCCCGACGAAATCGCGCGTTATGTCGCGGTGAACGAGGATCGATTGAGCGGCCTGAGCAAACGCGAAGCGCTCAAGAACAAGGGCAAGCGGAGAGGCGGATGACGACGATCACCGGTGGATGCCTGTGCGGGCAATTGCGCTACGAAGCGCGCGGGGTGCCGGACGGCATGGGCTTCTGCTATTGCGGCGACTGCCGCAAGGCATCGGGATCGGGGTTCATCCCCTTCATGGGTTTTGCCGCCAGCGCACTGACGATCACCGGCCGCACGCATCAATTTCATTCGCCCGCGATGCGCGGCGGCAGCGCCACGCGTAATTCGTGCCCCGAATGCGGCGGACTGGTGTTCGGCGGCATCCACGGCGTGCACGACAGCCATACCATCTACGCCGGTTCGCTCGACGATCCGGCGCACTTCAAGCCGACGCTTGCGATCTTCGTCCGCGACAAGCCCGACTGGGTGGTCATGCCGGAAGGGCTGACGGTGTTCGAGACGATGCCGGACTGAGGGAAATCCCGGGCGGCAGCGCGCGGTTCGTCGCCTTCTAAGGGCTACCGACTTCCCACTCGTCATCCCGGGCTTGTCCCGGGATCCGCCGTGCCGCGCGTGATGACCTCTGAGTCTCTTAACCATGGCCAAGCAGCACGGCGGATCCCGGCACAAGGCCGGGATGACGATGGGAGGGTTGCGAGGCCTGCACCTAATTCGAAACCCGCATAGACGGTACAAGGCGAAGGCTTGACTATTTCATAGCCATCCATCTATATAGCCATATGGCTATGGAATCACCTCTTCTCGACGCGACCTTTGCCGCGCTCAGCGATCCCACCCGTCGCGCGATCCTTGCCCGGCTGGCGCTGGGCGAGGCCACCGTGTCCGAACTCATGCAGCCTTTCGCGCTCAGCCAGCCAACCATCTCGAAACATCTGAAGGTGCTCGAATATGCCGGGCTGATCGAGGGTGGCCGCGACGCGCAGCGCCGCCCGCGGCGATTGCGCGCCGAGGCGATGAAGGACGCTGCCGACTGGATCGAGCGGTTCCGCGACCAATGGGACCGCCGCTTCGACAATCTCGACCGCCACCTCGCCACCATCAAGAAGGAGACTTGAATGCCTGCCCCCGCTATCGCCGCCGACGCCCCCGGTTTCACGATCGACCGCGTCGCCCACGCCATCCGCCTCGTCCGCGATTTCGACGCGTCGCCCGGAGCCGTGTTCACCGCCTGGACCACGCCCGAGAGTCTGCGCCTCTGGTGGGATGCCGGCGGCGAGCCGCTGTCGCGCTGCGAGATCGATCTGCGCGTCGGCGGCGAGTTCGTGTTCGTCTCGCCCAGCCATGCGCATATGGCGTTCACCGGCACCTATCGGCGAATCGAGCCGCCGCATATGCTCGAGTTCGAGGCCATGGATGCAATCGGTCGCGTGAGGCTTGCCGATCATGACGGCGGCACTCGCATGACGGTAGAGATCGTCTGCCGCTCGGACGAGCATCTCGACGACTATATCAGGCTAGGCGTCGCCAACGGCACCAGCAAGACCCTCGACAATCTCGTCGCCCACCTCGCCTGAAGTCCCCAAGCGCCGCTCCTTGTTCTCTTGGAGCGGCGCTTTGCGATATCGGAACAAAACGGGTATGGACCTGGAGCAGCAGGCACCGCAATCGGATGCCGGCCAAGAATCGGTCGCCGGGGAGAAATAATGCGCTTCGACAATCGTGCCGTGCCGATCGCGCTCACCGCGGTGCTGATCGACACGATCGGGTTCGGCATCGTCATGCCCGTCTTCCCCAAGCTGATCACGCAGCTCGGCCATATCGACCTTGAGCAGGCCACGCGGGTTGCCGGCTATATGCTCGTCGTTTTCTCTGTGATGCAGTTCTTCGCAGGGCCGGTGCTGGGCAATCTGTCCGACCGCTTCGGGCGACGGCCGATATTGCTGACCTCGATGCTGTGCTTCGGGATGGATTATGCGCTGATGGCCTGGGCGCCGACGCTCGGCTGGCTGTTCCTGGGCCGTGCAATCGCCGGCGCGGCGGGTGCGGTCTATGGCCCCGCCGGATCTGTGATCGCCGACGTCACGCCGCCCGAGAAGCGCGGCGCGACCTTCGGACTGATCGGCGCGGCGTTCGGCATCGGCTTCATCCTCGGTCCGGCGCTTGGCGGCCTGCTGTCGAGCTTCGGTCCGCGCGCGCCATTCGTCGCCGCGGCCGCGCTGGCGCTGCTCAACGCGGCGACGATGTTCCTGTTCATGCCGGAGACGCTGAAGCCCGAGAATCGCCGTCCTTTCCACCTGCGCGACGCGCATATCGTCGGCGCTTTCCGCCCGCTCTTCCATGCCGGCAATGCCGCGCCTTTGCTGCTCGCCTGGTTCATCTGGCAGCTCGCGCACATGGTCTATCCCGCAACCTGGTCGTTCTGGGCGACGATGCGGTTCGGCTGGGACGCGCGCGCGATCGGTTGGAGCCTGGCGTTCGTCGGCTTTATCATGGCCTGTGTCCAGGCGGGGCTGACCGGCCCGGTGATCAGACGGATCGGCGAGCGCAAGGCGATGGTCGTGGGCATGTGCTCCGCCGGCACCGCCTTTTACCTGTTCGCCTTCGCCACCGCCGGCTGGCAGGCTTATGTCCTGATGGCGATCAGCGCGTTTCAAGGCTTCGTCTTCCCTGCCTTTAACGGCCTGCTGTCGCGCATGGTCGATGCCACGCGCCAGGGGCAATTGCAGGGCGGGATCGGCAGCATGGGCAGCGTGTCGTCGATCCTGGGGCCGCTCGTCCTGACGCAGGCCTTGGCTACGGGCGATCATCATGGATTCACCGGCGCGAATTTCCTGGTCGCCGCAGTGCTGGTGACGATCGCGCTCGGTATCATCCTGTGGAAAGTACTCGATCGCGTGCCGGCGTCACCGGTTGCGGTTGCCGAGGGCTGAGCCTCATTCCGTTACCCCAGCGAAAGCTGGGGTGACGGATTAGCCTTCCTTCCCTGGCCGCCGCGTCAGCGCGACGTCGAGATGGCCGCCGGCATCGAGCAACGTCACCTCGCCGGTGATCGCGCGGGCTATGGGATCGAGCAATTGCACGATCGGGCCGGCGATATCGTCGGGACCGGCGGCAAAGCCCATCGGCACGCGGCTTGCGATGTTCTGGTTGAGCCGCTCGAACCCTTCCGCGCCCAGCCGCTTTTCGAACCAGCCGGTGCCGACATAACCGGGCGCGACCGCGTTGACGCGAATCCGGGGCGCCAGCACGCGTGCCAGGCTCTTGGTCATGGTGATCAACGCGCCTTTCGACGCGGCATAGGCGACTGACGACCCCATCCCGAACACGCCCGCGACACTGGCGACATTGACGACCGCCGACGCGTCCTGTTCGCGCATCGCGGGCGCACAGGCGCGCACCATCTGGAACGCGGCGACGGTGTTGAGCCGGTAGATGTCGACGAAGTCCTCGGCATCGAGCGCATCGAAATCCTCGTGATTGGCGAATTTGGTCCGCCCGGCATTGTTGACCAGGAAATCGATCCGCCCGAACGCGTCGATCGCGGCCTCGGCCAGCCCGCGGCAAGCGACATCCTCGACGATATCGGCCTGGACCGCGATCGCGCCATTGCCGGCTTCCGCCGCGACCGCTTCGGCATCATCCCGGCTCGACGCGTAATTGACCACGCAATGTACGCCTTGAGCGGCTAGCATTTTGACGGTTGCCGCCCCGATCCCCGTCCCGCCTCCGGTGACGATCGCGACGCGGCCGTCCATCCCGGCGCTCATGCCGCTGCACTCGGGCGCGCCGCGACGCGGTCGTACCAGGCGCTGAGCGCACTCGCGCCCTCGGGCATGTCGACGCCGATGAACTTGGCGAAATCGATCGTCGTCTGCAGCACGATATCGGCCATCGAATATCCTTTTCCGTCAAGGAACTGGCGCTCGGCCAGCGCGGTGTCGAATTCGCGCATCACCGTGTCGATCCGCGGGCGGTTGCTCTCGCCGAACTCGGTATATTGCTTGGGGACGACGCGCGCCGTGAGCGGATGCGTGTGCACCCACACCATCGCGATCGGGGTCATCAGGCGAAGTTCGACCCGGCGCGTCCACATATCGACTTCGGCTTGTCCTTGCGCGCCGACACCGAACAAGGGCGGGTCAGGGTTGAGCGCCTCGAAATAGCGGCAGATCGACACGCTCTCGGTGATGACGGTGCCGTCATCCAGCTTCAGGCACGGCACCTGACCGAGCGGATTGACCGCGCGATATGCCTCTCCCTTATGCTCGCCCTTGGGAATCGAAACCTTTTCGCTCGGAACGGTCAGCCCTTTTTCGGCGAGGTAGATTCGCACACGCCGTGGGTTGGGCGCGGGATTGACCGCATCGTAGAACAGCATCGGCTTCCCCCTGATTCTATTTTTCGAATATCGCGTATGGCATTTCGTGTCGGCTTCGCCTAGCGGTTCGCGGCAAGTTTGAGGAGAGATCATGAGCGCCGAAGCCTTGCTCACCAGTGACTTCGCTACCCTGCCCGACATTATTCGCGAACATGCCAAGGAGCGCGGCGGCAAGACCGCCGTGGCCGACGCGCAAGCCAGCTATGACTATGCCGAGCTCGACGCGATGATGGATCGCGTCGCGGCGGCGCTGCAGCGCGATGGCGTCGAACAGGGACAATCGGTGGCGATCATCTCGGCCTCGTCGATCGCCTATGCGGCCGTGTTCCTCGGCGCGTTGCGCGCCGGCTGCGTCGCCGCACCGCTCGCGCCGTCCTCGACCCCGGAGGCGCTTGCCGCGATGATCGCCGATTGCGGCGCACCGCTCGTCTTCCTGGACGGCGACAACCAGGCGGCTATCGCGGAACAGCGGATCGCCGCGAAACAGATTCGCCTCGACACCCCGGAATTCGAAGCCTGGCTGGCGCCGCCGGGCAGCAAACCCCGCCCGGTTACGATCGCGCCGGCCGACGGCTTCAATATCATCTATTCATCAGGGACCACAGGCACGCCCAAGGGCATCGTCCAGTCGCATGCCATGCGCTGGTCGCATATCGGGCGCAATTCAGCGGGCGGATATGGTGACGCGGTGACGATGAACTCGACTCCGCTTTACTCGAATACGACGTTGGTCAGTTTCCTTCCCACGCTCGGCTGGGGCGGCACCGTGGTGCTGATGAAGAAGTTCGACGCACGCGCGTTCCTCGAACTCGCCGAGAAGCACCGCGTGACGCACGCGATGCTGGTGCCGGTCCAATATCAGCGGATCATGGCGGTGCCCGATTTCGACCGGTTCGACCTGTCGGCGTTCAGGCTCAAGACCTCGACCAGTGCGCCATTCTCGCCGACGCTCAAGGCCGACATCCTGGCACGCTGGCCCGGGCGGTTGGTCGAATTCTACGGCATGACCGAGGGCGGCGCCTCGACCGGGCTCGACTGCACCGCTTTCCCCGACAAGCTTCACACGGTCGGACAACCGCTGCCCGGCCACGACATGCGGCTGATCGACGATGACGGAAACGAAGTCGCGCAGGGCGAAACGGGCGAGGTTGTCGGCCGCTCGCCGGCGATGATGACCGGTTATCACGGCCGCAAACAGGCAACTGCCGAAGCCGAATGGTACGACAAGGACGGCAATCGCTTCATCCGCCATGGCGATATCGGCCGGTTCGACGAGGACGGTTTCCTGATCCTGATGGACCGCAAGAAGGACCTGATCATCTCGGGCGGGTTCAACATCTATCCGGTCGATATCGAGGCGGTGCTGAAACAGCATCCCGCAGTTCAGGAGTGCACCGTGATTGGCGTGCCGTCGGAAAAATGGGGCGAAACGCCGGTCGGATTCTACGTCCCGAACAGTGGTGTCGATGCTTCGGCCGACGAGATCATGGCGTGGACCAACAACCAGCTCGGCAAGACGCAGCGCCTGTCGGCGCTCCATCCGATCGACGAACTGCCGCGGAGCGCGATCGGTAAGGTGCTCAAGCGCGAATTGCGCGACCGCCTCGCCGTGCAGCCGGCATAATCACCAGAACAAGGGGAATTCATGCCGGGCTTGAACCAAATCATCGACGCGCTCGAACCGATCGAGGGCGGTTGGCGGGGCAGCATTCCCGACAGCTGGTTGCAGGGACGCACGAGCTATGGCGGCCTGTCGGCGGCGCTCGCGCTCCATGCGGCGCAGCAGTCCGACACCGACCTGCCGCCGCTGCGATCCGCGCTGGTCGCGTTCATCGGCCCGTTGTCCGGCGAGATCGTGATCCGCGCGAGCCGGCTGCGGCGTGGCCGCAACGCTGCCTTCATTCAGGCCGATGTCGAAAGCGAGGCGGGGCTCGGATTGCGCGCGACGTTCGTGTTCATGAGCGCGGTGGACTCGAAGCTTGACCATCAGGTCGGCACCGCCCCCGACTTTCCGCGGCCGGGGCCTGGCGACACAACCTTCAAAGGCAATTCGGCGGTTTCCTTCGCGCAGAATTTCGAACTGCTCGACCGGCGTGATGCGACGGTCGGTCCGGCCGAATGGCTGCGCTGGGTGCGGCTGAACGAGCGCGATGGATTGGATCCGATGGTCGAGTTGATCGCGGTCGCCGATTGCCTGCCGCCCGCCGCGCTCAAGCTGATCGGCGGGCCGGCACCGTGCAGTTCGATGACCTGGCAGCTCAACCTGCTCGGCGCGCAGCCGCGAACCACCGAAGGATGGTGGCTGCTCCGGACCAATGCCGATTACGCCAAGGCCGGAAGCTCGAGCCAGGAAATGATGATCTGGAACGCCGATGGCGAGCCCATCGCCGAACAGATGCAAAGCGTCGCGATCTTCGCCTGACGCGGTATTTCCATTGTAGCGCGACAATTTGCGACAATTTCGCCGTGGACTGACATGCGCGAGCGACACAGAGGAACGACAAGTCCCCAGACGGCAGGGAATGACCCTTCGCCCGATCGAGGACAACGGGATGAATCGAGTGTTTCTTGCCGCGGCGCTCGCGAGCGCAAGCTTCATGACGGTAGCGCTGGTCGGGCCGACCGCGGCGCAGACCGCGCCAGCTGCCAGAGGCGATGCCAATGGCGACGGCGTGCTGTCGCGCGACGAAGCCATGGCGCAGGCCGACGCGCGGTTCGATCGCCTGGATACCAACAAGGACGGCAAGCTGACGCCGGACGAAATGCCGTCGCACCGGCGAATGGGTGGCGCCGACGCAGCCCCACCTCCCCCGCAGCCCGCCGACGGAGCATCTCCGCCGCCGCCAGCCGGACCCGGCGGCCGCGGCTTTGGTGGACGGATGTTCGCCCGGCTGGACACCAACGGCGACGGGGTGATCGACCGCGAGGAATTTAGGGCGCTAGCCGCGCAGCGCTTCGACCGGATGGATACCAACAAGGACGGAAAGGTCGATGCGGCCGAGCGTCAGGCGGCGCGCGACGCGATGGGACAGATGCGCGGCATGCGCGGCGGCGGCGACATGCCCCCACCGTCGCCATCCGCACCGACGGACAAGCCCGGGCAGTAATCCCCATATGCCCAGGCTGCCGGGCGGGTGCCCCTCCTCACCCGCCCGGCCCTCCACCTTTCCTCATCGGGCCAACTGGCCGTCAGGGCTTTTCAGGGGGACGATTGATGCTTAGCGAAGTGCCGATGGGCGGCATTCCCCACATTCTTCTGGTCGATGACGAGCGCTCGATTCGTGAGCCGCTGGCGCAATATCTGACCAAGCAGGGCTTCCGCGTCACCCAGGCGGGCGATGCCGAGAGCGCGCGCACGCGGATGGCGGCCTATGCGATCGACCTGATCATTCTCGACATCATGATGCCGGGCGAGGACGGATTGAGCCTGTGCCGCCACATCCGGGCGACCGGCGACGTTCCCGTCATCCTGTTGACCGCCAAGAGCGAGGAGACCGACCGCATCGTCGGGCTCGAAATGGGTGCCGACGATTATGTCGTCAAACCCTTCTCCCCCCGCGAACTGGCGACCCGCGCCCGCGTCATCCTGCGCCGCGCCGCCGGTAACGGTGCGCGTCAGCATGCCCCCGAAAGCGGATCCTATGCCTTTGCCGGCTGGGTATTGAAAACGGGCGAACGCGCGCTCGTCGATCGCGAGGGCGTGTCGGTGCCGTTATCGACCGGCGAGTATAATCTGTTGCTGGCGCTGGTGCTGCGCCCGCGCCAGGTCCTCACCCGCGACCAGTTGCTTGATCTGACCCAAGGTCGCGAGGCGATGGCGTTCGATCGCGCGATCGACAACCAGGTCAGCCGGCTGCGGCGCAAGATCGAGCCCGATCCCAAGAACCCGACGGTCATCAAGACGGTATGGGGCGGCGGCTACACACTCGCCGCGGAAGTCACGCGATTATGAGAGTGTGGCCGCGCAACCTGCCCGGTCAGATGGCGGTATTGGTCGCCATCGCCCTGTTCGTCGCACAGGCCGTCAATTTCGGGCTGAGCCTGCGCGATCGCCAGGCATTCCGGCTCGAGCAGACCGTCGGCCCCGTGGCGGCGCGGATCGTCGACGCGTCGCAGGGCCCACGCAATCGGCGTGACCGGCCGCTCGACATCGCGGCCGCCCCCCCGGTCGGCGACGAGACACCATGGGACCGGTTCCGCTCGCGCCCCTGGCCGTCCAACCCGATCGAGGGCGGGCTACGCCGGCGGCCGGATATCGAGGAAGCACTGCGCGCCCGCCTCAATGAGGCCGGCGTTCCTGTCGGCCAGGTAGTGACGGGAATCCGCCGGCTGCAATCCGATGACCCACGTCTCGGCAAAATGTCGCGCGTCCGTGCGCAACGCTATCGCTTCGTACAGCACGAGCTGTTGATCGCCGTCGAGCAGCCCAAGGTAGGATGGTGGGCGGCATCGGTCCCTTGGCAGGATTCGGAATGGCCGTTCCTGTCGCGACTGATCGGCCAGACATTGGTGCTCTACGCCATCGTCCTGTTGCCGGTGTTGCTGGCGACACGCCGCATCGCCCAGCCGCTGAGATCGCTGGCCAAAGCAGCGCAGCGTTTCCATCCCGGCGAAGCCGATGGCCCGATCACCGAGAGCGGACCGCACGACGTCCGCACGCTGATTACCGCGTTCAACGACCTGCGCACGCGGGTGACGGCGATGCTCGAGGAAAAGGACCGCATGCTGGGCGCGATCGGGCACGATCTGCGCACGCCGCTGGCGGCGTTACGCGTCCGCGTCGAATCGGTCGAGGATGACGACGACCGCGCGCGCATGGCGGACACGATCGACGAGATGAACCGCATGCTCGACGACATATTGTCGCTGGCGCGGCTGGGGCGGCCGAGCGAGCAGGCGATCGAGGTCGATCTGGCGGCTTTGGTCGATGCGGTGGTCGAGGATTTCCGCGACCTCGGCATGCCGGTGGATTTCGCCGAGGCCGAACGGCTGACGATGCATTTGAGACCGTCGCTGATGCGCCGCGCAATCCGCAATCTGATTGAGAACGCTGTCAAATATGGTGGCGGCGCCGACGTCTTCCTGCGGTCCGACGCCAGGGCGGTAGAGATCGTGGTGTGCGACAACGGCCCGGGCATCCCGCCTGATCGCATCGCCGAGGTGTTCGAGGCTTTCACGCGGATTGAGGGATCGCGCAACAAGGAAACCGGCGGCATCGGGCTTGGCCTTGCGCTGGCACGGGCGATCGTGCGCGAGGCGCGCGGCGATGTGCGGCTGGAAAACCGACCCGAAGGCGGGTTGGCGGCAACGATTACGCTGCCGCGCTAGCGACTGCACTATCCTTGACGCGCAGCATCGCAGCGGCAGCAAGCACCAGCACGATCGCTCCACATGCCATCGTCCAGACCGGCTGGGTTGGGAAGAAGGTGCGGATGATCGCGCCCATCACTGTAGCTACCAACAATTGCGGCACAACGATGAAGAAATTGAAGATCCCCATATAGATGCCGAGCTTATGCTGGGGCAGCACGCCGGCCAGGATGACATAGGGCATCGTCAGGATCGATGCCCAGGTGAAGCCGATCCCGACCATCGGCAGGAGCAGCATCGTCTGGTCGCGAATGACCAGCAGCGAGGTGAAGCTGACGGCGCCGATCATCAGACACACAATGTGAGTCTTTTGCGCGCCGATCCGTTTCGCCAGCACCGGCAGCGCGAATGCGGCAAGCGCCGCGACGCCGTTATAGACCGAGAACAACACCCCGACCCAATCGGCGCCATCGTTATATGCCTTCGCCGCGGTGTCGGTCGAATGGAACACATACTGTGCCACTACCGGCGTGGTGTAGATCCACATGATGAACAGCGCGAGCCAGGAAAAGAACTGGACCAGCGCCAGCCGCTTCATCTGGTCCGGCATGCGCGACAGGTCGCTCATGATCTGGACCAGCGCATTGTCGCCACCGCCGCGCACCATCGCGGCCGCGATCAGACCAAGGATACCAAAGGCCGCGAGGGCGCCCCCGAGCACGTAGAGATCGCGCTCTAGCCCAAACCACCAGACGCCGGCGAGGACCGCCGCACCCGCCAGCAGCCACCACCAACTGCCCCGCGGCGCGATCGGCGTTTCTTGCGCTCCGCCGGCATCGGTATCGCCGAACGAGCGCATCTGTTCCGGCGAATATTCGCGCGTCGTCAGTACCGTCCACAGCACCGCCGCAAAAATCAACGCCGCGCCCAGATAGAAGGCGTAATGGACCGACTGCGGGATCTCGCCCGGCGGCGCGACGTTGCTGATCCCCAGCTTCGCCATCGCGAACGGCGCGAGGCTGCCGATCACCGCGCCCGCGCCGATAAAGCCCGTTTGAAACGCATAGCCGGCCGTGCGCTGGGATGGCGCGACCATATCGCCGACGAAGGCGCGAAACGGCTCCATCGAGACGTTGATTGAAGCGTCGAGCACCCACAGCAGCAACGCCGCCGCGAGCAAATTCGAGGCATTGGGCATGCCGAGCAATGCCAGCGCGGCGAGCACGGCGCCCGTCAGGAAATATGGGCGGCGGCGTCCGAACCGCCCCCAGGTGCGGTCGCTGAAATGGCCGATCAGCGGCTGCACGACCAGGCCAGTAACCGGCGCGGCGATCGCTAACAGTGCGAGACTTCCGACGTCGCTGCCCAAGGTCTGAAAGATGCGGCTGAGATTGGCGTTCTGCAGCCCGAACGCGATCTGGATGCCGAAGAAGCCGAACGAAATGTTCCACAGCCCGCGCCAGCTCTGACGCGGTTTCTCCGCCGGAAGTCCGCTCATGCCCGCGGCGCCGTCGAGCGCCGAACGACCAATCGTGGCGGCAGCATCGCCGCTTCGACGGGTTGCGCGCGGATCTGGCGCAACAGCGTGTCGACCAAGGCCGCCCCGGCCTTGGCATAATCCTGCGCGATCGTGGTCAGCGGCGGATGCGACAGGCTGGCCGCGGGAATATCGTCGAAGCCGACGATCGACACATCGCCGGGCACGTCGAGCCCTGCTTCCTCCAGCGCGCGCATCGCGCCGATCGCGATCAGGTCGCTGCCGGCGAAGACCGCGTCGAACGCCACACCGCGCCGCAACAATTCGATCGCCGCGTCGTAGCCCGACGCCTCGGTAGTGATGGCGTCAACCTGAAGCGCCGGATCGGGATCGATGCCCGCCTCCAGCATCGCCGAACACGCGCCACGATACCGATCGGCCAGTTCAGGCGAATGGCTCGACACTTGCCCCAGGAAAGCGATCCGGCGGCACCCCAGCCCCATCAAATGCGCACCCGCGTCGCGCCCGCCACGCACATTGTCGCAGCCGATCGTCGTCCCCGGCTGACCGGCCTGGACCGATCCCCAGCGCACGAAATGCGTGCCCTGCGCCTCGAGTTGCTCGAGCCGCGCGCGATAGGTTTCGTAATCGCCATAGCCGAGCAGGATGATGCCGTCGGCCTTATGGCTGTCCTCATAATCGACGTGCCAGTTCGACGAGAGCTGCTGGAACGAGGTGAGCAAGTCGTAGCCGCGCAAGGCGCAGGTTCGCGCGATCGATCCCAGCATCGACAGGAAGAACGGATTGATCAGCGAATCGTCGGGCGTCGGATCTTCGAAGAACAACAGCGCCAGGGTGTTGGTATGGCGGCTGCGCAGCGAGGAAGCGTTCTTGTCGACCTTGTAATTGAGTTGCGCCGCGATCGCCTCGATCCGCTTGCGCGTCGCTTCGCTGACGGTCGGGTCGCCGCGCAGCGCACGCGACACGGTCGGTTGGGATACGCCCGCGCGTTGCGCTATATCGAAGGACGTCGGTTTGTCGGTTAGCATCGCCCGACGGCTTCTCCCGCTGCCGGCCATCGCCTGCGGCCGGTTGGGCGCGAGTGTAGCGGGCAGCGCGGCGGCGCGATAGGGCCCGCGCGCGTAATGAGTGTCCGCCAAATCGTCCTCCCCTGCCGCCCTCTGTCGTGGAGCGATCATTGCAGCCTAGGCGAGTGGAGCGAGGGCCGGAACGCCATCACATACGTATTCAGCCGCAACTGCCCGAAGCGCGTGGCAAAGTGACGCTCAAGACCCTCCCCGCTCACGGGAGAAGGTTATTCAAAAAGGAGGACGGGATGCTGAAGACGATCGCGCTTGCACTGCTGGCCGGACTCACGCTGTCGCAAGCGACGACCGCGGTGGCCAAGGCCTCCGATCCTTATACACCCCAGCCCTATGTCACGCTGAAGCATCCGGCCTGGTCGAAGGACGCGGTGCTCTATCAGATCAACACCCGTCAGTTCACGCCCGAAGGCACATTCCGCGCCGCGGAAAAACAACTGCCGCGCCTCAAGGCGTTGGGCGTCGACATCCTCTGGCTGATGCCGGTCCACCCGATCGGCGTCGAGCATCGTAAAGGGACTCCCGGCAGCCCCTATTCGGTGCGCGACTATTATGGCGTAAACCCCGAATTCGGGACGCTCGCCGATCTCAAATCGTTCGTCGCCGCGGCACATCGCCTGGGCATGCACGTCATTCTCGACTGGGTCGCCAACCACACCGCCTGGGACAATCCGATCCACGCCGCGCATCCCGATTGGTACGAGCACGATTGGAAAGGCGCCAACCGCCCGACGCCCTGGTGGGACTGGTCCGACATAATCGACCTCGATTATTCGAAGCCCGGCCTGCGGCGCTATATGACCGATGCGATGGCCTATTGGGTGCAGACCGCCGGCGTGGACGGGTTCCGCTGCGACGTCGCCGGCTATGTTCCGCTCGATTTCTGGGAGACGGCGCGGAGCCGCCTCGACCGGATCAAGCCGGTCTTCATGCTCGCCGAGTTCGACCAGCGCGACGTCCACCGCAAGGCGTTCGACGCGAGCTATGCCTGGAAATGGAACAACGCGATGGCCGACATTGCTGCCGGCAAGGCCGATGTCGGCGCCTTGTTCGGCTATTATTCGGAAACCGAGAGCGCCTGGCCCGCCGAGGCGATGCGCATGGTCTATACCGAGAACCACGACCAGAACGCCTGGGACGGGACCGAATTCGAACGCTTCGGCAAAGCGCTGCCCGACGCGATCGCCTTGTCGTTCGTCGGCGAGGGCATCCCGCTAATCTACAATGGCCAGGAAGCAGGCAATCCAAAGCGGCTCAAATTCTTCGAGCGCGACCCGATCGAGTGGCGTGACCATCCCAATGCCGACCTGTTCAAGCGGCTGATCGCTTTTCGCAAGGCGCATCCGGCTTTGTGGAACGCACCCTGGGGCGCTGCGATGACGCCGGTGGTCAATAGCGCTCCGTCGAAAGTACTGTCGTTCGTCCGCGAGAAGAATGGCGACAAGGTGTTCGCATTGTTCAACCTGTCCGGCGAGACGCAGACGGTCAGCTTCACCGATGGCCCGAGCAATGGCACCTATTCCGATTTCGCCGATGGCAGCACGGTAACGGTTACGCGATCAACCAGTGTCCGGCTGGCCCCCTGGAGCTACCGTATCCTGTCTGGTGCTCCGCGCTGATGGACGGCGATGCAGCCGGGCAACACCTGCTTATGCATAATCCTGAATACGTATGTGGCCAACTTGGCCCCATCCCCGCTGCAACATAATCGCAATGTCACTGCACGGGCCATGTGGGCCGCGTCGATGCCGCAAGCCAAACATGGCGCGGCCGCAAGGGGAGGAATTGATGACTGCTTTCCGTTCGAACCGTCGTACCCAGCTTGCCCTGTGCGCAAGCGGCATCGCGCTTGCCGGCGCGTTGACGGTGATCGCTTCGCCGGCGCTGGCCCAGGATACGACTGCCGCGGCGGCGCCGCAGGCCGACGATCAGGCCAATGCCAACGCGCCGCAAGACATCATCGTCAGCGGCTTCCGCGCAGCCTTGGCCAGCGCGACCGCCAAAAAGAAGAATTCCGAGCAGATCGTGGAATCAGTCTCGTCGGAAGATATCGGCAAGCTTCCCGACAACGGCATCGGCGAATCGATCGCGCGCCTGCCCGGCATCTCTGCGCAGCGCAGCGCCGGTCGCGCGAACATCATCTCGATCCGCGGTTTCGGGCCGGACTTTTCGACCACCACGCTCAACGGTCGTCAGCAGACCACGACCAATGACAGCCGCGCCGTCGAATTCGACCAATATCCGTCGGAAGTCCTGGCGGGCGTCGACGTCTACAAGTCGTCGGAAGCCGATCTCACCGCTGGCGGCCTGGTCGGCAGCATCAACCTACGCACCATCCGTCCGCTCGACGTCAGCAAGCGCGTCCTCGCGATCGGCGGGCGCGGCACCTATGTCGACCAGAAGCTCCAGCCGGGGACGAGCGACCTAGGCTATCGCGTCTATGGCACCTATGTCGACAAGTTCGCCAATGACCGCATCGGAATCGCCCTGTCGGCGGCGTACACCGATGAGCCGTATCAGACCCGCGATTGGAACGCTTGGGGATATGGGGCCTATGGGCCGAACCAATATGGCATGAACGGGATCAAGACCTGGTCGGAGTCCGACAAGCTCAAGCGTTTCGGCGCCAATGGCACGATCCAGGTGAAGGCAAGCGACGACCTGATGCTCACGGTCGACGGCTTCTATTCCCGTTTCGTCGACCGCATCGATCAACGTGGTTTCGAGATGCCGCTCAACTGCGGCGGCGGTTGCGGGCACGACCAGATTCTGAGCTACGTTGCGGATTCGCGTGGGCTGGTGACGTCGGCGACGGTGAAGGGAACGCCCGTCATCGAAAATTATGCGAACGATCGCGTGGCCAGCACGTACTCGCTCGCCGGCAACCTGAAGTGGGACAATGGCGGGTCGACGCGCGCCCTTTTCGACGCAAGTTGGTCGCGCACCGACCGCAAGGATGACCGTCTGGAAACCACCGCCGGGCTCGGCCGTGCTTTGCCCAATCCAACGGCAACGCTCAGCTACAAGCTGACCGACAAGGGGCCGGTTTTCACCAGCGACTATAATGGCGCCAGCTCCGCGCTGGTGCTGACGGACGTCGAAGGCTGGTCGGGCACGCCGATCCAGGCGGGTTACGACAAGATTCGCAAGAGCAAGGACGACCTGGTCGAGCTGCGCGGCGAGATCGAGCATGACATCGGCGCCTTCGTCAAGTCGATCAAGGTCGGTGTCGACTATACCTATCGCACCAAGGTGTTGACGCAGGACGAAGCCTTCCTTTCTCCGCCGGGCGGCGCGACGACTGCGACGATCCCGTCGAGCCTCCTCCTCGACCCGGTGCAGCTCGACAGAGGTTTGGGGCCGATCCTGGCCTACGATCCTCGTGTCCTGGTCGCGAAGGGCGTGCTGGACTTCATTGCCAACCCGTTCGGAGCGTCGCAGGCTTATGACGTCACCGAAGAGGTCTGGACGCCCTACGCGATGGCCAACCTGAACGCCGATCTCGGATCGGTCAGGCTGACCGGCAATATCGGCGTGCAGGGCATTCGCACCGCGCTCACGTCCAAGGGCGCGACCAAGCCGACCGTCAGGGATTCGTATTGGATCGTTCTGCCCAGTATGAACCTCAACTTCCGCTTTTCGGACGATTTCGTGATCCGGTTTGCCGCGTCGCAGCAGATCATGCGCCCTCGCATGGACCAGCTAACCAATATCGTGAACTTCGGCATCGACAACTCGCGGACGCCGCCGATCTACGTCGGCAGCGGCGGCAACCCGCTGTTGCGGCCGTACAAGGCAACCGCCTTCGATCTCAATTTCGAGAAGTACTTCGGTTCGAAGGGCTATATCGCGCTCCAGACCTTCTATAAGCACATCAACAATTACATCGATCCCAGCGCCTTCGACCTGAACTTCGATTACTCTGGCTTCCCGAAACCCGCCGGCAACGTACCGTCTTCGCCGATCGGCCAGTTCAGCGGACCGGTGAACACGCATGGCGGGCACATTTACGGCATCGAAGCCGCCGGCACGCTGCCCTTCGATCTGTTCACCAAAGCACTTTCCGGCTTCGGTCTGACCGGCGGTTTCGGCTATACCGAAACCAAGGTTAAGGACTTTGCGGGCCGGGTCACGGTCATCCCGGGCTATTCGAAATATGTCGGGAACTTGACGGTCTATTATGAGGCCGACGGGTTCAGCCTGCGCGGCAGCATGCGCTATCGCTCCGGCTTCCTCGGCGACTTCTCGTTGTTCAGTGGCGGTCTCGATCGTCAGCAAGTGCTGGCGGAAACCGTCTATGACGCGCAGGTCGGCTACGACTTCCCGGCGCAATCGGCGTTGCACGGCCTTTCGCTGTACGTTCAGGGCCAGAACCTGACCAACACGCGGTCGGCGACGGTTGCGGACGTGAATGGTGCGGCATTCCCCGGCGCTTGGCTCAAATACCAGACCTATGGCCGCCGGGTCGTCGGAGGCTTCACTTACAAGTTCTGATACACGAACAGTCTCGCCGGTTGCGGCCGGCGAGGCTCATTCGATGGTGAAGGCCTGACATGACTGATTCCACGTCGCTCGACATCGTCATCGCCGGCGGCGGGACGGCAGGATGGACGGCTGCCGCCATCCTCGCCCGCTTCCTCGGTAACCGCGCGACCATCACCCTCGTGGAATCCGACGCGATCGGCACGGTCGGCGTCGGCGAGGCGACGATCCCGCAGATCCACAACCTGATCATCGGGCTTGGGCTCGACCAGGCCGAGTTCCTGCGGCGCACCAATGCTACATTCAAGCTGGGGATCGAGTTCAGCGATTGGCTCCGTCCAGGGCATCGCTACATCCACAGCTTCGGCCAGGTCGGACGCGGCGTCGGCCTGATCCCGTTTCGCCAACTCTGGCTGCGCGGCCGGCACCTCGGCGTCGCGGGCGATTACGGCGATTACAGCTATAACGTCGCCGCCACGCGCCTGGGTCGTTTCGCCACAACAGACGGTCGCGACGGCAAGCCGACCGAACTGGCTTATGCCTATCATTTCGACGCTGCGTTATTTGCGGCAATGCTTCGCGACTATGCCGAAGAACGTGGCGTGCGGCGGGTCGAAGGCCTGATCGAACGAATCGAGCGCGATGGCGAAACGGGTGATCTCCGCGCGTTGCGGCTGGATCACGACCGCGAGGTGGCGGGCACGCTCTTCATCGACTGCACCGGATTCCGCAGCCTGTTGCTCGGCGATGCGCTCGGCGTACCGTTCGTCGACTGGCGCCGTTTTCTACCTTGCGACACTGCGCTGGCGGTGCCGAGCGAGACCCGTCCCGAGTTGCGCCCCTATACTCAGTCGATGGCGCGCCCGGCCGGCTGGCAATGGCGTATCCCGCTGCAGCATCGCACCGGCAACGGCCATGTCTTCTGTTCCGAATTCATGTCGGTCGAGCAAGCGAGCGACCTGCTGCTCGCCAATGTCGAAGGCAAGCCGCTCGCGGACCCGCGCCCGATCCGCTTCACCAGCGGACACCGACAGGATTTCTGGTCGCATAATTGCATCGCTCTGGGTCTCGCCGCGGGATTCATGGAGCCACTCGAATCGACCAGTATCCACCTCGTCCAGTCGGGCCTGGGTCGGTTGCTCACCTTGCTGTCGGGCGACCTCTCGAACGTCGCCAGCGCGCGCGAAACCTTCAACCGCCTGTCGGTCGTCGAATGGCAGCGCATCCGCGACTTCATCGTCCTGCATTATGTCGCCAACGACCGCATCGGCGAGCCGTTCTGGGATCATTGCCGGGCGATCGAGTTGCCCGCCACCCTAAGCGAGAAGATCGCCTTGTTCCGCGAGGCGGGGGCCTTCGTTCGCGAGGAGGACGAGCTGTTCCTCGACGATAGCTGGGGTCAAGTGATGATCGGCCAGGGCATCATGCCGCATAGCTGGTCGCCGCTGGCCGACAACGTGCCCGGACAGGACGTCGGTCCATTCCTCGACACGCTCGCCCGGTCTTATCGCGTCAAGGCGGAGACGCTGCCGAGCCATCGCGACTTCGTCATGTCGATGACGGGCGACGCTCTGGAGAAACACGCATGATCCGCCGCTCGCTGCTTGCCGCCTTGCTCGCGACCGCGTTCGCGCAACCGGTGCTGGCGTCGCCCGGCTCTGCCCCCGCACCGGCGCCTGCCGCCAGCTACCGCGATCGCCTGCCCGAGGACGAAGTGATCTATTTCGTCCTTCCCGACCGGTTCGAGAACGGCGACCCGAAGAACGATACGGGCGGCCTGAAGGGTGACCGACTCGTCACCGGCTTCGATCCGACCGCCAAGGGCTTCTATCACGGCGGCGACCTCAAGGGGCTGCTCAAACGGATCGACTATATCCAGGCGCTCGGCGCGACCGCGATCTGGGTCGGGCCGATCTTCAAGAACAAGCCGGTCCAGGGCCCCAAGGGCAGCGAGTCCGCCGGCTATCACGGCTATTGGATCACCGACTTCACTCGGGTCGATCCGCATTTCGGGACCAATGCCGACTTCAAGGCGCTCGTCGACGCCGCGCATGCGCGCGGGATGAAGGTCTATATGGACATCATCGCCAACCACACCGCAGACGTGATCAAGTATCGCGAGTGCGAAGCGGACAAGCCGTGCGCCTACCGCAGCCGTGCCGACTATCCCTATACGCGCAAGGGCGGCGCGAGCGGTCCGGCGATCAATCCGGGCTTCCTCGGCTATGGCGTCGCGACGCCCGAGAATTTTGCCAAGCTGACCGACCCTGACTGGGCCTACACGCCATACCTTCCCAAGGGCGAGGAGAAAGCCAAGGTCCCGGCCTGGCTCAACGACCCGATCTATTACCATAATCGCGGCGATTCGACCTTCTCGACCGAGGATTCGCAGCTCGGCGACTTCTCCGGCCTCGACGATCTGATGACCGAGAATCCGCGCGTGATTGCGGGAATGATCGACATTTTCGGCAAGTGGATCGACGATTTCGGGATCGACGGATACCGCATAGACACCGCGCAGCATGTCGACCCCGCGTTCTGGCAGGCGTTCGTCCCGGCGATGCTGACGCGCGCCAAGGCCAGGGGCATTCCGAACTTCCACATCTTCGGCGAGGTGTTCACCGGCGACCTCGACGTTGCGCGGCTTGCGGCGCACACGCGCGTCGACAAACTGCCGGCCGTGCTCGACTTCGCGTTCGAGCGCGCGGTGGCCGACACCGTCGCTCGCGGCGCGCCGACTAGCGAGTTGTTCCACATGTTCTTCGGCGACCCCGCTTATGCCGATGGCGAGGCGACGGCGCGAACCTTGCCGACCTTTCTCGGCAACCATGACATGGGCCGCTTCTCGATGTTCGTGAAAGCCGGCTTCCCCCAGGCGAGCGACGACGAGGTGCTGAAGCGCGTCATTCTCGGCCATGCCATGCTGCTGACACTGCGCGGCGTGCCGACCATCTATTATGGCGACGAACAAGGCTTCGTCAGCAAGGGCAACGACCAGCTGGCGCGCGAGGACATGTTCGGCAGCAAGGTCGCGGTCTATAACGACACCAGGCTGCTCGGCACCACAAAGACCACCGCGACACCCAGCTTCGGCACCGATAACCCGATCTTCAAGACGATCGCCGAGCTCGCGCGCATCCGTACCAGCCACCACGCGCTGACTCGCGGGCGCCAGGTGCCACGCGCCTGGGGCGACAAGCCTGGTCTTTTCGCCGTGTCGCGGTTCGATCCCTATACCGGCAAGGAAGTGCTGATCGCGTTCAACACCTCCACCGCACCGCTCACCGCCAACGTGCTGGTCGACGACAAATCCTCCGCTTTCACCGCTCTCCATGGTGCGTGCGAAGCCAAAGCCACCGCGCCGGGCAGCCTGAAGGTCAGCCTCGCTCCTCTCGACTTCATCATCTGCGAGGCCCAGTGAACGACGTCGCCCGCCTGCCCTCCGTCCAGACCGCGCACGAATGGTGGCGTGGGGCGGCGATCTATCAGATCTATCCGCGCAGTTTCGCCGACACCAATGGCGACGGTATCGGCGACTTGCCCGGCATCACCGCGCATCTCGACCATGTCGCGAGCCTGGGCGTCGACGCAATCTGGCTGTCGCCCTTCTTCACCTCGCCGATGCTCGATTTCGGCTATGACGTGGCCGATTATTGCGATGTCGACCCGATTTTCGGGACGCTCGCCGATTTCGATGCTTTGGTCGCGCGTGCGCACGCGCTCGGACTCAAGGTCCTGATCGACCAGGTCTATTCGCACAGCAGCGATCGTCACCCCTGGTTCCTGGAGAGCCGCGCCGATCGCACCAATTCCAAGGCCGATTGGTATGTCTGGGCCGATGCCAAACCGGACGGCTCGCCGCCCAACAATTGGCAGTCGGTGTTCGGCGGTCCGGCCTGGACGTGGAGCGCACCGCGCCGGCAATATTACATGCACAACTTCCTGCCCGAACAGCCGCAGCTGCATATGCACCTGCCGGCAGTGCAGGACGCAATGCTAGACGTGGCGAAATTCTGGCTCGACCGCGGCGTCGACGGTTTCCGCATCGATGCGATCAACTTTTCGATGCACGACCCGGCGTTGACCGACAATCCGCCGGCCCCGCCCGGCCCACGCACGCGCTCGTTCGATTTCCAGCTGCACGTTCACAATCAAAGCCAGCCGGAAATCCCGGCCTTCCTCGAGCGGCTTCGCGCCTTGCTCGACCGTTATGGCGCGACCTTCACGGTGGCGGAGGTCGGCGGCCCGAGCCCGGAGGCCGAGATGCATGCCTTCACCCAGGGCGATCATCGGCTCAATTCGGCCTATGGCTTCAATTTCCTCTACGCCGACAGGCTCACGCCCGCGCTCGTGCGCGACGCGCTCGCGCAATGGCCCGATACGCCCGGCACCGGCTGGCCGAGCTGGGCGTTCGAGAATCACGACGCGCCGCGGGCCATCTCGCGCTGGGCCGCGCCCGAGCATCGCGACGCCTTCGCGCGGATGAAGCTGATGCTGCTGATCTCGCTGCGCGGCAATATCTTCCTCTACAATGGCGAGGAACTCGGCCTGACCCAGGTCGATATCCCGTTCGAGGCGCTGCGCGATCCCGAAGCCATCGCCAATTGGCCGCTGACCCTGTCACGCGACGGTGCGCGCACGCCGATGCCCTGGCGGGGCAACGCCAACGACCATGCCGGTTTCAGCTCAGGCGCGCCCTGGTTGCCGATCGGCGCAGACCATCTCGCGCTGGCGGTTGATCGCCAGGACCGGAATCCGGACTCCTTGCTCAACCTGACGCGGCATCTGCTCGCGTTCCGCCGCGCGAGCGACGCGCTGATGCGTGGCGAGGCGCGGGTGATCGAAGCCAGCAGGACGATCCTGGCGATCGAGCGGTCGACCCCCGACGAAACCATGTTGTGCGTATTCAACATGTCGGCGGAACCGGCCGAATGGCGCCCTGCCAAACCCGATCGCTGGCGCGCGGAGGAAATCGTCGGCCAAATGACCGACTGGCGGTTCGGCTCCTATGCGGCGGTGATCGCGCGCAGGATATAGGCCTCGCCCAATCCAGGCGGGGGCCGTCGGCGGATTATGCAAACTTCTTCAGCTTGAAGATGGTGCGGGCGGTGGGAATCGAACCCACACTCCTTTCGGAACCGGATTTTGAGTCCGGCGCGTCTACCAGTTCCACCACGCCCGCGTGTCGAAGAGGCACATCAGGGCCCGTTGATCGACGATCGGGCGTCTATAAGCGAGCGTTTTGGGGATTTCCAGACCGTATTCAGCTGTTTCTGACGAGCCCGTCCGATGTCGAAATTGCATCGTCGGGGAGCAGCCCATTGAAGTCGGTCTCTGAAAAGGCGGCGATCTCCAGAGTATGTGCCAGTGCGGCGCCCATCATTCCCTGCCGCCACCGGTTAAGCCGCACATCTCACCTGGGTTTTTGGGAGACTAATGCGGCTACCGAGCGCGAAGGAAGCGGAATGGCGCGGCAGGCAACTGTCAGGACGAATAGGCAGTGGTGCGCGGGGATGGTAGGCGTGATCGAGCAGTCCGAATTGTTATTCAAGGACGCGCGATGTGCAAACGTACGATACAATGTCGAGACGCCGCCGATCGCTTTGCAGCGTGTCCTGAGCGCCGCTCGACACAGCGAGGCGCGCGGAAGCTGGCCGGCTTGATCCTGTGTCTGCCCATATTCCCTGCGACCCATTGTTTCGGCCAAGATATGCCGGCGCAAAACGATCCGGTGGCGACGATGCCCGCCCCCGGCCCTCCGGTCTCAGTCACGGCAACCTATGCCGCCGACCTGAATATCGCGGCTGGAGGCAGCGGGCACAGCGGGTCGGCGGCGTTAGGGCGGATCGCGATATTGGCCGATGCCGATCTGCAACGTTTGATCGGAATACGATCGGCCAAGGCGCATGTGAGCGTGATCGACATATTCGGGACCGGCCTTTCGGCAAACCGCATCGACAATCTCGCGGCGGCGAGCGGCATCGAGGCGGAGCCGGCCCTGCGCCTTAACCAGTTATGGGTCGAGTTCGGGCTCGGCAGCGCCGGACGATTCCGGATCGGGAAGTTCCCCGCTTCCCAGGACTTCGCAGTCAGCGATACGGCAAGTTTCTTTATCAACGCATCGTTCGGCTGGCCCGCCAGCTTCGCGTCCGATCTGCCGCAAGGAGGCCCCTCCTGGCCGCTCGCCTCACCGGGCGGCATGATCAAGCTCCATCCGTCCCACAACTGGAGCCTGTCGGCAGCGGTCTTTGCCGGCAAGCCGGCGGGAATGGATACCGCCGATCCGCAACGCCACGACGGTCATGGCTTCGGCGCGTTCAACCTGGCCGGAAAGCCATTTGTCATCGTCGAGGCCGACCGCAAGGTGGGAGGCGCGGCCACCATTAAACTCGGCGGATGGCTTCACTTCAACCGATTTGGCGTGTTTGGCGCCACGCCGAAACGCGCCGCGCCGAACTGGTCAATCTATGGCATTGCCGATTGGCGCATAGCTTGCGCGGCCGATGCCAAAAGACAATTGAGCGTTTTTGTCAGGGCAACCGTATCGCCGGACGATCGCAACCCGGTTCCGATCTATCTGGATTTTGGTGCCGTTCTTTCCGCGCCATTCAAGTCCCGCCCCGACGACACCGTGGGGCTTGCATTCGCCAACGCGCGACTATCGCCCCACCTCGGCCCTGCAATCTCGAGGAGCGGCGAGAAGGTGGTGGAGTTCAGCTATAGCGCGGCCCTGCCCAAGCGCATCAAGATACAACCGAATTTACAGTTGATCGTCGACCCAACCGATCCTGCCGCCTTTGTGATGGATCGCCGAGCGGTATTGGTCGGTGGCGTCAGGCTGTCCGGCAGCCTCTGATCGTCCCATCGTCGACATGTGATTACCCGCTCGACCTATCGGTCCGGCTACCCTCGAAGCACAAGGCGAGCCGAGCGCGCTGATCGTCTCCAGCTACTGATTTAGGGCGTGATGACATGAGTTTGACCCGCCATGACGGAGCGGATTTTGGCGCAAGGCGAGGAACGAGAAGGAAGCGATGCATAATGCATCGTGACCAACGAGAGACGCTGCGCTGCGCCAAAAGGCGCCCGCCGCTGTGCGGTTGCCTTGGCGCGCGCCCTGGTCTGCGTCGCGGTCCTTGCCAGCGAACACGCCCCGGCAATCACGGCCGGTCAAACTCATGTCATCACGCTCTCTAGGCAGCCGCCCGGCGATGGGTTCGCATGAAGTCGTCGAGTGCTTCCGGCGTTACCGCCGGGGAGAATAAAAAGCCCTGCAGCTCGTTGCACCCGGCGATCTCGAGAAACGCCTTTTGCTCTGCCGTTTCGACGCCTTCGGCGGTCACCGACAAACCCATTGCGTGGCCGAGCCGGACCACCGCGTATATGATGGCCGCGGCATCGGCCGTTTCACCAATCCGGCTCGTGAAGCTCCTGTCGATCTTGATCTTGTCGACCTCGAACTTGTTGAGATAGCTCAGGCTCGAATAGCCGGTGCCGAAATCGTCCAGCGCGATGCGGAAACCGGCTCCCCGCAGATCGCGCAGGGCGGAGCGGACCACCTCGTCGTCGTCGAGAAGGACGCTCTCCGTGACCTCGAGTTCGATCTGCGCCGGGCTGGCGCCAGATTGCCGGACAATCGCCGTGACCTCCTCGACGAAGTCCCGCATGCGGAACTGAACTGGCGAGAGATTGACCGCGATCGAAAGAGTCGGCCACGCCCGGGCGACGCCGCAAGCCTCTTTCAACACCCATAAACCGAGCTCACGGATCAAGCCCGTATCCTCGGCAACGGGGACAAACACTTGCGGCGAGAGCGGACCGCGCTCGGGATGGTCCCATCTGAGCAGAGCCTCAAAGCCGATCACGGTGGCGCCGGACGCGTCCATTTGCGGTTGATAATGCACGTGAAGATCGCGCTTGTGCGTGATCGCCTCGCGCAGATCCTGCTCGATCTCCCGCCGAAACTTGACGCTCTCATCCATGTCTTCGGTGAAAAAGCGGAAGTCGTCGCGACCCTCGGCCTTGGCACGGTACATTGCGATGTCCGCCATGCGCATCAGTTCGGAGCGGTCGCCGCCGCGTGAGGGGTAGCAAGCAATACCGATGCTTGCACCGATGAACACGTGAGTGCCGAGTATCTCGAACGGTTGACGAAGTGCTGCGATCATCGCGTCGGCGATCGACGCAATCTCGTCGCGCGATCCACGCGCGGCCAGAAGGATGGCGAATTCGTCACCGCCGATCCGCGCAACGATGTCAGCGGAACTGCAAAGAGATTTGAGTCGCTGGGCGACCTGCTGGATGAGCATGTCGCCGCCGAGATGTCCCAGCGTGTCGTTGACCTGCTTGAACCGGTCGAGGTCGACAAGGAGAACGGCCCAGGGGTCCTGCCCATGCGATGCGGCGACCATCTGGTCGACCACCGAACCGAAGAAGGCGCGGTTCGGCAAGCCGGTCAGCGTGTCGTGATAGGCGAGATGATGCGCCTGGGCCTCTCTGGCCTTGAGTTCCAGGTGAGCGGCTTCCAACTGCTCGAGCGACCGGGCGTCGCGACGCAGCAGCTTGGCGACGCCGATCATGAGCGCGACAAGCGCTGCCAACAAACCTCCCACGGCGAGACCCGCGCTGGGCGCCATCGCCCGCCACACCGCTCGGCCAGGCTGGTCGGCCTGCCAAACTATATACCCAACGCGCTCTCCGCGGCTCGAGTCCAATGGGAAAGCTTGCGCGCCGGGTGTCGGCGTTAATTGCCGCACCGCGCGGGCGCCGGACAGGAACTGCGTCTTGGCCAAACCGCCTGCGAAGCGAGAGCCAAGGTAACGGATGCTGACGAGGAGCGGCTCCTTGCCCGGCATGGGCTTCACCTTTGGCGTGTCGGGGATCATCCGCATGACACTGATTACGGCAGGACGTCCCGCGATCGTTGCGAAGTCGGTCGCATGAATCGCGCTCGGCGAGGTTCGTGCGGTCGACCCGGGATTGGCGGGAAATCCGGGCAGGCGTTCGTGCGGATTAGGCGGGCGGGTGCTTCGGCCCCGCGCCGCATCGACCAACGGGCGGGCAGCTGACGCTATCCGGAAAAAGGCCGTCGGCGAAACGCGCTGGCCGTTGACCATGCCGTAAACGGGCCCGTCGTCAGCCTGGAGAACGAAATCCGCATCGTGCGCGTAGACGAAATTGAGCCATGTCCCGACATTGTTGTCGAACCAGTTCCAGTCGGGTTTCGGTTTACGCAATTCGCTGACTGCCGGATCCCAAATCGCGACTCCGCTCTGGCTCTGGGCCAATTCGTCCAGTGCCCCGTTGACGGCGACACCGACTTCCTGCGCCTGTTTGTCGGCGGCGACGCGATCCGCCTGCTGCGCCGCCGATCGCAATGCGGAGAAAGCGAAGATCGTGAGACAGAGTGCCATCACGAGGACAGGCATAACAACGGTGCCAATATATCTGGCACCGAAACGATTTCCGGTCTTGGATATTCTGGAACGCAAGAGATACTCCTCCCGCGATACGTGACACAAAGATAGTAGCGAAAAGATAAACACTTGGCGGCCTAGGTCATCGAGGCGTCGAACGAGTCCCGACACGTTTGCCGGGCGGTGCGCTAAAAACGGCCGTCCGATGCTGTGTCGCCTACGGTTTTCCTGACCAACGCGGTGAAAGTCTTTCCGTGGTGGAGCAAATGCGCCTTGTCGAAGCACGCTTTGGCGCCATGTTCGATGGCCTCCGTTTCGCTCGCCGATCCCCACGTGGTGCGCGACGACACGACGAGGACCGGGGCGTGCGGATGGCCGGCCAACTCATCCAGGAAAGTCAGGCCATCGACGCCGGGCATAGCGAGATCGAGTGTGATGACGCTGGGCACGAGCTTCTCGATCATTTCCCGTGCCGCGGCCACGCTGTCCGCGGATCCTACCACACGCAGGTCCCTCTCACCCTCCAGCAACTGCTCGATGATCGCGCGGACGGTGAGGGAGTCGTCAATAACCAGTACATTGAACACGAAGGTTGCTCCTCAAGTGGCACCGCATGGTGATGAGCAGGCTGGCGGCAAATGATCCGGTCTCCGACCGTTCTTGACCGCCGTCACGACAGTCTTCGCGTCGGAGAGCGCGGCCATGTCGCCTCTGCGGGAACGATCGGAGGACACTCACGGCGACTTCCTCGGATCCGGCCATCCGCCACCGCGCAGGCAAACCATCCGCACTGCTCCGGTCGGCAGATAAACGATGGAAAATCCGAACACTTTTCTCTCCCAGCAAGATCGTTCGGTCTTGGCGTGCTGGCCTTGTTCAAATCGTGCAACAGGGGGTCCGTAGTTATACGGGCGTGTTCACCCGGCTAGCGAGGTCAGCATTGGCGGCTATCGCCGGCGCCGTCAGCGCAGTCCTCCACTCAGGGGGACCCGCCGGTGCCTCAGCGTTTGCGTGCAACCCAACCTGGGATAGTTTCCGCTTTGCAATTCGGAGCCTACGCGGTTTTCCGGAATACGGCTCGACCCAGCTCGGGACTAGGCAAGTCACTGGCGGCAGTTCCAACTCTGTTCGTACGGTCTGCCCCGCTTCGACATAAGCCCGATTGGGAAGAGCAATGCTTTTACACCACGCGCCCTGCTCGAAGACGGTGCGTCACGTGCAGTTTGCAAGCGATGGTCGTGACGGCGCGCCCCATCCATGTGAACGGCGCACACCTCGCATGCGTCAAGCGCGAGCGCGCTGAATTCGTGCAGAAACGGCGCGAAACCAGGCTGTCGGTCAATTTGATCTGCCGCATACGCCAAGACGATGGCTGGCATGACGTGCGTGTTCGCAACATCTCCTGCCGCGGTATCGGCGCCTTATCCGCCACGCCGCCGGCGATCGGCCAATATGCCGAACTGCGCCGTGGGTCTGCCGTGATCGTCGCCCGAGTGGTCTGGCAGCATGGCAATGCGTTCGGCCTGAGAAGCCAGGACCGGATCGACATACCAGCTCTGCTTGGCCAAAGCGGCGCAGCGAAAGAAGGGCCATTCGAACCAACGAGCACGGAAAGACGCAGGCAGCCGCGCGAGGACAGCCTGGTCAATGTGGCGGAGCAGAGCAGGCATAGGAGCTCGATGTTCCAATATGCCGTGCTTGGGGTGGCCAGTCTGGCGGCAGCCTTGTTCGCGTCGAGCATGGTGCGGGACGTTTTCTCCGCTCCGCTTACCGCCGTCGCCCGCGCCCTGCCCGGTGCTTCCGGGGATTTGCCGTAATCCACCAGCCGGCAGATACCGTCGAGAGTGTCCGGGTTCGAGCGCCGCGCAATTTAGGTCGCGAGGTCGCCGCTGCCGAGGGGGCGCCCGTCCCCTCTGCCCTTTTCGCGTAACGATGCTGCGGTGGCGGCCTGCCCGGACGAACGATATCGTCCGGACAAGCCGCCGCGCAACTTATTGGAAGGTCTGCGACAGATTGCCGACACCGCCCAAGGGATCCGGACCATATTTGTTCGGTCCATTGGTCCCCGGCAGGCAGTAGAAAACGAGCAAGACGATGGACGCCACCCACTGCAGCAGCGACAGGACAATGGCTATCGCCGCCGTCGTGCCACTCTGATTGGCCGCACCAGCAAGCATCACGGCAATTGCCACGACATAGATTGCCGGCGGTACAAGCAGCCAAAATCCGGTGCGATCGGTATCGTGCAGCCGCCGTACCGAGACGGCGATCGTCGGGATGAAAAGCGCTAGCCAGATGAGCCCGAAGATGACGAAGAAAATGCCCATCGAGGCAAACAGCCCCGCCACGCCGCCAAGGCGAGGCGTGCCGTCGGGGTTTACCCCCGCCATGCTCATCACACCGAATCCCATCGCCATCATGGCGATAACCGCCACCATCCAGATCAGGAATTGGAGCAGCATGAACATCCAGAATTCCTGCCGCCGGGAGCGTCCCGAAAATTCGGCATAGCGCTTGAGCGGCATGAACATCCATTCCATGTAAACTCTCCCCCTGTTCTCGTCTCCGCCGGTCAGCGCAGCGGTGCTTACCGGAAGGTCTGCGCCAGATCGCCGGTGCTGCCCATGGGATCGGGTCCGAAGCGGTTCGGACCGGGCGTGCCCGGCAGGCAATAGAAGACCAGCAGTACGATCGCGCAGATCAATCCGATGAGGGTGAATATCCCGCCAATCGCGACCATGCCGAGATTCTGGCCAACGGCGGCGCCCAGCATGATGAATAAGCCGATGACGTAAGGAATTACCGGCAGGAGCAGCCACCAGCCGGTACGATTGGTGTCATGCAAGCGGCGCACCGCGACCGCGATGTTGGGCACCAGCGTCGCCAGCGACCATATAATCCCGAGAATGCCCATGCTCGAGAATGTCGAAAACCCGGCGGCTCCGCCGGAGGAGTAATAGGTCGACGAACTCGGCCCCAACCGCAAGCCCAGCATGCCGTCGATGATTGCCAGGACGATCGCCACGATGATCGTGAACAGAACCCACATCCAGAATTCCATCCGGCGGGACCGGCCCTGGAAATCGGCATAGCGCTTGAGCGGCAACAACATCCATTCCATCGAACTCTCCCGTTGTTATCGTCTCGCGAGAATGCGCACTGGCCAGGCCGATGCTGCGGCATCCTCGTCGGTGAACATCACCGACGGGCGCCCATTGACCGCAGCGGGTCCTGAAATGCGGCAGATATGCAGCGCCAAATCCGGCGCCATCCATCCCGTCATCGAGATGCTCCCCCGAGTCGCGAGAGCAGCCTGACGGCTTTCCGGGGCGAATACAACTCAATAGCCGCGGCGCTGTCCCTCAGCTGGACGGCGCCCGACGGCGATAGCTCAGCGCCTCCGCCACATGGACCCGCCCGACATCGGGCGCGCCTGCGAGGTCGGCGATCGTCCGCGCGACCCTGAGCACGCGCGTATAGCCGCGCGCCGACAGCCGCATTGCCTCGGACGCCTGGGCCAGCAAGGTGCGCCCGGCATCGTCAGGCGTCGCCACTGCCTCGAGCAAATCGCCATCGGCCTCGGCATTGGTGCGGGCGGCTTCGCCGGCATAACGCTGCGTCTGGACTTGCCGCGCCGCCATCACGCGCCGCGCGACCTCCGCCGATCCCTCGGCCGGCGGCGGCAGAACGAGATCGGCGGCGCTGACCGATTGGACCTCGACGTGCAAGTCGATGCGATCGAGCAGCGGCCCCGACACCTTGGCCTGGTAGTCGGCGGCGCATCTGGGCGCGCGGGCGCAGGCGAGCGACGCATCGCCGAGATGCCCGCACCGGCACGGATTCATCGCCGCGATCAGTTGCACACGCGCCGGAAAGGTCACGTGCGCATTGGCCCGCGCGACGCTGACCGTCCCGGTCTCGAGCGGCTGGCGCAGCGAATCGAGTACGACGCGTTGGAATTCGGGCAGTTCGTCGAGGAACAGCACGCCGAGATGCGCCATGCTGACTTCGCCCGGCCGCACCTTGAGCCCGCCGCCGACCAGAGCGGCCATCGACGCCGAATGATGCGGGGCGCGATAAGGCCGGGTCCGCGTAATCCGTCCGCCGTCGAGCGTGCCGGCAACCGATTGGACCATCGACACTTCGAGTGCCTCGGCGGGGTCGAGCGGCGGCAGGATGCCCGGCAGGCACGAGGCCATCAGTGACTTGCCCGCGCCCGGCGGGCCAATCATCAATAGATTGTGCGCACCCGCCGCGGCGATTTCGAGCGCGCGCTTGGCGGTTTCCTGCCCTTTGACTTGCCGCAGATCGGGGCCGGCGGTCGGTTCCGCAGCCTCGCCGGGTTGCGGCGGGCCGATCAGCTGATTGCCCTTGAGGTGATTGAGCAGGCCGATCAGGTCGGGCGCGGCGATTACGTCGATCGATCCCGCCCAGGCCGCTTCCGCGCCCTGCGCCGCCGGGCAGACCAGCCCCTTGCCCTCGCTCGACGCATGGAGCGCGGCGAGCAGGACGCCCGGCGACGGCGCGATACGGCCGTTCAGCCCGAGTTCGCCGACCACGACCAATTCGCTCAGCGTCTCGGCATCGACCACCCCCATCGCCCCGAGCAGGCCGAGCGCGATCGGCAAGTCGAAATGCGTCCCCTCCTTGGGCAAATCGGCCGGCGACAGGTTCACGACGATATGCTTGGGCGGCATCGACAATCCCATCGCCGCGATCGCTCCGCGCACCCGCTCACGACTTTCCGCCACCGCTTTGTCGGCCAGTCCGACGACGATGAACTTGGGTAGCCCGGGAATCAGCTGCACCTGCACTTCGACCGCGCGTGCTTCCAGTCCGAGATAGGCGACGGTCGAAACGATGGTGGTCATGCAGGCTCCCTTGCCCCTGCTTAGCCTGCTATCCCGCCGGCGCGATTGGGATTATCGCCATTTTGGCGCCATCTCACGTGTCTTGTATCGCCAAGACACCGTTCCCATCTCCGCGCCATGCCGGCTGACCGTTCCGCGTTGACTTCGGCCGCGCTCTCGCTTAAGCGCCCACCCCACAAGGCCGTCCCTGTGGCGGCCCTTTTCAATTTCGACGTACAGGGAATGAACGATGAAGCGGACTTTTCAGCCGAGCAACCTGGTGCGTGCGCGCCGGCACGGCTTCCGCGCGCGGATGGCGACGGTGGGCGGACGCAATGTGATCCGTGCGCGTCGCAATCGCGGCCGCAAGAAGCTGTCGGCGTAACACCCGACCCTGCTTTGCCGCAGGATTTCGCCAGCCCGCTCCCTTCCGGGACGCGGGCTGGTGCCGTTTCGGCGCCGGTTGCGCAGAGCGTCATCACGCTGACCAAGCGTCGTGACTTCCTGGCCGCCAACAGCGGCAGACGCGCGCCGATGCCTGCCTTCGTCCTGCTGGTCCGCCGCCGCGACGATGGCGATCCGGCGATGCGCATCGGCTATACCGTCACCAAGAAGATCGGCAACGCGGTGGTCCGCAACCGCATCAAACGGCGTTTCCGGGCGCTCGCGCACGATATCCTGCCGGTCAACGGCGTGGCCGGCGCGGATCATGTGCTGATCGGACGCGCCGACGGGCTGACCCGCGACTTCGCGCTGCTGAAGGCCGATCTCGCCAAGGCGTTGGCGAAGGTTTCCCGATGATCGCGAAAATCCTGATCGCGTTGGTTCGCCTGTGGCAGATCGGTCCGTCGGCGGTGATGCCGCCGACCTGTCGCTATCAGCCTTCGTGTTCGGCCTATGCAATCACCGCGCTTCGCCGCTATGGCGCGCTGAAGGGTGGGTGGCTGGCGGTAAAGCGCATCGCCCGGTGCCATCCCTGGGGCGGGTACGGGCCCGATCCCGTTCCCTGATTTTTCTGATCGAAGGTTCCTGATCGCGTGAACAACGACAATCGCAATTTCATCATGTTCGCGGTACTCGCGGTACTGCTGCTGTTCGCGTGGCCGCTGGTCATGAACCGGATCATGCCGCCGGCCAATCCGCCGGTCACCAAGATCCAGGGTGGCAAGACCCAAGTTCAGCCAACTCCAGGCGCGCCAACCGCCGCCAGCTCCGGCGCGATTCGCGACACCAAGGTCGTGCTCGGCGAAACCGCGGCGCAGCGCGTTGCGATCGATACGCCGACGCTCAAGGGCTCGATCAACCTCAAGGGCGCGCGGATCGACGATCTGCTGCTGACCCAGTATAAGGATACGGTCGACAAGAATTCGCCGCCGATCCGGCTGTTGTCCCCGGCTGGCACGTCCGGCGCCTATTTCGCCGAGTTCGGCTGGCAGGACACCGGCATCAAGCCGCCCTCGCCCGACACCGTCTGGGCTGCGAGCGGCAGCGTCCTCGCCCCCGGCAAGCCGGTCACGCTGACTACCAGCAACGGACAGGGCCAGCGTTTCGAAATCGATCTCGCGGTCGACAAGGATTACATGTTCACCGTCCGCCAGACGGTAGCCAATGGCGCGGCGCAGCCGATCAAGGTCGCGCCTTACGGCCTGGTCAATCGTGCCGAGGCGTCGAAGGACCTCGACACCTGGTCGATCCAGGTTGGCCCGATGTCGGTCCACAACGGCACCGCCGATTACGACGTCAATTGGAAGGACGTCGACAAGGGGGCGCAAAAATTCTCGTCCACCGGCGGCTGGCTGGGCTTCACCGACAAATATTGGCTGACCGCCTTGATTCCCGATCAGGCGGCGGGCTTTGCCGGCGAGTTCCAGTCGACCGGCAAGGGCGGTTATCAGGCCGATTATTCGCGCATCGCCAAAGATTTGGCGCCGGGCCAGCGCCTGACCCAGACCAGCCGCTTCTTCGCCGGCGCGAAGGAAGTGCGGCTGCTCGACCATTATACCGACAAGGACGGCGTCAGTAAGCTCGACTATGCGCTCGACTGGGGCTGGTTCCGCATCATCGAAAAGCCGATCTTCTATTATCTCGACTGGCTGTTCCGGATGGTCGGCAATTTCGGCGTGGCGATCATGCTGTTGACCGTGACGATCCGTCTGCTGATCTTCCCGATCGCGCAACGCCAGTTCGCCTCGATGGCGCAGATGCGCGCGATTCAGCCGAAGATGAAGGCGCTGCAGGAAAAGCATAAGGACGACAAGCAGCGCCAGCAGCAGGAAGTGATGGCGCTGTACAAGGCGGAGGGCGTCAATCCGCTCGCCGGCTGTCTGCCGACCTTCCTCCAGATCCCGATCATGTATTCGCTCTACAAGGTGCTGATGCTGACGATCGAAATGCGGCACCAGCCGTTCGTCGCCTGGATCAAGGATCTGTCTGCGCCCGATCCGCTGACGCCGCTCAACCTGTTCGGCCTGTTGAACTTCACCCCGCCGCACATGATCGCGATCGGCGTGGTGCCGATCCTGCTCGGCATCTCGATGTGGCTGCAGTTCAAGATGAACCCGCAACCGATGGACGATGCCCAGAAGCAGGTCTTCGCGCTGATGCCCTGGGTGCTGATGTTCGTGATGGCGCCGTTCGCGGTCGGCCTTCAGGTCTACTGGATCACCAGCAACCTGTTGACCGTGCTGCAGCAGCGCGTGCTCTACGCGCGGCACCCCGCGCTCAAGCAAGCGGTGGTCAAGTAACGTGAGCGAGTTCGACGAGGACGCGATCGAGGCGGCGCGCAAGATTTTCGCCGGCCCGGTCGCGTTTCTCAAATCCGCCCCGGCGCTCGAACATCTGCCCGATCCGGTGGTGCCCGAAATCGCGTTCGCCGGCCGGTCGAACGTCGGCAAGTCGTCGCTGCTCAACAAGCTGACCAACCGCAACGCGCTGGCGCGTACATCGAACACGCCGGGCCGGACGCAGGAGCTCAACTTCTTCGACGTGGGCGAGCCCCTCGCCTTCCGGCTGGTCGACATGCCCGGCTATGGCTTCGCCAAGGCGCCCAAGGATGTCGTCAGGAAGTGGCGGTATCTGGTCAACGACTTCCTGCGCGGGCGCCAGGCGCTCAAGCGTGCCTTGGTGCTGATCGACGCGCGGCATGGCATCAAGGATGTCGATCGCGAGATAATGGACATGCTCGACAAGGCGGCGGTGAGCTATCGCTTAGTCCTGACCAAGGCCGACAAGATCAAGCCGACCGAGCTGGAAAAGGTGTCCGCCGAAACCGCCGAGGAAGCGCGCAAGCGCCCCGCCGCACACCCCGACATCCTGTCTACCTCGAGCGAGACCGGGCTCGGCATGCCCGAATTGCGCGCCGCGGTGATCGAGGCGCTCGGCTAGCTTTCCCGCGCCGGCCTTCCTAAGGATCGCGCAAACCGATCCGGGGAGCATCAATGAAAAATATCAGTCTGGTCGCGGCGCTGGCGCTCGCCTTGTTGCCGGCGGTTCCTGCCGCATCGCGCGACAAGGCGCCGCCGACGATCAACCGCGATCGAGTCCTCGCCGAAGAGACATTGCTCGCCGGGCCTGGCTTGCGCGGACGCGGCAGCGCTACCGCCGACGAGGCGATCGCCGCCGGCTATGTCGCTTCGTTGTTTCGCGATTGCGGATTGCGCCGGGCGCCCGGAATGGAGTCCTATCTCCAGACCGCGCCGCTGACCCGCCGCGCGATCGCCGGCCCGCCGGTCCTGACCGTCGACGGCAAGCTGGTGGCGGGTGTCAACCTGTTGCTGACGGGCGGAGGGGCCGCGGGCGGCAAGGCAGTTATCGTGACGCGCCCCGATGGCGACATTCCCGCGGCCGACGTGATCGTCTATACCGGACCGGCCGACGATCTGATGGCTTTCGCCCGCAAGCTGCGCGGCAAAGGGATCAAATTGCTGCTGACCGCCGAGAGCGATGCCAGCCGCAAATTCCTGGCCATGATCGGCGGCAAGCCGTCCTTGCCGACGACGATCGAGGGCACGCCGAGCCGCCGTCCGCCGATGACGATCGCGACAATTCCCGCCGACGCACTGGCCGGTATCGCGGCAGGCGCCGAGATATCGATCCATGTTCCGATCGAAACTACCAAGGCGACCACCACCAATGCGATCGGCTATCTGCCGGGCACCGATCCCAAGGCAGGCGTGATCCTGTTGTCGGCGCATCTCGATCACCTCGGCGTGCGGCCGGACGGCATTGTCATGCCCGGCGCCAATGACGATGCTTCCGGCACCGTTGCCGTCATCGAACTCGCGCGCGCCTTCGCCGCGATGGGGCGGCAGAAGCGCGGCATCCTGTTCGTCGCTTATGGCAGCGAGGAGATTGGCGGGCTCGGCTCGACCTGGTTCGGCGAACATCCGCCGGTGCCGCTGAGCGAGCTGGTCGCCAATATCGAGTTCGAGATGATCGGCGCACAGGACCCCAAATTGCCCAAGGGATCCCTGATGATGACCGGCTCCGAACGCTCCAACCTGTTCGACATGATGAAGAGCCGGGGCGCGCTGATCGCGGCCGACCCTTATCCCGACCAGCATTTCTTCGAACGCTCGGACAATTATTCGCTCGCGCTCAAGGGGATCGTCGCTCACACTTTCTCGGGCTGGGCGGTGGTGCCGACCTATCACCAGCCGACCGACACCGTCGAGAATCTCGACATCGACTATATGACCAACGCGATCCGCTCGCTGGTCGCGCCGGTCAGCCTGCTTGCGAGCGGTGGCTTCAAACCGGAATGGAAAGCGGAGGGCCGGCCGAAACCCTGAGGTTCGGGCTTGCGTCCATCCCGCCCCGGCTTACATACCGGACAATCGAAAAATCTGGGAGGATGGAATGACCGCATCGACCAAGGGCCTCGAACTGCGTTCGCTGGTGTCCGACGGCAAGCTCGAATTGTCGCTGGCCGAGGTCGAATTGTCACCGCCTGGACCCGGGGAGGTTATCGTCCGGATCGAGGCTGCGCCGATCAATCCTTCCGACCTGGGCCTGCTGACCGGCCCGGCCGACCTCGCCACGCTCGAACAAGGCGGTACCGCCGATCGTCCCGTGCTGACGGCCAGCATACCGGAGCAGCGCATGCCGATGGTGCGAGCGCGGCTCAACGAATCGATGCCCGTCGGCAATGAAGGCGCCGGCACGGTGATCGCCGCCGGCGACGGCGCCGAGGAACTGATCGGCAAGATGGTCGCGGTGATCGGCGGCGGTATGTACACGCAATATCGCAAGGCGCGGCTGACCGACCTGCTGCCCTTCCCCGACGGCATAACCGCGCGCGAGGGCGCGTCGGCCTTCGTCAATCCGCTGACCGCGCTGGCAATGGTCGAGACGATGCGCGCCGAGGGGTATACCGCCCTGGTCCATACTGCCGCTGCTTCCAATCTCGGCCAGATGCTCAACCGCATCTGCATCGCCGATGGCGTGAGCCTGGTGAATATCGTCCGTTCGGCCGAGCAGGCGAAGATCCTGCACGATATCGGCGCCAAATATGTGGTCGATTCGACATCGGAGAATTTCCGCGACGAGTTGGTCGATGCGCTTGCCGAGACCGGCGCGACCCTGGCGTTCGACGCGATCGGCGGCGGCAAGCTGGCCGGCCAGATCCTCGCGGCGATGGAAGTGGCCGCCAATCGCAACGCGACGAGCTATAGCCGCTATGGTTCGAATACCCATAAGCAGGTCTATATCTATGGCCGGCTTGACCTCGGGCCGACCTTGATCGGCCCCGATGTCGGATTTGCCTGGGGCGTCGGCGGCTTCCTGCTCACGCCGTTCCTGATGAAGGCCGGCGCCGAGGTGGTCGGCCGCATGCGCGCGCGCGTCGCCGCCGAAATCCGCACGACCTTTGCCAGCCACTACACCGCGGAAATCTCGCTCGCGGAAGCGCTCGATAAGGACATTCTGCTCGCCTACAGCGCGAAGAAGACCGGCGAGAAATATCTGATCGTCCCGACTGCGACCGGCTGATCGCCGCTCACCGGCGCAGGCCAACATCGTCCATCCATCGACCGCCGCGCGTCGTGAACGGCGCGTGCCGTTCGTGCGCGCGATCGGCGTCGCGCGGAGCTCGCTGTTGCGCGACTGCCCAACCTCCTACCGCTGCACAATACCGACCAACTGTACCAAGCAGCTGATCTGTATCGATAAAATGAAAATCCCTCGTCCTCGCTGGAGGCCGCATGACCCCGCAAGTGCCAATAGGAAGGGATCAAAATCGCCCATCCAGCATTGAGCAATATCAACTCGTAACGGACGCGATACCGTTAATGTCCGATTTTTGCGAATGATGGAGTTTCGATGGGAAATTGTGCAACCGGCGTCGCCGGCCTGGACGAAATCCTTGCCGGCGGCCTAGCTAAGGGCAGGTTATTTCTTGTCGAGGGCAGCCCGGGTACCGGCAAGACCACCCTCGCCAGCCAGTTTCTCATGGCCGGTGCGGAGCAGGGTGAAAAGGTACTCTACATCACCTTGTCGGAGACCGAGGAGGAACTGCGCGACGGCGCCGCGTCGCATGGCTGGACCTTCCCGGAGAACTTCGAGGTTTTCGAGCTGGTCCCGCCCGAAAGCTTGCTCAACGACGAACAGCAGCAAAGCCTGCTCTACTCATCCGATCTCGAGCTCGGTGAGACGACGAGGCGGATTTTTGAGGTGTTCGAACGCTTGCAGCCGGCGCGGGTGGTACTCGACAGCCTGTCCGAAATCCGCCTGCTCGCACAGAGCTCACTGCGTTATCGCCGCCAAATCCTTGCGCTGAAACATTATTTTTCGCACAACGATGCGACCGTGATGATGCTCGACGACCTAACCGCCGACGTCATGGACAAGACCGTGCACAGCGTTGCGCATGCGGTGATCCGTCTGGAGGAATTATCCCCCAGTTACGGACCTGAGCGCCGACGCATGCGCGTACTCAAATATCGCGGACGTCGGTATCGCGGCGGATATCACGACTTCGTGATCGATACCGGCGGCATTCGCGTGTTTCCCCGCTTGGTCTCCGCCGAGCATCGCTTCGAGTTCAAGCGCGAAACCGTGGCGATCGAGAATGCTCGCCTCAACGATTTGCTCGGTGGCGGTTTCGACCGCGGCGCGAGCAACCTGATCCTTGGCCCCGCCGGTACCGGCAAGTCCTTGCTCGCGCTCAGCTTCGTCGCATCGGCGATCGCCCGCGGCGAAGGCGCGGCCATGTTCATTTTCGACGAGGAACTCGGACTGTTGTTCGAGCGATCGAAGGGGTTGGGCATCGACGTTCAGGCGATGGTCGATACCGGACGGCTGGCGATCGAGCAGATCGACGCTGCCGAATTGACCCCCGGGGAGTTTTCCGAGCGCGTGCGCGTCTGCGTCGAGACGCATGGCGCGCGTACGGTCGTGATCGACAGCCTTAACGGCTATCAGGCCGCGATGCCCGAGGAGCAGGCGCTGGTCCTGCACATGCACGAGTTGCTGCAATATTTGAACCGCCAGGGGACTACCACTTTCCTGACCGTCGCTCAGCATGGCCTGGTCGGGGACATGAAGGCGCCCGTCGATGTCACCTACCTTGCCGATACGGTGATCCTGTTGCGCTATTTCGAAGCGCTGGGACGGGTCCGTCGCGCGATCTCGGTCGTTAAGAAGCGGACAGGCTTCCATGAGGACACGATCAGAGAATTTATGATCGATAGAAAAGGGATCACGCTTGGCGAACCGCTTACCGCGTTCCAGGGAGTACTCCGCGGCGTCCCGAGCATGGTCGGCGACGATGCCGGTCTACTCGACGTGAAGCGAGGGTGACCCGGCCTTGAATCGTACGATCGCCGAAGGGGCCGTCGTCCTGGCGCCGCATGGTCGCGACGCCATGGTGGCGGAAGCCATGCTGCGTGAAGCGGGTCTCGACGCCGCCGCCTCCCCTGATCTCCCGTCGTTCGTCCGCACGCTGCGCGGCGGTGCCGGATACGCGATCGTCACTGAGGAGGCATTGCGCGGCGCCGATCTGCGCGATCTCGCTGGGTTCATCGCAGACCAGGCCGAATGGTCCGACTTTCCGTTCATCGTCCTGACCGCGCGCGGCGGTGGGCTCGAGCGCAACCCGGGCGCGGTACGGCTGCTCGAGACGCTGGGCAACGTCACGTTCCTCGAACGGCCATTTCACCCCACGACGCTGATCAGCCTCGCCCGCGCGGCGCGGCGCGCACGATTGCGGCAATACGAAGCGCGGACGCAGCTGGAGAACGTCGGCGCGGCACAGGAGCGATTGCGTGTCGCGCTGACCGCCGGCGGGCTCGCCGCGTGGACGATGGAGCTGGAGACGAAGACGCTGCACGCGTCCCCAGAATGCAAGGCGCATTACGGCCGGGCCGCGGACGAACCGTTCGGGTATGATGAACTTATCGCCGCGATCCACCCTGACGATCGCGATCCGGCGCGTGCCGCCGCCGAACGAGCGATGGCGAGCGGCGAACATCTCGATGTCGAATACCGGGCACGTTGGAGGGACGGCTCGCTCCATTGGATCCAGGTCAATGGACGGCTGGAGTATGACGACCGCGGCCGGATCTCGCAGATGGTCGGTGTTTCGCAGGACATCACGTTGCGTCGCCGCACCGAAACCTACCAGGCTGCATTGATCGCGCTGGGGGACCGCCTACGGCAGATGGACGACCCCGCCGCAATGTCGTTCCTGGCGGCCGAAATCCTGGGTTCGACGCTTGGCGTCAGCCGGGCGGGCTATGGCATCATCGATCCGGTGGCTGAAACGATCACGATCGAGCGCGACTGGAATAATGCCGGGACGACCAGTCTGGCGGGCGTGCTGCATTTTCGCGACTATGGGTCCTATATCGAGAATCTGAAGCGCGGCGAACTGGTTGCGATCGCCGATGCCCGCGAGGACCCGCGTACCGCCCCGACCGCCGCGGCACTGGAAGCAATCCATGCCCGCGCGGTCCTCAACATGCCGCTGGTCGATCACAACAATTTCGTCGCCTTGCTCTATCTCAACGACAAGGGACCGCGTCCGTGGATCACAGAGGACATCACCTTCGTCCGCGACGTTGCGGATCGTACCCAGGCCGCGATCGAGCGTCGCCAGGCCGAGTTCTCGCTCGCCGCATTGGCCGAATCGCTCGAACGTCAGGTCGAAGAGCGCACGCGCGAAAGCGAGGCCGCGCAGGAACAGCTGCGACAGGCGCAGAAGATGGAGGCCGTCGGCCAGCTGACCGGCGGGCTGGCGCACGATTTCAACAATCTCCTCACCGGCATTTCGGGCGGTCTCGAACTGATCGAGATGCGCATCAAGCAGGGCCGCACGGCGGAGATCGACAAATATGTCGAAATGGCGCGCAGCGCGACGAAGCGCGCCGCGGCGCTCACGCACCGCCTGCTCGCCTTTTCGCGGCGCCAGACGCTCGACCCCAAGCCCACCGACATCAACCGCCTGATCGCCAATATGGAAGAGTTCCTGCGGCGCTCGGTCGGCCCTCAGATCGAAATCGAGGTGGTCGGGGCCGGCGGTTTGTGGACGACGTTGATCGATCCCAACCAGCTCGAAAACGCCCTGCTCAACCTGTGCATCAATGCGCGCGACGCGATGCCCGATGGCGGGCGCATCACGATCGAGACCGCGAACAAATGGCTCGACCAGGCCGGCGCGCGCGACCGCGATCTGCCGCCCGGCCAATATGTGTCGCTATCCGTGACCGACACCGGAACGGGCATGTCGGCAGAAACCATCGAACGCGCGTTCGATCCCTTCTACACGACCAAGCCGCTGGGCGAGGGAACCGGTCTCGGCTTGTCCATGATCTATGGTTTCGTGCGCCAGTCCGGCGGCCAGGTACGGATCTATTCCGAACTGGGCCAGGGCACCACGATGTCCCTGTATTTTCCGCGCGTGCACTCTAGTGAAGAGGTGCAGCCGGAATCCGTCCATAGTGTGCCGCCAGTCCCTTCCGCCGCGGGCGGGACGGTGCTGGTGGTCGATGACGAGCCCGCCATTCGCGCGCTGATCGCGGACGCTCTCGACGATCTTGGCTATACCGCTATCGAAGCCGGCGACGGGGCGTCGGGCCTGGCAATCCTCCAGGCGCAACCGGCGATCCAGTTGCTGGTTACCGATGTCGGACTTCCCCGCGGAATGAACGGCCGCCAATTGGCCGACGCGGCCCGCGTCGAACGGCCCGACCTCAAAGTGTTGTTCATCACCGGCTATGCCGAGAACGCGGTCATCGGGAACAAGCAGTTGGAGCGCGGCATGCACGTCGTGACCAAGCCCTTCGCGGTGGACGTGTTGATCAACAGGATCCGGGAAGTGATCGGCGACTGAGCCTGAGCGGCGCGAATGCCACCGTTTATATCGCGCAATCGACAGTGTCGAATGGCCCGGCATGAAAAGCCAGACAGTCCTAGGCCCGCAGGCCGTCCGGATTGAATGCGCCGCTCAAGTCCCGGTAGTTCCTGCCCGCGCAGCCGATATGGATCATGCGCGGCGAGGCGTGCGCAATCATGAAGCGATCAATGCTCGGGGCGAGATTTCGGCCCACCGGGCTTAGCGTATCGTTCGGCGCTTGCCGCGCCCCAGCCGCGCCTCTATCCCCCGGCCATGCTCAAGCTCATCATCGGCAACAAGGCCTATTCGAGCTGGTCGCTACGCGGCTGGCTGGCGTGCAAGCAATCGGGACTGCCGTTCGAGGAAGTCGTCGTGCCGCTGTACGACGACAATTGGGACAAGCGCCGTCAGGGCGACGAATTCGCGCCCTCGTCGGGCAAGGTGCCGATCCTGTGGGATGGCGACATCGTCGTCTGGGACAGTCTGGCGATCGTGGAATTCCTCAACGACAAGACCGGCGGCGGGAAGTTCTGGCCCAAGGACGAGGCCGCGCGGGCGATGGCGCGATCGATGGCGGCTGAGATGCATTCGGGGTTCCCAGCGCTGCGCAACAAGCATGGCATGAATATCCGCCAGGTCTATCCGCCCAAGCGGCCCGATGACGACGTCGTCGCCGAACTGACACGGCTGATGGAAATCTGGGCGCAGGCCCGCGCCCGGTTCGGCGGAACCGGGCCGTTCCTGTTCGGCGAATTCGGCGCGGCGGACATTATGTACGCGCCCGTCTGCACGCGCATCGTGACCTATCAATTGCCTGTCGCACGCTTCGCGGCGGCCTATGTCGAGGCCGTGCTGACACACCCCTTCATGCAGGACTGGATCGCCGGTGCCCAGGAAGAGGAATGGGTGATCGAGAAATTCGAGCACGCACCGGCGAATACGTAGATGGGGATCATGCGGCCTCATCGCCCGCTATCGCGCTGACCGTCGGGCAATGGATACCGACCAGATCGATCTCGTTCGAGACAGTTTCATCCAGATCGTGCTCGACACCGATGCTGCCGCGCGGTTATTCTATAGCCGCCTGTTCGAGCTGGCCCCTGAGACCCGCCCGCTGTTCCGGACCGACATGGTCGAACAGGGCAGGCATCTGATCGAAGCGCTGGGCAGGATCGTCACAGGACTTAGCAGGCTGGACGTCATGCTGCCCGGACTATCCAAACTGGCCGAGCGGCATGTCGATTACGGAGTGGAGGACCACCATTATGCGGTCGCGGGCGACGCCCTGATGCGGATGGTGACCGTGCATGGCGGTCCCGCGATCGACAGCGCGACTATGGAGGCTTGGAAGACGGCTTACGCGCTGATCGCGGAGGTCATGATTGCCGCCAGCAACGACTATCGTGGATTGCGCGCGCCTGATTGACGGTCGCTACCGATCAGAACAACGTCGTCAGCAAGTAGAACACCGCGCCGACCGCAGCCGACGCCGGGATGGTCACGATCCAGGCGACGACGACGTCGCCCGCCACCCCCCAGCGCACCGCGCTCGCACGCTTGGCGACGCCGGCGCCGATCACGCACCCGGTGATCGTGTGCGTGGTCGAGACCGGAATGCCGAGCAGCGACGCGGTGAACACCATGATCGTGCCGCCGGCCGAGGCGCTGAAGCCCTGATGCTGCGACAGCTTGGTGATGCGGCTACCCATCGTCTCGATGATCTTCCAGCCGCCCATCAGCGTCCCCAGGCCCATCGCGATATAGCAACTGATCGCGACCCAATGCGGCACTTCGAACTTGCCGTGCAGATAGCCGGTCGAGAACAGCAGCACCGTGATGATGCCCATCGTCTTCTGGGCGTCATTGAGGCCGTGGCTGAGCGAATAGGTGCCCGACGAGATCATATGGAGCACACGGAAGCTGCGTTCCGCCCCCTGGTTGCTGGCCCGCGAGAACATCCAACTCGTCACCAGCATGATCAGCATCGACAGGATCATGCCGAGCACGGGCGACAGCACGATCGCGATCAGCGTCTTGTTGAGCCCAGTCCACTGAATCCCGGAAACACCGGCATGCGCCACGCCAGCGCCGATGATCCCACCGACCAATGCGTGGCTCGACGAAGACGGAATGCCCTTCAGCCACGTGACGACATTCCAGAACATCGCCCCGACCAGGGCGCCGAAGACCACGCCCGGCGTCACGAAATTCTTGTCGATCAGCCCCTGCCCGATCGTCGAGGCGACGGCATGCAGGCTGGGAAAGGTGATGGTCAGGAAATAAGCGGCGAAATTGAACACGCCGGCAAAGAGCACGGCATGGACCGGCTTCAGCAATCTGGTCGACACCACCGTCGCGATCGAATTGGCCGCGTCGTGCAGGCCGTTCAAAAAGTCGAACGCCAGCGCGACGAGGATCAGGCCGACCAGCAGCGGGAAAGCGAGCTCGTGCATCGACTGGGCTCAGGCGTGATCGATGACGATGCCATCGATCTCGTTGGCGACGTCCTCGAATGCATCGACGATCCGTTCGAGATGCTTGTACACTTCGCGCGCGACGATGAAGCGCAAAGTGTCGTCGCGGCCATATTCGACGAAACCGCGCTTCAACCCGGCACGATGGATGTCGTCGGCATGGCCTTCCATCCGGACCAGGCGCTCGGTGAGTTCGTGCAGCCGTCCGGCATTGCGGCCGACGTCGCGCAGCAGCGGCATCGCCTCGGCGGTCAACCGCGCCGCATCGACGATGATCCCCGCCATGTCCTTCATTTCCTGTTCGAACTCGCGGACTTCGTACAGGTCGATCGCCTGCACGGCGGCCTGCATCTCGTCGATCGCATCGTCCATCGACCCGATCAGGCTGGTGATGGTGCCGCGATCGAACGGCGTCAGGAAGGTCTCGCGCACGGTCTTGAGCACCGAGCGCGTGATCTCGTCGGCGTCATTCTCGCGCTCGATCACTTCGCGGATATGATCGGACGCCGCGCCAGTGCCGTCCTGAAGCAAGCGCGACAGCGCATCGGCGGCCGCGGTGACGGTTTGCGCGTGCGCCTCGAACATCTCGAAGAAATTGCCCGTCTTGGGCAACAGGCGCTGAAACCAGGCGAACATGGGACTGATCCTCGATTTGGTAGCGGCGGCAAAGCCGGTGCGGCGCGCGGCCGCCTTGAATTCGGAAGGGCCAAACGAACGGATGAGGTCGCTGAGATCGGGCTCGTCGACCATCGATGCAGCCTCGTCCAAGCTGACCCAGCGTCGTTCGCGCTCGCCCTGCTCCTTCCAGGCGCTGAGCTCGCGATTGACCGCCAGCGGAAAGACCTCGACGTCGATCATCAGCGACGCGCCGTTCTTTTGCCGTTTGCGATAGCGATAGGTGCCGAGCGGCGTCGGGCAGACGAGCCCCTGCACGCCCGCTTCCTCCTCGGCCTCGATCGCTGCGGCGGCATGCGCGAGCACTCCCGAAGACGGATTGCCCTTGGGAATGACCCAGCGACGATTTTCGCGCGAGGTGACGAGCAGGATGCGGATCGGGGCGTCGTTGGCGGCGCCTTCGGTCCGGTACGGCAAAGCCGCGATCTGGCGAATTGTCAGAACTCCCTCATTGGCGGCCCCGCAAGCGACGACCGGCCGATCCTTCCGCTAGCATCGGGCACGGCGCGGCGCCATCATAAAACCATCAGCCGCGACCGCCTTATTGTTCTTCGGGCTGCTTCGTGACTGCGGGCGCACGACGCTCCCGAAGGCGAACAAACAGGCGCGGATGCGCGACGGTCAACACGACCACTGTCAGCCAGACTGCGAAGACGATCGCCACCAGCACCAGGCCGATGATCGCGACAATCCGGTCGACGGCATTGTGCGGCAAGCTAGCGATGCCCATCAGCGCGAAGGCGCAACCTGAGACGATGAAGCGGCTGCCCCCGACAATGCCGCGTTGCCGAGCGAGCAGCCAGTCGATCAAAAGCCGCTTCCGTCTTTTCGCCGTTGCTCGCCAACCTCCCCGGCCAAATGCATGTCGATATCGGGGTAGTGGCGATCGCTCTCCCCGGGGCCGCCGACCGCGATGAACACGCGGTCGGCATTGGAGCGGTTCTGCAGCACATGGCCGTTGCCGTCGCCCTTCGGGAAGGCGGCAACGTCGCCCGCGCGCATCGTATGTTCGCCGTCATTGTCGACCAGCACCGCCTCGCCCGACAGAATAACGACGAACTCGTCCTCGCCCTCGTGCCAATGGCGCTGCGACGACCAGGCGCCGGGCTTGAGCGTGACATGACTGAAGCCGAAATCGGTGATGCCGCTGGCCGGGGCGAGGCGACGATACCAGCGCTCCTTCACCACATCGGCGTAGATGGGGCGGGTAGCCGGTGGCATTGGTCTGGGGGCTCGCATCGAGGTCGAGCTTCGGCACGTCCTATTTCCCCTTGGGCGGCTTGGCAGTCAGGCATTGTTCGGCGAACGGCATCACGTCGCCGCCCGACAGATCATCGCGATCGTCCTCGGTCGCGGCGGCCTTGGGGTAACGCGTCCGGATCGCCGCGGCGACTGCTTGCGCCCGCGCAACACGTGCCTCGGTCGGCGTGCGATCGGGCCCGCCCGCCGCGCTCTTGCTGTCGAGCATCGCCCGCGCCAGTCGGACGGCGTCGTCGAGCCGGTCGGCGGCAGCCAGGCAATGGCCGGGAGTGATATCGACCACCGCGCCGTCATCGGCTTGCTGCGGCGCGAGCGACGCGGCGGCGAGAAGGAACAGAATAGGCATTGGCAATTCTCCGCACCCCCGTACGCGCCGACCTTTCCCTTCCCGCCGTTGCAAGGCAAGAGGCGGATCAAGTCAAACCGGGGAATGCCGTGCCGAACGTCGTCGAACTCACCAAGGCGTTGATCGCCGCCGAAAGCGTGACGCCTGCCAAAGGGGAAGTGTTCGACGTGCTCGCCCAAGCGCTGAGCGTGATCGGATTCGAGATCGATCGCTTCACGGTCGGCGAGGAACCGGACGGACCGGTCGAGAACATGATCGCCATCCGCCACGGCAAGGGCCCGCATTTCGCCTTTGCCGGGCATCTCGACGTGGTGCCGCCAGGTGACAGTTGGACGAGTGGCGCATTCATGCCGGAGATTCGCGGCGACCTGCTCTACGGCCGCGGAGCGGTCGACATGAAGGGTGCGATCGCCGCCTTTGTGACTGCCGTCGCGCGCATCGAGGGTCCGACGCTCAGCTTGTTGATCACCGGCGATGAGGAAGGTCCCGCCATCTATGGCACGCGGGCGATCCTCGACCGGCTGGAGGCACGCGGCCTCAAGCTCGATTACTGCCTTGTCGGAGAGCCGACCTCGACCGCGCGGCTGGGCGACATGATCAAGATCGGGCGGCGCGGGTCGGTCAACATCTGGATCGACGTGCCGGGGCGCCAGGGCCATGTCGCCTATCCGCATCTCGCCGACAATCCGATCCCCAAATTGGTCGCGGCGCTGGCGGCGATCGACGCGATCGAGCTCGACCATGGCAATCATTGGTTCCAGTCGTCGAACATCGAAGTGACCGATGTCACTGTCGGCAATCCGGCGACAAACGTCATCCCCGCCAAGGCTTCGGCGCGGATGTCGATCCGGTTCAACGACGAGCAGAATGGCGAGGACTTGGTCGCGCTGATCGAGCGGACGGTGAAGGCGCATGCCCCCGAAGCGCAAGTGATCGCGCGCATTTCCGGCGAGGCGTTCCTCACCCAGCCAGGCGAATTGTCCGCATTGGTTACGCGCGCGATCGAGAAGGTCACGGGTGTCTTGCCCGCTTTGTCGACCACCGGCGGCACCAGCGATGCGCGCTTTCTGTCGCAACTCTGCCCGACCGTCGAATTCGGTCTAGTCAACGCGACAATGCACAAGACCGACGAAGCGGTCGCCGTCGCGGACCTGGACGATTTGGTTGACATCTATGCGGAGATCATCGCCGCGGTTAGCTGAAGAGCGTCCGCGTTCCGCCGGACCGGAATCGCGGCGTGTGGTGCGCGACGCCATGGGTTAGGCTATCGCAGATCGCTGAATACAGGACGATTCGTGGCCAGTTCATCCGTCGCCCCTCTTCTCTCTCCGGTCGGCGAAGTGCTGCGCGAATGGCGCGGTGCGCGGCGTATGAGCCAGCTCGACCTCTCGCTCGATACTGGCATTTCGACACGACATCTCAGCTGCATCGAGACCGGCAAGGCGCGTGCGAGCCGCGAGATGGTCGCGCGCCTCGCCGACGCGCTCGACATGCCGTTGCGCGACCGCAACGCGCTGCTCCGCGCGGCGGGCTATGCCGCGATTCATCCCGAAAGCGCGCTGGCGGCCCCCGCGCTCGATCGTGTCCGCAGGGCGATCGACCTGATCCTGGCACATCAGGAACCCTATCCCGCTTTCGTCATCAGCCGGCATTGGGAAGTGCTGGAGGTCAATCAGGCGGCGATCCGGATGAACAAACTGTTGCTCGGAGATTGGCAAAGTGCGCACAGCAACCTGATCCACCAATTGTTCGATCCCAACGACTTCCGTCAGGTTATTCTCAACTGGCCCGAGGTCGCGCGGCGGTTTGTGCGGCACCTGCACGACGATCTCGCCGCAAATCCCACCGACCGCCGCACGCGGGCGCTGCTCGATGCCGCGTTGTCATATCCCGGCGTACCCCAGCGTTGGCAGCTCGGCGACGCCGACGAAGATGGCGACCCGATCGTGACCTTCACCTTCGCCAGCCCGCGCGGCGAGCTGCGCTTCTTCGAGACGATCACCACCTTCGCCGCGCCGCATGACGTGACGCTGGACGAAATCCGCATCGACTGCACCTTCCCGGCCGACGAGCACACTGCCGCAGTGTGCGCCGAGCTGGCGCGGCAGGGCTGAGCGGGTCATTTTTTACAGGCCGCGGGTAGGCTAATTTCAATCCTCCCCCGCAAGGGGGAGGTGGCGCCGAAGGCGACGGAGGGGGAGGACGGCGGCACATTACCCGTCGTGCTTCCGCCCCCCCCCCCCC
>NZ_BCYZ01000031.1 GCF_001598455.1 Sphingomonas pruni NBRC 15498
CCCCCCTCACGTTCGTCGCTTGAGGCCTGCCCCCTCCACCAAGCCGCTGCGCGTCTTGGTCCCCCTCCCCGCAAGTGGGGAGGATTTGCATCAGTCAGCCCGCCTCCCGCCCCGCTCCATCCATGCTGCCTTGACGTCGGACTCTGCTAGCGCGAGAATCCATCGTGAACGCACAGCGTACATTTCGGGGGATTCGACCATGGCCAGCCGCGCGCAGACGCCGCTCTGGCGGGAAACGGTGAAGGCGGGCGCGGCCCGATCGGGTGCGATGATCGTCGCTGTGGCGGTCGCGGCAGTGTCGTTGCTGCTCATCCTTTCGCTTGCCAGCTATCATTCGGGCGACCCGTCGCTCAGCACCGCGGCGGGCGGCCCGGCGCAGAATTTGGTCGGCTATCCCGGCGCGGTGATCGCCGATCTGGCCTATACCGTCCTGGGCTGGCCAGCCTGGGGCATGCTGGCGGTCGGGCCGGTGATCGCGTGGCAGCTGTGGCGCGGCGAGGGTGCCGGCGGCTGGGTCAGGATGGCGCTGACCGCTGCGTTCGGCCTCCTGTTGGTCGCCACCGCGCAGGGATTCGTGTCGAGCGGGGCGAGCCTGGACTGGCCGGCCGGCAAGAGCGGGCTGGTCGGGATGCTGATCGCCGACGGCCTCAAATGGCTGATCGCGCTGATCGGCAATCCGGTCGCCGTCTTATGGACCGACCGCGTCGTTGGTGCGCTCGCCGGCCTGTCGGGCGCGGTGATCTGGTTCATGAGCCTGGAAGTCGGGCTCCCGCGCGTGCCGGCAATGCCGCGGATCGGCCGATCGGCCGAGGTGCAGCGCCTGACCGACCAGCGTCCGGGCGATCGCGTGATCGACATGGAGCCGGAGCCGTCGATCCGCCAGCCGCGCGCGGTGGCGCTCCCCGACAATCGCCCTGCGCCGGTCATCGCCGAGCGTAACGCGGTGCCGGCGCCGGCCAAGCCGGCCAAACCCAAACAGGGCAGTTTCGACCTGCGCGACAATTATCCGCTGCCGTCGCTCGATCTGCTCAAGGCGCCGCCGCCCTCGACCGGCGGGCCGATCGACAAGGCCGCGCTCGAGCGCAACGCGCGGTTGCTCGAAACCGTGCTCGACGATTTCCACGTCAAGGGCCAGATCACCGCCGTCCATCCTGGCCCGGTCGTCACGATCTACGAGCTCGAACCCGCCGCCGGGACCAAGGCGAGCCGCGTGGTCCAACTGGCTGACGACATTGCGCGCAACATGTCGGCGGTGTCCGCGCGCATCGCGCCGATCCCCGGCCGTACTGTGATCGGCATCGAACTGCCCAATGCGCGGCGCGAGACGGTCAACCTGCATGAGCTGATGGCCTCGGACGCGTTCGAGGATCAGTCGGCGTCGCTGCCGATCGTGCTCGGCAAGAACACCGCGGGCGACCCGGTGATCGTCGACCTGGCGCCGATGCCGCACCTGCTCGTCGCCGGCACCACCGGTTCGGGCAAGTCGGTCGGTCTGAACTGCATGATCCTGTCGCTGCTCTACAAGCTCGATCCCAAGCAGTGCCGGATGATCATGATCGATCCGAAGATGCTCGAACTGAGCATGTACGACGACATCCCGCACCTGCTCTCGCCAGTGGTCACCGATCCCTCCAAGGCGGTCCGCGCGCTCAAATGGGCGGTCGAGCAGATGGAGGACCGCTATCGCATGATGGCCTCGGTCAACGTGCGCGGCCTGGCCAGCTTCAACGACAAGGTGCGCGCCGCCAAGATCAAGGGCCAGCCGCTCGGCCGCAAGGTCCAGATCGGCTATGAGGACGGCAAGCCGGTCTATGAGGAAGAGCAGCTCGAATTCGAGCCGCTGCCGCAGATCGTCGTTATCGTCGACGAGCTCGCCGACCTGATGATGACCGCCGGCAAGGAAGTCGAATTCCTGATCCAGCGGCTGGCGCAGAAGGCGCGCGCCGCCGGCATCCACCTGATCATGGCGACCCAGCGCCCATCGGTCGACGTCATCACCGGCGTGATCAAGGCGAACCTGCCGACACGCATCTCGTTCAATGTCACCAGCAAGATCGATTCGCGCACCATCCTGGGCGAACAGGGCGCCGAGCAGCTGCTCGGCAAGGGTGACATGCTCTACATGGCGTACGGCAAGCAGATCAGCCGCGTCCACGGCCCGTTCGTCAGCGACGATGAGGTGCGGGCGGTCGCCGATCACTGGCGCGCGCAAGGCCAGCCCGATTACATCCAGTCGGTCACCGAGGAGAGCGAGGACGGCTTCGCGCTCGACGGCGCGCCGCTGGGCGAGGATTCGGCCGAGGACCAGCAATATCGCGGCGCGATTCAGTTGGTGGTCGAAAGCCAGAAGGCGTCGACCTCGTGGCTGCAGCGCCAGATGCGGATCGGTTACAATTCGGCGGCGCGGCTGATCGAGCGGATGGAGAAAGACGGCATCGTCGGCCGCCCCGACCATGTCGGCAGGCGCGAAGTGCTGCGCGATCGCGAGGGTAATCCGCTCTGATATGAAGTCAGCTTCGCTGACCGGCACCGGCCCGCTCCCCCACCCGGCCTCCCATATGATACTTCCGTTGGGAGGCCGGGTGGGGGAGCGGGCCGGTGCCGCCTTCCGGTTCGGCGAAGCTGAACCGGACCAAGACTTACGCGTTCAGAACGGGTTCAAGCCCATGGCGCCACTTTGGCCGCCTGTTTCAGGAGAATATTCGTGACGTCTCGCGCCCTAGCGCTGTTGTTCGTGCCCGCTTTTGTCGCCACCTCGGCCGTCGCCGCGCCGGCGGCGACCTCGCCCGACCTCGTCAAGGTCCAGCAGCATCTGCGTGCCGTCCAGTCTATGACCGCGGCGTTCAGCCAATATGACCGCAACGGCAAGACGCTGACCGGCACGCTGTCGTTGAAACAACCCGGCAAGCTCCGCTTCCAATATCAGAAGAACGTACCGATTCTGATCGTTGCCGACGGCAAGTCCTTATGGTTCCTGGACTATCAGGTCGGGCAGAAGCAACGCTGGCCGATCGGCGGCTCGCCGCTGGGTGTATTGCTCGACCCCAGCAAGGACATCAGCCGCTTCGCCAAGGTGATGCCGACCGCCGACCCGTCGGTCATTTCGGTCGACGCCAGCGATCCCAAACATCCCGAATATGGCCGCATCACCCTGGTATTCGAACGCAACGCGGCAGGGCCGGCCGGCCTGATCCTGCGCGGCTGGGTAGCGCTCGACGCGCAGAACAATCGCACGACGATCCGACTGTCCGACCCCAAGTTCAATGTGCCGATTTCCGACGGAACGTTCCGCTTCAACGACCCGGTGCGTGGCGGATTCAAAAAATAACGAACCGTTCATCTGGGCGACAGCTTCGCCCGCCTAATACACGTTTCGCGGATGTGGGGCGGTTCGGGATTTTCCCCCTGTTGCCCGAAGCAAGCCACTTCCCGCCTGCGTGACGAACGCTAGGTCGGCCCCTGTTCCATGCCCCCGGAACAGGGGCCTTTCTCTTTTTGATCGGCTCTCGCCGATGGACGGTGCCAGCCCGCTCCCCCACCCGACCTCCCATAGAATACTGACGTTGGGAGGTCGGGTGGCGGAGCAGGCTGGCACCGCGACGGATCGATAGCTACATCGCGAGCGCATGACCTCCCTCAAGATCGTCTCCTGGAACATCAACTCGGTCCGTTTCCGCATCGAGATCGTCGAGAAATTCCTGCGCGAGGTCGCGCCCGACATATTGTGCCTGCAGGAAACCAAGGTGATCGACGCCGACTTCCCCGAAGGCGCGTTCCGCGCGCTCGGCTACGACACGATCTTCCTCCACGGCCAGCGCATGCATCACGGCGTCGCGATCATCAGCCGCGTGCCGTTGGTCGAGGACGACCGATTCGACTGGCAGGCGAATCGCGAAGCGCGGCATGTCGGCGTGCGGTTGCCGAACGGCGTGCGGCTGGAGAATGTCTATGTACCTGCCGGCGGCGATATCCCCGACCGTGAGGTCAATCCCAAGTTCGGGCAGAAACTCGATTTCGTCGAGCGCATGACCGCCTGGTCGGCGACGCTCGATTGCCCGACCATCCTGACCGGCGACTTCAACATCGCGCCGCTCGAATCGGACGTGTGGAGCCACAAACAGCTGATCAAGGTCGTCAGCCACACCCCTGTCGAGATCGATGCGCTCAACCGGCTCAAGGACTCGAACAGCTGGGTCGATCTCGGGCGCCATTTCTATCCCGCGCCGGCGCGCCTCCACACCTGGTGGAGCTATCGCTCGCCCGATTGGACGGTCAATGATCGCGGCCGGCGACTCGACCATATGTGGGCGACCGCCGACGTCGCGGCCAAGGCGCGGTCGCATCAGGTGTTCGAGGATTGCCGCAATTGGCTCAAGCCCTCCGACCATGTCCCGATCATGACCGAGTTCGACCTGTGAGGGCCCTGTCTGTGAAAACTGCGCTATGAGCGCGCGCGACGTCGCCCGCGCGATCGACGCGCTGCGCCGCGGCTGGCCGATCGCCATCCGGGGCGCCGGCGCGCCAATCGGGCTGCTTGCGATCGAGACTGCCGATGCCGGGCGGATGAAGGCGTTCGACCCTGAGGGCGATTCGCCGATCCTGCTGTCGGCCGGGCGCGCCGCCACGCTCAAGCTCGCCAATCAACTCGAAGCCGCCATCCCCGATTCGCCGGTGCTGGTCGAACGCACCTTCTGGATCGATTTCGACTGCGCGGTCGCGCTTGCCGATCCGCAGCTCGACATGGCGACCCCGATGAAGGGGCCGTTCCGCGCGATCCATGTCGATGATCGTGACGTCATGGCGGCCGCGCTGTCGCTCGCGCGCACCGTCGGCGTGCTGCCCGCTTTCTTCGTCGGCCAGGCGCCGGACGAAGTCATCACCATCGCCGATATCGAGGCGTTCGAGGATCCGATCAGCCTGGCGATCGCGGCGCGGGCCAAGCTCCCGGTCGCCGGGTCGGAAAATTCGGAGATCGTCGCCTTCCGGTCGCCCGATTCGCCCGGCGAGCATGTCGCGCTGATCATCGGCCAGCCCGACGGCCGCCCCCCTTTGGTGCGGCTCCACAGCGAATGCCTGACAGGCGACGTTCTCGGCAGCCTCAAATGCGATTGCGGGCCGCAGCTCCACGCCGCGATCCATGCGATGGAGGATACCGGCTGGGGTATATTGCTCTATCTGCGGCAGGAGGGGCGAGGGATCGGGCTGGTCAACAAGTTACGCGCCTATGCGCTGCAGGATCAGGGGTTCGACACGGTCGACGCCAATACGCGGCTGGGTTTCGCGGTCGATGCCCGCGACTTCCGCGTCGCGGCGCGCATGCTCGATCTCCTCGGCCAGACCAAGATCCGGCTTTTGACCAACAATCCCGAAAAAGTCCGCGTGCTGGAGGCGGCCGGGATAACGGTCGCCGAGCGCGTGCCGATCGCTCTGCCGCCCAATCCGTTCAATGCCAAGTATCTCGCGACCAAGCGCGACCGGACGGGGCACCAGCTTTGAACGTCACCGAACGCGCCGCATAACCGTCGGAGGTTAGGCGACCAGCGCCGCCACCTCATCAAAACTCGACGCCACCGCCGCGACCCCGATCGTGCGGAGCCGGTCCGCATGGTCCGGCGCGCAATGATTGCCGGCGCACAATCCGATGACATGTCCGCCCGAGGCGACCGCGCCGGTCGCGCCGACCGGCGAATCCTCGATGATAGCGCTGTCGCGGATCGCCACGCCGAGCTTGTCGGCGGCGTAAATGTAGAGATCGGGCGCCGGCTTGCCGCGCTCGACATGCTCGCGGCCCGAATAGAGATGATCGCCGAACACGTCGGACAGGCCGATATGGTCGAGATGGCGGCGGATCCAGCGCGTCGAACTCGACGACACCACCGCCTTGGGCAAATCGGTCGGCAGCGCGCGGACGAAGGCGACCGCGCCGGCGACCTCCTCGATACCTTCCGCCATCACCCGTGCATCCTCGGCCTCGCGCGCAGCGAAGAAATCATCGGGCAGCGCACGGCCGATCCATGCCTCGACGCGGTCGAGAAAGTCCTTGCCCGCATAGCCCATGAAATTGGCCATCGATTCTTCGGGCGTGGTCGGGTGGCCGATCGAGGTCAGAAAATCGGCGATATGCTTGTTGCCGATATACTCGCTCTCGATCAGCACGCCATCGAAGTCGAACAGCAAGGCCGCGAACCTGACCGGGACCACGCCGCCGCTCAAGCGCGTGCTCCGAACAGCGCCGATCCGACGCGAACATGGGTGGCGCCAAGCGTTACCGCGGTCGGATAATCGCCCGACATGCCCATGCTGAGCCCCGCCAGGCCATTGTCGCGCGCCAGCTTGGCCAACAATGCGAAATAGGGTGCCGGTTCGACCTCGAGCGGCGGCACCGCCATCAGCCCGACGATCGGCAGCCCGGCGGCGCGCGCTTCGGCGAGCAGGCCGGGCAGATCGGCGATCGCGCATCCGCCTTTTTGCGGCTCGTCGCCGATATTGACCTGGACGAAGCAATCGGGGCGGCGGCCGCTTTCCATTGCCTTGGCCAGGGCGGTGATCAGCGAGGCGCGATCGACCGAATGGATTTCGTCGAACAACGCCACCGCGTCGGCTGCCTTGTTCGATTGCAGCTGGCCGACCAAGGCGAGCCGCAGGTCCGGGTGGCGCTCGCGTAGCGCCGGCCATTTGCCCTGCGCTTCCTGCACGCGATTCTCTCCGAACACGCGTTGCCCGGCGGCCATCAGCGGTTCGATCGCCTCGGCCGGGTGCGTCTTGGAAATGGCGATCAGCTCGATCGTGTCGCTGCGCCCGGCGAGCTTCGCCGCCCGGGCTATCGCATCGCGGACGCCGGCGAGCCGCGCGGCGGGGTCGTCGGTCGTCATGCCGCGCGCTATAGGCAGGGTCGTGCCGCATCGCCAGTCCCCGATCCCAGTTTTGTGGCTGATGACCGACGAGCGGCTCGGCGATGGGCTGTGGGCGGCGTTGCGTCGGTTGCCGAGCGGCAGCGGGGTGGTGTTTCGGCATTACGCCACGGCGGCGCGAGAGCGGCGGAAGCTGTTCCGCCGCGTGGCGCGGATCGCGCGGGCACGGGGACTGGTGGTAGTGCGGGCCGGCGCGCGGGCTGGATATGGCGAAGATGGCGTGCATGGAGCGGCGCGCGCTTGCAACGGGCTGCGGACGGCGCCGGCGCATGATCGGCGCGAGGCGGTCGCGGCGGTGCGGCGGGGGGCGGATGTGTTGTTCGTGTCGCCGGTGTTCGCGACTCGGTCGCATCCCGGGGCTGAGGCGCTGGGCGCGCGCAAGGCGCGGCGGATTGCTCGGGGTTTGCCGGTCACCGTGATTGCGCTTGGCGGGATGGATGCGCGCCGGTTTCGCGAGATGACCGGGTTCGATGGGTGGGCGGCGATCGATGCTTGGGGTGCGGGCGGTAGCGGCGCGAAGTGAATTCGCGCCGTCGGTCCTCGCTTGCTCGAGGCCGGCCGGAGTTCTTGCTTTTTCGCTATTTAGCTGCCGCTAAATCGCGGCAAGAACTCAGAACCTAAACGCCGTCCCGACATACACCGCCTGGCTGTCGCGCTGCGCGTCGGGCAGCGGGGCGAGGCGATCGCGATCCTGCGACTTGTAGCGGACACCCGCGGTCACATCGAGATTGCGGCTGAGCGAGTACGACCCGCCGACATCGATCGAATCCTTGGGCAGATAGCCTGCCAGGCGCGCATCGCCGATCGTGGTGCGCTCGCTGGTCGCCTTCAGCCTGGTGCTGCGGCGGACCGAGAAGCTGGTGCCGATATCGATCGGCTTGCGGCCGACCGGGCTGGCGGCCAGATCGATCTTGAGATCGCTCGGCGTCACGACATGCTTGACCGGCGCGTTGCGACCAAGATCATAGGCGATCGGCGCCAGGCCGACCGATTCGGTGTCGACCGAGGGCGCGCCGCGCAGCGTCACGACACCGGTCTTGACCGCCGGCGGCGGCGTCACGGGGCGTTGGGTGCCGCGCGATTCGGCCGGAGTGAAACGGAACGGAGTCGCATCGAGCCCGTTGCGCGCAATCAGCGCGGCAAGCTTGGGATCGGCCGACGCCGGGGTGAAGAAGGACGCGACAGGACGCGAAATCAGCCGCTTGGCGGTATCGGGCGCGCCGATCGCGGGCACGGCAAACGCGGCGGTGACGCCCAGCGCCCCCGTGACGATTCCGAAAATTGCCCGCTTCCCAACCACGATTGGTTCCCTGCGACTCCAATAGTCATACGAGCCCTAACACGGTTCGATCCCGACTCGCCACATCTGATCGCGTTTTTCCGCCAAGTGTTGCATCGCGTCCACAGACTCGTTCTCGCCTCTCGGCGCTTGCGGCTGGCGGCCCTGTGTCTATAGATGCGCGATATCTCCCCCTTTGGTATCAGGGAACGACCGATGACCCTTCTGCGCCGTGCCGCGTATCTGGCCCTTCCGCTCTCGCTGATGGCGTGTGCGCACCACCGGGGGGGAGTCGCCAAGGCCGACATCGCCGCATCGAAGGTGACGACGATCGGCGTCAATGCCTATCTGTGGCGCGCGACCCTCGACACGCTGAGCTTCATGCCGCTGCTCCAGACCGATTCCAACGGCGGCGTCATCGTCACCGACTGGTACGTCAATCCGCGCTCGCCCGGTGAGCGGATGAAGGTCACGGTGTCGATCCTCGATCAGGATCTGCGTGCCGACGCGGTCCGCGTCGCGGCGCTGCGCGAAGTCAGCACCAATGGCCAGTGGGTCGCGGCGCCGGTCCAGGCGGCGACGGTGCAGAAGCTTGAGGACATCATCCTCACCCGCGCCCGCGACCTTCGTCGCCAGGCGATCGCTCCAGGTAAATAACTAGGAACCCGGCGGGCGGGTACTGCCCGCCCAGCAGGATAGACCCTAATGTCGCGCTTCAACCCGCTGAAAGCGGATGCCCATTGGCAAAAGATCTGGGACGATGCCCAGACCTTTGCCGCGCGAGACGATTCGCCCAAGCCCAAAAGCTATGTGCTCGAGATGTTTCCGTATCCTTCGGGGCGGATCCATATGGGCCATGTCCGCAACTACACGATGGGCGACGTCCTCGCGCGCTATCAGCGGATGAACGGCATGGAAGTGCTCCACCCGATGGGGTGGGACGCGTTCGGCATGCCGGCCGAGAATGCGGCGATGGAAAAGCACGTCCATCCCGGCGGCTGGACCCGCCAGAATATCGCGACGATGAAGGCGCAGCTGAAGCGATTGGGCTTCGCGCTCGACTGGTCGCGCGAAATCGCGACGTGCGAGCCGGATTATTACGGCCAGGAACAGGCGCTGTTCCTCGACATGTATGCCGCCGGATTGGTCTATCGCCGCGAATCGGCGGTCAATTGGGACCCGGTCGACATGACCGTGCTGGCCAACGAGCAAGTGATCGACGGCCGCGGCTGGCGTTCGGGTGCGCTGGTCGAGAAGCGCAAGCTCAACCAATGGTTCCTCAAGATCACGCAGTTCGCCGACGAGCTGCTGGAGGGCCTGAAGGGCCTCGATCACTGGCCCGACAAGGTCCGCGTGATGCAGGAGAATTGGATCGGCAAGAGCCAGGGGCTGCAGTTCGCCTGGTCGCTGTCCGATGGCGGTTCGGTCGAGGTGTTCTCGACGCGTCCCGACACGATCTTCGGCGCGAGCTTCATCGCGGTCGCCGCCGACCATCCGATCGCACAGGCCGCCGCCGCGCGCGATGCGGAAGCGGCGGCGTTCATTGAGCTATGCAAGCAGGGCGGCACCACCGCCGCCGAGCTCGAGACGCAGGAGAAACTGGGTTACGACACCGGCATTACCGCGACGCATCCCTTTGATCCGGCGTGGCAAATTCCGGTCTATATCGCCAATTTCGTGCTGATGGACTATGGCACCGGCGCGGTATTCGGCGTGCCCGCGCACGACCAGCGCGACTTCGAGTTCGCCACCAAATATCTCCTGCCGATCCGCCGTGTCGTGTCGGACGGCGACAAGACCGATCCCGATTTCACCGATACCGAAGCCTATTCGGGCCCAGGCACGATCGTGAACTCGCATTTCCTCGAGGGCATGGACGTCGAGGACGCCAAGCGCGAAGTGATCGTCCGCGCCGAGGCGGGCGGATGGGGAACCGGCACCACCGTCTATCGCCTGCGCGACTGGGGCGTCAGCCGCCAACGTTACTGGGGCACGCCGATCCCGATCATCCATTGCGACCAATGCGGCGCGGTGCCGGTGCCGCGCGACCAATTGCCGGTCGTCCTGCCCGAGGATGTCAGTTTCGACATTCCGGGCAACCCGCTCGACCGCCATCCGACCTGGAAGCATGTCGATTGCCCGTCCTGTGGCGGCAAGGCCGTGCGCGAGACCGACACGCTCGACACCTTCGCCGATTCGTCCTGGTATTTCATACGCTTCGCCAGCCAGCCCAAGGACAAGCCGTTCGACCGCGCGATGGCCGAGCAATGGCTGCCGGTGGGCCAATATATCGGCGGCGTCGAGCATGCGATCCTGCACTTGCTCTACGCACGCTTCTGGACGCGCGCGCTCAAGCATATCGGCATGCTGGACATCGCCGAGCCGTTCGCCGGGCTGTTCACCCAAGGGATGGTGACGCACGAGACCTACAAGTCGGTCGAGGGCAGGTGGCTGTCGCCGGACGATGTGCGCGACGGCAAGGAGATCGCCACGGGGCAGCCGATCACGGTCGGCCGCACCGAGAAGATGTCCAAGTCGAAGAAGAACACGATCGATCCGGAGCCGATCGTCGACCAATATGGCGCCGACGCGACGCGCTGGTTCATGCTGTCCGATTCACCACCCGAGCGCGACCTCGCCTGGTCCGAAGCGGGGATCGAGGGCTCGTGGCGCTTCGTCCAGCGGCTATGGCGGCTGGTCGACGGGATCGAGCAAGGTGAGGGCAACGACATCGCGCTCGACCGCAAGCTGGCGCAGACGATTGCGGGCGTGGCCGTCGATATCGAGGCGCTGCAGTTCAACAAGGCGGTCGCCAAGCTCTACGAATTGGTCAACGCGATCGAGAAGGCCAAGCCGTCCGCGTCGCGCAGCAGCGCGATCCGCACGCTGGTCCGCCTGGTCGCGCCGATGACCCCGCACCTCGCCGAGGAAGCATGGGCGGCGATGGGCGAATCGGGACTGGTCGCCAATGCCGATTGGCCGTCTTATGATCCGGCCTTGCTGGTCGAGGATGAGGTCACGATCGCGGTACAGGTCAACGGCAAACTGCGCGACACGCTCGTAATGCCCAAGGGTGCAGACAGAGCTGTGGTCGAGGCCGCCGCGCGCGCCAATCCCAACGTCCTCCGCGTCCTGGACGGCGCCGAACCGAAGAAGGTGATTGTCGTGCCCGATCGTCTGGTCAATCTGGTCGCATGAAGCGACTCGCGCTCCTCCTCGCGCTGGCGACCGCCGGCTGTGGCCTCCATCCGCTTTACGAAGGCGGCGCTTCGGGCTCGGTCGCGTCCAGCCTGTCGCGAGTCGAGGTCGCGCCGATCCCCGGCAAGAACGGTTATCTGATGTCGAACGCGCTGCGCGACCGACTTCCCCAGAGCAGTGGCGAGCCGCCATTGTACCGGCTCGAGGTCAAGCTCGACGATTCGATCACCGGTCTGGGCGTGAAGCGCGACGACACGATCACGCGCGAGCGGCGGTCGTTGCGCGCGCGCTATCAGTTGGTCGCCGCGTCGAGCGGTGAAGTGCTGCTCGACGCGACCGCAGGGTCCGATGCCGGTATCGACGTGGTCAATTCGGAATATGCCACGATCGCAGCCGAGAACACCGCGCTCGAAAACCTGTCGCAGATCGTCGCCGATCAGATCGTCACGCGGATCGCCGTCTATCAGCGCCGCGCCGCCGCTGCGGAAAAGTGAAAGTTTCTGAAAATCAGTTAGTTAACTCGCTGGATTCGGCGGCTTCGGCGGTCCGGCTCTATCTGCTCCATGGTCCCGACGAAGCAGGCGCGATGGACTATGCCGCTCGACTGGGGCGTGCACTCGGCGCCGATGCCGAAAAGGTCGCGATGGAGGGACCGACGCTGCGTGGCGATCCTGGCAAGCTGGTCGACGAGGCGCGGTCGCTCGCCTTGTTCGGTGGGCGGCGCTGGATCCTGGTCGCCAATGCCGGCGACGAATCGCTCGAGGCCGCGCAATTGCTGCTCGCCGAGCCCCAGGTCGAGCATCCGGTGGTGATGATCGGACCGGGGCTGCGCACCACGTCGAAGCTGGTCCAGTTCGCGATCGCCCAGCCGGCGGCGATGAGCTTCGCCTGCTACATCCCCGATGGCGCCAATGCCGACCGCATGGTGGTCGGCATCGCGCGCGAATATGGTCTCCGCCCGACGCCGACCGCGATCCGGCGATTGATGGCGGCATCGGGCGGCGATCGCAGCGTGATCGCGCGCGAAGTCGAAAAGCTCGCGCTCTATCTCGACGCGGCGGGCGACCGGCCGCGCGAGCTCGACGACGATGCGCTCGACGCGCTCGGGGCCGATCTCGGCGAATCGCAAATGTCCGACGTAGTCGATGCCGCGCTCGAGGGGCGCGTCCACGACATCGCGCGCGAACTTGCCCGATTCGCCGATTCGGGCGGCGCGGCGATCCCGTTGCTGCGCCAGATCGTCCGCAAGCTGATGGCGTTGGCGGCGATGCGCGCCGAAGTCGATGCGGGCAAGCAGCCGTCGGTCGTGGTCAAGGCACGCCGAGTCCATTTCCGCGAAGAGCCGGGGATGATCCGCCAGGTGCAGAAATGGAAATCGTCCGACATCGCCGCCGCGATCGACCGACTGCGGCGTGCCGAACGCCAGCTGATGGCGCCAGGCGGGGCAGGGGAATTGCTCTCCGACGTCGCCATCACCGAAACGACGCGCGCTGCGGCGCGGATGCGGTAGGCAGTTTAGCTCGCACAAAGACGCAAAGGCACGAAGAAGTTCGCGCAGAGGCGCAGAGATTTTAGGAGAGCCTCGCTGTGCGAGGCTCTTAAATCACCGCATTTGTCTCTCAACGGCAACCCAGCGCGAAACACCTCCGCGCCCTCCGCGCCTCTGCGCGAACCTAATCTACTCTGCTTTGCGCCTTTGCGTCTTTGTGCGCGAAAATATTAAAGCGGCTCGCCGGTTAGCCGCTGGCAGACCATGTCGAGTTGGTCGAGTGTCGAATAGGAGACGGTGACCGTCCCGCCCTTCGCGCCATAGGTGATCTTCACGCCCAGCCCGATGACGTCGGTCAACTGGCGTTCGAGTGCGGCGATATCGGCGTTGCGCCCATGACTGCCACTACCGCCGCCGCCATGGCCGCCGGACGTGCCGTCGTCCTTGGCCGCCTTGGCGAGTCGCTCGGTCTCACGCACGGAAAGACCGCGAGCGACGACTTCGGCGGCCAGACGTTCGACATCGGGCACGCCGATCAGCGCGCGGGCATGCCCCATGTCGATCTTGCCGTCGGTCAGCAGCGACAGAACAAACTCTGGAAGATCAAGCAATCTCAATAGGTTAGCGATATGGCTGCGCGATTTGTGAACCAGCTTTGCCAACGCTTCCTGAGTATGGCCGAATTCGTTGATCAGGCGCTTGTACGCATCGGCCTCTTCGACCGCGTTGAGGTCGCGGCGCTGGATATTTTCGAGCAGCGCGATTTCGAACGTGTCGGCATCGTCGAGCTCGCGGACGATCACCGGGACTTCGTGCAATCTCGCGCGCTGCGCCGCGCGCCAGCGACGTTCGCCGGCAACGATCTGGTAATTGCGGCCGTGCGGACGGACCAGGATCGGCTGGAGCACGCCCCGCGTCGCGATCGACTGCGCCAATTCTTCCAGCGCGACGTCATCGAACACGCGGCGGGGCTGGCCGGGTTGAGGAGTCAGTGCACCTACCGGCAACATGCGAATGCCCGCCGGGGTTTCGCCGCCGCCCGACGTCGGCACCGCCTCGGGGGCGATGTCGCCGAGCAAGGCGTTGAGCCCGCGGCCAAGGCTGGGGCGGGGCTTGCGAGGAGCTTCGGTGGTCATGCGGCAATCGCAGGGGCAGCAGGGGGGAGGCGCCCGATCAGCTCGCGCGCCAACGCCATATAGGCTTCAGACCCCGAGCAGCGATAATCGTAGATCAGCGCCGGCACGCCATGGCTCGGCGCTTCGGACAGCCGCACATTGCGCGGGATTACCGTGTCGAACACCACCTTGCCGAGCACCGCGCGAACATCCGCCGACACCTGGTCGGTCAGGCGGTTGCGGCGATCGTACATGGTGAGGGCGACGCCAAGAATTGCCAGCCCCGGATTGAATCGCGTGCGGATGCGTTCGACCGTCGACAGCAACTGGCTCAGCCCCTCGAGCGCGAAGAACTCGCATTGCAGCGGCACCAACAGCGAATCGGCCGCGACCATCGCGTTGATCGTCAGCAGGCCAAGCGAGGGCGGGCAGTCGATCAGCACGACGTCCCAGCGGTCGCTCGCCGCGTCGAGCGCGTGGTCGAGACGGTGCGTGCGTTCCTCGTAATCGACCAGCTCGATTTCGGCCCCGGACAAATCGACCGTCGCCGGGACAATATCGAGCCCTGGCACGACGGTGCCGATCACCGCGTCAACCACCGAACATTCGCCGATCAGCACGTCGTAGCTCGACTTCTTGCGGTCGGCGCGATGGATGCCGAGCCCGGTCGAGGCATTACCTTGCGGGTCGAGGTCAATGATCAACACGCGCTTGTCGGTCGCCGCGAGCGCGGTGCCCAAATTGATCGCGGTCGTGGTCTTGCCCACGCCGCCCTTCTGGTTGGCCACGGCAATGACGGTCATCGCGCCCGTGCTCCGCGCGCGATCACGATGCTTGAGTCAGGATCGGTGATGCTCTGTTCCACGTGGAACATTCCATGCCATCTTTGCTTGGCGCGCGCCACCTCTTCGCGCGCCGATCGCCCCTTTGGTAGCAGCCAAAGTGTCTCATTGCTGGCGCATTGCGCCGCCGACGCGATCACTTGTGTCACCTGCGCGACCGCCCGCGCGGAGATGACGGCCACGCGCTGGTTGAAATTCTCGACCTTACCGGTGACCACCTCGACCTGGGGAAGGGCGAGCGTCGCCGCGGTTTCGCGCAGGAAGTCGGCGCGCAACCGACGCGGCTCGACCAGGATGAAGCGGCGCTCGGGCTGCGCTGCCGCCAACGCCAAGCCGGGAAAGCCCGCGCCCGTCCCGATATCGAGCCAATCCCCCTGGTCGGGTGCCAGCGGCGCGAGCTGCAGCGAATCGACGATATGCCGCGACCAGATCGTCGCCAGCGTCGAACGCGCGATCAGATTCTGCTGGTCACTTTCGACCGTGACGAGCGCGGCCAGATGATCGAGGCGGCCAATCGCCTCGGCGCCAAAGCGCGCTGTCGCCCAATCGCGTGCCTCTTCCTCGGTCATGCCGCTGCCCGTGTCGCGTGAAGCAGGACCGCGGTCAGCGCCGCTGGCGTGATTCCCCGGATGCGCCCCGCCGCGGCCAGCGTTGCCGGGCGCGCGGCGGTCAGCCGCTCGACCATCTCATTGGACAGTCCGGGGATGGCCGTGAAATCGAGATCGGGCCGCAGAGCGATGCGCTCGCTGGCGCGCAGTTCGGACACTTCCGCCTCCTGCCGCTCGACATAGGGCGCATAGCGCGCATCCTCGATCGCTTCGTCGACCACCGGCGTAGGGTCGGCCGCGAGGGTGGGGGAGACGTGCGCCAGCTCGACGCCAGGAAAGCGCAGCCATTCGCCCGCCGATCGCCGCGCGCCGTCTTGCGCGACCTGCGCGCCGCGCGCCGCCAGCGCACTCGCCGTTATCGGCTCGGCGAGGTGCGCGTCGATCGCCGAGCGTTCGACCTGGCGCGCACGGACATGGCGCAGCCGCTCCTCGCCAAGCAGGCCGGCCGCTTCGGCAGCCGCGCTCAAGCGAGTCTCTGCATTGTCTGCGCGTAGCCGCAAGCGGAACTCGGCGCGCGCGGTGAGCATGCGATAGGGCTCGGTCACGCCCTGCAGGACAAGGTCGTCGATCATCACGCCGAGATAGGATTGCGCACGGTCGGGGACGAAGTCCGCCAGCCCCAGTGCCGCCGCCGCGGCATTGGCGCCCGCGACCAGGCCTTGCGCCGCCGCTTCCTCATAGCCCGTGGTGCCGTTGATCTGCCCCGCGCAGAACAGGCCGGGCAGGGCGCCGACCGCCAACCGATGATCGAGCGCGCGCGGGTCGATATGATCATATTCGACCGCATAGCCGAACGCAGTGATCCGGGTCCGCTCGAGCCCCGGGATCGAAGCGATCAGCGCCTGCTGCACGTCGGCCGGCAACGACGTCGAGATGCCGTTAGGATAGACGGTGGGATCGTCCAGGCCTTCGGGCTCCAGGAAAACCTGATGTCCGTCGCGATCTCCGAAGCGGTGAACCTTGTCCTCGATCGACGGGCAGTAGCGCGGCCCCACGCCCTCGATATCGCCCGAAAAGAGCGGCGAGCGGTCGAGCCCGGCACGGATGGTCGCGTGCGTTTCCTCGGTCGTCCGGGTGATCGCGCACCACAATTGGGGGAGGGGGCGGCCGCGCGACAGCGCCGACATCATCCAGCTATCCGCCTCCGACGGTTGAACTTCGGTGCGCGCCCAGTCGATCGTCCGCCCGTCCAGGCGCGGTGGAGTGCCCGTCTTGAGCCGCGTCATCGGCAGACCGAGATCGCGCAATTGCTCAGCCATCACCGTGGCAGCGCGCTCGCCCAGCCTTCCGCCCGCGTCGCGCTCGTCGCCGCGGAACATCTTCGCACCCAGGAACGTACCGGTCGCGAGGACGACTGCCGGTGCCGCCATATGCGTGCCGTCCGCCACCTCGATACCGGCGACCCGTCCACCATCAATCACCAATGCCGTCGCTTCGTTCGCGACCACTTGCACATTGTCGTAGCGCGAGAGCAGGTTCCGCACGGCGGCGCCAAAGCGGCGTCGGTCGGCTTGAATGCGCGGCCCCCGCACGGCAGCGCCCTTCGAGCGATTGAGCATACGGTAATGGATCGCACCGGCATCGGCGGCGCGCGCGATGATCCCATCACAGGCGTCGACCTCGCGGACCAGATGGCCTTTGCCGAGTCCGCCGATACTGGGGTTGCAGGACATCGTTCCGATATTGCCCGCATCGAACGTCACCAGCGCGACCGACGCGCCACGGCGCGCAGCCGCCGCTGCGGCCTCGACACCGGCATGGCCGCCGCCGATCACGATGACATCGAAGCTGTTCATGGCGGCGCGATTAGCAGGGATGTTCCACGTGGAACACTCACTTTCCGATGCAGAACCTCGAGAACAAGGCATCGAGCATCGCCTCGATGCCAACATCGCCGGTAATCCGCGCCAGGGCTACATTGGCGCGGCGCAATGCGTCAGCGACAACGAGCTCGTCAGTCGCATCCATGTCACCAAGCGCCTCGAGCGCTTCGCGGCAATGCGCCCGCTGCCGCCGGTTGAGCGCCATATCGGTGGCGCCAGGAATCAGCGTCGAGGACTTGGCGACCAATAGCTCCCACAATTGCTCGATCCCGGCTCCTGTTTCGGCCGATACTGCGAGCGCGGCCCCCTCGGGCACAGCGTCCCGACCGGCGATATCGGCGCGCGCATGAATCCACAGCATCCGATCCTCCGGCGGAGGATTGTCTCCCAACCAGAGCACCAGATCGGCGCCGGCGATCGCTTGCCCAGCGCGATCGATACCTATCGCCTCGATCGCGTCGCCGGCCGAGTCGCGCAGCCCCGCCGTATCGGTCAGCACGAAGGGCATGCCCGCGCGCGATATGGGGACCTCGATCCGGTCGCGCGTAGTGCCTGCGATCGGCGAGACGATCGCTGCATCGCGACGCGCAAGGGCGTTGAGCAAGGTAGACTTGCCACTATTGGGCGGACCGGCCAGCACGACACGGATGCCGTCGCGCAGGCGATCCACCGCAGGAGCAGCGAGCGCCACTTCGATCTCGGACGCTATCGTACAGGCATCGCTCCGAATGCCGTCGAGCAGCACTGGGTCGACATCGGCCTCGTCCGAAAAATCGAGCGATGCTTCGAGCCGCGCCGCCAGTCCGAGCAACGCGGCACGCCATTGGGCGATCCGTCGGGACAGCGTGCCGTCAGCCATGGCCAGCGCCGCACGCCGCTGCAACTCGGTCTCCGCGGATAGCAGGTCGCCAAGCCCCTCCGCCTCGGCAAGATCTATGCGGCCATTGGTCAGCGCGCGCCGAGTGAACTCGCCCGGCTCGGCGCGCCGCAAACCTGGCTGCCGGGCCAGCGCCGCCTCGACCGCGGCAACCACCGCTCGGCCGCCATGGACGTGCAGTTCGACCAGATCCTCGCCCGTGGCGGTGTTGGGGGCGGGGAAGACCAGTACCAGCGCGCTATCAAGATGATCCCCATTCGCCGGGTCGAGCAACGTCCGCAACCTTGCTTCACGTGGAAAAGGCAGGTCGCCGGCCAGCGCGCGCGCCGCGTCGAACGCCTGAAGTCCGCTGATGCGAATGACGGCGATCGCCGCCGGCGGCAGGCCGGACGAGGGGGCAAAGATCGTGCTCATGGCAGTGTCACAGTAGCAAGCGGCAATTACTCGCTCTTGCCGCCCTCGAACATCTTGCGCCAGAATTGCATCCCAGCGTCGCCCATCGGCATCCAGCTCTTCATCATGGTCTCGAGCAGTTCGGGCTTGACCATATTGCCGTCCATCGCCCCCATCAGCGCCTCGACATATTTATCGTGAATCGGCGTCAGATCGGGCAGGCCGATCGCGCGGCGTGCCTCTTCGGGGGTGCAATCCACCTCGACATTGATCTTCATCGCCGAAACTCCGCTTGAGCGCGCCGGTCGCGCTGCTACCTAGTTGAACGACCTGTATGCGCGCGACGGACCATCAACCGCAACCGCCCCATTCGGAGAGAGCCATGACCGCGACGATCAAGATCGAGACGCTCGAAAAGGACGCCAGCTTAGACGCCTATGTCGCCGAGCCGGCCGGTGGCAAGGCGACCGCCGCGATCATCGTCATCCAGGAGATATTCGGCGTGAACGCCGGCATCCGCCGCAAATGCGATCAGCTGGCCGAGGCCGGCTATCTGGCGATCGCGCCAGATCTGTTCTGGCGGCTTGAGCCGGGCATCGTGCTCGACCCCGATATCCCCGACCAGTTCAAGGCCGCGCTCGACTATATGGGCAAGTTCAACCAGGATCAGGGCATTCGCGACATAGAGGCGACGATCCATGCCGCGCGAAATCGTGTCGGGGGCGGGAAGGTCGGAGCGGTCGGTTACTGCCTGGGGGGCCGGCTGGCCTATATGACCGCCGCGCGCACCGATGTGGACGCTACGGTCGGCTATTACGCAGTCGGGATCGACGGTCTGCTGCGCGAGAAGCATGCCATCGCGCGCCCGCTGATGCTCCACATCGCCGGCGCCGATGGCTTCGTCAGCCCCGAGGTGCAAAAGGCGATGCATGAGGGGTTGGACGATCATCCCAAAGTCACTCTGCACGACTATCCCGGCGTCGACCACGGCTTCGCCACCGAATTCGGCAACCGCCGGAGGGACGAGGCGGCCAATCAGGCTGACGCGCGGACGATGACATTCTTTGCCAATAATTTGAAGTAATTATCGTTATATTTTAAGTAGCTGTGGTAACTTAAGTTCGACCCCCAGCGCCGGCAGCACGCCTAGGCGCTGGTCGGTCAGGCCGTCATAGATCATCGAACAGGCGACCCATAGGATCACCACCAGCCCGACATAGGCAATCCAGCGATGGCGATCGATGATCCGCGCGATGAAGTTGGCGGCCAGCCCCATCAGCGCGACAGAGAAGATCAGCCCGAAGATCAGGATGGCGGGGTGATCGCGCGCCGCGCCGGCGACACCCAGCACATTGTCCAAACTCATGCTGACATCGGCGAGTGCAACCGCGACGACCGCGCCGCCGAAGGTCTTGGCCTTTTTGCCGTCCTTGCCGTCCTGCGAGGCGCTATGCCGCAATTCGCGCCATAATTTCCACGCGACCCACAGGAGCAACAATCCGCCCGCAGCAAGAACGCCAATGAAATGAATCATATAGGTCGCTATCAACGCGAACCCGATACGCAGCACCAGCGCCGCGACCGTCCCGGCGATGATGACCTTGCGCTGCTGTTCCTTGGGCAGGCCGGCGGCGAGCGAGCCTACCACCACCGCATTGTCGCCCGCCAAGGCGAGGTCGATCACCACCACTTCGCCCAGGACGGCGAGCGATTGGGCGGAAAAGAGAGCGGCGATGTCCATGCGCGGACTCTACAAGCCCGCCAGGGCATGGGTTGTTCCCTGAGGGTTCGAACTCAGATCCAGCCGAACAGTCGCCCCAACCCGATAGCCGGATCGACGATGCCTTCATGGATCATGGAACCCGCGACATAGAGGATCACTACCAGTCCCAGATAGGCGATCCAGTGATAGCGCTCGATCAGCCGCGCGATATAATTGGCAGCGATCGCCATCAGCGTGACCGACAGTGCCAGCCCGAAGAGCAGCACCGTCGGATGGTCGCGCGCCGCACCGGCTACCGCGAGCACATTATCGAGGCTCATCGACAGATCGGCGAGCGCGACCTGGAACGCCGCCTTGGCGAAGCTCTTTGGCGCGCGGGCGGGGGTGGCTGCGTTCGCCGCGACAGCCTTGTCATGGTGCCGTGCGTGCTGAAGCTCGCGGAACAACTTCCACGCCACCCATAGCAACAGCACGCCGCCGGCGAACAGCAGCCCGACCACATGGAGCAATTGCGTCGCGACGAAGGCGAAGATGACCAGGCAGAGCAACGCGACGCCGACGCCGATCGACAGGACCCGCTTGCGATCCTTCTCAGGCAGGCCGGCCGCGAGAGTCCCGAGCACGACGACATTGTCGCCCGCCAGCATCAGGTCGATCATGATGACCTGGCCGAGCGCGGCGAGCCCCGCGGCAGTGAAGACGTCGGAAATGTCGATGATCGGCATGGGGATGGGGTAGCAGCGAGAGGCAGGGGCGCAAATGAAAACGGCGCGGGGTTGGCCGCGCCGTTTTCTCGGGTTCGGGTTGCGGCGCGAAGTGAATTCGCGCCGTCGGTCGGACCTACGGTCAGCCGGCCGACCAGGAGCGAGTCCGGGGATTAGCGAGCGCTAATCCCGGTCGCTCACTGGTTCATACTGTCGAAGAAGTCCTCGTTGGTCTTCGAATCCTTCATCTTGTCGAGCAGGAACTCCATCGCGTCGGTGGTGCCCATCTGCATCAGGATACGACGCAGCACCCACATCTTGGAGAGCTTGCTCTTCTCGACCAACAGCTCTTCCTTGCGCGTACCGGACTTGCCGACGTCCATCGCCGGGAAGATGCGCTTGTCGGCAACCTTGCGATCGAGGACGATTTCCGAGTTACCGGTGCCCTTGAATTCTTCGAAGATGACTTCGTCCATACGGCTGCCGGTATCGATCAGCGCGGTGGCGATGATCGACAGCGAGCCGCCTTCCTCGATGTTGCGCGCGGCGCCGAAGAAGCGCTTCGGACGCTGCAGCGCGTTGGCGTCGACACCGCCGGTCAGCACCTTGCCCGATGACGGCACGACGGTGTTGTAGGCGCGGCCGAGACGGGTGATCGAGTCGAGCAGGATAACGACGTCTTTCTTGTGCTCGACCAGGCGCTTGGCCTTTTCGATCACCATTTCGGCGACCTGGACGTGGCGCTGCGCGGGTTCGTCGAAGGTCGAGGAGACGACCTCGCCCTTCACGCTGCGCTGCATGTCGGTGACTTCTTCCGGACGCTCGTCGATGAGCAGCACGATCAGGAAGACTTCGGGGTGGTTGTCGGTGATCGCCTTGGCGATGTTCTGCAGCATCACCGTCTTGCCCACGCGCGGCGGGGCGACGATCAACGTACGCTGGCCCTTGCCTTGCGGGCTGACGATGTCGATCACCCGTGCCGACTTGTCCTTGATCGTCGGATCGAGCTGATCGAGCGTCAGCTTCTGTTCGGGATAGAGCGGGGTGAGGTTGTCGAAATTGACGCGATGGCGGACCGCGTCGGGATCGTCGAAATTGACGCTGGTGAGCCGCGTCAGCGCGAAATAGCGCTCGCCATCCTTGGGCGCGCGGATCTCGCCTTCGACCGTGTCGCCGGTACGCAGGCCGAATTTGCGGACCTGGTTGGGCGAGATGTAGATGTCGTCGGGGCCGGCGAGGTAATTCGCCTCGGGGCTGCGCAGGAAACCGAAACCATCGGGCAGCACTTCGATCGTGCCCAGGCCCATGATCTGGTCGCCATTCTCGGCCTGTTCCTTGAGGATCGCGAACAGCAGATCCTGCTTGCGCAGGGTCGACGCGCTCTCGACCCCCAGCTCCTCGGCCATCGCGACCAGCCCGGCGGGGGGTTTCTTCTTGAGGTCTTTAAGATGCATTTCGGGTGTAATCCGGGTGTCTTGGGGGAGATTTTTCGAGCTTCTGTCGGCGAGGACCGCGACGATGCTGGAGGAAGGAGGAGAGCGAGCGTCCCGAAGGGCACCGCTCTTCTCCACGATCTATGGAGCGGATTCCCTCAAGTCAAGGCGATCAGAACGGTTTCACCACTACCAGGATCACGATCAGCGCTACAAACAGGGCAGGAAGTTCGTTGATCAGGCGGAGCTGCTTCGAGGTCAATGTCGCCTTGCCGCCGGCGAGCTTCTTGGCATAGCCGGTCATCCAGCCGTGATAGCCGCTCATCACGATCACCAGCAGCAGCTTGGCGTGGAGCCAGCCCTCGTTCCAATGCTGACCGACGGTCGCGATGGTCAGCCCGAACACCCACACCAGGATCATCGACGGAGTCATGATTATCTTGCGCAGCTTCGTCTCGCGAACGACCCATTTCGCCGCCTCGGGCGTGCCGAGCGAGTCCTGGTGATGGACCAGATAGCGCGGCAGCATGAACAGCCCGGCCATCCAGAAGATCACGAAAATGACGTGCGCCGCCTTGAGCCACAGATAGATCGAGGCGAGGAATTCCATCATCGGTTCCTTACGAAGTCCAGAAGCTGCTCGACATGCGCGATCGGCGTGTCGGGCAGGATGCCATGGCCCAGGTTGAAGATATGCGGGCGGTCGGCGAATGCCGCAAGGATGCCGCGTGCGGCCGATGTCATGGCGTCACCGCCGGTGATCAGCGCGAGCGGATCGAGATTGCCCTGCACCGGCAACCCCTGCGGCAACACGTAATTCGCCCAGACCGGATCGACCGTCTCGTCCAGTCCGATCGCGTCGGCCCGGGTCTCGCGCGCATAAGCAGCGAGCTTCGCGCCCGCGCCCTTGGGAAAGCCGATCACCGGCGTATCCGGATGACGCTCGGCCAGCGCCGCGACGATGCGCGCGGTCGGGGCGATCACCCAGCGCTCGAATTCGCTCGGCGCCAGGCTGCCCGCCCAGCTGTCGAACAATTGCACCGCCTCGGCACCCGCTTCGATCTGCTTCGACAGATAGTCGATCGTCAGCGTCTCGATCGCGCTGACGATCGCCTGGAATGCCTGGGGATCGCGATAGGCCAGCCGCCGCGTCTCGCCCTGGTCGCGGCTGCCTTGTCCGGCGACCATATAGGTGGCGACCGTCCATGGGCTGCCGGCGAACCCCAGCATCGTCGTTTCGGCGGATAACTGCGCGACCACGCGGCGCACCGTCTCGTATACCGGCTCCAGCCGCTCCGGCACCGCCTGAAGCGCGCTGAGCGCGGTATCGACCAGCCCGGGTGCCAGGCGCGGTCCTTCGCCTTGTTCGAACCACAGACGCTGTCCCAGCGCCCAGGGCACCATCAAGATGTCGGAGAACAGGATCGCCCCGTCCATCCCGAAGCGCCGCACCGGCTGCAGCGTGATCTCGCACGCCGCCTCGCTATCGGTGGCGAGATCGAGGAATCCGCCCTTCTTTTCGCGAAGGTCGCGATATTCGGGCAGATACCGACCCGCCTGGCGCATCAGCCAGATGGGAGGCACGTCCTGGCGCTCGCCGCGCAACGTCGCGAGTAGGGGTTTTTCCGGAATCTGAGCCGTCCCAAGAATCATATAGGAAGATAGATAAGAAGGTTGTTGTAGTTGTTGGCCGGTGAATGCCGGGGCTTATGCGTTCATCCCGCAAATGCCAACAGCTTGACCGCAGCGGAGTCACGCAAGCGCGCCGATTCCCGTTGGCTCATCCCCGTAATCCACAGCTTGTGCGGGGAAATGTTGCCTGTCGATGACGTTGTGGATGAGTGACCCATTTTTCCACGGCCGGGCATCGCTTGGCCGCCGGGGCGAGTTGCGCTAGCGGTTTTACCGATGTTGCCCACAGGCTTTTCAGCGCGCCGGTAAAATGCGGCTCCATTTACACCTCCTGTCCGATTCCACCGGCGAGACGCTGGAGAACATCGCCAAGGCGGCGCTTGCCCAATATGACGATGTCGAGACGATCCGGCATTTCTGGCCGATGGTCAGGAGCGAGGCGCATCTCGAGCGTATCCTGCAGGAAATCGCGCATAATCCCGGGCTGGTGCTGTTCACCTTGGTCTCGAGCGAGATGCGTCGCGCGCTGGAGACGCGATGTCGTGCGCTCGGCCTGCCCGCAGTGGCACCGCTCGATCCGGTCAACGACGCTCTGTCCAATCTGCTCGGCCAGCAGGCGAAGGCGCGGCCCGGCCGCCAGCACGTGCTCGATGCCGCCTATTTCGCGCGGGTCGACGCGATCCAGTTCACCATCGCGCATGACGACGGCATCGGCTGGGAGAATTGGGAAGAGGCCGACATCGTGCTTGCCGGGGTATCGCGCACCTCGAAGACCCCGACCTCGATCTACCTCGCCAATCGCGGTTACAAGACCGCCAATATCCCGATCGTTCCGGAAAGCCCGCCGCCGGCCAAATTGTTCGAGCTGAAACATCCGATCGTCGTCGGGCTGACGACCAGCGCCGATCGCCTGATCCAGGTGCGGCGCAATCGCCTGCTGTCGCTGAATCAATCGCCGGAGACCGCCTATGTCGATCAGGAAGCCGTGACTCGCGAAGTCGCTTTCGCGCGGCGAATGTTCGCCGACAATGGCTGGCCGGTGATCGACGTCACGCGGCGCTCGATCGAGGAGACCGCGGCGGCGATCGTCGCCTTGATCAACGACCAGACGGGGGACGAATGACGGTGATCCTCGCCTCGCAAAGTGCGTCCAGGCGAGCGATGCTCGATGCCGCCGGCGTCACTTATGTCGCTGAGCCTGCGCGGGTCGACGAAGATGGCGTCAAGGCGGCAATGGCTGGCCAACCGGCGCGCGACATCGCCGACGCGCTCGCCGAACTGAAGGCACTGAAGGTATCGCAGGCAAATCCTACGGCGTTGGTGCTGGGCAGCGATTCGATCGTCGCGCTCGCCGACGGCAGGCTGCTCGACAAGCCGCTGACGCGGGAACAGGCCGGCGATCATCTTCGTGCCATGTCCAATGGCGAGCACGCCTTGTGGAGCGCGGCGGTGATCGCCGAACAGGGTCGCCCGGTCTGGCGTCACGTCGACCGCGCGCGGCTGTTCGTACGGCCGCTGTCGGACGCCTTCATCCAGGCCTATCTCGACCTCGAATGGCCGGCGATCGCCGGCTGTGTCGGCTGTTTCCGCATCGAAGGCCCGGGCGTCCAATTGTTCGGCCGGATCGAGGGCAGCCATTTCACCGTGCTCGGCATGCCGCTGCTTCCGGTGCTCGACTATCTACGCATCCGGGGGGAAATGACGTCATGAAATATGCCGAAGTGATCGGCGACCCGATCAGCCATTCCAAATCGCCGCTGATCCATGGTTTCTGGCTGAAGGCGCTGGGACTCGACGGCGAATATTGCGCCACCCATGTCACGCCCGAGGGGCTGGCCGACTATTTCGCCACCCGCGCGGCCGATCCCGATTGGCTCGGTTGCAACATCACCATTCCGCACAAGGAGACCGCGCTCGCCTTTGTCGAGGATCGCGGTGGGGTTAAGCAATCGATCGGTGCGATCAATCTGGCGTTCCGTTCCGAGGGCGCTTTGGTCGGGACCAATACCGACGCGGCCGGATTCTATGCGCCGATCTCGGGGCTGGATCTCGCCGGCCAGCCGGTGGTGGTGATCGGAGCAGGCGGCGCGGCGCGCGCGATCCTGTTCGCGCTGTCGCGTGTCGGAGTCGGGCGAGTCACGTTGCTCAACCGCAATCCGCTTAAAGGTGCCGCCCTGCTGGCCAGTTTCGGGCTCAAGGGCGATGCGCTCAAGCTGGACGCGCCGCTGCCGCCCGCCGCCTTGCTGGTCAACGCCACCTCGCTCGGCATGGCGGGGCAGCCGCCCCTCGATCTCGATCTGTCGCCGCTGCCGGACGACGCCGTCGTGTACGACATCGTTTATGCTCCGCTCGAAACCGGATTGCTCAAGGCGGCGCGAGCACGCGATCTCGACACGGTGGACGGGCTCGAGATGCTGATCGGCCAGGCGGCGTTGGCGTTCGAACTGTTGTTCGGCGCCGAGCCCCCGCGCGAACGCGATGACGAGCTCAGGGCCCTGCTGACGTCATGAAGACGATCGGCCTCACCGGATCGATCGGGATGGGCAAATCGGCGGTGGCGCAGATGTTCGCCGATGAAGGGATTGCGGTATTCGATGCCGACGCGACGGTGCGCCGGCTGCAGGGCCCCGGCGGCCGGTTGCTGCCGGCGATCGAGGCGGCGTTTCCCGGCACCACCGGTCCGGATGGCGTCGACCGCGCCGAACTCGGAGCGCTGGTGTTCGGTGACGACGCGGCGATCAAGCGGCTGGAGGCGATCGTCCACCCCGCGGTCGGCGAGGAACGCGCCGCGTTTCTGGCACGACATGGCGACGACGACATGGTCGTGTTCGACATTCCCTTGCTGTTCGAGACCGGTGGCGACCGCAATGTCGACCTGGTCGTGGTGGTCTCCGCCGACGCCGCAACCCAGCAGGCGCGCGTCCTGGCGCGCCCCGGCATGACGCGCGACCGCCTCGCCGACATTCTCGCCCGCCAGACCCCCGATGCGGAAAAAAGAGCGCGCGCCGACCATATCATCGCAACCGATTGCCCGATGGATCAAACCCGCGCCGCCGTGCGTAGGGTGATAGCTTGCGTCCGTGCCAGCCAAGACCGATAAAAGGACAAATGCGCGAAATCGTCTTCGACACCGAAACCACCGGCCTCTCCTTCAGCGGGGGCGACCGTATGGTCGAGATCGGGTGTATAGAGATGATCAATCGCGTCGAGACCGGGCGCAGTTTCCACCTCTATTTCAATCCCGAACGGCCGATGCCGGTCGAGGCGTTCCGCGTCCACGGCTTGTCCGACGTGTTCCTGTCCGACAAGCCGCGCTTCCACGAAAAGGTCGACGAGTTGCTCGAGTTCCTGGGCGATGATTCGCGGCTGGTCGCGCACAACGCCAGTTTCGACTTCGGCTTCCTGAACGGCGAGCTCGGCAGGATCGGCCGGGACATCATTTCGCTCGACCGCATGATCGACACCGTGGCGATGGCGCGTCAGCGCCATCCGGGCGCCAAACATTCGCTCGACGCTCTGTGTGCCCGCTACGGCATCGACCGGAGCCACCGCGTGCTTCACGGAGCGTTGCTCGACGCGCAATTGCTGTCGCAAGTCTATGTCGAGCTGACCGGCGGCCGTCAGATCGGCCTGACCCTGGTCAGCGAAATCGAGGAGACGATCGAGATCTCCGTGGTCGAGATCGATCCGCGCGCCGCCCAACCGCGGCCGATGCGTGTGTTCGAGCCGAGCGCGGAGGAACTGGCGCGCCACGCCGGGTTCGTGGCGACGCTCAAAAACCCTTTATGGGGGGCCGAGGCGTCCGGTTGACGCGCGTTGCGAGGGACAAGGCGAATGCGCCACCGTCGCCAAGAATGGAGAAGAGAAAATGGATATCCGTGTCTCGGGACATCAGGTTGAAACGGGCGAAGCGCTGAAGAGCCATGTCCAGGATCGCCTCCAGGGTATTGCGGACAAATATTTCTCGCGCGCCATCTCTGCCCAGGTGACTTTCGGGAAAGGCCCGCACGACAATCGATTCAAATGTGACGTCGTCGCGCACGTCATGCACGGCCTCGTGCTCAAGGCCAGCAACGACGGCAACGACGCGCACGGCGCATTCGACGGATCGGCCGACAAGATCGAGAAGCAATTGCGCCGCTACATGCGCCGGCTGAAGGATCGCAAGGCAGGCACGGCTGTCGTCAACGGCGAGGCCGAAGCCGATGCCAATGCCGGCTACACCCTGTTCCAGGAATCGACCGACGAGGACGAGGCGGGGGATTCGCCACTGATCATCGCCGAAACCCGAGTCGACGTGCCGGAGGCATCAGTGTCCGACGCGGTGATGATGCTCGATCTGCGCAACACCCAGGCGCTGATGTTCAAGAATAGCGGGACGGGGTCGTACAACATGGTCTATCGCCGCGGCGACGGCACGATCGGCTGGGTAGAGCCGCAGCGCGCCAGCTGACGGATAAGGGCATCGTGCGGAAAGCCGATACGGGCTTTCCGCACAAGACGATGCGACCATGATGAAGTAGAGAGCGGGATATGATCGACCTGTCGGACCTGATCCGGCCCGAGGCGGTTGCCGAGGGGCTGGCGGCGGCGAGCAAGAAAATGCTGTTCCAGCAGATCGGCGCGCTGGCTGCGACGGCTTATGGCGTGGACGCCAAGGCCGCGGCCGAGGGGCTCGCCCAGCGCGAGAAACTCGGTTCGACCGGGTTCGGTGGCGGCATTGCCATCCCGCATACGCGGATCGAGGGGATCGATGCGATCCACGGCGTGTTCGTCCGGATGGCACGCCCGATCGATTTCACCGCGGTCGACGATCTGCCGGTCGACCTGGTGTTCGCGCTGTTCTCACCGCCCGATGCGGGGGCCGCCCACCTCAAGGCGCTGGCGCGGGTGTCGCGGCTGCTGCGCGACGTCGCGTTCGTGGCGAAATTGCGCGGCGCGGGGTCGAAGGACGCGCTCTATTTCCTGCTGACCCAGGACGAGGCCAGGGATGCCGCCTGAATCGGGTGGCGTGGATTCGGGTGCCCAGGCGCATTTTCGCGCGCTCGAATCGCTTTATGCCGCGGCCCCGATCAATCAATTGTTCAAATCGCGGCTGGAGATTCCCGAAAGCGGCATCGCGCGAATCCATTTCGAAATCGGCGAACAGCATTATCATGCCGGTGGCGCGGCGCATGGCACGAGCTATTTCAAGATGCTCGACGATGCCGCCTTTTATGCCTGCAACAGCCTCGTCACCGATCGCTTCCTCCTTACCACCGCGTTCAACCTGCTGTTCACCCGGCCGCTGAAAGTGGGCCCGGTGATCGCCGAGGGGAAGTGGGTCAGCGGCCAGCGGCGCGTGTTCGTCGGCGAGGCGCGGCTGATCGATGAGCATGGCGAGGAAGTTGCGCGCGGCACTGGCACGTTCATGCGCTCCTCGATCCCGCTCGCCGGCCTGCCCGGATATCGAAGCTAGCGTGGCCCAGGCGCGGCTTACGACCGGCGCGCTGGTCAATGCGATGGTACGCCGCGCGAACTGGGCAGGCGGCTTCGCCACCGTCCTGGCCAAGGGGGACGCGACCGCCGGCGCCGTGCTAGTGGTCGCGCAGGATCGCGGCCAGCACGCCCGGCTGTGGGAACGCGGGATCGGCCCGAGCGGCAATGTCGAGCTGATCGCCGTCGGGCCGGAAGGTGACCCGCAGGAACTGACCGATTATTGGACGAAACGGCGCCGAAACGATCCCGACCTGTGGGTAGTGGAACTGGATATCCCGCAGGCGGAACGGTTCGCCGCTGAAATGCTCATCGGCGATTGACCTGCTGCGTTGCACAATTAAAGGGCTCATCCACCAATTATCCGCGTTGCGCCGCGATGGGGTGCGATCCCTAACGGTTACGCAGTCGGGTGGTGGTCCGGGCGATCCTATTTCTTGCGATCGCGTCCGCGCCCCAACCGCACTTTAGCAAGTCTAAATGCTGTTTTCCTCTCGCGCCGCGAGCCTCGCGGCGACGTTCATTGCACTAACCACGCTCGCCGGTTTTACCGCATCGAGCAAGGCCCTGGGTGCGGATCGCGATGCGACGCTGATCCCGGCAATCGCCACCACGGCCACTACGTCCGCTATAAACCCGTCAGTCCCCAAGCCGGTTCCATCGATCGAACCGGGCGACAGCGCGACGACGTCCTCCAATGAGGTCCGGACGACGGCGCCGGCCCCCGCGCAGGGGCTCCAGTTCGCCAGCCTGGCCGCCGCAGTCGCCGGGCAGGATGTTGAAGAGGGCGCCGACTCCGAATTGTCGTGCCTTGCCGGCGCGGTTTATTTCGAAGCCAAGGGCGAGCCGCTGTCGGGCCAGCTCGCTGTCGCCAACGTGATCATCAACCGCACCAATTCGGGCCGTTTCCCGCGCACGATCTGCGGCGTCGTCAAGCAGCCGGGGCAATTCTCGTTCATCCGGGGCGGGACGATCCCGGCGATTCGCTCGGCCGCGCAATATCGTACCGCGATGGCCATCGCGCAGGTCGCGATGGACAAGGAATGGGATAATCCCACTCCCGGCGCACTCTATTTCCACGCCCGCCGCGTCTCGCCGGGCTGGGGTCGTCCGCGCGTCGCCACGATCGGCAATCACGTCTTCTTTCGCTGATCTGATGCGTTAGCGCGCATGCGCGGCACCAGCCCGAGCGGGCTGGTACCGCTCGTTTGGCTGCCGCCAAACGAAAAACACGTCTTCACGATGTTCCTGTGATGTTCTAAAGCGAAGAGATGCTCGATGCGTCTCCCCGCTGTCCTCCGACAGGAACCGAGGCGCTGTGCGCGGCTGATGTCGCGCGCGGCGTCATTCGCATGCTCGCCCGCCACGATCTCGCGGCGATGACCGAAGTCCCGCTCGACGGCGGGCGCCGCGCCGACATCATGGCGATCGATTCGCGCGGGCAGATCGTCATCGTCGAGATCAAGGTGTCGCGCGCCGATCTGCTCGGCGACGGCAAATGGTTCGACTATCTCGATCATTGCGACCGCTTCTTCTGGGCGGTCCCCGATGGCTTCGACCATGGGCCGCTCCACGGCGAAGCCTTCCTCCCCGAACGCTCGGGCGTGATCATCGCCGACCGCTACGACGCAGCGATCCTGCGCGAAGCTGCCACTCATCCGCTGAGCACGCCGGGGCGCAAGAAGTGCACCCTCGCCTTTGCCCGCCGTGCAGCGCGTAGGGCTAGCGGCTTGGCCGATCCCGAACTGGGGTTCCTGCTACAGGCCGAGTGAATTTTGAGTCACGCAAAGGCGCTAAGGCACAAAGATTTTTTTCGCGCGGAGGCGCAGAGAGCGCAGAGTTTTAGAGAGCCTCGCTTTGCGAGGCTCGCCGTCCATTCATCGCAAATGAGTCTACCGGCAGCGCAGAGCTGAAACGCCTCTGCGCCCTCCGCGCCTCTGCGAGAAATCGATCCACTCTTCTTTGCGCCTTTGCGCCTTCGCGTAAACCAAAAAATCAATGCCGGAAGTGGCGCATCCCGGTGAACACCATTGCCAGCCCAGCTTCGTCGGCCGCCGCGATGACCTCATCGTCGCGGATCGATCCGCCCGGCTGGATGACCGCGGTGGCACCCGCCTCGACTGCGGCCAACAAGCCATCCGCGAACGGGAAGAAGGCGTCCGATGCAACGGCGGAGCCGATCGTGCGCGGCGTCGCCCAGCCGGCCTTGTCGGCGGCGTCCTTGGCTTTCCAGGCGGCGATGCGCGCCGATTCGAGTCGATTCATCTGCCCCGCGCCGACCCCGGCGGTAGCGCCGTCCTTGGCATAGACGATGGCATTCGACTTGACGTGCTTGGCCACCGTCCAGGCGAACAGGCAATCGGCGAGTTCCTGAGGCGTCGGCTGGCGCTTGGTCACCGTCTTGAGGTCGGCCGCGGTGATCCGGCCATTGTCGCGTCCCTGGACCAGCCAGCCGCCGGTGATCGACTTGACGTCCAACCCGCCCCGCGCCGGATCGGGCAATTCGCCGGTCAGCAGAAGCCGCAGGTTCTTCTTGGCCGCGAACAGCGCCAGCGCTTCCTCGTCGGCGTCGGGCGCGACCACGACTTCGGTGAAGATCCCGGTGATCTGGCGTGCCGTGGCGGCATCGAGCGGCCGGTTCACCGCGATGATTCCGCCGAACGCCGATACCGTGTCGCAGGCGAACGCCTCGGCATAAGCGGTCTCAAGGCTCGCCGCGGTCGCGACACCGCAGGGATTGGCATGCTTGACGATGACGCAGGTCGGCGCGGCATCGCGGAACTCGGCGACGAGCTGGAGCGCGGCGTCGGCGTCGTTGAGGTTGTTGTAGCTGAGCTCCTTGCCCTGCACTTGCCGTGCCTGGCCGATGCCGCGCGCGGAGGGACCGGCATGACGGTAGAACGCAGCCTGTTGGTGCGGATTCTCGCCATAGCGCAGCACCGTCGGCTGGTTGAGCACGACCGGCAGCGTTTCCGGGAACATCTGACCCTGATCGGCGAATCCGAACCAGCTCGCGATCATCGAATCATAGGTCGCGGTTGCAGCGAAGGCCTTGGCGGCGAGCTTCTTGCGCTCGTCGAACGTCGTCTCGCCCTTGTCGAGCAGCGCATAGTCCGCAGGGTCGGTGACGATCGCGACAAAGGCATGGTTCTTCGCCGCCGAGCGCACCATCGACGGACCGCCGATATCGATATTTTCGATGATCTCGTCGCGCTCGGCACCCTTGGCCACCGTCTGGGCGAACGGATAGAGATTGACCACGACCAGATCGATCGCGCCGATCGCATGCTCGTCCATCGCCTTGGCATGTGCGGGATCGTCGCGCACCGCGAGCAGGCCGCCATGGACCATCGGGTGGAGTGTCTTGACCCGCCCATCCATCATCTCGGGGAAACCGGTCAAATCTGACACGTCGCGGACGCTCAGCCCGGCGTCGCGCAGCGCCTTGGCAGTGCCCCCGGTTGAAACCAGTTCAACGCCTTTGGCGGCAAGTCCCGTGGCCAGCTCGACGATTCCGGTCTTGTCTGAAACGGACAGCAGCGCCCGCCGGATGGGGACGATATCGGTGGCCATGGCGATTTCCTGTGTTGGGCTGGGAAGCAGACGCCGCCCCCATTGCCGATCAGGTCGCGCGCTTCAAGGCCCAGCTGATATTCTCGCCGCCCGCCGCCGCCTCGCCGCTCACCACCAATTGCTGGGTGGAGACCGGCCGCCCATCGGGATCGATCCACAAACTTTCTTCGATCGTCAGCGATCCGCCGCGGCAGCGGAATTGCCACAGCCGTCCCGACGGCAAGCGCAGAAGTGCCGCCATGCCGTCAGCGGTCGGCGCCGCCTCGACCCCTGCCCCCAGATGGAAGCGGATCGCGAACGGGATCGTGCCGACCTTGCGCTTGCGCCCGGCCGGCAACAGCATGTCGTCGCCGCGCAATTCGCGGCCGTCGCTGGCCAGCAGCAACTGGCGGCGGTGGAGGAATCCGAACCGACGGGCATAGCCGTCATGGCTCGCCTCCAGCCGGCTGGCGCCGTTGCTCTCCTGCCGCGCCAGTTCGACCTCGGCGACGCCCTTGCCCAACGTCCCGTCGGCGTGGATCGCGGTCGAATTGCTGTCGCCGACCACCAAAGTCGAATGCGCCGCGGTGGTGCGCAGCCCTTCGGACAAGGTCGCCGGGATCTGTGCGATCGCCGAACGGGCGCCGCCGCAATTGACGATCAGCCGCTCGGCGCCGTCGGACATCTCCAGCGCCAGGGTCGAGGCGCAGCCACCTTCGGCCAGCCGTGACACCGGGGGCGGCGCGGCATCGACGATCACCACCGCCTCGCCCTGCGCCAGGCGTTGATAGCCCCAGTCGCGCGCCTGGCGCAGCGGCCGCGCGCGCACGCCGGTCGCCGCAACGATCTCGTCGATCCGCTCGCCGCGGATCGGGCCGCCGCCCTGCCAGCTGGAGAGACCATGGTCGCCGTGGCACACACCCTGCAACGCCGGAACCATCCGGCCCAGCGCGGCGGATAAGGCCGCAGGCGGTGCCAGCCGGCGCGCGGTATAGGCCTCGCGCAACATGGTCAGCAGCATGATGATGTCGACCTGGGCCAGCGGCGCGCGCGCAATCACCCCGCCATCCTCATAGACGGCGCTCTCGATCGCCTTTTCCAGGCCGTCTTCGCCGATCTGGCGGCGCGGATCGCCCCCCGGGATCAGCAGCCCCGCACAGATCACCCCACACCAGGCCGCGATCCGCGCGACCCCGGCGGGCGCCTTGTCGGCGCTGCGATCGAGGTGCCGCGCGCCGCGCGCCAGCGTGTTGAGCACCTTGCTGCGATAGACCAGATCGGACGACGACAGGATCAGCGGTGCGTGCGCGGTCCAGTGAAGAATGCGGCGGCCCCACAATTCCGGCGTCCAGGCGGGTTCGCTGACCTTATCGGCATGGACTTCCAGCCACAGCCGCATGATCGTCTCGGCGATCGGCACGCCGATTGGGCGCGTCGCCACGGTCGACAGGTCGCGCAACCAGGCGAAGCTGTGGAGGTAATGCGCCAGCGGTTTCGACCAGTCGGGCTTGGCGAAATCGAGATCGGCGATCGCCACGCTGTCGCCGCGGAACGCGACCCGACCGTCGAGCAGCGCATTGCCGCGACGCGGATCGCCGACGAACGGATCCTCGGGCACAGCGACCAGCTTGAGCGGATGGCGACCGCGCAGCCGAAACGCATGGAGCGGCGTGCGCCAAGTCAGTTTACGGAAGCGCTCGGCGACGCGGTCGGCAAGCGACAGGCCGGCGCTGCTTCCGATGCGGATCAGCCGCTTGCCTTCGTCGATCCCGTCTGACGCGTGTTCCTCGCTCACCCGTCCCTCAACGCCGCGATGTTGGCGGCATAGGCGCCTGGCCCGCCGCGGAAAGTGGCGGTACCGGCGACCAACGCGTCAGCACCCGCCGCGATTACCTGGGGCGCGGTCTCGCGATCGATTCCGCCATCGACTTCCAGGTCGACATCCAGCCCCTGCTTGTCGATCATCTTGCGGATCGCTTCGATCTTGCGCAGCGCCGAAGGAATGAAGCTCTGCCCGCCAAAGCCGGGATTGACGCTCATCACCAGCACCAGATCGACTTCCTCGAGCAGGTAGTCGAGCGCCTTGGCCGGGGTCTGCGGAGTCAGCACGACACCGGCGCGCTTGCCCAGGCTGCGGATATGGCGAAGGCTGCGATGCGTGTGCGGCCCGGCCTCGACATGGATCGAGATCGTATCGGCGCCCGCTTCTGCGAACTGGTCGAGATAGGGATCGACCGGCGCGATCATCAGATGGACGTCGAGCGGCTTGGCGGTGTGCGGGCGGATCGCCTTCACCACTTGCGGCCCGATCGTGATGTTGGGGACGAAATGTCCATCCATTACATCGACATGAATCCAGTCGGCACCGGCGGCGTCGATCGCGCGTACTTCCTCGCCCAGTTTGGCGAAATCGGCACTCAGGATCGACGGCGCAATACGGACGGGCTTGGACATGGCTTGCTCTAACCGGCCCTCGCGAATCGGGCAATGAAGAAGCCGTCGCATCCGCCCTGCTCGGCCAGCGCGCCTGGCAGAATGCGTACCCAGCCGCGCGGATCGGGCACGATTCCGGCCGGCAGCTCGTCGGCGCGGACCGGATCGATCGCGAAATCGGGATTGGCGGCGAGGAACGTCTCGACTTGCTCCTCCCCTTCCTCGCGCTCGAGCGAGCAGGTCGCGTAGACCAGCTTGCCGCCCTTCTTCACCCAGCCTGCCGCCTGGACCAGCAATTGGCGCTGAAGATGCGCCGCTTCCTCGATGATCGCCGGGTGGACGCGATGAAGCACGTCGGGATGGCGGCGAAAGATTCCGGTCGCGCTGCACGGCGCGTCGAGCAAAACCGCGTCGACCGGCGCCGGCGGCGACCAGAAAGCGACATCGGCGGTGACGATCTCCGCGCTGAGCCTGGTACGCGCCAAATTGTCGCGGAGTCGTGCCAGACGACTTTCCGACGCGTCGACCGCGGTGACCGACCATCCCGCGGCGGCCAGCTGCATTGTCTTGCCGCCGGGTGCGGCGCATGCGTCGATCACGCTCCCCTTCCCCGGGCCGAGCAAACGGGCCGGGATGGCGGCGGACAAATCCTGCACCCACCAGTCGCCCTCGGCGAAGCCCGGCAGATCGGGGATCGCGGTGCCGCGCGGCAGGCGGCGCTGGCTGGGCATCAGTTCGAGGCCTTCCGGCCCCTCTTCGCCGCGCAGCGTGAGGTCGACCGGCGGCGGTTCGGCCATCGCGCGCCGCGCCGCCAGCACGACATCGTCGCCCCAGGCGGCTTGCCAACGCAGGGCGACCGCGTCGGGCAAGGTCGGCGGTTCGGGCAGGGTTGCCTTGCGCCGGTCGAGCGTGCCGAACACGCCATGGACCAATTTGCGCGGGCCCCCATCGACCAGCGGCAGTACGGTCGAGATCGCGGCATGCCCCGGCGTTCCCAGTCGCAGCGACTGGGCGAGCGCGATGCGCAGCGCGAACCGCGCCTTGGCGTCATGCGGCAATGGCCGCTGCGTCGCCGAATCGATCAGCGCGTCGAGGTCCGGCAGATGACGCAACACTTCCGACGCGATCGCCCGCGCCAACGCGCGGTCGTTATCGGCCTTCAGACTGGACAGCACGCGCGGCGCGGCTTGATCGAGCGTCTCGCCGCGTCGGAGCACGGCGTCGAGCAGACGAAGCGCGGCCTGGCGCGCGGGAACGCCGGGGGGAAGCGAGGAATTAGACAAGCAGGAAATATCCGATCGTAAATAATGCAGCGATCGCGGCAAGCCAGACGATCAGTCCGAGGAGGACGGCGGGCACATAGCCGACCGGGCGATCCGGCCGAAATGCTTTCAGGATGAGCGCCCCGGTCCCCCAGATCAGGCTGTCCAGAACCGTGTCGATAAAAAGATCTGCTATGAAACCGCCCAACAGGCCCTCCGGCACGATCGGCACTTGCGCCGGTCCTTTGCTGCGCCGATGTGGTTCGTCGACGATCAGCGTTCAATCAATGGACCCATCATGCCCCGTCCCCCGTACGTCAAGCCGCCCGCTTATCTCACGCCCAGCCCGCCGGTGCCTGAGCCGGAGAAGGTCGAGCCGTCGGAGAAGGATCCGCTCGACAAGGATCCGACACGATACGGCGACTGGACGCTGAAAGGCATCGCGGTCGATTTTTAACCTTCGTCACCCCGGCCTTGTGCCGGGGTCCACCGGGCGGCAAGCCGGGGAAAAAGAGCTCTAGCTGCTCGCTAACCTGCGTAGTGGATGCCGGGACGAGCCCGGCATGACGACAAGATTTTGATCTGCTCGATCATGCATAGCCATTCCGGTCGCTTCGACGCCATCTTTGCCGGCGCCAAACGGTTTCGGCCAGGAAGGCGACCTACCACTCCTCCACCCACGCCGTCAGCAAGGTGTGCGCGATCGCATAATGCGGCGGCGACAGGAACGGGGCGGACGGATCGCCGGCCAGCGACTTGCGGACGTCCTCGCGGCTGACCCACATCGCATCCTGCAGCTCATGGGGATCGATCGTGATGACGTCGTCCTCCGCTTCGCCGATACAGGCCATCATCAGCGATGACGGGAACGGCCAGGGCTGGCTGGCGACGTAGCGGACGTTGCGCACGCGCACCCCGGCTTCCTCGAAAATCTCGCGCGCGACCGCTTCCTCGATCGACTCGCCCGGCTCCATGAACCCGGCCAGCGCCGAATAGCGCCCCGCCGGCCATTGCGGCCCGCGTCCGACCAGCGCGCGGCCCGAATGTTCGGCGATCATGATCACCACCGGATCGGTGCGCGGGAAATGCTCGGCGCCGCAGTTCGGACACGAACGGCCCCAGCCGGCGCGGATCATCACGGTCTGCGTCCCGCAATTGGCACAGAATTGATGGCGGCTGTGCCAGTCGAGCACGCTGCGCGCCGCGGCATAGGTCTCTGCTTCCTCCGGCCGCATCAGGTCGAGCGCACGGAACAGGCTCGGCGAGCGCCCAGCCGGCGCGCGCATACCCGGGACATAAGCGGCGAAATGCGGCTTGCCTTCGAGCAGCCCCAGTAGGACCAATTCGGCATCGTCGGGCGCGTCGGCCAGGCTGGTCCAGCCGAGCGTGCCGTCCTCCGCCACCTCTGGCTCGAAATTGTCGAGCTTGAGCAGCCTGGCGCGCCAGTCGCCCATCGCCGCCGCCAGTTTCTCGGGATCGTGACGCAGCGGATCGGCCCGGTCGAGTGGGCTGCCGGTAAAGCCGGGGCGAATCATTTGGCCCGGAAACGCTGCATGTCGCTGATCAGCGCCTTCACCGTCTCGTCGCGGATCGGCCATTTGTCGGCGGGGAAGTAATTGACCATGATCGTGCCGCGGATCTTCTTGACCGGATTGACCCAGGCTGCGGTGCCGGCGGCTCCGCCCCAGCCGTACGTGCCCGCGCCCATCGAATTCGCCTTGTCCTCCAGCACCACCGATCCGCCAGCGCCGAAGCCCATCTTGGGGCCCGCGGTTCCGCCGGTGGCGCCTGCCACGCCGCCGAACTCGACACCGGCGGGGAGGAGGTTCGACATGGCGAGCCTGGCGGTCTCCGGCTTCATGATGCGGACGCCGTCCAGCTCGCCATAATCCTGCAGCATGTGCAGGAACCGGTCATAGTCGCGCGCCGACATCACCAGTCCGGCGCCGCCATAGGGAAAGCTGGGCGGCGACAGATAGGCCGAGGTTGCGGCCGGATCGATCGCGAAGAGCTTGTTGCCGGGCAGGAAGGCGTAATTGGTCGACAGCCGTCCGACCTCGCTCGACGGGACCGTCCAATAGCTCGACGTCATCTTGAGCGGATCGAGGATGCGCGTCTGGACGAAGGCGTCGAAACGCATCCCGCTCGCCTTCTCGATCACCGCGCCCATCAGGTCGAGCCCGATCGAATAGCTCCACTTGGTGCCGGGGTCGGCGATCAGCGGAACGCTCGCCACGCGGTCGGCGAATTCCTGCAGCGATGTCGGGCGCGTCTTGCGCGCATCGACCTCCATCGCCGCGTTGACCTGGCCGGGGGTGATGCCCTTGTCCATGTAAAGCTGGAGCAACGGGCCCTTGGTGATGATGTTGTAACCCAGGCCGGCGGTGTGGGTCAGCAGATTGCGGACCGTGATCGGGCGCACTGCCGGGCGGCTGTCGATCGTATTCTCGTTGAGCTGGACGCGCATGGTCTTGAACGCGGGCAGGAAGTCGCTGATCGGCTCGTCGAGCTTCATCTTGCCGTCCTCGATCAGGATCATCGCCGCCATCGCGGTGATCGGCTTGGTCATCGAATAGACCCGCCACAGGCTGTCCGGACCGGCCGGCGCGGCATTGGCGTCGGTCGCGATCTTGCCCGAGGCGACGAAGGTGGTGGGCAGGTCGCCGGCCCCGAACGCGCCAACGATGCCGGGCATCTCGTTCTTGGCGACATACGAATCGTAGAGCGCCTGGGTCTCGGGGAGAGGCGGTGCCGGTGCGCCAACGGGGGCGGCGGCCGATATCGGCAAGGCCACCTGCTGCGCGGCGGCGGCACCGACCAGCAATGCGATCGTGGCGGTAGCGGTAAACAAGGGGGTCACGCGCATCGTCAAAGCTCTCCCGTCGCTCTAGCGGCCTTGGCGAAGACAGTCGGCAGACCGGCTTCTCCAAGCGACTCGATCGGCCACCATTCGGCGCCGTCGGGCGCTGCATGGCGGTCGACGACGGCGCTCGCAAGCGCCAGCTGCAATCTGAAATGGGTAAAGACGTGTTCGACGCGCCCCGCCAGCATCTGCCAATCGGCCGGGAGCGGGGCGTCGGCGAGGCCCGGCGCCGAATCGGTCCAGGGCCCGGTCGGCAGCGCGCGCATGCCGCCGAGCAGGCCCTTGGGCGGCCGCCGTACCAGCAGCACGTCACTACCGCTTCGCGCCCAGAAGATGGTGCCGTGGCGCGTCGGCTTGCCCGCCTTTGCCGGCTTGACCGGATAGGCCTCCTGGTCGCCGGCCGCATTGGCCGCGCATCCGTCGCGCAGCGGGCAGAGCAGGCATTTGGGTGCGCGCGGCGTGCAGATCGTGGCGCCCAGGTCCATCATCGCCTGGGCGAAATCGCCGGCGCGCTCGTTCGGCGTCAGCGTCGCGGCGGCGGGGCGGATCGCGGCCTTCTCCTCCAGCCGGAACAATCGCGCGACCACGCGCTCGACATTGGCGTCGACTACGGTCGCGGGCGCGCCGAACGCGATCGCGGCGATCGCGGCGGCGGTATAGTCGCCGATCCCGGGCAGCGCGCGCAGCTCGGCCTCGGTGCGCGGAAAGGCCCCCTTATGCTCGGCGACGACGGCGCGCGCGCAGGCGACGAGGTTGCGCGCCCGGGCATAATAACCCAGCCCTGCCCATGCCGCCATGACGTCGGCCTCCTCCGCCTGGGCCAGGCTGGCGAAATCGGGCCAGCGCGTGACCCAGGCGGCGAAGCGCGGACCGACCGCCGCGACGGTGGTCTGCTGTAGCATCACTTCGGACAGCCAGACGCGATATGGATCGGCGGTTTCGCCGGGTCCCGCGCGCCATGGCAGGGTGCGGCGATGTGCGTCGTACCAACGCAACAATGCCGGCGCGACAAAACCTGACAAGGATGGTGCGGAAGGAAGCTTGGCGGCCACCCCGCGGCTATGGCATGGATGGCCGAATGAGCAAGCGCGCCACTCCCAAAGGCCCGACGAAACCCGCGCCGGAACCGCGTCGCGGTGGACCGGCGCGCGCTGTCGGCGACTTGCTGCCCCAGGTCGGCGGGGCGGCGTTTCGTCGCTTCGGCTTCGTCCAGTCGGGAATCGTCACGCGCTGGGCGGAAATCGTCGGACCCAAATATGCCGGCGTGTCGTCGCCCGAATCGATCCGCTTCCCGCCGGGCAAGAAAGCCGAGGGCGTGCTCACCGTTACCGTGAAGGGCGCGCATGCGGCGATGATGCAGCATATCGCGCCGGAGATCGTCGAGCGGGTCAACCGTTTCTTCGGCTATGCCGCGGTCGCCCGGCTCAACCTCAAGCAAGGCAGGATCGCCGAGCGCCCGTCCCGCGCCGCGCCGCCCAGCCTGCGTCCCGCGCCGACCCCGCCGGCCGAACTCGGCCCGGGGCTGCGCGCGATCGCCGATCCCGAATTGCAGGCGGTGCTCGCGGCGCTCGCCGCCGGCGTCGCGGGCAATCGCGGCATCCCCGTCCTTGGGCCCATCAAAGTGCCCGTCATCGGAAAGACTGAAAAATGATCCGTTCGTTGCTGGTGCTGGCATTGATTGCCGGACTGCCGCTTGCCGCCGGTGCCGCGACCAGGGCGCCGGCGAAAAAGACCGCCCCGGCCAAGCGCGCGCCGGCCAAGGTCAATTGGGTCAATGTCGTCGCCGCGACGCCCGAAGGCGGAATGCGGATGGGCAATCCCAATGCCAAGGTGAAGCTGATCGAATATGGCTCGCGCACCTGCCCGCATTGTGCGCTGTTCGCCAAGGAAGGGCTTCCGGTGCTGAAGGCCGGGCCGATCGCCGCGGGCAAGCTTAGCTACGAATTCCGCGACTATCCGGTGCACGGCTCGCTCGACCTCGGGCCCATCCTGTTGGGCCGCTGCGTCTCGACCGCCCAATTCTTTCCCCTGCTCGATGCGATGTTCGCCAATCAACAATCGCTGCTGGCCAAGTTCCAGGCGGCGGCGGCCAAGACCCAGGGCATGGCCAACGCCACGCCCAACCAGATCGCAACCAGCCTGGCCACGGACCTGGGCTATGTCGATTTCGTCAAACGCCGCGGCATGACGGCGGCGCGGGCCCAGGCCTGTCTCGCCAGCACCGCCGGCGTCGATCGCATCGTGGCGATGACCGATGCCGCCGAGAAGCAATATTCGGTCAACGGCACGCCGACCTTCACCATCAACGGCACCAAGGCGGAGAATGTGTTCGATTGGGCCCATCTCCAGCCGTTGCTCGCCGCCGTCGGCGTCTGAATTTTCCCAAGGGAGTAGTATATGAAGATCTCGCCCCTGTTCGCCGCTCTGCCGCTCCTGGCGCTCGCCGCCTGCGGCGGGTCGGGCAACGACGCCAACAGCTCGACCCCGGCCGCCCCGGTCGCGGCCAAGCCGGCGCCCGCCGGCATGTCCTGGGTCGACACGGTGGTGAAGACGCCCGAAGGCGGCTTCCGGATGGGCAATCCCGACGCGCCGCTCAAGATCGTCGAATATGGATCGCGCGCCTGCCCCTATTGCGGCAAGTTCGACCAGGAAGGCTTCCCGGCGCTCAAGGAAAAGTACATTTCCGCCGGCAAGGTCAGCTACGAATTCCGCGAATATCCGGTCCACGGTCCGCTCGACCTCGGCCCGATCCTGCTCGGCCAATGTTCGGGCGACACCGCGACCTTCTTCCCGATCCTCGATCAGATGTTCGCCAACCAGCAGACGCTGCTCGCCAACGAACAGCAGGTCTCGGCCAAGGTCCAGGCGGCGCAGGGCGCTACTCCCAACCAGGTCGCGACCATGTATGCCGAAGGCCTGGGTTATCTCGATTTCATGAAGCAGCGCGGCCTGCCCGAGGACAAGGCACGCGCCTGCCTCAACGACAAGGCGGCGATCGACAAGCTCGTCGAGCGCACCAAGTTCGCCAACGACAAGTTCCAGATCAGCGGCACGCCGACCTTCATCATCAATGGCGAGAAGCTCAACGATGTCGGCGACTGGGCGACGCTCGAACCCGTGCTCAAGGCACGGGGCGCCTGATCGCTGATCGCGCCGGGGGGCCGCTGAACGGATGCAGATCAAACGGCTGAGGCTGTCGGGGTTCAAGAGCTTCGTCGACGCGGCCGATCTCCGCATCGAACCGGGGCTGACCGGCGTGGTCGGCCCCAATGGCTGCGGCAAGTCCAATCTGCTCGAGGCATTGCGCTGGACGATGGGCGAGAACAGCCCGAAGTCGATGCGCGGCGCAGGGATGGACGACGTCATCTTCGCCGGTACCGACAAGCGTACCGCGCGCGACTTCGCCGAAGTGTCGATCCTGGCCGAGATCGACGGCAGCGAGACCGAGGTGGTGCGGCGGATCGAGCGCGGTGCGGGATCGGCCTATCGCATCGATGGCCGCGACGTCCGCGCCAAGGACGTCGCCTTGCTGTTCGCCGACGCCGCGACCGGCGCGCATTCGCCGGCTCTGGTCAGCCAGGGGCGGATCAGCGCGGTGATCTCGGCGCGGCCGACCGAGCGCCGCGCGATGCTCGAAGAGGCGGCGGGGATCGCCGGCCTCCATGTCCGCCGCAAGGATGCCGAGCAAAAGCTGCGTGCGACCGAAGCCAATCTGTTGCGGCTCGACGAGATTATGGCCGACCAGGAAGCGCGCGCCTCTGCGCTGCGGCGCCAGGCACGCCAGGCCGAGCGCTATCGGTTGCTGTCGGACCAGATCCGCGTCGCCGAGGGTCGGATGATCTTCGCCCGCTGGCGCGACGCGGCAGCGGCGGCCGATGCCGCCAAGGCCGAGGCTGCGCAATGTGAGGAAAAGGTTGCGGCCGCGGCCGAGGCGCAGCGTGCGGCGACCGCGCACCAGCATGCCGCGGCGCAAGCACTGGGCGATGCCCGCGCAGCGGCCACTGCGGCGCGAGAGGCGGCGAGCGACGCCGCCCACGCCCTCGCTGCGCTGCGCGCCGAGCATCAGGGCGCCGAGCGACGGATCGCAGAACTGGCCGATCAGCGTGGCCGCATCGGTGAGGACCGCGCGCGCGAAGGCGCGCTGGCGGTCGACGCCGCCGAGGCGCTGGCGCGGCTCGACGCCGAGACGAAATTGCTGACGAGACGTGCCGACGAGGCGGCGGGGCGGCTGCCCGCGCTCGACGCGACGTTGGCGGAGGCCGAGCGCGCGGCACGCGATGCCGATGTCGCGCTGGCGCAAGCGATGAGCCGGCAGGCCGCCGAACTCGCCGATGCCCGCGTTGCCGACGCCGCGGTGGCGGCGGCCAAAGCGCGGCACGACCGTGCGCTGCGCGACCAGACGACGCTGGCGGCCGAGCAAAGGGCATTGGGCGATGCCGCGCCGCTGCGCGAGGAGCGCGAGCGGGCGATCAAGGCGCGTGCCGACGCGCTCGAATCGACCGAGACCGCGCGCGGCGCCCGCGCCCGGGCCGATGCCGACGAACGCGCCGCGCAGGAAGCGCGCGACGCCGCCGAACAGGCGCGCGCCGCTGCCCGCGCCGAACTCGCCGCGATCGAGAGCGAGGTGCTCGCGCTCGAAAAGACGACGCGGCCGTCGGGACGCGACAAATTGCTCGACCATGTTCGCGCCGCGCCGGGCTACGAACGCGCACTGGCGGCGGCTTTGGGCGACGACCTCGAAACCGGGCTCGATGCCAAGGCCGATCGCTATTGGGCCGGCGCCGAGCCGAAGCCCGGGGACCCGTCGGCTGGGGGGCTAACCCGGCTCACCGACCATGTCGAGGCGCCGGCGGCGTTGGCACGGCGATTGGCGCAGATCCTGGTCGCCGAACAGGACGATCAGCGCACGCTCGCGGTCGGACAACGGCTGGTGACGCTGGGCGGGATGCTGCGGCGCTGGGACGGCTATGTCGCCAGGACCGGCGGTGCGGCGGCGGCCGAACGGCTCGAACGGATCAATCGCCTCGCCGCGCTCAACAAGGCGCGGCCCAAGGCGCAAGGCGCGGTCGAAAAGGCCAACGCCCAGCTCGACGACGCCGAGCGCTGCATCGCCGCCGCGCGCGCCGATGCCCAGGCGGCACGCGCCTCGCTCGAACGCGCCGAACATGCCGCGCGTGAGGCGAGCCGCGCAGAGGACCGCGCCACTGCCCAACTCGAACGGATCGAGGCGCAGCGCGCCGATCTCGATACGCGGGCGCGCCGGGTAGCAGCCGAAGCCGGTGAGGCCGAAGCCGAACTGGCGCGTGCGGAAGCGGCCCGCGCTGCCTTGCCCGATGGCGCCGACACGCGCGCCGCGGTGGCGCAGCTGCAAAGCGAGGCCGAGGCACGCCGGGCGCACGCCTCCAATGCGCGTGCCGACCGCGCCCAACTCGACCGCGCGGTCGCTGCCGACCGCGAGCGGCTGGCCGCGGCCGAGGGCGAGCAGAAAGGCTGGAAAGCGCGCGCCGGTGAGGCGGCCAAGCGCATCGCCGACATGGACAAGCGTGAGGCGCAGCTCGCCGCCGAAGCCGAGACGGCGGAAGCGCGTCCCGCGCAGCTCGCGGTGCAGATTGAAGAGCAGGAAGCGCGCCATGCCGAGCTGCGCGCCGCCGCGGACACCGCGGCGGTGACCGAGCGCGCGGCCGAAGTGCGCGTCCGCGACACCGACGAGGTAGGCCGGATCGCTGCGGAAGCGCTGTCGCTGGCGCGAGAAGCGCGCGCCGGGGCGACCGCGCGCGCCGAAAACCAGGATATCCGCCGGATCGAGATGGCGCGGCTGTCGGGCGAGCGCTTCGCCTGCCCGCCGCCCCTGCTCGGCGAGCGGGTCGGGTTCGATCTCGACCAGGTCGGCGATCCGCAGGACGAATCGGTCAAGCACGACAAATTGCTGATCGATCGCGAGCGGCTCGGACCGGTCAATCTGGTGGCCGAAACCGAACTCGCCGAGCTCGATTCGCAGCGCACCGATGCCGCCGCCGAGCGCGACGAGCTCGGCCAGGCCGTCGCCCAGTTGCGCGGCTCGATCGGCACGCTCAACCGCGAAGGGCGGCAACGCCTGCTCGCCGCGTTCGAGGCGGTCAACGGCCATTTCCAGCGGCTGTTCACGACCCTGTTCAATGGCGGCGCGGCGCGGCTCGAACTGGTCGATTCGGACGATCCGCTCGAAGCCGGGCTGGAGATCATGGCGCAGCCCCCGGGCAAGAAACTGCAATCCCTGACCTTGTTGTCGGGCGGCGAACAGGCGTTGACCGCGGTCGCCTTGATCTTCGGCCTATTCCTGACCAATCCCGCGCCGATCTGCGTGCTCGATGAGGTCGACGCGCCGCTCGACGACGCCAATATCGAACGCTTCTGCGACCTGCTCGACCGCATGACCCAGGAAACCGCGACGCGCTATCTGATTGTCACGCACAATGCGGTGACGATGAGCCGCATGCACCGTCTGTTCGGCGTGACGATGGTCGAACGGGGAGTGAGCCGGCTGGTGTCGGTTGACCTGGGTGGCGCGGAGAGTTTGCTGGCGGCGGAATAAGGCGCGCCGCCGAAGATTGCAGCGGAGCTGAAATCAAGGCCGAGGCGCGCCCGGCCGGCGGCGCTGTAAGCGCCGTCCGACGACGCGGGCTTGGCCCGCGGCGGGGCTCAGCTCTCCACCACCTCCGGCAACAGCAACTTCCCGAACACCAGCTTGATCGCCACGAATACCGCCGCCGCGCCCAGGATCGCGCCGACATGGATTCCCCAGAAGCGCCCGGCCGGCATGATCTCCAGCCAGCCGCCGACCACGCCGACCAGATAATTGGCCAGCGCCAGGAACAGATAATAGATGCCGACCACCGTCCCCGAAATCGCCCGCGGCGCAGCGCGCGAATAGAGCGCAAGGCTGACCGGAAAGACGTTGGCGAAGCCGAGATTGTTGAGCGTGTTGACCGCGAGCGCGACCCATAACGCCGGCTTGACGCCGGTCGCCTCGTGACGGCTCGCGACGATCATCACCAGGAGGAAGGCGGAGGACGAGATCAGGCAGCCGATGATCAGCTTGGTGATCTCGTCGGGCTCGCGCCAATGCCGCGCGTACCGGCGCCAGAACGCTACTGCCCCTGCCAGCGTGACGAACCCGGTAAAGGCGTCGAACGAGACCAGGAACGAGGTCGGCATGCGGTGGCCGAACAGCATGAATTCGTAGGAGCGGTCGGCCCAGACCAGATAGGCGTTGAACATCTGCTGGTTGCCGATCGCGCTGACCGCCAGCACCGGGACCATGAACAGCAGCAGGATCAGCACGACGATATCCCGCCGCGTCATCGCCGCCCGTGGCGCGGCCGATACGCTCGCTGCTCGCCGCTCGGTCAGCGGATCGGGCGGCAGATGCCGGCGCCCGGCCAGATAGATGACCAGACCGATCACCATCCCGACGCCGGCCGCGCCGAATCCCCAGTGCCAGCCAACTTCCTCGCCCAAGGCGCCGCAGACCAACGGCGCGAAGAAGGCGCCGAAGCTGATGCCGATATAATAGATCTGGAACGCATCGGTCGCGCGGCCGTCGCCCGGCGCGTAGAGCGCACCGACCTGGCTCGCCAGATTGCCCTTGAGGCAACCGACGCCGAGCACCAGCAACAGCAAGGCGAACAGGAACGATATGTCGAACGCCATCAGGAAATGGCCCGCGGCCATCAACAGCGCGCCGATCGTCACGGTCAGCGTCTTGCCCAGCCAGCGATCGGCCAACAGCCCGCCCAGGATCGGCGTGACATAGACCAGCATCGTGTAGGTGCCGAAAATGTGCGAGGCGAGCGCCTGGGTATTGGGCGGCGCGCCATAGATCCCCGCCAGCACAGCGCTGAACCAGCCGAAACCCACGATCCGCTCGACATGCGGCGTCAGCAGCAGCGCCTTGACCATGTAGAGCACCAGCAGGGTTTGCATGCCGTAATAGGAAAAGCGCTCGAACCCCTCGGTGAAGGCGATGACCGGCAGGCCGACCGGATGGCCCAGGAACTCGCGACGATGCGGCACATCGACGGGCCGCGACCCGGCATCCGGTTCTTCGATCGTCACGCACCCACTCCCACTCGAAAGGACGAGGCTAGGGCGACGGCGCCGTCGGAGCAATGGGCCAAGGTCCGAGGATCATTCCCGCCGATGAGCCGAAATAGGTCACGCAAAGGCGCGAAGGCGCAAAGGGAAAGGGTTTTCGCGCAGAGGCGCAGAGCTGTTTAGCGATAGGCGTCCCCGCGCGATCAAATTCGAACGATCGATTAAGGAGCCTCGCATGGCGAGGCTCAGCCGATGATCTCAGCGCCCTCTGCGCCTCTGCGCGAACCGTCTTCGCGCCTTAGTGCCTTGGCGAGAAAAAATTACGACCGGGCAAGGCGGCCGGTTTCGGTCATCATCCCGGCTGTCTCGCTATGGTTTTCCATCGTATCGTACACCAGCTGATCCGGTGGGAGGGAGGCGGATGATGCGACCGGTACTTCGCCTTGCGTTCGCGATGACCGCGGCGACATTGCTGTCGAGTTGCTGGTGGGTCGGCCCTCCCTTTTACAAAGGCGATCCCGCCGATGCCGGCCCGGTCCGGCCCGGTGTCTACAAGGTCGATCTGCTCGGCGACGGCAAGCCTGCGCACTTCTATCGGGTCGCCTGGCAACCAGACGGAACGATCCTTACGACGCCGCTCCGGCCGCGAAAGGACGAGAAGTCCTCCCGCGTCATCATGGTGCGGTTCGCGGCGACGGGGCGCGATCTGTGGATCGTCCAGGACTTGGCCGACGAAGACAAGGCGGAGGTGTCCTATGGGCTGGCCGAATTGCGCGGCGACGTCTTGTGGCTCGCGCCGGTGATCGATTGCGACACAACAGCGGACATCGTTCGCTCCGCCGGCGGCGAGGTCGAAGAGCCGGCAACCACCAATGTCGAGGATGCCGACGTGGCGCCCTCGGACAATTCGACCCAGGCCGAACCGGCGGCAGGCTCCAAGCCGAGCGGCGGGGCGACATGCCATTTCAGGGACCGGGCCTCGCTTGAGCGCGCGCTTCGTGCTTATGTCGCGACCAATCCGCGATTTGCCGAGCGGATACGCCTCAAGAGGATCGGTGATTGACCGCTGCGACCGACGACACGAGCTTCCTCGGCCACCCGCGCGGGGTCGTCTATCTCGCCTTCACCGAATGCTGGGAGCGGTTCAGCTATTACGGCATGACGTCACTGCTGACGCTCTACATGGTCCAGCAATTGTTTCTGCCGGGTCACGCCGAGCATGTGCTGGGGCTGGCTGCCTTGCGGCACGTGTTCAGCTGGCACGGGACACTCAGCGACGTCGCCTTCGCGTCGCTGATCTACGGCTGGTATGGCGGGCTGGTCTATTTCACCCCGATCCTCGGCGGCTGGATCGCCGATCGCTGGTTGGGGGCGAAGGTCACCGTCATCATTGGTGCCTTGCTGATGTGCGCCGGGCATCTCGCGATGGCGTTCGATACCTCGTTCCTGCTCGCTTTGCTGCTGCTGATCCTCGGTTCGGGTTGCCTCAAGGGCAATATCTCGGCGCAGGTCGGCGAGCTTTATCCGGCCGAAGCGGAATCGCGGCGGACGCAAGGCTACACGATCTTTTCCGCGGGCATCAATGTCGGCGCGATCCTGGGGCCGTTGGCGTGCGGCGTGCTGGCCGCAGCCTATGGCTGGCATGCCGGGTTCGGCGCGGCCGCTGCGCTGATGCTGCTCGCCTTGGTCATCTATCTCGCGGGCCAGCGCCATCTGGCCGGTCGCAGCCCGCGCGCCGACCGCGTCGCACTGCCGCCCATGACTCCGGCCGAGCGCAAGCGGATGTGGCTGCTGATACTGGTCGCCGCGATGACGCTGTTTCCCAACGTCGCCTATCCGATGATCTGGAGCATCGGCGTGCTATGGGTCGATCAGCATGTCAGCCTGTGGACGTCATTGGGCGACGTGCCGCCCTCCTGGTTCAACTCGATCGATCCGTTCGCCTCGGTCGTCGCGGTGCCGCCGCTGGTCGCGCTCTGGGCGTGGCAGGCGAAGCGCGGTCGCGAGCCGTCCGACGTCGTCAAGATGGCGATCGGATCGCTGCTGGCCGGTGTCTCGGCGTTCGTGCTCGCCGTCGGCGCATTGCTGACCGGGCCGGACGGCAAGACCGCCGTGGGGTGGGCGCTCGTCGGGTTCTTCGGGATGGGCGTCGCCTTCCTCTATTATTGGCCGGTGCTGCTCGCGCTGATCAGCCAGGCCGCGCCGAAGCAGGTCACCGCGACCATGATGGGCGGGGTGTATCTGTCCTTCTTCCTGGGCAGCGTGATCATGGGCTGGGTCGGCAGCTTCTACGACACGATGAGCCCCGCCGCTTTCTGGGCGCTCGACGGGTCGATCGGGCTGGTCGGCGGGCTGCTGATGCTGGCGATTGCGCGGCCGCTTGCGCGGGCGCTGGAGCCGGTGTCGGACGGGGACGCCGGCGCGCGCTGAGACTCCGTTCGAAAACGCGCTGAGGGGCGCGTTTCGCGGCACCAGCCC
>NZ_BCYZ01000032.1 GCF_001598455.1 Sphingomonas pruni NBRC 15498
GGGGGGGGGGGGGGGGGGGGGGATGTCTCGCAAAGCGTATCGTCCGTGACTGCCCCACCCCCAACCCCTCCCCTGAAGGGGAGGGGCTTGATGAAGCCCCATGTTCAAGGCTTGTCGAACAGCGCCGCGAGCTGTTCGATGATCGCGCCGCCCAATTGCTCGGCATCCATGATCGTCACCGCGCGCTCGTAATAGCGCGTCACGTCATGGCCGATGCCGATCGCGACGAGCTCGACCGGCGAGCGGTTCTCGACCCAGTGGATCACCTGGCGCAAATGGCGTTCGAGATACGAGCCGCTATTTACCGACAAGGTGGAATCGTCGACCGGTGCGCCGTCGGAGATCACCATCAGGATCTTGCGCTCCTCGGGACGGCCGATCAGTCGATTGTGCGCCCAGAGCAAAGCCTCGCCGTCGATATTCTCCTTGAGCAGCCCCTCCCGCATCATCAGCCCCAGGCTGGGCTTGGCGCGGCGCCAGGGTTCGTCGGCTTGCTTGTAGACGATGTGGCGAATGTCGTTGAGGCGGCCGGGCTGCGGTGGGCGCCCGGCGGCGAGCCAGCTCTCGCGCGCCTGCCCGCCTTTCCACGCGCGGGTGGTGAAGCCCAATATTTCGGTCTTGACCCCGCAGCGTTCGAGCGTGCGCGCCAGGATGTCGGCGCTGATCGCCGCGATCGAGATCGGCCGCCCGCGCATCGACCCGGAATTGTCGATCAGCAAGGTGACGACGGTGTCCTTGAACTCGGTGTCGCGCTCGATCTTGTAGCTCAACGACTGCATCGGATTGATCACCACGCGCGCCAGCCGCGCGGCGTCGAGCAATCCCTCCTCCTGGTCGAAGTCCCACGAGCGGTTCTGTTGCGCCATCAAGCGACGCTGCAGCCGGTTGGCGAGCTTGGTCACCGCACCCTGCAGATGGACGAGCTGTTGATCGAGATACGAACGCAGCCGCGCCAGTTCCTCGGCATCGCATAGCTCGGTCGCCGCGATCACCTCGTCATATTGCGTGGTCCAGGCCTTATAGTCGAATTGCGGCGATAGGTCCGAAAACGGGCGGTTGGGCCGGACGGGAAGCATCCCCTCCTCGCCTTCGTCGCCGGCTTCGCCCTCGGCATCCTCGAACGATTCATCCCCGGCCTCGGCGCCTTCGCCCTCGTCGCTCTCAGCCTCCGATTGCTCGCCGCGCGCCTCGACCTCGCCCTGGCCCTGCTCACCCTGGTCGTCGCCTTCCTCGCCCTGATCCTGCTCCTCGTCGGTGCCCTCGTCGTCCGAGCCGCCGTCGTCGCTGTCCTCGGGAATCTGATCGCCCTCGACCAGGTCGAGGTCCTCGAGCATTTTGGTCGCCAGGCTGGCGAAGGCGCGCTGGTCGTCGAGCGCGAGGCGCAACGCGTCGAGATCGCCTCCCGCTTTCTCCTCGATCCACTCTCGGACCAGATCGAGCCCCTGCTGCGCCACCTCGGGCGCGGGCTGGCCCGTCAGCCGCTCGCGCACCAGCAGCTGGATCGCGGTCGACAGCGGCACTTCGTCGCGGCTGCGCGCGCGCGTGATCGGGTCCGAGCGCAAGCGCATATCGAGCGCATGGTTGAGGTTGGCCGAGATGCCCGCATAGCCGCGCGACCCCAATGCCTCGACCCGCGCCGTCTCGGCCGCGTCGAACACCGCGCGCGCCACCGCGTCGTGGGGCGCGTTCTTGAGGTGGAGCGCCGCGTTGTGGAGCTTCAGCCGGAGTGCGAACGAGTCCGCGAACCCGCGCGCCTCGGCGACCTGATCGGCCGGCAGCGTCCGCGCCGGCATCGGCACCTTGATATGCTTGCCCGACTGCGCCGGCGCATCGGCGGTGAACGCCAGCTCCACCTCGGCCTCTTCCGACAGCGCGCGCGACGCGCCGCCGAGCACGGCCTTGAAGCGATCGAGAGGAGTATCCTGCGCCACGCGCCTGCTGTTACGCCTTTCCGACCACGCTCTCGGGTAGGTCCTTGCCGAACACGCGCTGATAATATTCCGCCACGAGCGCGCGCTCCGCGTCGTCGCACTTGTTGAGGAACGACAGGCGGAAGGCGAAGCCGACATCGCCGAAAATCAGCGCGTTCTGCGCCCAGGTGATGACGGTACGCGGGCTCATCACGGTCGAGATGTCGCCGTTGATGAAGCCCTTGCGGGTCAGGTCGGCGACGCGGACCATGTTGTCGACGACCTGTTTGCCGTCGGGCTTGTCATATTCGCCCGACTTGGCGAGCACGATCTGCGCCTCGACCGCGGCGGGCAGATAGTTGAGCGTGACGACGATGTTCCAGCGGTCCATCTGGCCCTGGTTGATCTGCTGCGTGCCGTGATAGAGCCCGCTGGTGTCGCCCAGGCCAACCGTGTTGGCGGTCGCGAACAGGCGGAAATAGGGGTTCGGACGGATCACGCGATTCTGGTCGAGCAGGGTCAGCTTGCCCTCGGTCTCGAGCACACGCTGGATCACGAACATCACGTCGGGCCGGCCGGCGTCATATTCGTCGAACACCAGAGCGGTCGGCGTCTGCAGCGCCCAGGGCAACAAGCCTTCGCGGAATTCGGTGACCTGCTGGCCGTCCTTGAGCACGATCGCGTCGCGGCCAATCAGGTCGATGCGGCTGATATGCGCGTCGAGGTTGATGCGGATGCACGGCCAATTGAGGCGCGCCGCGACCTGTTCGATGTGAGTCGACTTGCCGGTGCCGTGATAGCCCTGGACCATCACGCGGCGATTGTGAGCGAAGCCCGCCAGGATCGCCAGCGTGGTGTCGGGATCGAACACATAGGCGGGGTCGAGATCCGGCACGCGCTCATCGGCCTCGCTGAAGGCAGGCACTTCCATGTCGCTGTCGATGCCGAACAGGTCGCGCACCTTCTTCATCTGGTCGGGCGCGTCGAGCAGCGTCGTCTCACGGCTATCGGGCTGGATGTTTGGGATGTCGGTCATCGTCTATTCCTTCACGCGCCTCCCTAGACGCGGCCATGGCGCGAAGTCGAGACGCGAATTGCGGACCCGATGTTCGAAAACCCGACACCGCCAGCTCTCGCCGCGCGCTCTATTCGAGGAAAGCAGCGAGATTGGCGAGGGTGGAGGCGAGTCCCCGGGCGTGATCCTCGGCGGAGATGCCCGACGGAACATCGCGCGCGGTGATCGTCACTTCCGTGCCCTCGGGGATAGCTTGAAGCGTCCACGTCATCGTCATCGTGCCGGCATAGGCAGGATCATCCGACTCGAAGCCGGCGGTCTGGACGATACGCTCGCCGGGGATCAGTTCGACCAGCTGCCCCTCCACCGTATCGGCATCGGCGGAAGTCTTGCCGGCCGTGGCATGCGCGCCGGTGAATGTCAGCGTCATGCGATAGCGCCCGCCCGGCCACGGCTCAAACACATCGAATTTCCCTGTCATGCCTTCCGGCGGCAACCAACGCGCCTGCATGTCGGGGTCGACGAACGCGTCATAGATCGCCTGCGGGCTGGCGCGAATGATCCGGCTGCCGGTGCCCGTCCGCCCGGTCACTCTTCGGTCCATTTGGGCGGCAGGGGAAACAGCGTCACGAACCGCTCGGCAAGCGCCCGGTCCCCCTCGATCGCGACCAGTCCCAACCGTTCGCCTTCCGCGATCGGCACGCCGCCATAGGTCAGCGCGGCAAATCCGCGCGAGCTGGAGGTGAAAACGACATCGGCATCGACCGGCTCGGCGCGTATGACCTGAAAGCTGCTATTGGCGAGTTCGGTCGTGAACACCTCGTCGCCCAGGCGGAAGCCGATCCTGGCCACCATCCCCGCCGAGCGTTCGGCCGATAACATGGTGCGGAACGACAGCATCAGCGACGCCGCCGACAGCGGCAACGACGGATCGTGCGCGGGCGATCGCGTTGCCCAGCGGCCGAGTTCCTGAATCGCCGTCTCGCTCTCGTAGCCCCAGGGCGTGAGCTCGTAGATCTGGACCGACGCGGGCGGCGGGAGCTTGCGCTTCTTGAGGATGCCGGCGGCCTCCATCCCCTCGAGCCGTTGCGTCAGGACATTGGCGCTGATGCCGTTCAATGCCGCCTTGAGCTCGCCGAAGCGGCGGCCGCCGAACATCAGCTCGCGCACGATCAGCAGCGACCAGCGCTCCCCTACCAGTTCGAGCGCCATCGCGGTGCCGCATGCATCGTCATACCACCGTTTTTCCGACGTTTTTTCCTGTTTAGTCATTTTTTCTAACTTCATAGTTGCTTTTTGTAACTCTCAAGGTCATAAAAGTCAAGTCAGTCGATTCGCCAGCCCATGGCGGCATCGTCTTTAGGGAGAGATCAGATGACCAAGATGATTTTCGTGAATCTGCCCGTCGCCGATGTCGCCAAGGCGACCGCGTTCTACGAAGCGATCGGTTTCGACAAGAATCCGCAGTTCAGCAACGAGCAGGCTTCCTGCATGGTCTGGTCGGACGCGATCCATGTGATGCTGCTCGACCGCGGTTTCTACCGCACCTTCACGACCAAGCAGATCGCCGACACGCACAAGGCTAGCGCGGCGCTGATCGCCTTGTCGCGCGACAGCCGCGAACAGGTCGATGCCATCGCCGATGCCGCGATCGCCGCCGGCGGACGCCAGACCCGCGACACCGAGGATGGCGGCTTCATGTACGCTCGCCCGTTCGAGGACCTCGACGGCCATACGTTCGAACCGATCTACATGGACATGGAAGCATTCTCCGCCGCGATGTCCGATCAACAAGAGAGCGTCGCGGCCTGAGCGCCGCGCCCTCCTCCCCAAGGAGATTTCCGATGTCCGAACGTTTCCGCCCCTGGATTGCCGGCCTTTTCTGGTTCGCCGTGACCGGCATCGTGATCCTCGATTATCCGGCGCTTGCCGGCATGCCGATCACCGCCTGAGCAACCACCAGTTTTAGGAGAGAAGCCATGGCCAGCACCTATCAAGCCGCTCCGGCGGCACCGACCCCGCGCGCCCTTCAGCTTTGGACCGGTCGCATCCTGACTGCGCTGATCATCCTGGCGCTCGGTGCCGACGCGGCGGGCAAGCTGATCGCCCCGATGACGATGATCGCGCACAGCCCGCCGCTCGGCCTGCCCTCCACGTCCGGCTTCTACCGGCTGCTCGGCTCGATCCTGGCGATCGCCACCCTGCTCTACGCCTGGCAGCGCACCGCCTTTCTGGGCGCGATCCTGCTGACGGGCTATCTGGGCGGCGCCGTGGCGACGCATTTGCGGGTCGGAAGCCCACTGTTCGGCTATACGCTGTTCGGCGTCTATCTCGGGATCATGCTATGGGGTGGCCTGTGGCTGCGCGATTCCCGCATCCGCGCGCTGCTGCCCCTGATCCGCTGAACCATTAGCAAGAGAGGAGAGGCATCATGAGCTATTTCCAGGGCTTCATCATCCCCGTCAAGGAAGCCGACAAACAGGCCTATCTCGACCTGGCGACCAAGGCCGCGCCGGTATTTGCCGAATATGGCGCGCTATCGACCGTCGAATGCTGGGGCGACGACATCCCAGACGGCAAGCGCACCGACATGAAGCGCGCGGTCCACGCCGAACCCGGCGAGCATATCGTCTTTTCCTGGATTCGTTGGCCCGACAAGGCGACCTGCGACGCGGCATCCGAGAAGCTGATGGCCGACGAGCGCATGCAGCCCGAGGGCGCGATGCCGTTCAACCCGCAGCGCATGATCTATGGCGGCTACCAGCCGGTCTATGAAGGCGGTGACGGCGGCGGCTTCGGCTATGTCGACGGCATCGTCGCGCCGACATCGTCGGACCAGGCGGCCTTTGTCGACCATGCGAAGCGGCTCTCGGCCTATTTCCTGAAAAAGGGCGCCAGCCGCATCGTCGACGGCTGGGGGACCGACGTCCCCGACGGCAAGGTCACCGATTTCAAGCGCGCGGTCGCCGCCGAGGATGGCGAGACGGTGATCTTTGGCTGGGTCGCATGGCCCGACAAGGGGACCCGCGACGCCGCCTTTGCCGGGATGATGGACGATCCCGACGTCCAGACCGCGCCGCCCGCCTTCGACATGCAGCGCGCGATCTTCGGCGGCTTCGTGCCGATGCTGGATACCGATCACTCATAACAATCGCAGCAGGAGAGAGATGATGGCTACCCGAACCGGAATGCCGATCTGGTATGAACTGATCACGACCGATGTCGACGCCGCCAAGCGATTCTATGGTGACATCGTCGGCTGGACCACGACCGAATTCCCGAGCTCGGCCAGCGGCATGCCCTATACCGTCCTCAATTACGGAGAGACCGGCGTTGGCGGGCTGATGCCGTTGCCCCCTGGCATGGAGGGCGACCCCGGCTGGTTCGCCTATTTCCACGTCGCCGATGTCGATGCCGGCGTGGCGCAGACCGAACAGGCCGGCGGCAAGACCCACGTGCCCGCGACCGACTTGCCCGGCGTCGGTCGGATCGCGATGCTCGCCGATCCGCAAGGCGTGGTCTTCTATCTGATGACTCCGGATCCCTCGATGGGCGACCAGGAAAGCACCAGCTTCTCGGCCACTTTACCGGGGCGCTGCAGCTGGAACGAACTCGTCACCAGCGACCAGAAGGCGGCTTTGCCCTTTTATTCGTCCCTGCTCGGCTGGGCCTCGACCGAGGTGATGCCGATGGGCGAGATGGGGGATTACACCTTCGTCGATTGCGGCGACGTGCGGCTGGGCGCGATGATGGATCGGGCCAGTCCGGAACAGCCGCTCAAATGGACCTTCTACTTCGCCATTCCCGACGTCGACGCCGCCGTCGACAAGGTGAAGGCGGGCGGTGGCAGCGTCATTATGGGGCCGATGGACGTCCCCGGCGGCCAACGCATCATCCTCGCCGTCGACCCGCAGGGCGCGTCGGTCGGTTTCGTTTCTGGAGAACGGCAATGAACAAGATCACCACCTGTCTGTGGTTCGACCACGGCAAGGCGCGCGAAGCGGCCGAATTCTACGCCGCGATCTTCCCCGACAGCCGGGTCGGAAGTCCGCACAAAGCAGCATCGGATTTCCCCGGCGGCAAGCAGGGCGACGAGCTGACGGTCGAGTTCACCCTGCTCGGCCAGTCGTTCGTCGGGCTAAATGGCGGCCCGATCTTTACGCCCAACGAAGCCGTGAGCTTCCAGGTCTTCACCGACGACCAGGAAGAGACCGATCGCTATTGGAATGCGATCGTCGACAATGGCGGTGCCGAGAGCGCGTGCGGCTGGTGCAAGGACCGCTGGGGCTTTTCGTGGCAGATCGTGCCTCGGGCATTGATGGCCGGAATGAGCGACCCTGATCGCGCCGCCGCCAAGCGCGTGATGGATGCGATGATGCAGATGAAGAAGATCGACATCGCGACGATCGAGCGCGCCCGTGCCGGGGAGCAGATCGATGCGTAAGGTGACCGGCGGCGCGTTCCTGTCGCTCGACGGCGTGATGCAAGCGCCCGGCGGCCCGACCGAGGACTATACCGGCGGCTTCGATCAAGGCGGCTGGCTTTTCCGGTTCGGCGACGAAGGCATATTCGACACGGTCGGGTCGCTGTTCGCCGGCGAGTACGACCTGCTGCTCGGGCGGCGCACCTACGACATCTTCGCCTCCTACTGGCCCTATGTCGAAGGTCCCGAGGCGGAGATGGGTCAGGCGTTCACGCGTGCCGGCAAGCATGTACTGACGCGCGGCGCCCAGACGCTCGAATGGGAGAATAGCCATCGCCTGAAAGGAGTCGACGACGTCGCGGCGCTAAAACAGAGCGATGGTCCCGACCTGATCATCCAGGGGTCGAGCACGATCTATCCCGAACTGCTCGCCGCCGAGCTGATCGATCGTCTCGTGCTGATGATTTTCCCGGTGACGCTCGGCAAGGGCAAAAGGCTCTTCGGCGAGGGGACGCCGGCAGGCAAGCTGCGGATGACGGACCACAAGGTCACAGCCAAGGGCACGGTCATCGCGACCTACGAACCGGACGGCGCTATCCCGAGGGACGCGTCGTTCCCCGAGCCCAGCACGAGCCAACGCGAGCAGGAGCGCCAGGCACGGATGCGGGAGGAGAAGTGGTAGGCGCGGACTGTGGGCATTCAGCTTAATCCTCCCCCGCCAGGGGGAGGTGGCGCCGAAGGCGACGGAGGGGGAGGAAGTAACGAACTCGCCGTCATGCTTCCTCCCCCTCCGTCAGGCTACGCCTGACACCTCCCCCTGGCGGGGGAGGATTAAAAGTGCGTCGACGCAAATCGCTTCCAATACCGGTATCCACTTTTCAACACGATAGGCTAAGCGGGCGGGGATGCATGGTCGTCCTCGCCCGTTTCTCGTCGCGATCCTGATCGGGCTGGCCGCGGAGGCGCTGTTCCTGTGGGGCGTCACCATCCCCAGCAAGATCGTGTTCGATGAGATTCACTATGTCCCCGCCGCGCGCGCGCTGCTCGCGCTGTCGGGACCGGTGAATACAGAGCACCCGCTGCTCGCCAAGGAATTCATCGCCGCTGGGATCGCTCTGTTCGGCGACAATGCGCTGGGCTGGCGTTTCTTCTCGACCGTCGCCGGCGCCGCGACCGTAATGGGCGTGTTCGCGATCCTGTGGTTGCTTTACGGACGGATGCGGCCGGCGGTGATGGGCGCGATCTTCGCGCTGCTCAATTTCACCATCTATATCGAAGCGCGGATCGCGATGATCGACCCGTTCCTCGCCGTTTTTACCATCTGGGCGATCGCCGCCATGTTGTGGGCGATGCGCGCGCCGCCGGGCAAGGTCTGGCCGCGCTGGATCGCCGCGGCGATTCTTTTCGGGTTGGCGGTCGCGGCGAAATGGGCCGCCGCGCCCTATGTAGCCGGGGCCGGTATCGCCTTCCTCGCCATGCGCTGGCGCGATGCGATGCGAGCGAAGCGTCCCCTCGCGACGGTGTGGTCGGCCGGCGCCCAGCCGCATTGGCCTGGCCTCGCCGCCTTCCCCGCGCTGCTCGTCTTCGGGCTGGTCTCGATCGCGACTTATTTCCTGACGTTCGCACCCGCCTTCTCCTATCACGACCAGCCGCTGACCCTCGCCGAGCTGCTGCCTTTCCAGATGACGATGTATGCCGAGCAGACGCAGGTCCTGCCGCATCACACCTATCAATCGGCGTGGTGGACATGGCCGCTAATCATCCGCCCGATTTGGTATTTCTACGAGCCGTCGGACGGCGCGATGCGCGGCATCCTGATGATCGGCAATCCGGTGATCATGTGGGGCGGTCTGGTCGCGGTCTTCGCCTGCTTTTGGGGCTGGCTCCGTGCGCGCGACCCCAGGCTGCTGTTCGCCGCAGGGCTGTGGATGGCGAGCTATCTGATCTGGGCGATCATCCCCAAGTCGCTCGGCTTCTATTATTACTATTACCTGCCATCGATCTTCCTGTGCATCGCGCTGGCCGCCGCGTTCGACCATTTCGGCAAGGGCAGGTTCGAGCATTGGGACGAAGGCTTTGCGGTCCTGGCGTTCGGGATCGCGGTCTATTTCTTCCCGATCCTCTCGGCCGCGGCGCTGCCCGGGGAGCAATCCTTCATGCACTGGATGTGGTTCTCGAGCTGGCCTTAGCGGAATAGCGGGCGCTATTCGCGCCCGAAGGCCAGCGCGGCCGGCGGCGCGGATTCACTCCGCGCCGGCGCCTCGCCACGACTAAGCCTCCATCGCACCCGCCGGACGGGTAAGTACCTGGAGGAAATGACGACAGGGCAGCGTCAGGTCGGAAACGTGATGAACCAGCCACAGCATCATCGTCACATCGGTCAGCGGACGATAGGCCAAGGCAGCCGATTGCAGATTGCATAGCGATTCCGCCAATACCATCACGCCGATGCCGGCCGCGGTCAGCCCGAATAGCGTCGACACGTCGCTTACCACCTGGGCGACATTGGGCTCTACGCCGCGTTCGCGCATCAACGCCATCAGCTCGCCGGTGAACAGGCTGCGTTCGGTCGAGTAGAAGACCATGGGTTCGCCGGTCAGATCAAGGAGGTCGACCGTGTCCTGCGCTGCCAGCCGGTGATCGGGCGGCACGCCGACGAACAATCGTTCGCGAAGGAAGGGCTGCGCGATCAGGTCGCGCGGCAGGACAGGCCTTGCGCGGCTGCGCATGAAGCCGATGTCGAGCAAGCGGTCGTCGATATCCTCGACCTGGGCACGGCCCGACGCCTCGCGCAGGACGAGCTTCACGTCGGGATAGAGCCGGCGGAACTCGGCGATCGCGCGGGCGATCTCGGGAATGAACGGGGCCGAGGCGTTGAACCCGATCGCCAGTTCGCCAAGCTCGCCGCGCGCCGCGCCGCGCGCGACCGCCATGGCGTGCTCGGCCTGGCGCAACGTCGCCCGTGCGGCATCGAGGAACAGCTTGCCGGCGGGAGTCAGCGCGACGCTGCGGCTGGTGCGATCGAGCAAGCGCACCTGCAGTTCGTCTTCCAATGCCCGGATTTGCTGGCTGAGCGGCGGCTGCGAAATGCCGAGATGCTTTGCCGCGCGTGCGAAGTGCAGGTCCTCGGCGACGCGGACGAAATAGCGCAGGTGGCGTAACTCCATGATCAAGACGTACGGAATATCAATCATGCCGTAAACAATATTGGACAGGCGCGGTCGTCGCGCCCACTTCGCCGCAACGCAGCATCGGCTTGCCACCGGTGCCATCACAAAGATTGCCGACGGTGCCCCCCGCCCCGCCACCGGCTGTCGAACATGGGAATCGCCGATGATCGGAATCGTCCGCATAGCGCTGACGCGACCGCTGACCTTCGTGGTCATGGCCATTCTGATCGCGCTGATCGGCGTGCTGACGGCGGCCCGGACCCCGGTCGACATCTTCCCCAATATCCGGGTGCCGGTGATCGCGGTCGCCTGGCAATATAGCGGCCTGCCGCCCGATCAGATGTCGGGGCGCATCATCACGCCGTTCGAGCGCGTGCTGACGACCACCGTCAACGATATCGACCATATCGAGAGCCAGTCGATGCCCGGCATCGGCGTGACCAAGATCTATTTCCAGCCCGGCGCCGATATCCGCACCGCCACCGCGCAGGTGACCAGCGTGTCGCAGACGGTGCTCAAGCAGCTGCCGCCGGGCGTCACCCCGCCGCTGATCCTCAACTACAACGCCTCGACCGTGCCGATCCTGCAGCTCGCTTTGTCGGGCAAGGGTCTGTCGGAGGGCAAGATGTTCGACCTGGCGCAGAACCAGGTCCGCCCCGGCCTGGTGACCGTACCCGGCGCGGCGATCCCCTATCCTTCGGGCGGACGCCAACGCCAGATCCAGATCGATCTCGACCCCGCCGCGCTTCAGTCCAAGGGACTGTCGGCGCAGGATGTCGGCAACGCCATCGCCGCGCAGAACCAGATCAATCCGGTCGGCTTCGCCAAGATCGGCAGCTTCCAGTACAGCGTCGCGCTCAACAACGCGCCGAGCTCCGTCGAGCAACTCAACAACCTGCCGGTCAAGGTGGTGAACGGCGCCACCATCTATATGCGCGATGTTGCCCATGTCCGCGACGGATCGGCGCCGCAAACCAATGTCGTCCATGTCGACGGGTCGCGATCGGTGCTGATCACCGTGCTCAAGAACGGCGCCACGTCGACGCTGGCGATCGTCCAGGGAATCAAGGACGCGCTACCCAACATCCAGGCGACCTTGCCCAGCGCGCTCAAGATCGTGCCGATCGGCGACCAGTCGCTGTTCGTCAAAGCCGCGGTCGAAGGCGTCATCAAGGAAGGCGCCATCGCCGCCGCGCTCACATCATTGATGATCATGCTGTTCCTGGGCTCGTGGCGATCGACGGTGATCATCGCGATCTCGATCCCGCTGGCGATCCTGGGCGCGATCATCGCCTTGTCGGCTACGGGCAACACGCTCAACATCATGACGCTGGGCGGCTTGAGCCTCGCGGTCGGCATCCTGGTCGACGATGCGACGGTGACGATCGAGAACATCAACTGGCACCTCGAACAGGGCAAGCCGGTGTTCACTGCGATCATGGACGGCGCGGCGCAGATCGTGACACCGGCGTTCGTGTCGTTGCTGTGCATCTGCATCGTGTTCGTGCCGATGTTCTTCCTGCCTGGGGTCGCCGGCTTCCTGTTCGTGCCGATGGCGCTGGCGGTGGTGTTCGCGATGATCATGTCGTTCATCCTGTCGCGCACCCTGGTGCCGACCATGGCCAACTATCTGCTGAAGCCGCATGCCGGCGACATGCACGCGGCCGGGACGCCGTCTTCGCGCAACCCGCTGTTCCGTTTCCAGCGCGGCTTCGAGCAGCGATTCGAACGGTTTCGCAAGAGCTATGGCGCGCTGCTCGAACGCGCGCTGGCGACGCCGCGGCCGTTCGTCATCGGCTTCCTGGCATGCGTCGCGCTGTCTTTCCTGCTGGTGCCGTTCCTGGGCGAGAATTTCTTCCCGTCGGTCGATGCCGGGCAGATGGCCCTGCATGTCCGTGCGCCAGTCGGATCGCGGATCGAGGATACGTCGGCGCAGTTCGACCGTATCGAACAGCGAATCCGCCAGATCATCCCGGCGGACGAACTGGTGTCGGTGGTCGACAATATCGGCCTGCCGGTCAGTTCGATCAACACGACCTACAACAACTCGGGAACGGTCGGGCCGCAGGACGGCGACATCCTGATCCAGCTGACCAAGGATCACCGGCCGACCGACGATTATGTCCGGATGCTGCGCGAGCAATTGCCGCACGACTTCCCCGGCTCGACCTTCTCGTTCCTGCCCGCCGACATCACCAGCCAGATCCTGAACTTCGGCGCGCCGGCTCCGATCGACGTGGCGATCTCGGGCAAGGACGGCGAAGGCAATGCTGCTTTCGCGCGCGAAGTGCTGCGCCGGATCAAGGCGATCCCCGGCGTGGCCGACGCCCGCATCCAGCAATCGGCGCGCTATCCACAGCTCAATGTCGATGTCGACCGCAGCCGGATCGGCCAATATGGCCTGACCGAGCGCGACGTGACCGCCAGCCTAGGCAACTCGCTCGCCGGCTCATCGCAGACCGCGCCGGTCTATTTCCTCGATCCGGCCAGCGGCGTGTCGTATCCGGTGGTGGCGCAGACGCCCGAATATCAGGTCGGGTCGATCAGCGACCTCGCCAACGTCCCGGTCACCGGCTCGGCCGGCGCCAGCCAGATCGTCGGCGGCATCGCCACGATCGGCCGCTCCTACGCCCCGACGGTGGTATCGCACTATAATATCGCGCCGGTAGTCAACGTGTTCGCGACCACCAACGGGAGAGATCTCGGCGCCGTCGCGGGCGACATCAATCACGTGCTCAAGGACATGAAGGCAAAGGCGCCGAAGGGCACGACTGTCACCCTGCGCGGCCAATATGCTACAATGAACGCGGCATTTTCGGGCCTCGCCTTTGGCCTGCTCGGCGCGATCGTGCTGATCTACCTGTTGATCGTCGTGAACTTCCAGTCGTGGCTCGACCCGTTCGTGATCATCACAGCCCTGCCCGGCGCGCTTGCCGGCATCGTCTGGATGCTGTTCGCGACCGGCACGACCCTATCGGTCCCGGCGCTGACCGGCGCGATCATGTGTATGGGCGTCGCCACCGCCAACTCGATCCTGGTCGTCAGCTTCGCGCGCGAGCGGCTGGCGGAACTGGGCGACGCGACCGCAGCGGCGCTCGACGCCGGGCTGGTCCGCTTCCGCCCCGTTCTGATGACCGCGTTGGCGATGATCATCGGCATGCTGCCAATGGCGCTGGGGCTGGGCGAAGGCGGCGAGCAGAACGCCCCGCTCGGCCGCGCGGTGATCGGCGGCCTGATGGTCGCGACCTTCGCCACCCTGATGTTCGTCCCCATAATCTTCAGCCTCGTCCATCGGCGGCACGCCGGAAAAACGGACGCGGCTCCCAAGCTGGAGGAAGCCTATGCCTGACGGCGACGGCCCCAATCTGAAACGCACCGGCATCATCGCCGCGGTGGCCGCCATCGCAGTGGTCGGCATCGGCATCGGCACCCGCGTCCATTCGCAGGCGCAGCTCGCGACCTGGACGCACGACCAGTCGACCCCGACAGTCACCGTGATTCATGCCAAGCCGAGCGCGGCGACCACCGCACTGACCTTGCCCGCGACGCTCCAGGCGTTGCAAAGCGCGCCGATCTACGCCCGGACCAGCGGCTATATCCGCAAATGGTTCGTCGATATTGGCGACACTGTCGGGCGCGGCCAATTGCTGGCGGTGATCGACGCGCCGGAGGTCGACCAGCAACTCGCCGCGGCCCGCGCCGACCTTCAGACGGCGCGCGCCAACCAGCAACTCGCCGCGACCACCGCGACACGCTGGCAGACGATGCTGGGCAAGGACGCGGTGTCGAAGCAGGAAACCGACGAGAAGGTCGGCGACCTCGCCGCCAAATCGGCCGTCGCCAATGCCGCCCGCGCCAATGTCAGCCGGCTGCAATATCAGCAGGGATTCACCCGGCTGACCGCGCCGTTCGCCGGCGTGGTGACGACGCGCTCGACCGATATCGGCGCGCTCGTGACGGCGGGCAGCGCCGCCAGCGCGCCGCTATTCACGGTATCGGACGTCAGCAAGATCCGCGCCTTCGTGAAAGTGCCCCAGGCCTATTCGGCGCAGGTCCATCCGGGCATGGAAGTCCAGCTGACCCTGCCGGAATATCCCGGCCGCACGTTCAAGGCGGTGATGACGCGGTCCGCCGATGCGGTCGATACCAGCTCGGGTACGGTGCTGGTCGAATTGCTCGCCGACAATGGCGACCGCGCACTGAAGCCGGGTGCCTATTCGCAGGCGACCTTCCCGATCGGCCGCGCCGGCGCTGCCGTCGAGCTCCCTGCCAGCGCGATGATCATCGGCAAGAATGGTACCCAGGTCGCGGTGCTGGATGCCGGTGGCAAGGTCCGGCTCAAGACGGTGACGATCGGCCGCGATCTGGGCGACCGCGTCCAGATCAGCGCGGGCCTGACGCCGGCCGATCAGGTGATCGACAACCCGCCCGACTCGATCCAGTCGGGCGACAAGGTGCAGGTCGCGCGCGGTGGCAAATAGGCGCCTCATCGCTTTGTCGCTGGCCTTGCTCGGCGGGTGCTCGCTGGCGCCCGCCTATCAGCGTCCGGCGACCGACACGCCCGCGGCCTTCAGGGAAGCGCCGTGGCAGCCGGCGGGCAGCGACGTCGCTCCATCCGGCAAATGGTGGGAGGCCTTCGGCGACCCCGCGCTGACGGCGCTCGAAGAGCGGATCGACAAAGGCAATTTCGATCTCGCTGCCGCGTCGGCACGCTATCAGCAGGCAATTGGCGCCGCGCGCCAGGCGCGTGGCGACCTGTTCCCGCAAGTCGGCGCGTCGACCAGCATCGAGCGCCAGCGCCAGTCGGCGAACCGCCCCAACAGTCCGGGCCGACCCAGCACGTTCACCGACAAGGCGATCGGCGCGTCGCTCTCCTTTGAGCTCGATTTGTTCGGCCAGGTGCGCAATCGCGTCGCCGCGGGCGACGCATCGGCCAAGGCCGCGGCGTTCGATGTCGACGGCATCCGGCTGGGCCTGCAGACCCAGCTGGCCTCGACCTATTTCGATCTGCGCGGGCTCGACGCGCGGATCACATTGCTCAAGCAGACGGTCGCGTCCTATCAGCGCGCCTTCGACCTCACCGATACGCGGCATTCCGGCGGGATCGCCTCGGGGATCGACGTCAGCCGCGCGCAGACGCAATTGTCGAGCGCCAAGTCCGAATTATCCACGGTCGAGATCGACCGTGCACAGGACGAGCACGCCATCGCCGTATTGGTCGGCGAAGCGCCGGAGACCTTCGCCATCGCCGTTGCCGACCAGCAGCCGCGGCCGCCGGTCATTGCCGCCGGCCTGCCCTCGACCCTGCTCGAGCGGCGCCCGGATATCGCCGCTGCCGAACGCCGTGTCGCCGCCGCTAATGCCGAGATCGGCGTCGCGAAGGCCGCGCTGTTTCCGAACATCACCTTGGGCGGAGCGGCGGGATATGAAGCGGCCGGCGGCAGCTGGCTGAGCGCGCCGAGCACGTTCTGGGCGCTGGGCCCGTTACAGGCGGTGCTGTCGATCTTCGACGGCGGCAAGCGGCGCGCCGGGGTCAAGATCGTCCGCGCGCAATATGACGAAGCCGCCGCCAATTACCGCCAGACCGTGCTGACGGCGTTCCGCGAGGTCGAGGACGATCTCGCGGCGCAGCGCTTGCTGATCGCGGGCGAAGCGGATCAGGCGCAGGCGACGCGCGCGGCGGAGCGGACGCGCGATCTCGCTTTGACCCGGTATCACGACGGAGCGTCGGACTATCTCGAGGTCGTGCTCGCCCAAACGGCGGCATTGGATGCGGAGCGTAGCCTGTTGCAGCTGCGCGCGCGGCAGCTCCAGGTGGCTAGCGATACGTTCCGGGCGTTGGGCGGGGGTTACCGGGTCACGCCCTGATCTCTAACGCCTCCCCGGCGAAGGCCGGGGCCCAGTTTCGTGACATAGCGACGGCATCCCACTGCTTTCAATGCGTCGCGACTGGGCCCCGGCCTTCGCCGGGGAGGCGTGATTTTCGACGGAGCCAAGTAACGAAGTGCGCCCGGCGCGAAGTGAATTTGCGCCGTCGGTCGGCGCTTTGCTGCGCTGAGCCTAGTACCTCCCCCAAACGAACTTGCTCGACAGCGCGTAATTCCACACCGCGCCGACCAATACGCCGACCATCGCCGACGCCGCCCAGCTGCCGTCGCGGAAATCGTACAGGAACCCGGCTACACCGACATTGGCGACCAGTCCGACCGCGCACACCGCGCAAAACGAAATCCAGCCGTCGACGAGCTGGCGCACGCCCTTCAACCGACGGTCGCGATAGGTCAGCGCATTGTTGAGGAAGAAATTGCCCGTCATCGCGGCGAGTGCGGCGATGATCTGGCTGGTCAGGAAATGCACGTTGAGCACGAACATCGCGAAGGTCAGCACCGCCATGTGCACGCCGACACCGATCGCGCCGATCGCCGAGAACATCGCGAAGCGCACCGGGATGACGCGCCCGAACATACGGTCGTAAAGCGCGATCAGATATTCCATCGCGACGACGTGATCGAGCTTGCTCTCGCCCGCGGTGCGGACGCGGAAGGTATAAGGCAGTTCACGGAAATGGAGCGGGCGCGGCGACCCCGTCATGATGTCGAGCAGGATCTTGAAGCCGATTGCCGCGAGGCGCGGCGCGAGATTGCGCACGATCTCGGTGCGGATCATGAAGAAGCCGCTCATCGGGTCGCTGAGATCGGCCTCGAGCACATGCCGCGCGAGCCTGGTCGCCAGCGCTGATTTGGCGACGCGATCCTTGTCCCATTCGCCCGTGCCGCCGCCATCCACGAACCGCGACCCGATCACCACGTCGAGCGTCGGGTCGTCGTGCAGCGCCTTGACCATGGCCGGCAGAATCGTCTCGTCATGCTGAAGGTCGCCATCGATCACCGCGACCAACGGCGCGGCGGTCGCCAGCATCCCTTCGATACAGGCCGAGGACAGGCCACGCCGTCCGATCCGCTGGATCACGCGCACGCGGCGATCGACCCGCGCCAGTTCGCGCGCCGCATCCGCGGTGCCGTCGGGACTGTCGTCGTCGACGAAGATCGCTTCCCAGGCGACGTGCTTCAGCGCCTCGTCGAGCTTGGCGACCAGCACGGGCACGTTGCGACGCTCGTTGAACGTCGGAATGACGACCGCGAGGTCGAGCAGGTCGCTCACAGGCCGGCGAGGATCGCGTCGCCCATCGCCGTGGTCGACAGCGTGCCGCCCAAATCCGCGGTGCGCGCGCCGCCCGCAATCGCCTTGCCCACCGCCGCCTCGATCCGGTCCGCCGGTGCCGCCATGTCGAGCGAATGCCGCAGCATCATTGCCGCCGACAGGATCGTCGCGCACGGATTGGCCTTGCCCTGCCCGGCAATGTCGGGCGCCGAGCCGTGGATCGGCTCGTACATCCCCAGGCTCGACCGCCAGCTCGACAGCGAAGCCGAAGGCAGCATGCCGATCGATCCGGCGCACATGCTCGCCTGGTCGGACAGGATGTCGCCGAACAGATTGCCGGTCACGATCACGTCGAATTGCCCAGGATTGCGGACCAGCTGCATCGCGGCATTGTCGACATACATATGGGTCAGTTCGATATCGTCATAATCGCCGGCGACCTCGTTGACGATGTCGCGCCACAATTGCGAGGTTTCGAGCACGTTCGCCTTGTCGACCGAGCACAATTTGCCGCGACGGCGGCGCGCAGTCTCGAACCCGACCCGGGCAATGCGTTCGACTTCGGTTTCGTCATAGCGCATCAGGTCATGGCCCTCGCGCACGCCGCCGGGTCCGACGCGACGGCCCTTTTCGCCGAAATAGACATCGCCGGTCAGCTCGCGGACGATGACCATATCGATGGCCCCCGCAATCTCGGGCTTGAGCGGTGAGGCATCCTCCAGGCCCGGCGTCAGCTTGGCCGGCCGCAGATTGGCGAACAGGCCGAGTTCGCGACGCAGGCCCAGGATCGCTGCTTCGGGACGCAACCGGCGCTCGAGGCCGTCGAATTGCGGATCGCCGACCGCACCGAACAGGATCGCGTCGGCGCGCTTGGCTAGGTCGAGCGTCGTCGCGGGAAGCGGGTTGCCCGCCCGCATATAGGCCTGACCGCCGACCGGCGCCTCTTCGAACGTCAGGTCGAGCGCCAGCGCGTCGAGCACGCGGCGCGCTTCGTCGATGACTTCGGGTCCGATCCCGTCTCCGGGCAGCAAGGCGATCAACGGCACGCGGCTTCCTTTCTCTCGTCCCGCCGCCTTTGCCGAGCGAAACGCGCTCACGCAACCGCGCGCTTGAGCCTTTCGACCAGCCGCGCGCGCGCCGCCAGCGCTTCGGCGCGGCGATCGGTCAGCAGATGCGCTTCGATCTCGCGCCCCGTCAGCGCCAGGGCGGCGATGATTTCGGGCCAGCCGGACTCGCCGGCCAGCGCCGGCGATTGGCGAAAACCATAGCCTAGCTCGGCCAGCAACAATTGCTCATACCGTGCCAGCGCCACCGCCCAGCCGCGCGCCGCGGGCGCCGCCTCGATCGCGCCGATCATGCCGTCGAGCGCTTCGTAAAGGCGCGGATAGGGCTGGTGTTCGGGCAGCGCGATCGCGGTCAGCGCCGTAACCCATTCCAATGCGGCGCTTGCCAGCGGCTCGGAATAAAGCGGGGCACGGCTATGGGTCAGTTCGACCGTCAGACCGGCAAGCTGGTCCTCGGTCCGCGCGCGCCACTCGCCTACCACCAGATTGGCCGGTTGCAGCACGGGCCGCAACGCGCGCGACCGCCCGCCGCGGACATAACCCGCGATCATCCCCGCCTCCCGCGTCATACAGCGGACCACGGCATTGTGCTCGCCATGCTGGCGGACCGACAGGATCAGGGCTGGCGCGCGAAGGTGCATGCGGCCGAGGTAGAACGCGGGGCGAGGCGGCGCCACTATAAAGCCCCTCCCCTTCAGGGGGAGGGGCTAGAGTAAACTTAATCCGCCGCCGGCCGCAGCACCGGACCGGTCGCGCGACGGCCGATTTCGTTCACGTCGTCCAGAGCCTCGACCAAATCGCGATAGCGTGGATTGCTGCGGCTCTGCTGCATCAGCATCACGGTGTGGACGCGCCCATTCTGACGCCGGGTCAGCGCGCAGTCGATACCGTCCATCACATAGGGCTTTTCGGGCCGTACGGTGCGGCGTTCGAACCGGGCGAGGTCGAGTTCGCGCCAGATCTTCATGACCTCCATCCTGGTCGCCCGCGCGTGCAGCACGCCGCCGGACCGACGCGTCACTTTCGATACTTGCCCATTGGCCAGAATCCGCGTCTGTTCGTAGCGGCCGTCAAAACCGCCGGTGCAGACGCTCTCGACATAATCGACGCCGCGGGGGGCAAAGGGCAGTACCGGTTGCACGCGCTGCGCCATCGCCGGAACTGCAATGGCGACGATCAGAGCGGGAAACAGCAAGCGACGCATCATCAACATCTCCTTTGCCGGAGCTGCTAACCGGCGGTCCCTGAACCGAAGCTTGCGACAAAGCGAATCGGAGCGGCGACGAGCCGCCTTGCACCGGTGAGTCGCGAGGGCGTATTCTGTCGATGCAAGGCGGTTCGTCGCATTCTGGTGAATCGTTAACCACCTTTCTTGGTAAAGCCGCTTTTCATCACGCTCCGCGCGATTCATAGTGCGTTCCCAGAGGCCGGATGGACCGGCGTCCAAGGGGACATATTCGTCGGTGACTGCGCCATTTCGTTTTCCGCGCTTTTTCGTGACGTCACCGTCGCCGTGCCCGTATCTGCCGGGCCGGCAGGAGCGGAAGGTGTTCACCGAACTCAACGGTCCGCACGCCAGCGAACTGAACGACGCGCTCGGCCGGATCGGCTTCCGCCGCAGCCAGTCGGTCGCCTATCGCCCCAGCTGCGCGGGATGTTCGGCCTGCGTCTCCGTCCGCGTGGTGGCGCCCGAGTTCAAACCCAATGCGAGCCAGCGCAAATTGATGCGCCGCCATGCCGATCTCGAGATCACCGCCTGCAATCCCTGGGCGACCGACGAACAGTTTCAGTTGCTCCGCCGCTATCTCAGCGCGCGTCATCCCGGCGGCGGGATGACGATGATGGACGACGGCGATTATGCCGACATGGTCGAGCAATCGCCGGTCAATTCGGTCGTGGTCGAATATCGCGAGCCGAGCCTGCATGGTGAGCGTGGCCGGCTGGTCGGCGCGTGCCTGACCGACCAGCAGGCCGATGGCCTGTCGATGATCTACAGCTTCTTCCTGGCCGATGAGGAAAGCCGCCCTGGGCTCGGCAATTTCATCATCATGGACCACATCTTGCGCGCCCGTGCCGCCGGCCTGCCCTATGTCTATCTCGGTTATTGGGTGAAGGGGTCGGCGCGGATGGCCTACAAGACGCGCTATCGTCCGATCGAAGTGCTCGGCCCGTCGGGCTGGTCGTTGCTCGAGGACGAGGACGCGAATTACGCGCCGCCGACGCACCCGGCCGAACAGGCGCTGGCGGTTACCGGCGAGTTCGCCTGACAGCCCTTCCCATCGGCTAAGCGCTAAGGCCTAACCCGTCCTCCGACCACCGCCGCCACGCCGTTCAGGTCGACGGCGTTCGCGACCCGCGCATGATCCTCGCCGGCGGATAGTCCGATCGCCGGATCGAACCCGATCCAGCCGATGTCGGCGACATAAGCCTCGGCCCAGAAATGCGGTGTCGCGCCGCCATCGCGGGCGAGATAGCCCGATACGCATCGCGCCGGGTAACTCAAGCGTCGGGCCGCGGCGACGAACATCCCGGCCAGCACGTCCGGACCGGAATCGTCGGCGCGGCGATGGAGCGCTACGTTGAGAAGATGCAGGCGATCGATATCGCCATCCGCTTCTTCGATCGCGTCGATCGCGAGCGCCGCCAGGTCGGGCGCCTCCGGCTGGCCGGACGATTGACGCAGAAACAGCGACGGCGGCAACGGCTCGGGATGCGCCGCGCTGAGGATGCCGCTCGACGGACCGGTGAATATCTCGCCGCCGACATGGATCTCGATCCGATCGACCGGACCGTCGGCGTAGAGCATCGTCAGGACGTTGCCGTAACCGTCACGACCGGTGCTAAGGCGAGCGTCGCAATCGAGGCCGATCCGCCAGCCGGCGACCGTCTGATCGTGACTATCCTCGGGCGTGACGCGCAACGCCAAGGTCACGCTAGATAATGAACCAGGAAAATCGACGGTGATCGTCTGATCGACCGCGATCCGCATCAGGCGAACTTGAACTGCCGGCCGATCGCGAAATGCAACTCGGCATTCTCTTCGATGAACGATTCGAGATATTGATGCAGCCCGCCCAGGATCACGTCAGCCGATCGCGTCTTCATCATGCGTGCGTGGCGGCCGCGGGCCATACGGTCGGCCTCGCCATGATGTCCGGTGCGCTTGGCGAGCAAGGACAGCAACTCGACCGTCTCCTCGACCGAGGCGGCCAGGCTGCGCGGCAGTTCGGGACGCGCGATCAGCAGATCGATGACATTGGCCGGCGCCAGGCCGTCGGAATAAAGCCAGCGATACGCGGTCACCGCCGACACTGTCTGCAGGATCGTGGTCCATTGGTCGCGGTCGACCACGCCGCCGACCGTCTCGCCCTCGGGCAGTAGAATATGGTATTTGACGTCGAGCAGGCGCGCGGTGTTGTCGGCACGCTCGATCGCCTGGCCCAGCCGGATGAACCAGGTCGTCTGGTTGCGCAGCATGCGGTGGATCGCGCCCTCGAACCCGCGTGTTTCCGCCTTGACCGCCTCGGCCAGGTTCAGTGTCGCGGTGGCGCCGCCGGGCGACGAGCGGCTGTCGAACAACAGCCAGGCGCGATTGATCCCGGTCCAGGCGTCGCGGGTCAGCGCGGTGCGCACCGCGCGCGCATTGGTCCGCGCCTTGTCGAGGCATTGCATGATCGACCCGGGATGGCCGGTATCGAGCGTCAGAAAGCGCGCCACCGATTGCTGCCCGATCGTCGCGCCCGAGGCCGCGAACGCTTCCTGCGCGTCGATCACCGCCAGCGCGCTGGCCCAGGCGATTTCGCCGGCCGGACGTGGGGAGAGGACGTCGAGGCGCACGGTCGCTTCGACGAGGCGCGCGATGAAGTCCGCGCGCTCGACATAGCGACCGAGCCAGTAGAGCGACGAAGCCGTACGGGATAGCATCAGTGGCGCCCTCGCCCAATCCCAGACGCCTCCCCGGCGAAGGCCGGGGCCCAGCTTCGGCGGCTTAAGTTTGCCTGGATTGTCCTTGCCGACGAACCGCAGTGGAACTGGGCCCCGGCCTTCGCCGGGGAAGCGTTGAGGGGGGTCATGCCGCCCCTCCCTGCACCTGGAAATGCGCCGGGCCATTATCCAGCAATACGAAACTGTCCTTGGTCCCCCCGCCTTGCGAGGAATTGACCACCAGCGATCCCTCGCGCAGCGCTACCCGGGTCAGGCCGCCAGGCACGACTTGTATCCCCTTCGATCCGGTCAGCACGAACGGACGGAAATCGACATGGCGCGGCGCGAGTCCTTGCTCGACCAACGTCGGGACAGTCGACAACGCCAGCGTCGGCTGCGCGATGTAGCGATGCGGCTCGGCGATCAGGGCAGCCCGGAACCGCTCGATCTCGTCTCTCGACGCGGTCGGCCCGACCAGCATGCCGTAACCGCCCGATCCGTCGACCAGCTTCACCACCAGTTCGTCGAGATGGTCGAGCACGTAACGCAACGCCTCGGGCTCGCGGCAGCGGAAGGTCTGGACGTTGGGCAGCTTGGCTTCGGCGCCGGTATAATAGCGCACAATTTCCGGCATGTAGGAATAGATCGCCTTGTCATCGGCGATGCCGTTGCCCGGCGCGTTGAGCAACGCGACGTTCCCCGCCGCATAGGCCGCGATCAGACCCGGCACGCCCAACATCGAGTCCGGCCGGAATACCAGCGGATCGAGATAATCGTCGTCGATCCGGCGATAGATCACATCGACCTTCACCCGCCCGGCGATCGTCCGCATCCAGACGATATCATCGTCGACCACCAGGTCCGCCGCCTCGACCAGCTCAACGCCCATCGAGTCCGCGAGGAAGCTATGTTCGTAATAGGCCGAGTTGAAATGGCCCGGCGTCAGCACGACGCAGACCGGATTGCTTCCAGTGCCCTGCGGCGCGACCGATTTCATCGTCTGGAGCAGGCGGTCGGGATAGGAATCGACTGCTGCGACGCGGAATTGGCGGAACAGCTCGGGGCACAGGCGCAGCATCGCTTCGCGGTTTTCGAGCATGTAGCTGACGCCCGAGGGCGTTCGCGCGTTGTCCTCGAGCACGAAGAAATCGTCGGGTCCGGTCCGCACTAGGTCGATCCCGCAAATATGCGCCCAGATTCCGTGCGGCGGGCGCATGCCGGCGATCTCAGGCCGGAATTGCGGATTGCCGAAGATCAGGTCCTCGGGCAGCACGCCGTCCTTCAGAATGCGGCGCGCCCCGTATATGTCGTCGAGGAAAGCGTTGATCGCCTCGACCCGCTGCACCAGCCCGGCCGATAACCGCGCCCATTCGTCGGCCAGGAACACCCGCGGCACGATGTCGAACGGGATGATCCGCTCGCTGGCATCCTCATCGCCATAGACGGCGAAGGTTATGCCGAGCTGGCGGAACGTGACTTCGGCGGATTGCTGGCGGCGCTTGAGCTCGGCGGCGTCGGTGGTGTCGAGCCATTCGCCGAGCGCGGTCAATTCGGGACGAACGAGCGCAGCACCCGAAGTGCCCATGATCTCGTCAAACGCCGGCCCAATTCCCACCAAATGCCAAAGCCCCGCCAGGTGTCAGAGTTCCATGCTGCAACGGAATGCTGCGGTGCACAAGCGCCGCCGGAAATAAATGCATGCGGGGCATGCATTCCGAGAGCCAAATGAAGGCGTAGAGCAGTAAGCGCGCTGAACAAAGTTCGCCTTCAACTAAGTCCAATACGCGGCGGCGAGAGCCGTGCGTTCGGCGCCGCCAGGCGGTCGTTCATAAAGGATCGACGGCTCGCAACTCTGGCGCGCCCGTTCGTCACTTCGCAGTGCCTTTACAGCGGTACGCCAGGCAAGAGCTTCCGGATGGAAGCAGATGTACTCCCGACCCGGTCGTTGCGGGGCACAGCGATCGACTCGCCGTCGGCTGGCGGCCCTGGCACGGCGTCCGCCGACGCGAGGGCCGCACCGGACATGGAACGCGCGATCAAGCGCGGGGCGGTCGTGTTGACCTTCGACCCCTTGTTAGTAACGTGGCGCGGTCGATGCGTGCCGCTTTCGCCAACGGAAGCGCAAGTCTACGCCTATATCTGCCGCCGCGGTCGAGCGACCTATGAGGAACTGAATCAGGTATTGGCGAATAATGGCGCCAATCCTGCGACCCGCTCGCTGGTGCTGGGCCATATTCGCGGTAAGTTTCGCCAGATCGGCGCGTGTTGTCCGTTCGAACGGCTCGGAATGAATATGTTGCGTTTGCGGGTCGATCCGGATGAGCATGGTTCAACAGCGCCGGTTATTGGATTGACTGTGCCTCGCTACGTCATCGCGAGTTGATCCTGTAGCCACCTCAATGGCCGACCCGCCGACGGCACTGACGCCCGTCGTCGATCAAGCCGTGCCGTCCACCGTCGTTCATGCCATCGTCGCGGTCGTTCGTGCTGCGACACTTGCGGCCGCGGCAGTGATGACCGGACGGCGTCATCCCTCACGGAATTCGGAGGGCGCTCTCTGTCGATGATATCTCTTGCCGGCCCCCTAGCTTTCCGAGCCCGCAGGAGATGCGACGAATATTCCGCCGGAAGGCATTCGGGGGCGCTGTTCGGTCCGCCTGCCTGGCCAGATAGCCAGTGTTAGGCTTGTCAAAACTATGCGCGCCCCCCGATCCCGTCAGAACCGGATCCCTATGTGCGCTGCGCTATCGAGATTCCGGGCCCGGGACGGAGCATCGGTCGCTACCATCCCGGGCGAAAGCGGAGATGATGCGAGCGACCGCATCCGCCGATATTGTGATAGTCCCGGACGAGTCATGAACGAGCCGATGGCAAATCTGGCATCTGAATCGCAACAATCGCTGGCCGACCTGCGCCGCGCCAGCCGTTGGATCGTGCTATTCTTCTGGCTGCTGCAGTTTGTCGAACTCAGCCTGCTCAGTCTGATCGAGGGCCGTGATGCCGCGGTCAAGTCGCTCGAGCCCCGCGCGATGGTGATGGTGGTCGGCGTCATCCTCATGTTCGGCTTCGTCGAGATCGTCGCCAAGCTGGAGCGACGACCGTTCCGGACGCGTCTGATCCTCACGTCGCTATGGGCGTTGCTGTTCTGTCTCCTGGTCCTGGCAGTCAACTTCGGCATCTTCTATCTCGCCTCTGCGCGAGGGAAGGTCGGCTTCAACGCGGGCGAATATGTCTATACCGCCTTCGCCTGGTCGTGGTTTTGCCTTTCGGTCGCCGGTGCGCTGTTGGCGCTTTCCTATAATCTCGAGATGCGCAACCGCGACCACCGTCTCGCGGCGATGGAGGCGATCGCCAATCGGGCGCAGCTGGCGGCGCTGCGTTATCAGCTCAATCCGCATTTCCTGTTCAACACGCTCAATTCGATCGCGTCGCTTATTGCGACCGGCGCGCGCGATACCGCGGAGCGAATGGTCGAGGATCTCGCGGATTTCCTGCGCGCGACGCTCGAGCTCGATCCGCACCAGGATATCAGCTTGGCCCGCGAGATCGAGTTGCAGCAAATGTACCTCGCGATCGAGCAACTGCGCTTTCCCGATCGGTTGATCATCGTGATCGATGTTCCGGACGACTTGCTCGACGCCCATATTCCCGCTCTTATCACCCAGCCGCTGGTGGAGAATTGTATCCGGCATGCCGTCGCACGCAGCGTTGAACCGGTGACGGTCCGACTAACTGCGAATGCCCTTGACGGAATGCTGCTCCTGATCGTTGCCGATGACGGGCGGCCGCTGCGTGCGGCCGCCGAGGGTACGGGTGTGGGAATTGCCAATGTCGAGGCTCGCCTGCGCGCGCGGTTTGGCGACTCCCAGGCGATCATCGCCAGGCGCCCCGCGGAGGGCGGGTTCGCTGTCCATATCAATTTGCCGCTGGCACGGCCGTCGTGACCCCCGTGCGTGTCTTTATCTGTGACGACGAACCGCTCGCAATTCGCCGGCTGGAGGGGTTGCTCGCGCAGATCGACGGCGTCAGCATCGTCGGCGTCGCCGCAACCGGCCAGGATGCGGTATCCGGCATCCGTGATCTGTCGCCTGATCTCGCATTGGTGGATATCGAGATGCCTGACATGGATGGGTTCGATATCGTCGAGATGTTGGCGCGGGACCGCCCTAATGCCGACGCGCCTTTCATCGCTTTCGTCACGGCGTTCCGGCAGTTCGCGCCCGAAGCATTCGATAGCGGCGCGATCGATTTCCTGTCGAAGCCGGTGCGGTTGAGCCGCCTGGAAACAACGATCGGCCGGGCCCGAGGCGCGACCGCCGCTCGGGATGCGCGCCGGAGGCTGGCGGATCTGGAAGGGATGCTTGATGCCGCGCGCGGCAAGACGGATCCCTATGGAGAGCCCCATGTGTGGGTGCAGCGGCGTGGCGAGATGGTGCGGGTCGACCTCGCCCGGCTCGACAGGATTGCCGCAGAGGGCGCCTATGTCCGCTTGTACAGCGGCGCGCATACTTTTCTGCATCGCGCCTCGATCGGGGCCATCGAGGCGCGCCTCGACCCGGCGCGGTTCATCCGCGTTCACCGGTCGCATATTGTCCGGCTGAACCATGTCGCGTCGATCCGACGAACCTTGCACGGCGCCAGCGAGCTCCAATTGCGCGATGGCGAGCGCCTTCCGCTTGGACGGAAATATGCGAGACTGGCCCGCGGTCGGCTGTTGAGCAGGACAGGCCTCGGTTCGACGGACTCGGAAATTCGCTCGACCTGAGGACTGCCAGGCGCTCGGTTGTACAAGGCGAGGCATCGTTTGGCGCGGCCGGCGAGCTAGACGGGGAGGCGCGAGGCCTCCCCTTCCGATCATACCCGGCGCTGCACCGCCAGCGTTCAGAACTTCACATTGGCACCGAAGCGGAAATACCGCCCGATGATACCGGCCTGATGATAAGTGGGGTTGTAGTTAAGCCCGGCATAATTCGCGGCGTTGAGCGGTGCCGCGGCATCGAACGCATTCACCAGGTTGCCGTAGAAGGTGAACTTGTCGCTCACCTTCACGCTGGCGACGAAGTCGACATCGATGAAGCGTTTGACGCGACAAAATGCCGGGTCGTTGTTGTAGAGTTCGTTGGCGCAGTCGCCGGACGTACCGGGTCCGGTAGAATCATCAGCCGTTTCCTTGAACCCGCTGGTGTAATATGCGGTGCCGGTCAGCGTCAGCGCGCCCATCTCGAGGCTGTTCTGCCAGTTCCCGCGCCACTTTGGTGTGCCGGCGCCCGATGACAGCGAATAGGGGCCCTCGGTGCCCACATAGCTCGACGTGCCCGCCGCGGTCGTGAACTTGTACTGGAAGATGTCGGTCACTTCGAGCCGGCTCGTGAAGCGGATATTGTCGGCCAGTTTGAACTTGGCCTGGGCTGAAACGTCCAGTCCCGACGTCCGGATCGAGGCCGCATTGACATAAGGCGCCTCGACCACCGCCACCGTCTGTGTGCCGGTCGGGAATTCCGGGTCGCGCGCGTTCAGGATCACCGAATAGCCGGCCGGGAGCGCCGTTCCGGCATAATAGGCATTGATCGCTTGCGCATAGTCCGGACCGCCGGCGATGACGTCGGTCTTCTTGATATTGTAATAGTCGACGGTGAAGCTCAGCCACCGCACCGGCTGTAGTACGACTCCTCCCGTGAAGCTGCGCGACAATTCCGGCTTGATGTTCGGGTTCGCCACCGACAGGAGGCCCAGCGCGCCCGGGCGGACATATTGGTTGCCGCCAGTGCAGCCGCCGCCGGCCGTCGCGGTGCCGCCATGTTGAACAACGATGTTGCAGGGAATCGCGGGCGCGGTGATGAAGCCCTCGACTTGGCCGTTCGTCTCGGCGAAGCCGGGCGCGCGGAATCCCTTGCTGAACGTCCCGCGTATCGCAAGCTGTGGAATTGGAGTGAATTTCACGCCGATCTTGGGCGAGAAGTGGCCATATCCCTCGGAGTAATGGTCGTACCTGCCGGCGAGGTTGAGCTCGAGCGATTTGACGAGCGGCGCGCTCAACTCGAAATACGCGGCCTCCACCGTATGGCTGCCTTTGGCCTGGATCGGATTTGCGTTGAGCGTGTCCCCGAACGGGTTAATCGAGGGATTGAAGAGGCTTTCATAGCGCACCGATCCGCCGATGCCCAAGGCGAGCGGGCCGCCCGGCAGATCGAGCAGGTTCCGGGTGACATTTGCCTGGACCATCGCGAGCGACGAGTTCGCCGTGCTGCGAAGGGTCGGCGCGATGCGGTCGCGGACGGCCTGGGTGTTGAGCGACGGGTTGACGAAATTGTAGGAGCCATCGGCGATCGCCGCCAACAGGCCGGGCGCGTTGATGAAGCCGCTTTGCGTGATGTCGACGGTGCTGCGCATGCCGGTGAGGTCGGCGGTATATCGCCAGCCGCCGGATTCTCCGTTCACTCCGATCGCACCGCGATAGGTGCGGCTGAACGCCACGGTGCCCTGCGGGATGTCACCGAAGCGATAGAATATCTGAGCGTCGAGCCCAGAGGCGGCAAAGGGATCGTTAGGATTCAGCGCACCGTTCGTCAGGTGGGCCGGCAGGACGATATTTTGCGTGCCGGTCGAGGGGAGCGAGGTGTTGCCGACCGGAAGAATCTGCCGGATGTTCTGGGGAATGCCGGGCGTTACGACCTTATCCTGGTAATAGGTCGCAACGGCATATAGTTGAGCATTATCACCAAGCTTGCCAGTGAAGTGGGCAGTAGCGCCGAATCTTGACTGCTCCGGCGAGATGACTCCCGTCTGACCGATGATATTCTGCTCGCAGAAGCTGCCTTTCGCCGTTGTATGAGCGATCGTTCCGGCGCCGCATCCGCCCGCATTCAACACTTGATAGAGACCACCTGGAACCGCCGTGCCGTCGGCGAGCGATCCGCCTGGCAGCCGCGTCGCCGGACGGACCACTGCGCTGGTCGACGATCCGCCGCCGGTCGTGCCGGTGTTGGCGTCAACACCGCCAATCGACCTGAGGTCCGTCGTATTGTACGGGAAGCCGCGATCGGTGTTCATGATCAGGGCATCGTGCTGATATTCGACGCTGAGATACGCATTGAAGCGATCCTTCTCGAGATCGCCTATGCCCATGGTGAGCGACGCCCGGCGTTCCGCCGCGTCGCCGCGTTGCGAAATTCCGGCTTCGACGGTGCCTGAGATGCCGGTTATCTGCTTCTTGGTGATGATGTTGACGACGCCTGCCACGGCGTCGGCGCCGTACGTGGCGGAGGCTCCGTCCTTCAGAACCTCGATCCGGTCGATGATCGCATCGGGGATCGTCTGAAGATCGACGAAGCTCTTCTGTCCGTCGTCTGCGAGAGGGAAATTTGCCGCGCGAACGCCGTCGAACAGGACCAGCGTCGAATTTACGGTGAGTCCGCGCAAGGAGACGCCCGCGCCGCCATTTGCGAAGCCGGCCGAGAATGCGATCGGGATCGATCCGCTATTGTCAGCGGAAATGGAGCGCACGGCATCGGTTACGTTGTTGATACCGGCCTTGGCCAAATTGTCGGCCGTGAGGACCGTGACCGGCGAGGGGGTTTCGGCGTTCGTACGCGAGAACAAGGTGCCCGTGACGACGATGTCCGGCGTGTTGTCTTGAGGTGCGGCGTCCTGCGGCTGGACCGTCGATGCCGTCTGGCCGGAAGCCGACGCGGCGGTGGTCGCATCGCCAACAGAGGCGGTGGCCTGCGCAGCGGCGGGGAAAGCGATTAGCCAACTGGCCACGACCGAGGTCGCGAGCAATTGCGCCCGAAGCGAAGCTGTCATGAACATACCCTTTTTGTTTGTCAGCCTCTCGGGAGCTGACTCCAGGGGGGAGGACTAGCGACGCCAAATCGCAGAGAGACCGCGAAATTCATGAACAGCAGGCTGGCCAGCACAAACGGCAATAAGCGCGTCCGACTGCTCGATGATCGCGGCTCACGTTAGAGCCGTGGCGGCGGCGTCCGGCTGCGGCCCTCCAGGCTTGCGCCGCCGCCGACCGACCGAAAGCCCGCTGCCATTGTGCCATCGGAGGCGATGCGCCGCGTTCGCGATCGGCAACGCGGGTGTGGCGAAGTCGCTGTTCATTGCGCCGAAGCGGTCGTTCGTGTCTTTTCGCGAAAGAGCCTGATCGCCTGCTCGCTACGGCAGTCGTCCGCCAGTTTGATCGTGTCCAGGCTCAAACGTCTCTCCATCATGCCATTCGCGTCGCCAAGGCGGTCGCTCGCAACAACGATGGGGCTTCCCGCTGGCGCCGGCCTAAGACTCCGGTCTGACAGGGGGGCAGGCATGGCCAAATCTATCGTCTCGTCTCATGCAGCGTTTGGGGCTGAATCGAGCCAAGAGGCGCGGCGCGCTCGGACCTTTATGTCGATCGTCTGGCGGTTAGCGACATTCGGCTGCGGGATTGCTCTGCTTGGCCTTGCCGCGCTCAATCTGGCCTATCGAGATGGATTGCTGCAATGGCAGCCGTTGACGCTTGTGCCCGAAATGCGCGCCCCTATCGGCATCGCCTCGGGAGGCATTTTGCTGCTCGCCGGACTGTCGGTTCTTTCGGGCATTAGGCGATCGATCGGATTGCGGTTGGCCAGCTTCTGGATCGGGCTATGGGTGCTGGCCTTGCACCTCCCGATCTGGATCGCGACGGGCGGCGGGATTCCCGGCCTGCTCGGCGTCGCCGAATGCGCGGGGATCGCGATCGGCCTGACCGCGGCGACGGTGTCGAACCATCGCTATCTGCGCCTGTTGTCGGCGGGATTGGGCACCTGCATGCTCGTTTATGGCCTGTCGCATTTCGCTTATGCGAAATTCACCGCCCAGATGGTTCCTGCCTGGCTGCCGGCTCGTTTGGCGCTAGCTTATCTGACGGGTACGATCCATGTCGCGGCGGGCGTGCTATTGGTCGTCGGCGCTGCGCCCATCATCGCCGCTGCGATCGAGGCCGCGATGATGCTCTCCTTCGTGCTGCTGGTGCACCTGCCCGGTGTGGCGTCGGCGCCCACGAGCAGGCTGCAATGGACCATGCTTTTCATTGCACTGCTCCTGACGAGCAGCGTTGCACAGCTCGCTGCCCGATGGGCGTCAATCGGACCCGCAAAGTCCGCTTAGCGCCCTATCATCAGACGGTCGATGATGTTTGCCCTTACCCCGAAAGCGGACCTCCGTTCATGTGGGCATGGAATGTCGGAAACTGGTGGGAAGGCAACGATCGGCTTAACGGCAACCGCAGTGAAGCTGACGCTTAACCACAACGTCTGACGAACCCCGTAAGCCGTCGTTCGTTCAGAATAGGATCTGGCGTCCGAGATTGGGTCGTAAGCCGCCAGGCAGCTTATGCTCCCGACCCAGGCCGCCCCTACTTCGCGATCGCCTGCTGCTTGAGCAACTCCTTGTCGAACGCCGCCTTGGACTCCGCGACCATCTTCGGCAGCAGGTCTGGCGTCAGCCACTTTCCGCTCGCCTTGCGTCCCATCACGTCGGACAATTCGGGGTGTGCGGTCAGCACGATGTCCGCCTTCATCGCGGCGAGTCGTTTGAAGCTCGCGCGGTAATCGGCGACAATGCCCGGATAGGTCTTGTTGCCGTATAGCTTGTTGCCGGCGACCGACAGGCTGCACGGGAAGACAACACTCTTCACGCCGATCTTCAGCTTCACGGTCGTCGTCCAGGTTGTGCAGCCGCTCGTGTGTCCGGCGGTCAGCACCGCAGTCATCGTCACGCCGCCAAGCGTCACCTTGTCCCCGTCCTTCAGGCGGCGGTCGACCTTCACCGGCGGGAACGTACCGACATAATTCTGGTCGCCGAAATGCTTGCCGTTCTCGAGCGCCCAGACGTCCTGTTCCATCGCGTCGAGCTTCGCGCCGGTATCGCGCTTCATCGCGGCCAGGCCGCCGGCATGATCGAAATGGGCGTGGCTGTTGAGCAGGATCTTGATGTCGGAGATCTTGAAGCCGAGCGCCTTGATGTTCGCCTCGATCGCCGGAACATTCTCCTCCATCGTCGGATCGAGCAGGATCAGCCCCTTGGGCGTGACGATCAGATAGGATGCCAATCCCGCCGTCCCGACATAGTAGATGTTGCCGGCGATGCGGAACGGCGCCGTGGGCTGTGTCCAGGCTGGCGGATCGTCGGACGGCGCCGCCGCGGCAAGCGATAGCCCGGCTATGGCCATGCCCAGCATTCTGACGGTCATCATAATTCCTCCAGCAGAGACGGGCTCAATACCTGCGGCAATATGCGCGGCTCGCCGCCGCCGGCGGGATAATAAATGTAGAGCGGCACGCCCGCACGATTATGCGCTTCGATGAAGCGGCCGAGCACCGGATCGCCGTTTGTCCAGTCGCCGACCAGCACCGCGACATTCTTTGCCTTGAACGAGGCGTGGACGGCGTCGGTGTCGATCGCGACGCGTTCGTTGACCTTGCAGGTCAGGCACCAATCGGCGGTGAAATAGGCGAAGACCGGCCGCCCCTGCGCGCGCAATTGCGCGAGCCGCGCCTCGCTGAATTTCTCCTCGCCCGCGGCTACGGCATTCGCCCCGGCCGGATGCGCGCGGACCAGCCAGAACCCGCCGGCAGCGATGATCAACATCAGCACAAGCGGCACGGTGCCGAATCCCAAGCCCTTCGCCTGGCGGCGCCCGGCCACCCAGAAAACGATCGCCGTACCCAGGGACAGGAGCAGTGCCAGCGCCATGCCGTCGACCCCCGCCTGTTTGCCCAGCACCCAGGCGAGCGCCACCGCGGTCACCCACATCGGAATCGACAGGATGCGGCGCAGCGTATCCATCCAGGCGCCCGGTTTGGGCAGCCGCTTGCGCAGCGCCGGCACGTAGCCGAGCAACAGGAATGGCAGTGAGAGCCCCAGTCCCAGGCCTGCAAATACCGCCAGCGCAGCGGGCCAGGGCAGGACCAATGCCGCGCCAAGCGACGCAGCCATGAACGGCCCGGTGCACGGCGTGGCCACGAACGCGGCGAGCGCGCCGGTGACGAACGCGCCGCCGGCACTACCAGTTCGGTTGACGAAAGCGGGAACGGGCACTTCGAACAGGCCGGCGAAATTGAGCGCGATCGCGACGGCGAGCAGCAACAGCAACATGACGACGCGCGGATCCTGCAACTGGAACGCCCAGCCCACCGCGCTGCCACCGGCCCGGAGCGCCAGGATCGCCGCGCCGAGCGCCAGGCAGACGGCGATGGCACCGCCGGTATAGGCCAACGCCTCGTGTCGCGCGGCGCGCTCGTCGCCACCGGCGCGCGCCAGGCTCAGCGCCTTGAGGCTCAGGATGGGGAACACGCAGGGCATGACGTTGAGGATCAGCCCGCCCAGCACTGCGCCGAGAAATGCGAGCAAGGCGGTGGTCCAGCCGCCGGCGGCCGAAGCAGCCGGAGCCGGCACGACACCGCGATCGGCCGTCAGCGCGAGGGCATGGCCATCGACGTTCAGCACCCCCTCGATTGGACCGGGCGAGCCCTTGCCCTTGGTGGTGATGACCAGGCGATCGCCATCGCGCGCCACCTTTTGCGGCTCGGCATAATCGATCGCATCGGCAGTGATCGGGTAGAAATAGGCTCCCTTCCCCGCCGCGCTCGCGGGATAAGGGATGGCGATCCGCAATGCGCCGCCTTGCGCCTGGTAGGTCGCCGGCGATCCCAGCGGCTGCGGCAGCGCGCGCAACCATTGCGCGAATTGCGCCGCGCGCGCCGGATCGGGCTGCCCGCCGCCGACAGTCAGAACCGTCGAGAGGTCAGCCTGCTCGGGAACGCACAGGGTCTTGGTGCAGACGAGATATTGCAGGTGGAGCTTGATCGGCAGCGAGCTTCCGGCAGCCAGGCCCTTGGGCACGGTCAGCGGCACGATCACCGCATAAGGCTGCTCGAACACATAGTTCATCAACCCGGCGACAATGAGTTGCTGCGGCGCCGGATAGCGCGGGTCGCCCGCGGCCAAGCCGTTGGGCAAGGTCCAGGAGAATTTCGCCGGAAATCCCGCATCGCCCGGATTTTGCCAGTAACCGTGCCAGCCCGGCTGCGGCCGCGTGTCGAGCGCGAGATTGATCGTGCTGCCCGCTTTGGGCGTGCTCGTTTCGGCGACGAGCTCGATCTTCAGATGCGGCGGCGGGTCGTTCGCCGGATCGCCCTGCGCGGACGCCGGCACGGCCCAGGCGAAGATCGCCAGGATCATCGTCAGCATCATTGTCATCGGAACGAAACCGAAAGCGCGCATGCGACCTCTTGTACCTGACCCGTCCGCCCCTTAGCGGTCCTTCATCACCTAGCCCAGCCCGCCAGCGGAGTTTCCCACTGATGCGCCTAGCCAAATTCGTTCCGCTCCTCCTCGCGGTTACGGCCGCTCCGCTCGCCGCGCAGGACGCGCCCCCCGTCGCCGCCGCTGCCAAAGCACCGCCACCGAAACTGGTCGTGGTCGTTTCGGTCGATCAATTCTCCGCCGATTTGTTCGCCGAATATCGCAACCGGTTCACCGGCGGGTTCAAGCGGCTGCTCGACGGCGCGGTATTCCCTGCGGGCTATCAGAGTCATGCCGCGACCGAAACCTGCCCAGGCCATTCGACGATCATGACCGGCGATCGCCCCACGCGCACCGGGATCATCGCCAACGACTGGTACGAGTGGACCGGCCCACGGCCGGGATCGGTCTATTGCGCCGAGGACCCATCGAAAGGCACGGCCAAGGATTATGTTGCGTCCGACCTCCACCTTCGCGTGCCGACGCTGGGTGAGCGGATGAAGGACGCCGATCCCAATGTCCGCACCGTGTCGATCGCGGGCAAGGACCGCGCGGCGATCATGATGGGCGGGCACAAGGTCGACCAGCTCTGGTTCTGGCGCGACGGCAAGGGCTTCATTTCCTATGCCGGCCGTGCCGAACCGGCCGCGGTGACCGCCGCCAACACTGCCGCCAGGGCGGAGATCGCGAAACCCGGCGCTGCCTATGCCGAACCCGATTGGTGCAAGCCGATCGACCGCGCGATCCTGGCCAACGGCCAGAACGTCGGCGCGGGCAAATTCGAACGGCCCGCCAACAGCGAACCCAAGTGGAAGGCGTCGCCCGCCTTCGACAGCTCGGTGGTCGGACTGGCTACCGCCATGATTCGCGACATGAAGCTCGGGCAGGGCAAATCGACCGACATTTTGACGATCGGCGCATCGGCCACCGACTATGTCGGCCACACCTATGGCACCGAAGGGGCCGAGATGTGCATCCAGCTGGCCACTCTCGACCAGACGCTGGGCAAGTTGTTCGCCGCACTCGACAAGACCGGCGTCGACTATGTCGTTGCGCTGACGGCCGATCACGGCGGCAACGACGTTCCCGAACGCGAGCGCGAGCGGGCGATGCCGATGGCTAACCGGGTCGCGGCCGCGCTGTCGCCCAAGGCCGTCGGCGATGCGATCGCCAAGGACATGGGCCTGACCGGCCGGTTGCTCTACGGCGTGACCAATGGCGACGTCTGGATCGATCCCAAGATCACCGGTGGCGAGCGCGCCAAGGTACTCACTGCCGCCGTCGCGCGCTATCGCGCCGACCCGCAAGTCGCCGCCGTCTATACCCAGGCCGAGATCGCGGCGGCAGCCTTGCCCGACGGCCCGCCCGAAACCTGGACCTTGTTGCAGCGCGAGCGCGAGTCGTTCGACCCGGCGCGATCGGGCGATTTCGTGGTATTCCTGAAGCCGCGCATCACCGCGATCCCACCCGGCGATTATCCCGGCGCGGTGGCGACGCATGGATCGCCCTGGGATTACGACCGCCGCGTGCCGATCCTGTTCTGGCGCAAGGGGATGAAGGGGTTCGAGCAGCCGCTGTCGATCGAGACAGTGGACATAATGCCCAGCCTGGCGGGCGTACTCGGCTTCGCGCTCAAGCCGGGCGACGTCGATGGCCGCTGCCTAGATCTCGATGGCGGCACCGCCAGTACCTGCCGATGAGCTACGCCATGCGCCGCGTGATCCTGTTCACGCACAATTTCGCCGCGATGCGCGATTTCTATCGCGACATGTTCGGGTTGGAAGTGGTCGAGGAGGACGAGGGCTGGGCGGATATGGCCGCGGGCAACTGCAACATCGCCATCCACGCGGCAGGCAAGGGAGCGGCCGGCGGGGATGGCGCAGTGCCGCACAAGATCGTGTTCCACGCCGACGACGTCGCCGCCGCGCGCGAGGATCTGGTGGCGCGCGGGGCGAAGATGGGACCGGTCAAGGTGTTCGGCGAGTTGCACTTATGCGACGGTGACGACCCCGACGGGAATCGGTTCCAGCTATCGAACCGGCCCTAAAACGCGAACCGGACCAGCAAAAATACGCCTCCCCGGCGAAGGCCGGGGCCCAGCTTCGGCGACTTGAGTTAGCTCGCACCGTCTCCGACGAACGACAGTGGAACTGGGCCCCGGCCTTCGCCGGGGAAGCGTGAAAACTGATGACCGCCCTACGCGCTCAGCGCTCTTCGTACTTGCGGATCCCCGCCGCCAACTGGTTCTCCCCCACGTCCAGCCGGTCGCGCCCGACATTCGCCACGAAGGCAGGACTCTTACTAAAATTCGGCGCGAGCGTCGCGACATTGTCGACCACTTTCAGTCCCGCCGAAGAATAGGTCCGCCCTTCCGCCGCGACGACGATGAAGCCCGTCCAGTTCTCCTTGTTCGGGCCGTCGGCGAAAGTGTTGCGCGCGATCAGGCCGGTGCCGCCTTCCGACAGGTCGATCATGTAATTGGTCTTGCGGCCCTGACTGTCGTCGAAGCTGTTATCGGTGATCGTCAGGTTCGGCACGCGCAGCTTGACGTAATGCCCGCCGGTGCCGCGCTCGAAGCGCGAGCGCGTGATCGTCACCGATCCCTTGTTGGCGAGATAGATCGAGTGCGAACAATCGACCGTCTCGTCGCATTGGCCGAGCCCGGAAAAGGTCGAGCGATCGATGACGATCTGCTGGCCCGCCGGCTGACCGCCGAGGATGCCTTCCTGGCTGTCGAGAAACATCGAGTTGCGGACGGTCAGATTACCCATCTCGGTGCGGATGCCGGCGCCGTTGCCATCCGACACGCGCATGTTGCGGAACACGATGCCGTCGACCACCGACGACAGCCCGCGCAGCACGAACGCCGCTTTCCCTTCGCAGGTTTCGCCGTCGAAAATCACCTTGCCCGGTTCCGCGGCCTTGAAGGTGATGTTGCCGCCCGCTTGGACGGTGCATTGGTGATAGACACCCGGCGCGATCACGATCGTAGCCGTGCCCATGCGGATCGACTGCACCGCATCGTCGAGATTAGCGAAGACCTGCCCGGTTTCCTGCACCGTGAACGGCGCCGCGGCGGGCTCGGCGTGCAGCTGTGCGGTGGCAAGCAGTGGAAGCAGGGCGATGAAGGCGCGGCGCATTAAGGGACTCCTTTGCGCTGGGCTATCGGACGCGGAATGCGACTGGGGTAGCTGGAATGACGGTTAATACCCGCGTCGCACGACAAGCGGCGGCCATAGATATGAACACGCCTAGAGTTTGCCCCAAGGAGAGACAAACGGGAGGAGTCGTGACGACGACATGCACTCCTTCTCTCCTTGGCGGAGAAGGATAGCGTAGCTTGGTGCCCCCGACCTTTACCGGGGCGCCTAGCGAAGCTTGGATGAGGGGTATGCGGCGCGAAGCGCCGCGCGAGCCTGCGGCTGGCACCCTCACCCTCCCTCTCCCCCGGAGGGAGAGGGGAATAAAGACTTCAATCCAGATTCGGCCGCAGCCAGCGCTCAGCCTGGGGCAGCTGGATCCCGCGCCGCTTCGCGTAATCCTCGACCTGATCCTTGCCGATCCGAGCAACGCCGAAATATTCCGCCTGCGGATGCCCGAAATAGAAGCCGCTGACCGCCGCGGTCGGCAGCATCGCGAAGCTCTCGGTCAGGCTGATCCCGGTCGCATGATGCGCGTCGAGCAACTTGAACAATGTCGGCTTCAGGCTGTGATCGGGGCACGCGGGATAACCCGGTGCCGGACGGATCCCGCGATATTCTTCCTTGATAAGCGCTTCGTTGGTCAGCTGCTCGCCCTCGGCATAGCCCCACAAAGTGGTGCGGACATGCTGATGCAGCCGCTCGGCCAGTGCCTCAGCGAAGCGGTCGGCCAGCGCCTTCAGCAGGATGTCCGAATAATCGTCGATCGCCGCCTTGAACCGGGCGAGATGCGGCTCAATGCCATGAATCGACACCGCGAAGCCGCCGATCCAGTCGCCCGCGGGGTCGACGAAATCGGCCAGGCACATGTTGGGCCGGCCTTCACGCTTGACGATCTGCTGGCGCAGCATCGGCAGGCGCACGAGATCGCTATTCTCCGAAAGGCCGAGATATTCGAAGCCGCCGAGTTCGTCGGGGCTCCAGACATTCTCCGGGTCGACGAACACGTCGTCGCTGTGCCGGACGCACGGCCACAGACCAACCACCGCACGCGCGGTCAGCCATTTCTCGGCGATGATCCGGTCGAGCATCTTGTTGGCATCGGCGAACAACGACCGCGCGCTTTCCCCGACCACTTCGTCGTCGAGGATCTTGGGATAAGTACCGGCAAGCTCCCAGGCGCGGAAAAACGGCGTCCAGTCGATGCAAGCGCGCAAGTCGCTCAAGTCCCAGTCGGTATAAACGTGCCTGCCAGGCTGTTTGGGGGCGGGCGGCTTGAGCGCCATGTCGGCCTTGAAGCCGTTCTTTCGCGCCTCGCCGATCGGCAGCAATTCGTTCTGCCCCTTGCCCTCGCGCGCCTTGCGCACGGCTTCATATTCGTCGGCGACCTTGGTCACGTAATCGTCGCGCTGCGTATCCGAGACCAGCGTGGTGGCGACGCCGACCGCGCGGCTGGCGTCCAGCACGTGCACCACCGGGCCGTCATAAGCCGGTGCGATGCGGAGCGCGGTGTGAACCTTCGACGTGGTCGCGCCACCGATCAGCAGCGGCATCGACATCTTGGCGCGCTTCATTTCCTCGGCGACGGTGACCATCTCATCGAGGCTCGGCGTGATCAAGCCCGACAGGCCGATCATGTCGGCGTCATTCTCGTTCGCCGCCTCGAGGATTTTCGACCAGGGCACCATCACGCCGAGATCGACGACCTCGAACCCGTTGCACTGGAGCACGACGCCGACGATGTTCTTGCCGATATCGTGGACGTCGCCCTTGACGGTCGCCATCACGACCTTGCCCTTGCCCTTGGCGCCGGGTTCCTTCGCCGCCTCGATGAACGGCAGCAGGTGCGCCACCGCCTTCTTCATCACGCGCGCCGATTTGACCACTTGCGGCAGGAACATCTTACCCGACCCGAACAGGTCGCCGACGACGTTCATGCCGTCCATCAGCGGACCCTCGATCACCTCGATCGGGCGGGCGGCCTGAAGGCGGGCCTCCTCCGTATCTTCGACGACATATTGGTCGAGGCCCTTCACCAGCGCATGTTCGAGGCGCTTTTCGACCGCCCAGCCGCGCCATTCCTCGGCGGCCTTCTCGGCGGCGGCGTCGGTGCCGCGGAACTTCTCGGCCAGAGCGACCAGCCGTTCGCCGGCGTCCGGATCCTTGTTGAGGATGACGTCCTCGCAAGCCTGGCGCAGTTCGGGATCGATCGTGTCATAAACGTCGAGCTGGCCCGCATTGACGATCGCCATGTCCATGCCCGCGGGGATGGCGTGATAGAGGAACACCGAGTGCATCGCGCGGCGCACCGGCTCGTTGCCGCGGAACGAGAAGCTCAGGTTCGACAAGCCGCCCGAGATATGGACATGGGGGCAGCGCTGCTTGATCTCGCGCGTCGCCTCGATGAAATCGACGCCGTAATTGTTATGCTCCTCGATGCCCGTCGCGATCGCGAACACGTTGGGATCGAAGATGATATCCTCGGGCGGAAAGCCGATCCCCATCAGCAATTTATAGGCGCGCTCGCAAATCTCGACCTTGCGCTCTTTGGTGTCGGCCTGGCCGGTCTCGTCGAACGCCATGATCACCGCCGCGGCGCCGTAAGCCATGCATTTGCGGGCGTGTTCGAGGAACTGCTCCTCACCTTCCTTCATGCTGATCGAATTGACGATCGGCTTGCCCGACACGCATTTCAGCCCCGCCTCGATCACTGCCCATTTCGAGCTGTCGATCATCACGGGGACGCGCGCGATATCGGGCTCGGCGGCGATCAGCTTGAGGAAGGTGGTCATGGCGTGGACCGCATCGAGCAGCCCTTCGTCCATGTTGACGTCGACCACCTGGGCGCCGTTTTCGACCTGCTGGCGCGCGACCTCGACCGCCTTGGCGTAATCGCCGGCCATGATCAGCTTCTTGAACGCCGCCGACCCGGTGACGTTGGTGCGCTCGCCGACATTGACGAAATTGGCGGAGGAGGAGGCAATCGTCATCGTTTTCCCATTCGTCATCCCAGCGAAAGCTGGGATCTCACGCGGCAAGCGCGTGCCCTATCAACTCAAAGACCCCAGCTTTCGCTGGGGTGACGGCTCTCACGCCGCCATCGTCATCGGTTCGAGCCCGGCGAGCCGAGTCCGTACTTCCGGCGTCACGATCTTGCGCGGCGCCAGATCCTTCACGCCATCGGCGATCGCCTTGATGTGCTCCGGCGTCGAGCCGCAGCAGCCACCGAGGATGTTGACCTGCCCGGCCTCGGCCCATTCGCCGACCAGACCGGCCGTGGTCGCCGGAGCCTCGTCATAGGCACCGAGCTCGTTGGGCAGACCCGCGTTCGGATAGACCATGATCAGAGTGTCGGCGATCTCGGCCAGCGCCTTGACGTGCGGCCGGAGCTGCTCCGCCCCGAACGAGCAATTGAGGCCGATCGTCACCGGCCTGGCGTGGCGCACCGCGTGCCAGAACGCCTCAACCGTATGGCCTGACAGGTTGCGGCCCGACAAGTCGGTCAAGGTCATCGACAGCATGATCGGCAAGTCGCGGCCGAGCGCCTGCCCTGCCTCGATCGCTGCCATGATCCCCGCCTTGGCGTTGAGCGTGTCGAACACCGTCTCGATCAGGACGAAATCGATCCCGCCTTCGACCAAAGCGTCGATCTGCTCGCGATACACGTCCTTCAGATAATCGAAGTCGATCTCGCGATAGCCGGGGTCGTTGACGTCAGGCGACAGCGACAGCGTCTTGTTGGTCGGCCCGATGGCGCCGGCGACGAAGCGCGGGCGGCCATCCTTGGCCTCGAACTCGTCGGCGATCGCGCGCGCCATCTTCGCGCTTTCGAGATTGATCTCGCGCACCAGATGTTCGGCACCATAATCGGCCTGGCTGATCCGGTTGGCCGAGAAGGTGTTGGTCTCGGCGATATCGGCACCAGCCTCGAAATAGGCGCGGTGGATCGACGCCGGCACCTCGGGCTTGGTCAGCGCGAGGATGTCGTTATTGCCCTTCTGGTCGTGGCTCAGGCCGAGGTTACCGGCATAATCGGCCTCGGCGAGTTTCCAGTTCTGGATCTCGGTGCCGAACGCGCCGTCGGTGATCAGGATGCGTTTCCGCGCTTCCGCGAGCAGTTTTTCACGTGGTGTCATCATTTTTTCCCGTCGCCCAGGCGCAGGCCGGGGCCGTTACGTTATTTCTCGCCAGCCAACCCGGCGGCCCCGGCCTCCGCCGGGGCGACTACTCAAGCCGCCTCCGCCTTCGCCGCGCCCTTGGGCCGGATCCCCAGCAAATGGCAGATCGCGTAGCTCAGCTCGGCGCGGTTGAGCGTGTAGAAGTGGAAATTGCGCACGCCGCCGGCATAGAGCCGCCGGCACAATTCCGCGGCGATCGTCGCCGATACCAGTTGCCGCGCCGCCGGATGATCGTCGAGCCCCTCGAACAGGCGACCCATCCAACTCGGCACCGCCGTGCCGCACATCGCCGACATGCGCTGGACGCTGGCGAAGTTCATCACCGGCATGATGCCGGGGACGATTTCCGCGTCGATCCCCGCCGCGGCAATCGCATCGCGATAGCGGAAGAAGGTCTCCGCCTCGTGAAAGAACTGGGTAATTGCGCGCGTCGCGCCGGCGTCGAGCTTGCGCTTGAGGTTGTCGATGTCCGCGGCCGCATTGGGCGAATCCGGATGGCATTCGGGGTAGGCCGCGACCGAGATTTCGAACGGATGCAGCTTGCGCAGCCCTGCGACCAGATCGGCGGCATTCTCATAGCCGCCCGGATGTGAGGCATATTTCTCGCCCGCGCGCGGCGGATCGCCACGCAACGCGACGATATGGCGCACGCCGGCGTTCCAGTAATCGTCGGCGACCTGGTCGATCTCTTCCCTGGTCGCCTCGACGCAGGTCAGATGCGCGGCGGCCGGAATATCGGTCTCGCGTGCGATCCTGGCAACGGTCGCGTGCGTCCGCTCGCGGGTCGAGCCGCCGGCGCCATAAGTCACCGAGACGAAACGCGGGCCGAGCGGGCTCAGCGTCTGGACCGACTCCCACAAGGTTTCTTCCATCTTTTCGGTCTTGGGCGGGAAGAATTCGAAGCTGACCCGAGCGTCGCCCGCCAGGTCCGCGAACAACGGACTCCCCAGCGCACGGCGCGCTTCCGCCATCTCCTTGACCGAAACCATTACGCTGCCTCCGCTATACGCGCCGGCGCGCCTGCCTTGCGCGCCAGCCACAATTTCACCGTTAGTTCGCCGCCCTCGAGCGTTTCCGTCCGCACCGGCGCGAGCCCCGAATGCTCGAACCAGCCGAGCATCTGTTCGTCGGAAAAGCCGAGGCGCGCATGCGCATCGCGAATCCGCAACTCCTCGCGTCCGTGCGGCGCGAAATCGACGATCAGCAGCCGGCCGCCCGGTCCGAGCACGCGCGCCGCCTCGGCGATCGCCGCGTCAGGCGTCTGCGCGAAATGCAGGACGTGGTGCAGGATCGCAAGGTCCGCAGTCCCGCTGTCGAGCGGCAGCGCGTAGAGATCGGCCTGGCGCAATTCGGTATTGTCGAGCCCGCGCTCGGTCAGCTTGGCCCGCGCCAGCCGCAGCATCTCGGAACTGCGATCGATGCCGAGCGCATGATCGGCCTGGCCAGCGAACAATTCGAGCATGCGGCCGGTGCCGGTGCCGATATCGATCAGCCGCTCGACCCTGGCGTCGCCGAGCACCGCGGCCATCGCGGCCTCGACCTGTTCCTCGGCGATATGGAGCGAGCGGATCGCGTCCCATTGGCCGGCATTACTCTCGAACCAGCCCGCCGCGTGCGCCGCGCGGTCGGCGCGCACCGCCGCTAGCCGCGCCGCATCGGCTTCGGCACGCGCCTGGGCACGGTCGCCTTCCCAGGCATCGAGCGCGGTGCAAAGCGGCGCCACCACGTCGCGGGCACCCATCGCGACGAACACCCAACTGCCTTCCTTGCGGCGCTCGACGATGCCGGCGTCGGACAATATCTTGACATGCCGGCTGACGCGCGGCTGGCTTTGCCCCAGCACTTGCGCGAGTTCGCCGACCGACAACTCCATCGAGCGCACCAGCGCGACGATCCTGAGGCGCGTCGAATCGGCAAGCGCGCGGAAGATGTCGAGGGCATTCGGCATGGCAGATAGAGATATAAAGATATCTTTATATGCCGTCAACGCGTTGCGCACGGAACGTGCCGGCGGTAGCGGTGTTTCCGACCCATTTCGGAGGAGATTTCCCGATGACCAAGGCCCCCAAGACGCTGGCAATCTCGCTCGCCGTCATCGCCATGCTCGGCGTCGCCGCGTGCAGTCAGAAGGCGCAGAACGAGGCGGCCGAGGCTGCCAATACGATGGCAGGCGATGCCAACGCAACGATGGCGCGCGCGGTCAATACCACCGACGCCGCGGTCGACAGCGCGCTCGGCGCCGCCGAGAACAAGATGGATGCCACGTCGAACAAAATGGACAAGGCGACCAAGGACGCGAAGAAGGATGCCGGTCAGGCACTGAAGGACGCCGGCAACGAGATCGAGGATTGATGCGCGCTCGCCTGGCATTCGCCGGCCTCGCCTTGGTGGTGGGGCTGGCGGCGTGTTCGAGCCGTGACGATACCGGCGGGGTGTCGGCCGACGACCAGCGCGCGTTGAACGACGCCGCCGCGATGCTCGATGCCAACAATGCGGTGCCTGCCCAACCTTCCGATCCGACGCCGTCCGACCAAGGAAACGCGCAATGACCGATCTTCGCCGTCTCGGCGCCAGCCATCTGCATACGCCGAAATTGTGCCTCGGCGGCAACGTTTTCGGCTGGACCGCCGACAAGGCGACCAGCTTCGCCGTGCTTGACGCATTCGTCGATGCCGGCGGCACGCTGGTCGACACCGCCGACGTCTATTCGGCCTGGGTCCCCGGGCACAAAGGCGGCGAGTCGGAGACGGTGATCGGCGAGTGGCTCAAGTCGAGCGGCAAGACGGTCGACGTCGCGACCAAGGTCGGCATGATCCCCAGCGCGGCGGGCGAGAAGCTGGCGCCCGCGCGGATCGCCGAAGCCTGCGACGCGTCGTTGCAGCGGCTCGGGGTCGAGCAGATCGCGCTCTATTACGCGCATCAGGACGACGAGGCGACGCCGCAGGAAGCTTATATGGAGGCGTTCGCCAAGCTGGTCGCCGCCGGCAAGGTCGCTGTCCTGGGCGCATCCAATTTTCACGCGGCGCGGTTGAAGTCCGCCAACGACGTCGCGCGCGCCGCCGGCCTGCCGCATTTTCAGGTGCTGCAACCCGAATATAATCTCGTCAGCCGCCACAAGTTCGAGGGCGAGCTGCAGGATTATTGCGTTGAGCATAATATCGGCGTGCTGCCTTATTACGGGCTCGCCTCGGGCTTCCTGACGGGCAAGTACCGCTCGGCCGACGATCTCGGCAAGAGCGTGCGCGGCGGCCGGATGACCGAGTTGCTCGAGGGCAAGGGCGCCGCAGTGCTCAAGGCGATGGACGAGGTTGCCGCGGAAACCGGCGCGACCCTCGCTCAGATCGCGCTTGCCTGGCTTGCGGCGCAACCCGGCGTCACCGCGCCGATCGCCAGCGCGACCAGCGTCAAGCAGCTCGAGGAATTGCTGCCGGCGATGGACCTGACGCTCAGCGCCGCGCAACTCGACAAGCTCGACGCCGCGGGCGCCTGACCTCCTCTTGAAGCGGAGGGGCAGATGCACCTCGACGTGATCCAGTCGCTTTCCATCGCGGGCGACAGTTCGAAAGCGAATGACGACCGCACCGGCGCGGGCCACGCCCATGCCTGGGTGATCGACGGCGCGACCGACCTGGGCGAACCGGGCTTGCTCGGCAATCGCGGGGGCGCGGCCTGGATCGCGGCCGAGGCCGACCGCGCCTTCGCTGCCGCCCCGGAGGACGGGTCGATCGAGCAGACCTGCCGGATGGTATTCGAACAGGTGGCCGCGCGCTTTACCGAGCAGCGCACGCGTGAGCCCGAGAGTTGGGAAATCCCCTCGGCCTCATTCCTGGCAGTCGCGGTCGCCGACAATGTCGTCGATTGCGCCTGGCTCGGCGATTGCGCCGCGTTACTGATCCGCGACGGCGAAGCGACGCGGATCGGCCCGCAGCGCGACATTCGCGACGACGAGACCGACCTGGCGCGCAGCGTCGCGCACCACGGCCTAGGCTCGATCAAGCGCGCGGCTCCAGTTCTGGATGTCCTGCGGCAAGCACGCAGCCGACCGGGACGCCAGGTGCTGGGAATCGATCCGGCGGGTGCCGAACAGATCTATTATTCGAGCCAGCCCTGCGTGGCCGGTGACGAATTGCTGCTGATGACCGACGGGTTCGTCGCGGTGACCGATCTCTATCGCCTGATCGATCAGGCGGCCCTGCCCGGACTGCTTACTAATGACGGCCTGTCCGACATCGCAGCGCGACTGCGAGCCGCCGAGGCCGAGGATGCCGAATGCATGCGCTGGCCGCGCTTCAAGCAGGGCGACGACGCCACCGCGATCTGGCTGCGCGTGGTCGCCTGAACCGACACCGCTGTTCAATGCGCGTAAGCCGGCTCTTGTCCCGTATCTGGCTTGCTCCATAACCGACTAAGGACGGGCTCACCGACCTTGAACTCCTCCCCGGCGAAGGCCGGGGCCCAGGTTCGGCGAACAAGAGGTGGCATCCCGCCATCGAGACGACGTCGCGACTGGGCCCCGGCCTTCGCCGGGGAGGGATTAGGGGCGCAGCACGAGCCAGGTTCCGAGACCCCGCACGCCAGACGCGGCTCGCCAGGAGAGTGACAATGCCGAACCGCGACCCGTTGGCCGCCCCGCACGCGCCGTTCTGGCCGTCGGGACCCAAGCCTCCGGCCGGCGCGCCGAATATCGTCGTCATCCTGTTCGATGATGTCGGCTTGTCGGATTTCGGCTGCTACGGCTCGCCGATCGCGACGCCGGCGATCGATGCCATCGCCGCGCGCGGAATGCGCTATTCGAGCTTTCACACGACCGCGATGTGCTCGACCACGCGCGCGGCGTTGATGACCGGGCGCAACCACCATTCGGTCGGCATGGGGTGCCTCGCCAATTTCGACAGCGGCTATCCGGGCTATCGGGGCAAGATCGCGCGCGAGGCGGGCACCTTGCCCGAGATGCTGCGGCCGCACGGCTATAACAGCTACATGGTCGGCAAGTGGCACGTGACGCCGCTCGACGAAACCGGCCCGACCGGGCCGCATGACGGCTGGCCGCTGGGGCGCGGGTTCGACCATTTTTACGGCTTCATGGACGCCGAAACCGACCAATACGCACCCGAACTGGTGCGCGACAATACGCCGGTCAGGGCGCCGGGGACGTATGAGACCGGCTATCATTTGACCGAGGATCTGACCGATGAGGCGATCCGCTACGTCGCCGATCATGTCGCCGCACGGCCCGACAAACCGTTCCTGCTATGGCTTGCCTATGGCGCGTGCCATGCCCCACACCAGGCGCCGCGCGACCTGATTCTGAAATATGACGAGATGTTCTGCGACGGATGGGATGCCGAGCGCGAGCGACGGCTGGCGCGGATGATCGAGATGGGGCTGGTTCCGACCGGAACGACGTTGCCGCCCCGCAACGATTTCGTGCAGCCCTGGGACAGTCTCGACGCCGATGCCAAACGGCTCTTCACGCGGCTCCAGGGTGCTTATGCGGCGATGCTCGATCATGCCGACCAGAACATCGCGCGGCTGACCGCTTTCCTCGACGCCGCCGGGCTGAGCGACGACACGCTGGTGCTCGTCCTGTCGGACAATGGCGCCAGTCAGGAAGGGCTCGGCTACGGCTTCATCAACGCGATGGGGCCGTACAATATGCGTCCCGAGACGATCGAGGAGAAGATCGCGCGGATCGACGATATCGGCGGGCCAGACACGCATTCGAACTTTCCGCTCGGCTGGGCGATGGCGTCGAACACGCCGGTGCGACGCTACAAGCAGAACACCCATGGCGGCGGCATCCGCGATCCGCTGGTGGTAAGCTGGCCCAGCCGCCTGCCCGCGCGCGGTGAAGTGCGGCACCAATTCGCCCATGCGGTCGACTTGGTCCCTACCCTGCTCGATCTCATCGGGATCGATGCACCCGCCGGTATCGCGGGCGTCGAGCAGATGCCGATCGAGGGCGTCAGCTTCGCCGCGTCCTTGACCGACGCCGCCGCGCCGGAACGCGACACGCCGCAATATTTCGAGATGTTCGGGCATCGCGGGATTATCCATCGCGGCTGGAAAGCGGTGGCGTTCCACCCGCCGGGCACGCCGTACGACGCCGACAAATGGGAATTGTTCGACCTGTCGCGCGATTTCGCCGAGACGCACGATCTCTCCGCGGAACAGCCCGACAAGCTGGCCGAGTTGATCGACCTGTGGTGGCAACAGGCGGAGGCGCACCAGGTGCTGCCGCTCGACGACCGGTTCGGCCCGCGGTTCGCCGAGAATGCCGCGCGGCGGTTGGGCGACCGCCGCGTCTTCACTTTCCACAAAGGGATGGGGCACATCCCGACCGACATCGCGCCCGACCTCCGCGCGCGCTCGTATCGCATTGAGGCGTATGCGACGGTGAAATCGGGCGACGAAGGCGTGCTGATCGCGCATGGCGACGCGACCTGCGGCTACAGCCTCTACCTCAAGGATGGGCGTCTCCACTTCGACGTCAATGTCGGCGAGCACCAGATCGTATCGTCCGACGCGCCGGTGCCGGCGGGCGAACACATATTCTCGGTCCATGTCGCCCATGGCGCTCCCGTGCAGGCCGAATTGCGCTGCGACGGCGCTCCGATCGGCAGCGGTACGATCCGCTTCGGCTTCGTCAATTTCATCAGCTGGTCGGGGCTCGATATCGGCCACGACCGGTCGAGCCCGGTATCGCGCTATGAGGCGCCGTTCACCTTCACCGGAGAGCTGGCGAAGGTCGTCGTCACGATCGAGGACGAGCAAGGCGATGCAGAGGGCGCGGCGCAGGCGCTGCTGGCACGGGAGTGAAGTGATCAAATTCCCTCTCCCCTTGTGGGAGAGGGAGGGAGCCGCGAA
>NZ_BCYZ01000033.1 GCF_001598455.1 Sphingomonas pruni NBRC 15498
TATCACTCTAACCACAAATCCAACACACAAGTCCGGCATGACGAACGGGTTTAGGCCAGCGCCAGCAACTCATCCCGCTTGGCGATCAGCTCCGCGAAGTCGCCTTGCGGTTTGACGCCCCGGACCGTCGCCATCGCACGGTCGAGCCGCTCCAGCGACTTGGCCGGCATGTCGTTCAGCAGGGTGGCGATCTCCCGCATTTCGTCCATCCGGCCCCAGCAATCGAGCACGATATCGCACCCGGCGGCGATCGCCCCGGCGGCCTTTTCCCCTGCGGTCCCCGACAATGCCTTCATGTCGATATCGTCGGTCATCAGCAGCCCGTTGAAGCCGATCTTGCCGCGGATCACCTGCTCGACGACCACCGGCGACATGGTGGCGGGGCGTTCGGGGTCCCAGGTCTGGAACACGATATGACTGGTCATCCCCATCGGCGCGTCGGCCAGGCGGCGGAACGGCTCGAGGTCGATCTCCAGTTCCTCCTCGGACGCGGTGACGGTCGGCAGATGGAAATGCGTGTCGACCACCGCGCGGCCGTGGCCGGGCATGTGCTTGACAACACCGACCACCCCGCCGGTGCGCAAGCCCTCGATGATTGCCTTGCCCATCGCGGCGACGCGCATCGGCTCGTGCCCCAATGCGCGGATCGTGATCGCCTCGGTCGTGTCGCGCTGGCTGACGTCGAGCAAGGGCCAGCAGTCGACGTTCACCCCGACCTCGGCAAGCATCAACGCGGTCGCCTGGGCATTGACCCGCGCCGCCTCGATCGCGCTCATCGGGGCGACATCATAGAGCCTGTCGAAATCAGGCCCGGCCGGGAATTGCGGCCATTCGGGGGGCTGCATCCGCTGTACCCTGCCCCCTTCCTGGTCGATCAGGATCGGCAGTTCGTCCCGCCCCGTCAGTTCGCGTAGGCTGTCCGTCAGCGCGCGCACCTGCTCGCGATTCTCGATGTTGCGCTTGAACAATATGTACCCGGCGGCGTCGGCGTCCTTGTAGAAGGCGCGTTCGTCATCGGTGAGGGTCAGGCCGGACAGGCCGAAGATCACAGGCTTCATGGCGGGTGCTTCTACTCGCACGCGCCCGACGTTCAAGGCTGGTCAGCCCGATCGGCGCCGATATCCACTTCGGCCAGAACGGAAATTCACTGATCGATTTTTCCGCTCGCTCAGATCAGTTTAACTCATCGCATAAATGATTGCGGCGCGTCGCCGCACGAGTCACAACCAATGGGCGCGCCTTGATCCGGCCGCGTACCCGATCCGATAGATCCCGGCGCCGGTCACACAGGCGCGAACGAGAGGAAGAACGAGATGGATGCTGTTACCGAAGGTAGTCCGCTGAGCGATCCGAACAAGGAACCCGCGGCGCTGCGCAGCTTGCTCGGCCGAACCAATCGCGACTGGTGGCCCAATCAGCTCTCGCTCGACATCCTTCGCCAGAAGGGGATCAGCGGCAATCCGATGGGCGACGACTTCGATTACGCGAAGGAATTCAAGTCGCTCGATCTCGCCGCGGTCAAACGCGACCTGACCGCGCTGATGACCGACAGCCAGCCATGGTGGCCGGCCGATTATGGGCATTACGGTCCGTTCTTCATCCGCATGGCATGGCATTCGGCCGGCACCTATCGCACCGGCGATGGCCGCGGCGGCGCCAATGCCGGGCAGCAGCGTTTCGCCCCGCTCAATTCCTGGCCGGACAACGGCAATCTCGACAAGGCGCGCCGCCTGCTCTGGCCAATCAAGCAGAAATATGGCCGAAAGCTCAGCTGGGCCGACCTGATGATCCTGGCCGGCAATGTCGCGATCGAGTCGATGGGCGGACCTGTCTTCGGTTTCGGCGGCGGCCGCGCGGACGTGTGGGAGCCCGAGCGCGATATCTACTGGGGCACCGAAGAGGAATGGGTCGGTAGCGCCAACAGCAAGACCCGGATCGACGACGAGGAAGGTCGCGCGCTGGAAAGCCCGCTCGCCGCCATCCAGATGGGTCTGATCTACGTCAATCCGGAAGGCCCGGGCGGCGTGCCCGACCCTCTGAAGTCGGCGCGCGACATTCGCGAGACCTTCTACCGCATGGGCATGAACGACGAAGAGACCGCGGCGCTCACCGCCGGGGGGCACACGTTCGGCAAGGCGCATGGCGCGGGCGATGCCAGCTTGGTCGGCGCCGCGCCGGAAGGCGCCGACATCGCGCAACAGGGTTTCGGCTGGCAGTCGGGGCATGAGAGCGGCATCGGCGACCACACCATCACCTCGGGCATCGAGGGGTCGTGGACGCCCAAGCCGACCGAATGGACCATGCTCTATTTCGACATGCTGCTCGACCACGAATACGAACTGACGCGCAGTCCCGCCGGCGCCAAGCAATGGCATCCAGTCGGTGACCCGGCCGAGACGCTCGCGCCCAAGGCGCACACGCCCGGCGTCAAGGTGCCGACGATGATGACCACCGCCGACATGGCGCTCAAGATGGACCCCGAATACCGCAAGGTGATGGAGAAGTTCCGCGCCGATCCGGCCTATTTCGCCGATACGTTCGCACGGGCGTGGTTCAAATTGTGCCATCGCGACATGGGTCCAAAGGCGCGCTACCTCGGCCCCGACGTGCCGGCGGAAGATCTGATCTGGCAGGATCCGATTCCCGCGGGCCCCAAGCTGAGCGATGGCGACGTCGCGACGCTCAAGGGCAAAATCGCGAATTCCGGCCTATCGGTCGTGCAGCTGGTCAAGACCGCCTGGGCGTCGGCCGCGACCTATCGCGGTTCGGACCATCGCGGCGGCGCCAATGGCGGGCGCATCCGCCTCGCGCCGCAAAAGGACTGGGAGGTCAACGAACCGGCCGAGCTCGCCAAGGTGCTCAAGGTCTATGAGGGCATCCAGGCCGATTTCGGCGGTGCGACCAGGGTGAGCATCGCCGACCTGATCGTGCTGGGCGGCAATGTCGGGGTGGAACAGGCAGCGAAGGCAGCCGGCCGCAACGTCACGGTGCCGTTCACCGGCGGCCGCGGCGATGCCAGCGCCGAGCAGACCGATGCCGAGGGCTTCGCGGTGCTCGAACCGCGCGCGGACGGTTTCCGCAATTACCTGCAGGTCAGGTTCAACGTGCCGACCGAGGAGCTGATGATCGATCGCGCCCAGTTGCTTGGCCTTTCGGCGCCGGAAATGACCGTGCTGGTCGGCGGCCTGCGGGTGATCGGCGCCAATCATGCCGGATCGAAACATGGCGTGTTCACCGATCGCCCGGGTCAATTGACCAACGACTTCTTCGTCAATCTGCTCGATATGCGCACGGCCTGGAAGCAGGTCGACGACAAAGCGGACGAGGAGTTCGTCGGCACCGATCGCGGCACCGGCGAGCATAAATGGACCGGCACGCGTACCGACCTGGTGTTCGGCTCCAATTCGGAGCTGCGCGCCTTGTCCGAAGTCTATGCCTCGGCGGATGCCGGCGATCAGTTCGTCGACGATTTCGTCAAGGCCTGGACCAAGGTCATGAACGCCGATCGCTACGACCTCGCTTGAGGTCGTCCGGAGCGGAGTGCCTGATTTCTAACAGGCGCTCCGCTCTAATTTTGTGATCGCATGGCTTTGCCGCCGCTGCCCAGAAAGGGAAGCGGCCCGGCTGCTAGGGGACGGCCGGGCCGCAGTTTGTGTCCAGGGAGCGGACACCATCCTTCTAATTCATAGTTTTTTGATGGGAAATACAGCTCTACTTGGCGGCGCCCAAGGACCGCTTGTGCAGCCGCGGCAACCTGTCTCGCCACGCGATGGGATAACATTGCCCCCGCCCCCCGCCGCCATTATCCTGCCGCCATGCGCCAGCGAATCCTGATCGGTCTTGCCCTCGTCCTCATTCTGGTGGGCGGCCTCTATCTCTATTTTGCCCAGCCCGATGAGGCGCGGCTCAGCGTCGCGGCGGTCAGCGGCAGCCGGCCCGACATCACGCCGGCGCGGGCGCAGATCTGGCCGACGATCAAGGTCGCCGACGCGGTGGGATGGAAACAGGGGGAGATGCCGACCGCGGCCGTCGGGCTCAAGGTGAACGCCTTCGCCTCCGGACTCGACCATCCGCGCTGGCTCTACCGTTTGCCCAATGGCGACGTGCTGGTCGCCGAGACCAATTCACCGCCTCGCCACGGCAGCGGCATCGCCGACTGGGTGATGACGTACCTGCTGAACAAGGGCGGCGCCGGGGTGCCCTCGGCCAACCGCATCACCCTGCTGCGCGACGCGAATGGCGACGGCGTGGCCGAGGTCAAGCAACCGTTCCTGACCGGGCTCAACTCGCCATATGGCATGGCGCTGCTCGGTTCGTATCTCTATGTCGCCAATACCGATGCGCTGGTGCGCTACCCCTTCACTCTGGGCCAGACCAGAATCGACGCCAAGCCGGAGACGGTGATCAAATATCCCGGTGGCGGCAATCATTGGGCGCGCAACATCATCGTCGCCGAGGACGGCAAGACGCTGTATTTGGCGGTCGGATCGTCGACCAACATCGCCGACAACGGCCTGGACGCAGAGAAATTCCGCGCCAACATCCTTCAGGTCTACCCCGACACCAAGACCTTCCGCATCTACGCCGCTGGCATACGCAACGCCAATGGCATGGCGCTCGAACCCAAGACCAAGGCATTGTGGACGGTGGTCAATGAGCGCGACATGCTCGGCTCAGACACGCCGCCCGATTATTTGAGCGCGGTCGAAGCCGGCGACAATTTCGGCTGGCCGTGGTTCTATTGGGGCGGTTATCCCGATCATCGCGTGAAACCGCAAAATCCCGGGCTACAGGAATATGTGAAGCGTCCCGATTACGCCTTGGGCCCGCATGTCGCGGCGCTAGGCCTGGCGTTCGCCAATGAAGCGCGGCTTGGCGCGCAATTCGGCAATGGCGCCTTTATCGGCGAACACGGATCGTGGAACCGCCTGCCGGTATCGGGCTATCGCGTCATCTATGTGCCGTTCGGCGACAATGGCTTTCCAGCCAAAGGAGCGAAAGCGATCGACGTGCTGTCGGGATTCCTGGATGCCAAGGGCAACGCGCGCGGCCGTCCGGTCGGGGTCACGTTCGATGCCACCGGTTCGCTGCTGGTGGCGGACGATGTCGGCAACGTCATTTGGCGGGTGAGCTCGGCGACGCCGGTTCCCGCCCCCGCCCCGTCGCCCAGCGCGGCGGCGACTCCGAAGGCGTCTCGCTAAGGGTCGGTAAGGGGCGGACTGCGACCGGCCCCCCGACCGCGCAGCCCGCACACCGTACGACACCGAAGGGTCTACGCTTCGACGCGTATCTTTTCCCTCGATTCCACGACTTTACACCAAGTTGCTCGATTCTTGCGTTGACGATTGCGTCTCGACTGCCCAAATTGGGTCACTGCGGGGGCGGGAGTGAGTCATATGGCTGCTGGCGACCGCGTCGCTACGGTTCCGGAAGGAATGCGCGATCACTGGCGCACAGCCATGTTCGCCCTGACAAATCTGTTCCTGTCGATGCACAGGACCTTCACCAATCATGACGGCGAAAGTCCGACCTCCGTGCTGATTTATTGCACGGTATCGGTCGGCAATATCCAGAAGCTGATGCGCGAACGCAACGTGCCTCGCGAGTTCACCGGGACCGCGATATTGCCGCGGGAATGGGTCGTGCCGATGTCGCGCAGCGCGATCGCTGCCGCAACCGGGCTGGCAAGGGAAACGGTGCGCCGGCATGTTGCGCAGATGATCGAGGCGGGGCTGTTGATCGAAGATCCTCGCGGCGGCGTAACGGTAGCGATCGGCAACATCCAGTCCCGCGCGCTCGAGCCGCTGCTGGAGACGCTGCTCACGGAATTCTCGCGCGCCGCGGATGCGCTGCTGCGTGCCGGGGTGATCGAAGTCCAGACGTCCTAGAGTTCGTTTCGGCGCGACTGAAACGGTTGCAGTACCTGCTATTCGAGCAATTTGGGCGCTTCCTTGGCGAGCTTCGCGCGGATACGGTCGGCGAACGGCGCCAGGAACGGCGGCAGGTCGACCGTCGCGACCACGCGGTCATCGCGCACGTCGAGGCTGGAGGCGACGCGCTGCCCCATTGCGGCGACGGTGAAATGGAGCACGTCGGCCGTCCAATGATGCTCGACCTCGGCACCACCGGGAAACCAGCCCGCCAATTTGCCGATGCCTGCATCGACTCGCCGCCGGGCCTCCGCCAGCCCGAGCTTGTGCGGCACATCGACGGTGATCGGATCGCTCATGTTGTGAGTAGCCTTATGGGAATCAGGTCGCGAACAATTGCGCGTCGTCGGCGAACGCCTTGAACTCCAGCGCGTTCCCCGATGGATCGTAGAAGAACATCGTCGCCTGCTCGCCCGGCTGGCCAACGAAGCGGATATGCGGCTCGATGCCGAAGACGGTCCCGGCCGCTTTCAACCCGTCGGCCAGCGACTGCCACGCATCCATGGTCAGCACGACGCCGAAATGCGGCACGGGCACGTCGTGACCGTCCACGGGGTTGGAAACCGCCACGGCCTTCGCCTGGGGATCGAGATGCGCGACGATCTGGTGGCCGAACAGGTCGAAGTCGATCCAGCTGTCCGAACTGCGTCCTTCCGGACAGCCCAGCGTGCCGCCGTAAAAGGCGCGCGCGGCGGCGAGATCGTGGACCGGAAACGCGAGATGGAATGGTCTGAGCATCTTGTCCTGCTACCGTTCCACGGACCAAACGTCACCCCGGACTTGTTCCGGGGTCCACCGTTCCGCATACGCACCGGGCGCGGCGCTTGCTGCGCGGTGGATGCCGGGACGAGCCCGGCATGACGATTGTGGATTGGGCAGCACTCGCATCGTGATCTGGTTACGTCGGCTTCTTCCGCTCGCGCTCGGCGCGATCGCCGCGCTCGGTTTCGCACCATGGGACTGGTGGCCGCTGACCATGGTCGGCTTCGCCGCCTGGCTCTTCCTGGTCCACCAAGCGGGTTCGCTGCGCGCCGCGCTTGGCATCGGCTGGCTGTTCGGGCTCGGCCATTTCATAGTCGCCAATCTGTGGATCCAGCAGCCGTTCGAATTTCAGGATGCGATGCCATCCTGGCTCGGCTATTTCGCAGTGATCCTGGTCGCGGTCTATCTCGCGATTTTTCCGATGCTGGCGGCCAGCCTGACGTGGCGGCTGGCCAGTCCGGCCGCCAAAGGCGATCCGGCACCGCGTATCGACCTGCCGTTCGTCCTGGTCGCAGCGGCAGGATGGATCGCCACCGAATATCTGCGCGGCACCCTGTTTACGGGCTATCCTTGGGACCCGCTCGCAGCGAGCCTGGTCCCCACTCCGCTCGCCATGCTTGCGGCGTCGATCGGCACCTATGCCTTGTCGGGCCTCGTCGTGCTGACGAGCGGCTGCCTGTTGATCGCCATCGGGGGTCGCCACCGCTATCCTGCAATAGCGATACTGGCGGCGATAGCGCTGGCGCCCCTCGCCCATCACCATCAACCCCGTGTCGGGTCCACTTATGTTCGGATCGTTCAGCCCAATCTGGCCGAAGAAGCGAAGCCGACCGCGGACTATGCCGAGGCTAATTTCCAGGCGCTCGCCCGTCTGTCCGGAAGACCCGATCCCGACCATCCGCGCCTGATCCTGTGGCCCGAAGGCGCGATCCGCTTTCCGGTCGAAGACGGCTATCCGCGCTACGTCTATGACATGCTGGGCAGCGCGCAGACCGCGCGGATCCGGATGGCCTCGCTGCTCGGCGACCATGACGCGATCCTGACCGGCACGCAGGGCATGTATTTCGACAAGCGCACCGAGAATATGATCGCCGCGACCAATTCGATCGCGGTGATCGGCCCCGATGCCCAACTCCACGGCCGCTACGACAAGGCGCATCTGGTCCCCTATGGCGAATATCTGCCGATGCGCCCGGTCCTGGAAGCGATCGGCTTGTCGCGTCTCGTTCCCGGCGACGTGGATTTCATTCCCGGTCCCGGCCCTCGCACCATGGTCATCCCCGGCTTCGGCAAGATCGGCATGCTGATCTGCTATGAAGTGATCTTCTCCGGCCAGGTCGTCGACCCGGCCCATCGCCCCGACTTCATCTTCAACCCCTCGAACGATGCCTGGTTCGGCACGCTGGGCCCGCCCGCGCATCTCGCCCAGGCGCGCTTGCGCGCGATCGAGGAAGGCCTGTCGATCGTGCGTGCGACGCCGACCGGCATCTCGGCGATCATCGACCCCGACGGCGACATTCGCCAGAGCATCCCGATGGGACGCGCCGGCGCGATAGAGGGGCCGGTAATGCGGGGCGCCCCCACGCTGTTCTCGCGCCTCGGCAATTGGATGGCGCTGATCGTCTCGGCGATTCTGCTGATTTGCGCGATTGCCATTCGGCGGCTCGCTCGCTAGGACCCGCAGCCTCATATAAGGAAAGCTTTATATGGGCATGGCAACGGCCCGGCTTTCCGCCAGACCCCAGAGGAAACTCAATGCGTTCCAATTATCTCTTCACGTCCGAATCGGTCTCCGAAGGCCATCCCGACAAGGTCGCGGACCAGATTTCCGACGCCATCGTCGACCTGTTCCTGTCGAAAGATCCCGAAGCGCGCATCGCCTGCGAGACGCTGACCACCACGCAGCTCGTCGTGCTGGCCGGTGAAATCCGCGGCAAGGGCATCATGGACGAGGCCGGCAATTGGGCGCCCGGCGTCCGCGACGAAGTCGAGAAAGCGGTGCGCGATACCGTGAAACGGATCGGCTACGAGCAGGACGGCTTCCACTGGGAAACCTTCCGCTTCGAGAACAATCTGCACCCGCAGTCGGCGCATATCGCGCAGGGCGTGGACGCCAGCGGAAACAAGGACGAAGGCGCCGGCGACCAGGGCATCATGTTCGGTTATGCCGCCAACGACACGCCCGACCTGATGCCGGCGACGCTGTATTACAGCCACAAGATCCTCGAGCAGATGGCCGCCGACCGCCACTCCGGCAAGGCGCCGTTCCTGGAGCCTGACGCCAAGAGCCAGGTCACCCTGCGCTATGAGGGCAGCAAGCCGGTCGCGGCCACCGCGATCGTCGTCTCGACCCAGCATGGCAAGGGCTATGACGAGGGCGAGAAGGAAGCCGAGCTTCACGCTTATGTGAAGCAGGTCGTCGCCGACGTGATCCCCTCGGGCCTGCTCAGCGACGAGACCGTCTATCACATCAACCCGACCGGCAGCTTCGAGATCGGCGGCCCCGATGGCGACGCCGGCCTGACCGGCCGCAAGATCATCGTCGACACCTATGGCGGCGCGTCGCCGCACGGCGGTGGCGCGTTCAGCGGCAAGGACCCGACCAAGGTCGACCGTTCGGCGGCCTATATCACCCGCTATCTGGCAAAGAACATCGTCGCGGCCGGTCTCGCCCAGCGCGTAACGATCCAGCTGGCCTATGCGATCGGCGTGTCGAAGCCACTGTCGCTCTATGTCGATACGCACGGCACCGGCACGGTCGAGGACGACAAGCTGGAAGCGGCGATCGGCAAGATCGAGAAGCTGGGCGGCCTGACCCCGCGCGGCATCCGCACGCATCTCGGCCTCAACAAGCCGATCTACGCCCCCACCGCGGCTTATGGTCACTTCGGCCGCAAGCCCGAAGGCGACTTCTTCCCTTGGGAGCGCACCGACTTGGTCGAGGACCTCAAGGCCGCCTTGGCCTGATCCATCGAGATCGGATGAAATGACGAAGGGCCGGGGAGCGATCCCCGGCCCTTTTTGCTGGCGGCCTTGCGACAATATTGGCAGTCTCCTCCACGGGAAAGTGGGGGAATTACGATGCGGATCGGATCTTTGGTCGTCGCGGGCCTCATGGCGGCGGCGGTGGTCCTCCCTGCCCAGGCACAGACCAAGAGGCAGATCGAAGCGCCCGCCGATGCCTCTTGGAAACACGCCCAGACCGGCATCACGCTCCCGTCGAGCGTGCTCGGAATCGCCCGCGACTCGATCGGCGACAACAGCAGCAGCGAGATCGACGTCTTCGCGAGTTATGGCGAGCGCCAGGCGACGATAGTCACGCTCTACGTCTTCCGCCCCGCGCTCGCGAGCGTCCCGATTTGGTTCGACCGCTCCGAAACGCAGATATTGATGCGCGACGTCTACGGTAACGCGACGCCCGCGACGCCTACGGCGGCATTCGCGCCGCCCGGCAGCAAGGCGACCTCGGCGCTTCGTCGTATCTACCTGCCGGGCAAGGGAGAATATAAGTCGACTGGGCTAGCGATCATGCCGGTAGGCGAGTGGCTGGTAGCGGTGCGAATCAGCTCGCAGGAATTCGACGCAACGACGCTGGATGCCAAGCTGGACGAGCTGATCCGGACGCTCGGTTGGCCAGGCGGAGTTACCGACGCCGGCGCCGCCGTTCCCATTGCCGCCTGCGCGACGCCGCTGACTTATCCGAAGCGAGCGAAGCTCAAACCACCCAGCATGATGGACGCGTTGCTCGGCGCGACGCTCGCGACAATCAAGCCGACCGACGAGGAGAAAGCGAAGGCAGTCCCCGTCACTTGGTGCCGCGAGGGAGCGGCGAAGCAGGAATATGGCGTCTATCGCGCGGTCGGCAACGACACGGGGTACACGATTGCGATGGGCGACGCGGGCCGCGTCATCAACGTGTTTCCCGGCCTTACGCTCGATTCGAACAATCCAGGCTATCAGCTGAGCCTCGGCCTGCTCGACCAGACCTTGGTCTATCCGTCGTTCGACAAGCTGCCCACGCCCGACGTCGCGATCGACGCGGTGATGAAGAACCGCCCGGTGTCGTCGGCGGCGCGGGGCGGCAAGAACATTACTATCGAGGCCGGAGGGTTGAAGGACAAATAGGGTAGGATCGCAGGCGATTGGCTTTCGGCGCATCTCGCTCTAGGCGGTCGCACGATGAACGATCCGACGACTATCCGGCGCCTGTACGGCCGGCGCCAGGGACATAAATTGCGCCAAGGCCAGTCGGCCTTGGTCGAGGAATTGCTGCCCGCCGTAGAAGTGCCGGCAACCGGTCCGCTCGATGCGCGGACCTTGTTCGGCCGTGATCGCCCCCTCGAGCTCGAGATCGGCTTCGGTGCCGGCGAGCATCTCGCCGGTCAGGCCGCGGCAAGGCCCGATCACGGCTTTATCGGCTGCGAGCCATTCCTCAATGGCGTGGTCGGCGCACTCGGCCATATTCGCGATCGGGGATTGGAGAATGTCCGCCTGCACATGGGCGACGCGCTCGACGTGCTTGAGCGGCTACCCGATGCCAGCCTCGACCGCGTCTATTTGCTCCACCCCGATCCCTGGCCCAAGGCGCGGCATGCCAAGCGCCGCATGGTCAACGACGGGCCGCTCGACCTGATCGCCGCCAAGCTCAAGCCCGGTCATGAATTTCGTCTCGGCACCGACGATCCGACCTATTGCCGCTGGTCGATGATGGTAATGAACCGCCGCCGCGACTTCGAGTGGACCGCGCGGACGCCACACGATTTCCTCACCCGCCCCGACGACTGGCCCGAAACGCGTTACGAGCGCAAGGCGCGGCGCCAGGGACACGAGGTGTGGTATTTCACTTATACCAAGTTGTAGTGCGACCCGGTCTAAATGGAGCATCGATGCGATGGCAACGATTGGTCGCCGACAGTTACCGAAGATCGTGCGGCGACCTGTGACGGATCCCCGCTTCGCGACGCCATAGCGATCCCGCGGCGATCGACGCTGCGCGAGCGACCGAGCAGGTCGAGTAGAGGGCGCTCCACATAGCGGTGAACCACCACCCCGAGTGTGGTCGAACTCATCACGAGTACCGCCACGACCCAGTAAACATTGGGTCGCCACGCCCCGAACCAGGCGTGCTCCGCGCCCAACATTACGAATGCGTGCGTAAGGTAGACCGAATAGGACGCTCGGCCAATGATGAGCAGGAACCGTCCGATCCTGCCGGCTCGCCGGGCCGGCTCGATCGAGCCGAGCAGAAGCAATGTAAAGGCCGGGCCGAACATCAGCGCGCGCTTCAGGCTGGCATCGCCGCCGATGATCGCGACCGGATGTAGGGAAACGCCGAGATCAATAGGCAGCATGGTGATCGCCGCCAGAAAACAAGCCACGAGGCAGATAAGCGCGCACCTCGCACGGACGCCATGGAAGCCGCGGACGAAAAGCAGATACCCGACGATACCGCATGCGAATTCGAGATAGATTGGATTAACGAGAAAGCGGACCGTTATGGCCGAAGGGCGCCACATTATCCCCAAAAGGGCCGTCGCAGCGACCAATGACAGAATACCAAGGCTGACGGATCTGCGGCCCGTGGCCACAACGATCGCCACCAACAAATAAAAACACAGTTCAAAGGCGAGCGTCCAACCGACATAGAGCGTCGGAAAGACATATTCGCCTTGGTCCGCCAGCGGCACGATCGACGCGGTCGTGAGGAAGGTTCGCGGATCGATGGGCTCGCCATACGACAGAAGAAGTAGGGCGTAGCCGATACTTGCCATCCAAAAAGCGGGAACGATGCGCTTGAAGCGATTCCACGCGAACCGCGTTGCAGAGATCGGAGGACCCTGCGAAATGGAGTAGGTCATCACAAACCCGCTGATGACGAAAAACAGGTCGACCCCACAGGCGCCGAAATCGTTGGCTGCGGGAACCGAGGGCAGGAAGAGGCCATCGACCCGCGCACCCAGCTTTGTGACAGAATCTACGACATGCGCGACGACCACTCCTAGTGCGGCCAAACCGCGCATCTGCTCGATCCCGTCGAGCCTGGTTCGGCCGCCGAAGCTGGACATGCCGCCTCTGGTACGCAGAATTCCTTATGAAAAAGCTACACAAAAAGAACATATTACGCTCAAAATGGACCTAATTGCCCCGACTATGGCGGTGGCACGGACCCCTCGGCTGACGCAGTCGCGGTATTGGATTTTCCCTCTGGTCCTTGTCCGCGCCGATGGGTGAAATCGGATATCCGACGATTTTCTTTGCCTGACGGTCGCGGACCGTCTGGAACGCTGGCGGCAACGTCAAACCCGGACTATCGTGGCCGGCAATGACCGAGCGTCGCGACAAGCCCAGCTTTGCCAGCCTGTTCAACCGCGCGCGCGCCGATGCGGAGGGGAAGGCGTCTATTTCTCCCGCCGCCACCGCTGAACCGGCGCGCGATCAATCGGCGGAGGTGCCGCCGCCCGCCGACCCGCGCCGCCGCGACGAATGGGCGTATGAAGCGATGCAATTCCTGGTCGATCCGGCGCGCGTGCGCATCTGGCCGGGCAATGCCCGCATCTACGAAGACCTGGATCCCGACAATTGCCGTGACCTGATCCAGTCGATCGCGACCGAGGGGATGCAGAAGGTCGCCGCGATCGTCCGCCCGGTATTCGACGACGCGTTGTACGAATATGAGGTGATTGCCGGCACGCGGCGCCATTACGCGGTGTCGCATCTGCGCGCGACCAGCATGCCGTCGCTGCGCTTCCTCATCCAGGTCGAAATCCTCGACGACGAGGCCGCCTTTCGCCTTGCCGACCTGGAGAACCGGGCGCGCAAGGACGTCTCCGACATCGAACGCGCGCGTAATTACGCGGCAGCGCTGCACGACCATTATGACGGCCATTTGACGCGGATGGCAGAGCGGCTGGCGCTGTCAAAGTCCTGGCTGTCCAAGATGATCCGGGTTTCGGCGCTGCCCGATCAACTGCTCGCGGCATTCGGGTCGCCGAGCGATCTTCACCTCAAGCCGGCCTATACTCTGGCGCAGAAGCTCGACGGACCCGCCGGGCCGGTGATCATGGCGACCGCGATCCAGATCGCCCGCGCACAGATGGCGCGGCGCGCGGATGGCCTTTCTCCATACCCGGCTGCGGAAGTGCTGCGCCAGTTGAACGAGGCGTCGACCCCCGCATCCGAACACCCTGCCGAACTGCGCGGCCCGACCGGCCGGCTGGCGATGAGCGCGAACGCCAACAAGAATACCCTGACCGTGAAGCTGCACGCCGGGTCCGGCGTCACGCGCAAGGCGATTACCGAGGCCGTCCGCGCCGCACTCGATGCCGCGGAGGCAAAGGGATTCTCGCTCGGCCTTTCGGCGCGGGACGACGAGAGCAACTAGCTTCGGGCATCAGCAGGCCCGGACGGCTGGTCCGGCGCCTGCCCGCTCCGCCGCCACATCCCCTTCAGCACGCGGCCGAGCATCGATGGCGTGCCGGGGCGCAGGAGCAGCCAATCGCGGATCGCCGGCCCAGGTTCGGCGCCGATCGCGCTTTTATAGCCGCTATCGCCTGCGCCCCAATCGACCTTTGTCATCCCCTTCTCGAGCGCCCGGACGAGATTGCGATAGTAAAGCAGCCTGCCTGGCGAATGCTTGGCAAAGGCCGGGTCATAGCTGTTGGCGATGGCATATTTGAACGAGCCCAGGTCGAGGTCGAACGAAAAGGCGGCGGGAGCTCCATCGACCGTCAACAACGCGGCCGACATCATCTCGGCGATCACCGGATCGGCAGTGGCCTGGCGCCAGAACGCGCCATGGCCCTTGCGCGTGAACTTGGCATCGCTGCCGTCGGTGCGCGCAGCGATCCAGCTCTTCTGCTCGATCGCCGCGAGCTGATCGAAGCCGCCCGCCGCGAGATCGCTGCCGCTCAGGAAGCGCCAGTCGAGCGCGCCGTGCTCGGCCAGATGCTTTTCGTGGAAGCGGTTCTTCTTGAGTGTCGACGCGCGCGGCCATGAGCCGTGGCTTTGCGCGGCGACCATGTCGAGCAGATAAGAATCGGCGACGAAGCGATCGAGCACCATCCAGTGCCGGCGCCTGGCCGCCGCGATCAGGCCGACCACTGCCGGGTCGCCGTCATAGGATGGCCCGACGCGCAGCCCGTTGACCTCTTGTCCCAGCCGATCGACCAGGATGCCGAACGCTTCGTCCGAGGCGTCGGCGCAGGCTGGAAAGCCGCGAAAGGGCCAATAGCAGCCCGGGATCGCAGCGAGCCTCGCCGCTTCGGGTCCGAATCCCGCGAGCGGTAGGGCGATGACCGGATAGCCGTCGCGCTCGACGATCAGCGTCCGCGCTCGGCCGCCATAAGCGGCGATCGCAGCGGCGAACCATTGATAGCGGAGGAACCGATACCTCTCGTCCGCTGCCTCCGCCACCACGTCGATCAGCGCCGACAGTCCGTCGAACGCGGTGGCGCGCATCGTCGGAGGAAGGCGCTTGAACTCGCTGAGCAACATCGGCTTGGTCATGATCGCCGGCTATACCGGCCAGCTGTTACCAAGCCGTTTTGATACGGCGATTAGCCCTCGCGAACCCAGGTGCGCGCGGCCTCGCCCTGGCTTTCCGGAAACACGCGCATTTCTCCGGAAAACAGGGCGGCGGCCGCGCGCGTGATCGGCCCGATCCAGCCGTGGTCGGTCACCACCGCGGCGCGCCCGATCGCCTTGCGGTGCTGGATGACCCATTTCAGATCCTCCCACCACAAAGACGGATCGATCGGCCCCAGCTCACGCACCGTCTCGACGACGCGCAGCTTGCCGTATTTGGCGATCTGCGCGTCCAGCACAGGGATGAGCGCTTCGTAATCGGCCCGCGTGATCGCGCCATCGACGATTAGATCGATCACGCCCGTCGCTTCATCGACCGTGTAGTTGAGCATGGTCCGTCTCCTTCCGCTTTCATAAACGCCGAAGGGCCGCCATGATGTCCGGCGATGCAGCCCAATACCGTCTCGACGATCGCCCAGACCATCCAGCTCTCGCTGTCGCCGGTGTTCATGCTCACCGGTATCGGCGCCTTGCTCAACGTGCTGGTCGGCCGGATGGCGCGCGTGGTCGACCGCGTACGCGACCTGGAGAAGCTCCATCCCTTGTCCAGCGGCCCCGACCGCGATCGTTTCGTTGCGGAACTGCGCATCCTCGACCGCCGCATCCGGGTGATCAATTTCGGGCTGTTCCTGGCGGTGTCGAGCGCGGTGATGACATGCCTGGTGGTCGCCCAATTATTCGTCGGCGACCTGATCGGGCTGCACATCGCGACGATCGTAGCACTCACCTTCACCACGGCGATGCTGCTGTTGATCGCGGCGCTGGTCAGCTTCATCGTCGAGGTCCGCACCTCGCTGCTGGCGGTCAAGGTGCGCGAGGAGTTGCTCGAAGAGCGGCAGGGCTAGGGTCCGTACTCCCTAAGGCTTACCCTCCACTCCGGCGCCCGCATCGGCCGTCGGCGCGTAGGTGGGCGCGACCCGCGCCTTCGACGCTTGCTCATAGACATAGCCGGCCTCGAGGAGTTTGCCGTCGCTATAGGCCGGGCCGATGAACGACAGGCCGGTCGGCAAGCCACGCACTAGCCCCATCGGCACGGTCAGATTGGGATAGCCAGAAATCGCGGGCAGCTCGGACGAGCTCGGGCCGTTATATTGATCGCCATAGATCGGGTCGCTCAGCCAGGCCGGACCGTAAGTCGGCTGAACCAGGATCGTCGCATCGGCCTGTTTGAGCATGCCGTCGATCGCGCCTTTGGCCAGGCTCAGCGACTTGTCGCGCTGCGCCTGATAGCTCGCCTCGCCAGTGCCTTTCGACTTGGCCGCCATGTCGAAAATCTCCTGCGCGAAATAGGGCATTTCGGCATCGGCATTGGCAGTGTCGAACGCGATCACATCGTCGATCGTGCGCGTCTTCACGCTGGGCGGCGTCGAGGCGAGATATTTGTCGAGATCGGTCTTCAGCTCGAACTTGAGCACGTCGAATTCGGCGTCGCCCATGCCGTCGGTCTTGGGCCGCTGGACGTCGACGAGCACCGCGCCCTGCGCCCTGAGCACGGCCAGCGCCTGGTCGAAGCGCGTGGCGATCAGCGGCGACATATCGGGGCGATAGACCGCGATGCGGACGCCTTTGAGCGACGCGCCAGCCAAACCCGCCGTGAAGTCCTTGCGGTATTTGCCCGCATCCCTGGTCGCCGCGTCGCCCGGGTCGCTGCCGACCATCGCCGAGAACAGGGTCGCGACGTCGCGAACGCTGCGCGCCATCGGTCCCGGTGTATCCTGGCTATGGCTGATCGGTACGACATAAGTGCGGCTGACCAGCCCTAACGTAGGCTTGAGCCCGACTAGGCCGTTGATCGATGAGGGACAGACCACCGACCCGTCGGTTTCCGTCCCCAGTCCCGCCGCCGCGAAACTCGCCGCTACCGCAGCCCCGGTCCCACTCGACGAACCGCAAGAAGTGCGATCGAGCCCGTAGGGATTGCGCACCAGCCCACCGATCGCGCTCCATCCGCTCATCGCCTTGGTCGAGCGGATATTGGCCCATTCGCTGAGGTTGGTCTTGCCCAGGATGACCGCGCCCTGCGCGCGCAGCAACGCAACGACGGGCGCGTCGCGATGGGTGAGATTGTCCTTGAGCGCCAGGCTGCCCGCGGTGGTCGGGAGCGGGTCCCTGGTTTCGATATTGTCCTTGATCAGGATCGGAATGCCGTCGAGCGGACCCAGCAGCTTCTTGGCCTTGCGCCGAGCGTCGCTCGCTTTGGCCTGGGCGACCGCATCGGGATTGACCGCGATGACCGCGCGCAACGTCGGTCCCTTGCGGTCCATGGCAGCGATGCGATCGAGATAGGCGCGCGTGATGTCGACACTGCTGTCCTGCCCCTTGTCCATCCGCGATCGCAATTGGTCGATCGAGACCTCGGTAACGGAATTCTGCGCGGACGCATTCTGCGCGATGGCGGGCAAGGGTGTGGCGAGCAGGATCAGAGCGGCGAAGCGGCGCATAGCGGTCCCCATTTTATGGCCCGCCTTCATCGTCCAACTCCTTCCCTTCGACAAGCGCGATGCGAACGTTATGGTATCGACATGACTGTTCCGCTCGAAACCCAGGTGATCATCATCGGTGCCGGCATGTCGGGCCTGCTCGCAGCGATCCGCATGAAGCAGGCCGGGGTCGATTTCGTCGTGCTCGAAAAGAGCCTGGAGGTCGGCGGGACCTGGCTCGACAATTGCTATCCGGGATCCGGCTGCGACGTTCCGAGCCATCTCTATAGCTACAGTTTCGCAGGCAATCCGCACTGGTCGCGGCTGTTCGCGCGGCAGCCAGAGATCCTCGAATATTTCCGCGACCAGGCGAACCGATTCCGCCTCCGGCCGCACCTATGCCTCGGCGTCGAGGTGGCGAGCGCCGATTGGGACGAGGCAAGCACCCGCTGGACAGTCACTTCGGCCGACGGCAATCGCTGGCGCGCACCTGCGTTGATCGTGGCGACCGGCCAGCTCAATCGGCCGCGCACGCCCGATCTGCCCGGCCGTGAAAGCTTTGCCGGTGCGCAGATCCACACCGCGCGCTGGCACGCCGATGCTCCGATCGCCGGCAAGCGCGTGGGCGTGATCGGCACCGGCGCCAGCGCGATCCAGGTTGTGCCCGAAGTCGCGCGGGAAGCCGGACATCTCACCGTGTTCCAGCGGTCGCCGCATTGGATCATCCCGCGCATGGATGCGCCGATCTCTCCGGCGATGAAGCGGCTGTTCGCGAGCGTGCCGCTGCTGAGAAAGGCGTTCCGCGCGCTGATCTGGAGGCGGCTGGAAGCGACGCATCCGGCAATCGCCGAGCCGGGTGGCGTCAAGGCGCGTGAGATGGAGAAGATGGCGCTCGACTATCTCGCAGCAACCATAGCCGACCCGGCATTGCGCCAGGCGCTGACTCCCGATTTCCCGATCGGCTGCAAGCGGACGCTCGTGTCCGACGATTACTATCCGGCGCTCGCGAGCGACAATGTCACGCTCGAAACGCGCGCGATCGACCGGATCGAACCGGGCGGCGTGCGGCTTGCCGACGGCGCGCTGGCCGAGCTCGACACGATAATCTGGGCGACCGGGTTCGAAACGCACGGCTTCGTCGCCCCGATCGCGATCAACGGACCGGCCGGAAGCCTGGCACAGGCTTGGGCGAATGGCGCCCGTGCCTATCGCGGCACCACCGTCGCCGGCTTTCCGAACCTGTTCCTGCTCTATGGCCCCAACACCAATCTCGGGCACAATTCGATCATCTTCATGGTCGAGCGGCAAATGGAATATGCGCTGCCCGCGATCCTCAAAGTGGCGCGCGGAGAAGCCCGCAGGATCGCGATCAGGCCCGAAGCGCAACAGGCCTATAACCGGACATTGCAGGCGCGGCTGGCGACAACCTCCTGGGCCGCCGGGTGCGGCAGCTGGTACAAGACCGACAACGGAGTGATGCCCAACAACTGGGCCGGCAACACCGCCGAATTCGCGCGGATGATGAAACGCTTCGACGCGGAAGCGTACGAGATCGCCTGACCCAGGCGCGCGGAATGCAAAAATGAAAAGAGGCTGCCGGGGACTCCCATCCCCGGCAACCTCCTAACATGGTCAGCGGCCGGAAGCTCCAGCCCGGAGGACCATGCGGACCGCTATTCCTGTGATCCTAAGCGTTGATTGAGGGAGGATACCCCCCGCAAAGGATCGGCGGACTTAGCGGCGCGTCCCCCGAACGAACTGAACCGACCCCACTGCTGAACCATGAGACATCGGATCACCTCCTTTCGCTTGTTGAAACACCGTGACCAGAACTGGCCACGAGCTCAATGTGAATCGTCCTGGATCGCAATTCAAGTCTTGTAATGTTCGGTAAAATCGACGATTCTCTTTCGCCTGTTGCTTGTCAGCGCCCGAATGCGGCGCGCAGCTCTTCTTTTGCCTTTTCCAGCACCTTTTTCTGTTTCGGCGACAGATCCTTGCCCGCGCGATTGATATAGAAGGTCAGCATCGACATTGCCGACTGGAACGGCGTGCCTTTGCGACGGTGGCTGTGCTCGGCGGAGCGCTTCAGCGAGAGCGCGATCGATTTCGGATCGTCGCGCGTGAAGACATCCTTTTCGAGGTCGAGCGCGTCCGAATGCTCGGTCACGTCCTGCGACCATTTATGTGCGGCCGCCATCGCTCAATGCCGCTTGAAATATTGCACTTCGCGTTCGTGCTTCTCGGCACCTTCGCGCGTGTCGAACGTGCCGAGGTTGCGGCGCTTATGCGTCTTGGGGTCGACCTTGCGCGAATAGAGCCGGTATTCGCCGGATTTGAGCTTGCGGATCATGTGTCGTCTCCTCGCGATCGGAGCATCGCGCGGAAAAGTGGGAACCGGTTTTCCGCAACGGCGATGCGACAACAAAGGCACAACGCGCGAGACGGCGATCTTATCCTCGGCAATCCTCGATCACGCGGCCGATTTCGGCATAAGGCGGCACCACCAGAGGCGCCGCGCCGGAGCGGTCGATCACGAACCGCCCGCGACTGAACGCCATCGCATCGAGCATCGCATCGCTCGGCGCGAGCTGGCTCGCGACATAACCGGCATCGCCGCCCGTCGCGCGCAGCGGGATCGATCGCGTCAACGTCGTCGTACGGATAGTCGCGGCGTCGCCGGCCCCCTGTACCGACAGATACAGCGATCCGCGCGTGCGATCGCAGCGCAGGGTGAGCAGCGCATTGGCGCCAACCGGCCCGAACAGGGCGATCGAACCCACGCCGTCCTTGCGATAGGCCCAGTCGCCCGGCGTGAACGGCCATTGATTCCAGTCGGACGCGAGTGGCGGCGTGACGACCGGCGGCGGGCTCGGCCGCACGACGGGTGGCGGAGCGGGCCGCGCGACCGGCGGAGGCGCGGGCGGCGGGACGCAGCCGGCGAGCAAGAGGGCGACGGACGTTGCAATGGCGGCGAACTTGTAGCGCATCGACCGACCATGGCCGCCAGCGCTACGCGCCTCAACCCCAAAGCGCCATTCGGGCGTGGATCGGCGACGTACGCCGCGCTACGATCGTTTCGCATTTAACCGTGAAAGGGCAAAAGTGGCCGAAACGAGCATCCAGCCCCTGGTGGCGGCGACCCTGGACACGACGATGAAAGTTAGGGGCCGCGACGGCGGCAAGACGATCGGCACGCTCCACGCGTTCATGGTGCACAAAAGATCGGGCCGCGCGATGTATGCGGTGCTGAGCTTGGGCGGCTTCCTGGGCGTCGGCAAACATTTCTACGCGGTGCCGATCCAGTTGCTCGCTTATGACCTCGCCGCCGACGCCTATGTCGCGAGCGTCGAGCCCAAGACGCTGGAGGGCGGCCCCAATTGGTCCGGCACGGCGCCCGATTTCGACCAGGCCTATGCTGACCGGCTGGCGAGCTATTACGGGGCGGACAAGCAGGATCTGACCATCGGATAGCTCATCCGGTCAAGCTCTTCGCGAATGCCTGCCAAGCGGGCATCATGTTGAGCACGATGCGGATGGCCTGGGTTAGCAGGAAGACTGCCCCGCCCCATTTGGTCGCGGCGTGCAGCCTGCCGGTCGTACGCAGGTCATAGGCGACGAGCACCAGCAATATCAGGTCTGTAAGGATGATCCCGCCCAGCGCCGGCGTGAGCGGCAAATGCGTCATGCGCGTCACCCGCGCCAACGGCGTCGTCAGCAGCGCAAGCGTGCCGAGCAGCATCAGCCGCTTGTGCCAGGCAGCGCGCTTGCGCATCGCGACCGCCCAGGCGGTCAGGATGGCGAAGGTCAGGATCGCCCCCAGCGGAAAGATCAGCGGGGGTCCCTGCGGAGGCAGATGCGCGGCAGCGGTGACCTGTTTGGTGATGATCGCCGTGGCGATCCCCAGTGGCACCATCGCCACGGCGACCGCTACCGCAACTGGTCCGATGACGCGATGCACGTCGGTGCGGCCCGCCGAGACCAGCCCGGTCTGAAGAGCGTAGAGCAGCATCCAGAGAGTGAACACCGCGCCGTGAACATGGACCAGCATCGACAGACGCGGGCCCGCGAACACACTCGACAGATAATAAGACGGTGCAAATCCGACGAACGTGGCGACGATCATTGCCACCGCCATGCCGGCGAAAAACCGCCGTTCGTTGCTCAACCGTCCGCCAACACGCCCCGCGACAGTAGCCATGCCGATATCCCCCATTTTGCCGAGAAGGTCGAGGATTCGAACGGGAAAACTATAGGATAAAAACGACACCGGAGCGCAGTTCGAGCTAAAAAGCCTATAAAACGCAGAATATTACGGCGGGGCAGAGTTTCCCCGAATCGTCATCCGCCCAAGCGGGGCTGACGGAGCGAGGAGATAGCGATCGGGCTTACCGCCGGCTTCCACTCCCGAATTTCTTCTGCACCTTGCCATATCGCGTCTTGCGCGTGCCGGGCTTGCCCTCGTTCGATCGGCCCATCACCGGCGGCAGCACGCGGTCGTCCGCGGGCAGCCCCAGCTCCTCCGCTTCCAGCGCGCGGATCTCGTCGCGCAGGCGCCCGGCTTCCTCGAACTCGAGGTCGGACGCGGCCTTGCGCATCTTCTTCTCGAGCTCCTCGATATAGGCGCGCAGATTGTGCCCGACCATGTGCGGACGGTCCTCGTCGATCGGGACGGTGACCTGATCCTTCGAGGCGACATGCGCGATGATGTCGCCGATGTTGCGCTTGATCGTGGTCGGCGTGATGCCGTGCTCGAGATTATAGGCTTCCTGCTTCTCGCGGCGGCGGTTGGTCTCGTTTAGCGCGCGCTCCATGCTGCCGGTCATGCGATCGGCATAGAGGATCACCCGTCCCTCGACGTTGCGCGCGGCGCGGCCGATCGTCTGGATCAGCGAGGTCTCCGACCGCAAGAAGCCTTCCTTGTCCGCGTCGAGGATCGCGACCAATCCGCATTCGGGAATGTCGAGCCCTTCGCGCAACAGGTTGATCCCTATCAGCACATCATAGACACCAAGCCTAAGATCGCGGATCAACTCGATTCTCTCCAGCGTCTCGACGTCCGAATGCATGTAGCGGACCTTGACCCCCGCTTCATGCATATACTCGGTCAGGTCCTCGGCCATCCGCTTGGTCAGCGTGGTGATCAGCGTGCGATAGCCCATCGCCGTGGTCTTGTTGCATTCCTGGATCACGTCCTGGACCTGCTCCTCGACCGGACGGATCTCGACCGGCGGGTCGATCAGGCCGGTCGGGCGGATGACCTGTTCGGCAAAGACGCCGCCGGTCTGCTCCATCTCCCAGCCGCCGGGCGTCGCCGAGACATAGGTCGTCTGCGGACGCATCGCATCCCATTCGTTGAACCTGAGCGGCCGGTTGTCGATGCACGACGGCAGGCGAAAGCCATATTCGGCGAGCGTGATCTTCCGGCGATGGTCGCCGCGCGCCATGCCGTTGATCTGCCCGATCGTCTGGTGGCTTTCGTCGACGAACAGCAGGGCATTTTCGGGCAGATATTCGAACAAGGTGGGCGGCGGCTCGCCCGGCAGGCGCCCGGTCAGGAAGCGCGAATAATTCTCGATTCCGGCACAAGATCCTGTCGCCGCAATCATTTCCAGGTCGAAGTTGGTACGCTGTTCGAGCCGTTGCGCCTCGAGCAACTTACCCTCGATCTGCAATTCCTTGAGCCGCTCGGCGAGCTCGTGCTTGATCGCTTCCATCGCCTGTTTGAGCGTCGGGCCGGGCGTCACGTAGTGCGAATTGGCGAACACGCGGACATAGTTCAGGCTGGCGACCTTCTTGCCGGTCAGCGGATCGAATTCGGTAATGTCCTCGATGTCGTCGCCGAAGAACGACACACGCCAGGCGGTATCCTCATAGTGCGACGGGAAAATTTCCAGCGTGTCGCCCTTCACCCGGAAATTGCCGCGCTGGAACGCCGCGTCGTTACGCTTGTATTGGAGCGCGACGAGCTTGCGCACGATCTCGCGCTGGTCGACGGTCTGACCCTTCTTGAGGTCGAAGATCATTGCCGAATAGGTCTCGACCGAGCCGATACCGTAGAGGCAGCTGACCGAGGCGACGATGATCACATCGTCGCGTTCGAGCAGCGACCGCGTCGCCGAGTGGCGCATGCGGTCGATCGACTCGTTAACCGAGCTTTCTTTCTCGATATAGGTATCGGACCGCGGCACGTACGCCTCGGGCTGGTAATAGTCGTAATAGCTGACGAAATATTCGACCGCATTATCGGGAAAGAAGCTCTTGAACTCGCCATAGAGCTGGGCGGCGAGGATCTTGTTGGGCGCGAGGATCAGCGCGGGGCGCTGCAACGTCTCGATCACCTTGGCCATGGTGAAGGTCTTGCCCGACCCCGTCACGCCGAGCAGCACCTGGTCACGCTCGCCCGCCAGCGCCGCTTCGGTCAGTTCCTTGATCGCACTCGGCTGATCGCCCGACGGTTCATAGTCGCTGACCAGCTTGAACGCCTTGCCGCCCTCGACCTTCTCCGGCCGTTCTGGGCGGTGGGGGACGAAGGACTGACCGGTTTCCGGTTCAGCCAGGCTGGTGCGAATCTGGATTGCCATAGTTCGCGAATATGGTGACTTTAGCGCCCACCCGCAACAAAGCGGGAACGGTCGCGCCGAAATCCATGATGGAGAGAAAAAAATGCGCACCACCCCCTTGGTCCTCGCCGCTACCGCCACGCTCGCGCTGGCTGCTTGCGGAGAGAAAACGAGTTCGACGACGATCACGACCAATTCCGCGACCGGCACCGTCACCACTACCGGCGACGCGCCGCCCACTGTCGCGTCACTGAGGATGCAGCCGGGCAAGTGGGAGACCACGATCACGACGCTCGAAACCAAAACCAGCGGCCTGCCTGCGGGAATGCCGGCGGGCATGACGCCGCCCAAACCGGCGCCCCAAACGATCACGGCGTGCGTGACTCCCGAACAGGCGACCAAGGGCCCGGGTGAGATGCTCAAGAACGCAAAGGTCGACTGCACGATCAAGAACAGTACCTTCACCGGCGGCAGGATCGCATCTGAGGCGTCGTGCAAGCTGCCCAACGGCACCATGACCATGAACACGACGGGGTCGTACAGCCCGACCGAAGTCACCTATGATACCGAAGCGGCGATCAGCGCCGGGCCGGTCAGTTCAACGACCAAGACGCATACCGTCTCCCGCCGCATCGGAGAATGCAGCTGATCCGATTGCATCACCCGTGGCGGCGCGCTCTTCCGCGTCGCCACGGCCACGCCCCGCTCGGGAACGCTAATCCGCCCGCCGGTACGCTATGCGCCACATCACCACGGCGATGCCGGCCGACATCATGCCCATGACCAACGCGGTAGCGATGCCGCTCGCCCAGCGGAACAGCAAGGTGCGCGCATCCATCGCGGGCATTTCGACCAAGCCGTAGATCCAGGTCTGTCCGCCGAGAAACACGACGAAGCCGATCGCCGCCCCGAGCAACGCCGCGCTGACCGGTCCGCGCCGTCCCGCGGCGTGGAGCAGCATCCAGGGGAAAGCGGCAAGCGCGGTGATGGCAAGCGCGGTCAGCACCGACCCGATGATCAAAGCCATGGCCAGCGTGCCGATCGTGAAGGTGCCGCCGAACAGCATCAGCAGGACCGTGATCGCGCCGCCCATCAGCCCACCAGCGCCGATCGCGAGCCCAATCCGATCGAGCGACGTCTCGTAGCGGCGTCGTTGCGCCATTGTTTGGGACATTGCGACACCCCCTCCGCGGCGGCTCATAGCATCGGGCGCGACCGACCCCAAGCGGTCACACGATCCATTTGCGGTACATTAGCGCAGCGCCGAAACCGCCGGCGTATCGAGGCAGCGCAACAGGTCGCCGCGCGTCATTGTCGGCCGCGCGGACTGGGGCGCAAAGGCCGGCACCTCCATCGTCCGGCCGATCCGCACCGCGGAGAAGCCGCGTTGCCCGGTGCATGCCTCTGCCGCCGCCAGCAGGCGCGGCGGCGTGTCCCAGCCTTCATAGGACAGGCGAAACGTCCCCCAATGAATCGCGATCGCCTGCGCCGCGCCCAGACGACGATAGACCTCGACGGCATCGATCGGACCGACGTGGCTGCCCGCCGCCATCTGACCGGCGGTGAAGCGGAATGCCCCGATCGGAATGAGCGCGAGCCGGATCGGACCGTAGGACGCCGCCTGGTCCGCCCATTTGAGATCGCCCGCGCCGGTATCGCCGGCGAAGAATAGATTGCCCCCTGGCAGCCGCACGACGAACCCCGACCAGAGCGCGCGATTGCGGTCGGCGAACCAGCGGCTGTCCCAATGATGGCTGCGATTGACGATGACGCTCACACCGGACCGCACCACGACCTCGCCGCCCCAATCGAGCGCACGCGCGGGCACGCCCGCCTGGCCGATCACGCTGTCATTGCCCAGGCTGGTGACGATCAGCGGACGGTCGCGTTCCCACAGCTTCTTGAGCGTCGCGAGGTCCATGTGATCGTAATGATCGTGGCTGACCAACACGAGATCGATCCTGGGCAGATCCGCGAACCGGATGCCCGGCTCGGCGACGCGGGTCGGCCCGATCCCGAACGGCCCGGCATTTGTGCTCCACACCGGATCGGTCAGGATGTTGAGTCCCTGAGTCTGCACCAGCACGGTCGCATGCCCGACCCAGGTCGCAAGCATCCGATCCCCGTCGACTCGTACTGGCGGCCGGGTCGGGGTCACCGCTACGCGATCAGGCCAAACGGGGCGATTGTCGCGCGCCGTCACGTAGCGCAGCATCGTGCCCATCCCGCCCCGCGGCGACAACGCATCGTCGCTGCCGTCAGGGTTGAAGAAATGCTCGCCATCGAAATGGCCGCTTACCGGTCCGCGATAATAACGCGCATCGAGGAAGTCGGGGACGACGGCGATGGCAAGGCACAAGAGCACGACCAGCCAAAGCAGCCCGGCACCGACACGTTTCACCCACCGCATCTGCGCCCTCTATCCTATGCGGCGCGCTGAACAAGCCCTATTGACCATCTCGACATTTCGTTGTGTAAACACAACATATGATCATGCAGACCGACTCGTAATGCTCTACAACCGGATTGCGCTGTTCCGTGCCGAACGCGGCATTTCGCGCAAGGCGCTGGCCGAATCCGTCGGCGTCAACCCGCAGACGATCGGCTATCTCGAGCGCGGCGACTACAAACCCAGCCTCGAGCTCGCGATGAAGATCGCCGCCGAGTTCGACGTCGCGATCGAGCATCTGTTTTCGTTCAAACCCTTCGAGCCCGTGGCGGCAGTCCTGCGCCGGGCGGGAGACTCCGCATGACCAAGCCGCTGATGCAGCGCCTCGACGACGTCGCCAAACTGACCGGTATCCCGGACCTGGCCAGACGGCCACCGCGGCGGCGACCGTTGAGGGGATTGGCGCTCTTCGCCCTCGTGCTCGGGACGGTGGGGATGGCGGTCACCTTGCTCGGTGGTCGCGTCCTGTTGATCGGCGATGGAATATTGCTGGCGGGCTTCGTGCTGTCCGGCTGGCTCCCGCTCATGGGCCCGATCAAGCCGTGGATGTCGTTCACCGAGCGTGTCGACGAGCTGGACGCGCAAATCCGCGCCAAAGCTTATCTGACCGCACTGCCTATCATCCTGTTCGCCGCGGTGTGTGGATTGGTCGGCCTACCGATACTCGCTTGGATGCAGCCGCGCCCGTCGGCCGAGATGGTTGCGTTGGGCGGGTTCGCCGCAATGTATCTCCTGATCCTGTGGAATGCGGTACCGACGCTCCATGCCAGCTGGCGAAGCCAGCCGATCGAGGAGCAAGACGACTAACTCAGCCCTGATCCTCATAGGCGAATTGCAGGATGCCCCAGTGGCGGCCCTTGACGGCGATCGAGGCGATCACCTGCTTGAGCAGCAATACACTGCCGTCGGCGACCTGGCGTCGGTAGGCCTTGAGGCAGAACGGGTCGGTGATCTTGCACTGTTGCTGGGTCTCGGTGAATTCGAACATCATCCCGCAGCGTGCATATTCCGTGTTCCAGGCATCGTCGCCCGGTCGCTGCGCATGGGATCGCTCGGGCATCGCCACCGCGCCGAAGCCGTTACGGTCGCTGAAGCTCATCCCGAAAAAGCCCTTGTAACTCCGCGCCCGTTCCTGATGCGGCCGCGCCGCGGGGATGATGAACGGCTGGACCGGATGGCTGAACAGCGGCGGATTGGTCCCGGGAATCTGGTCGTAGGTGTCGCGAAACAGATCGGCCATCGAAATCCTGCCTTCGGCCACTGCGCGAGCGAGCGCGTCCGATACCTGCTTCGCGACATCGAGGCCGAACGCGATATATGGCGAATCGACCATCTCCACCCCACTCTCGGCGAAATGCTGGAGCAGAGTGTTGGTATCATCGCTGACCGTGGTCACGCGGCCCGACAGACGCTGCAATCCGTCGGCATTGGCGCCCGACGTGGTCGACAACGCGCCCAGTCCGGTGCGGATGTTGCCGACCGATTCGACCATCGATCCGATGCGGTCGCTGACGCGCTCGCTCGACATCGACAAATCGCGCATCAGTGCGCCGAGCCGGTCGACCAGTTCCTCGATATCCTTGCTGCCCTGGTGAGCGGTCTTGGCGGTTTCGACGCCATGCGCGACACGATCGAGCATGCCTGCCGCCTCGCCCGCCAGCGCGCCGATCGAGCGTTCGATCGTCTGCGTCGCCGCGGCGGTTTCCTGCGCCAGTTTCTTGACCTCGCCGGCGACCACCGCGAAGCCGCGCCCGGCATCACCCGCGCGCGCCGCTTCGATCGTCGCGTTGAGCGCGAGCAGATTGGTCTGGCTGGCGATCCCGCTGATCACTTGCGTTACGTGGCTGACCGAGGCGAGCGCTTCGTTGAACGCGCCCAGGCTGGCGTGGATGCGGCTGACCTGGTCGATCAGGTCGACGACATTGGTCGAGGCATCGGACAGCTGGCGCGTCGAATCCTCGATCACCAGCCGCGCCGCCGCGGTGCTGCGCCGTGCTTCCTCGGCTGCGCGCGCGACATCGGTGCCGTCGTCGGCCAGCCGCACGGCTTCGCCACCGATCGTGTCGATCGTCGCTGCCTGAGCGGTCACGCGCTCGGCCAGTTCGGTAATGTCCGCTTGCAAGTCGAGCGTCCGGATGCCGAGCTCGCCCGACATCTTGGCCGCCTTCCGTACCGTTGCTGCGATGTCCAACCGCGTGCCCCCTGAATTCCCCCGCTTCCAGCGACTAAACGGCTAGGGTTAAGGAAGCTTTAGGGCTGTTTGGCGGGGGCCGAATACCAGCCGGCCGCGCCGGCGATCACCGCCACTGCCGCGGCCAGCCACAATGCGGCATGGAAAGCCTCGATCGATACGCCGCGTCCGCCGCCCGTCAGCACCAGTCCTATCAGTGCGACCGCGACCATGCCGCCGATCCTGGCGGTCGCGTTGTTCACGCCCGACGCGGCGCCGGCATGGTGGCGGTCGACCGAAGCCATAACCGCCGTGGTCAACGGCGCGACCGCCGCGGTCATGCCGATGCCGATCAACAGCATCGACGGCAGGATATGGGGGATGAACGCGATCGCCGTGCCGGGAATGATCCGCATCGCGGCAAACCCGGCCGCGACCAGCACCGGCCCCGCCGCCAGCATCCAGCGCGCGCCGATCCGCTCGGCCAGCGCTCCGGCCGCGCGCGATCCCACGCCCATGATCAATGGCAACGGCAGGATCGCCGCTCCCGCCGCGGTCGCTCTCCACCCGGTCGAGATCAACAAATAGGGAAGCAACAGCAATACCCCACTCAGCGCCGCGTAGAGCAGGAAGGTCAGCACGGTAATCGCGCTGAAGCTTCGCGTGGCGAACAAGCCCAGCGGCACCATCGCGCGCGCGCCGCATCGGCTTTCCCACCACAGGAACGCCGCCGACGCGACTACGCCGCCCGCGATATAATATATTGCCCCCTGCCCGCCGGACGTGGCGATCGTCAGCCCCCAGACGAGCAGGCCGAGCCCGATCGTCGCGAAAGCTCCGCCCGGCCAGTCGGGTTTCGCCGCCTCGGGGTCATGACCACCCTCGACCGCGACCACCGCGAGGATGGCGGCGGCAACCGCGATCGGCACGATCAGGCCGAACACCCAGCGCCAGCCGGCCGCGTCGACCAGCCAGCCGCCGACGATCGGGCCGATCGCCGCGCCGATCGCGCCCGCCGCCGCCCAAGTCCCGATCGCCTTGGCGCGCGCTTCGCCCTCGAAATCGGCACCCAGGATCGCCAGGCTCGCCGGCGTCAGCAGCGCCGCGCCGATCCCTTGCGCGATGCGCGCCGCGATCAGCCAGCCGAGCGTCGGCGCCGCCATGCACCCGATCGAAGCCATCGCGAACAGCAACAATCCCGCCAGGAACACGCGCTTTCGCCCGAGTGAATCGGCCAGCGCACCGCCAAGCAACACCAGGGCCGACAGCGGCAACATGTAACCGTTGACGATCCACTGAATGCCGGCGGCGTCGGCGTCGAGCGCCTTCGCCATCGCCGGCAAGGCGACATTGACCACCGACCCGTCGATCATCGCGACGCTCGACCCCAGCACCGTCGCCCACAGCGCACCTACTCCGGCACTGCCTGGGGCGCGGGCGGTCATGCCTGCCAATATCCCGCCATCAACTCGCTCGCCCAATCGGGCTGGCGCAAATCGCCGCGCGGCAGGAATTCGCGCAGCACCGGTTTGATGTCGATCACCGGCGTGCCGTCGATCGCGTCGAGCCCGCGAACGTGGAGCCGCGTGCCCTCGACCTTCTCGATCCGGCAGATGGTGATGCCGATCCGGTTGGGCCGGTTCTTGCCGCGCTGCGCGAAGATGCCGACTAGCGGCCAGTCGGCGCGGTTGCGCGGGTGGCGCGCGCCGGTCTCGATCCTGTCCGGCGGGACGCGATCGAACACGAAGGCGATCTCGGCATGGCTGAAGGCATCGAGCCCGGCCAGCGCTTCGGGCCCGAAGCGCGGTTCGAGCTCGATCACCGCGGTCTCGCGATCCCAATCGTCGTCGACCGCTTCCGCGCGGCCGCCGCGAACATAGGCGATCTGCTCGATCTCGAAGGCCATGCCCGTCTCCTACCATGCGCCGGCAAGCGCGAGCACTACGCCGATCGCGACCAGCAGCAACCCCGCGACTTCGCTTTTGGCGGTCTTCTCGCCCAGATAGAAATGCGCGAACGCCATGGTGAAGGCGACCTCCACCTGGCCGACGATCCGCACCAGCGCGACCGGCGCCGAGGCGAAGCCGGTGAACCAGCAGGCCGAGGCGACCGACGACATCAGCCCCACCTGTCCCGCGGTCCGCCATTCGGCGAACACCTTCGCCACCTGGTCACGCTCGCGCCAGAACAGATAGCTGCCCTGCATCAGCGTCTGCAGCGCAACCGTCATCGCCAAGACGATCAGCGCGGCGCGGACATGATCGGCCGTCGCGACTTCCATCGTCGCGCGGCGGATCGCGATCGTCGTCAGCGCGAACACGAAGCCCGAGGCAATGCCGTAACGTGCCGCGGGCTGGCCGAGCGACCGCAACAATTCGCCCGGCCCCGTCCTTTTGCCGCCTGTCGACAACACCATCACGCCCACCACGCCGAAACCGATCCCTAGCCAGGTGAGAACGCTCAGATGGTCGCCGAGCAGCACCACCGACAGGACCGCGCTCTGAACCGCTTCGGTCTTCGAATAGGCCGTACCGACGACGAAGTTGCGCTCGCTGAACGCCATCAACAGCAAGTTGGTCGCGATGATCTGCGCCAGCCCGCCCGCCGCACAGAACAGGACGAACCAATGCCCCAGCGCCGGGAACGCCGCAGGCGCGATCAGAAACTGATAGGCGAGCATCATCGCGGCCGCGACCGGCAGGCCATAGAGATAGCGGACCAGCCCCGCCGCATTGACCGACAAGGTCCGCGACATGCGCCGCTGCACCGCAGTCCGCCATGCCTGGAGTGCTCCCGCGAGCAGGGTCGCGGGCAGCCAGATCGGGAAACTCACGCCTCGCGAGCCTGAACGGTGCGCGCGAGGAACTCGAGGATCGCCTTTTCGTCCTTGCCCTTGGGGCCGCGCCCGACGCGGACCAGCGCGGCTCCGAACACCATCATCGTCAACGGAATGCCGCCGAACGGGCCCCAGAATTCGAACGGAGCGCCGTTGATCGCGGAAATTCCGGCGACCACGAGGAAGATCGACAGGAAGCCGAACCAGAAGATCATGAAGCAGGTAACGTTGCTCGCCTGCCCGATCTTTCCCTCGATCCGGGTGCCGGTGCCGTCGGGCTGCATTGTCGCAGTCAGTCGGACATTCATGTTGGTCTGCACGTTGGGGCGATAGACGAACAGCATCATGTCCTGCTCGCTGCCATGCCCGGTCACGCCCTTTTTGGGCTTGGCCTTCTCGTCACCCAGGACGTCGCGCAGCCTGGTTGCCAGTGCGATTGGGGCGAGCGGAGAGTGGAGGACGATTTTCCGGCTCATTCAATCCTCCCTATGCGCAGCATGGGGAGGGGGACCAGCCGAAGGCTGGTGGAGGGGAAATGTCCCGCACTCCGCAACGATCAGACGCGTTACGGAGTCCAGGTCGCTCAACACATCCGCTGCCGCAACACGAAGCGTACGGATTCCTTGATCAGCCACCCAGGCGTCACGTTCGGCGTCCCGCTGTGGTTGGTCGCCGCGTTCATGTGCTTCGCCGTCGACCTCAATGGCAAGCTTGGCCGACGGGCAGTAGAAATCGAGCGAGTACAAGCCGATTGGATGTTGGTGCCTGAAGCGCAATCCGTCGGGCCGGCCGCGCATCCACTGCCACATAATGATCTCTGGCAACGTCATTTCACGGCGAAGCTTTCTCGCCCGTTCGACCGTTTTTCTAGGTGCCGGCATTCCCCTCCACCGCGCTTCGCGCGGTCCCCCTCCCCATCTGCGATGGGGAGGATTTAGACCAATCCTCCCTGCGCGCGAAGCGCGTGGGGAGGGGGACCGTTCGCGAAGCGAATGGTGGAGGGGAATAATCCCCACCCTTCCCTTATACCCGCTCCAACAGCTTCTCTTTCGCGATCTTCTCGCGCCACACCAACGGCGCCAGCTGGTGGACATTGTTGCCTTCGCTATCCACCGCGACCGTCACCGGGAAATCGACCACCTCGAATTCGTAGATCGCTTCCATCCCCAGATCCTCGAACCCGACGACCTTCGATCCCTTGATCGCCCGCGCCACCAGATAGGCCGCGCCGCCGACCGCCATCAGATAGGCCGACTTGGCGTCCTTTATCGCCTCAGTCGCGGCGGGGCCGCGCTCGGCCTTGCCGACGCACGCCAACAGGCCCTGATCGAGCATCATGCGCATGAATTTGTCCATCCGGGTCGCGGTGGTCGGGCCCGCCGGGCCGACAATCTCCTCGCCGACCGGATCGACCGGGCCGACATAATAGATCACCCGGCCCTTGAAGCTCACCGGCAGTTCCTCGCCCTTGGCCAGCATGTCGGCGATGCGCTTGTGCGCGGCATCGCGGCCGGTCAGCATCTTGCCGTTGAGCAACAAGCGATCGCCCTGCTTCCACGACTGCACCACTTCCGGCGTCAGCGTGTCGAGGTCGACGCGGATCGCCGCCTTGTCCGGCGTCCAATTGACGTCGGGCCATTCGTCAAGCTTGGGCGCTTCGAGAAAAGCCGGGCCCGACCCGTCGAGCGTGAAATGCGCGTGGCGCGTCGCGGCACAATTGGGGATCATCGCCACCGGCTTGCCCGCGGCATGGCACGGCGCGTCCATGATCTTGACGTCGAGGATGGTGGATAGGCCGCCCAGTCCCTGCGCGCCGATGCCGAGCGCGTTGACCTTGTCGAAAATTTCGATGCGTAGCGCCTCGATATCGGTCTTCGGCCCGCGCTCTTTCAACGTCGCCATGTCGATCTGTTCCATCAGCGCCTTCTTGGCGAGCAGCACGCAATGTTCCGCCGTCCCGCCGATGCCGATGCCGAGCATGCCCGGCGGGCACCAGCCGGCGCCCATTTGCGGCAACATCTCGAGCACCCAGTCGACGATCGAATCGGACGGGTTCATCATCTTGAACTTGGACTTGTTCTCCGAACCGCCGCCCTTGGCCGCTACGTCGACCGACACCCGGCTGCCGGGCACCATTTCGACATGGAGCACGCACGGTGTATTGTCCTTGGTGTTGCGCCGCGTGAACGCCGGGTCGGCCAGCACCGACGCGCGCAACTTGTTCTCGGGATTGAGGTATGCGAGCCGCACGCCCTCATCGACGACCTCCTGCATCGAGCGGGACGTGTCGTCGAGGCGGCAATCCATGCCCCATTTGACGAACACATTGACGATGCCGGTATCTTGGCAGATCGGCCGGTGCCCCTCCGCGCACATCCGGCTGTTGGTCAGGATCTGCGCGATCGCATCCTTGGCCGCGGGCGATTGCTCCGCTTCGTACGCCACGCCGAGCGCGCGGATATAATCCATCGGGTGGTAGTAGGAGATGAACTGGAGCGCGTCGGCGACGCTCTCGATCAGATCGGCTGCGCGGATGGTCGTGGTCATGAACGGGCCCTCTAGCGCCGAGCGCGGCGATGAAACAAGAAGGCGCGATGAAACTCCCCAAGGCCCTTGCCTTCGACGTGTTCGGCACGGTGGTGGACTGGCGTGGCGGAATAGCTCGCGAGGCCGCGCCGTTGCTCGATCTGCTGGGCCGCACCGACATCACGCCCGAAGCATTCGCCGACGGCTGGCGCGCGCGGTATCAGCCTGCGATGGCGTGCGTGCGGTCGGGCGAACGTCCGTTCGTGATCCTCGACACGCTTCATCGCGAGACACTGGAAGATTTGCTGATCAGTCTCGATATCGACTCCGCCGCGGTCGGCGACGCGCGATTGCACGGGCTGACGCTCGCCTGGCACCGGCTCGATCCGTGGCCCGATGCGGTTGCCGGACTGACGCGGCTCAAGGCGCGATTCCCGATCGTCACCCTGTCCAACGGCAACATCGCCCTGATGCTCGACATGGCCCGCCGCGCCGGACTGCCCTGGGACGCGATCCTGGGCGCGGAAGTCAGCGGGCATTACAAGCCGGACCCCGAGGCCTATCTCGCGACCGCTCGGCAACTCGGCATCCAGCCCGATGAACTCTGTCTCGTCGCCGCGCACCATAGCGATCTCGCCGCGGCCCGCGATTGCGGTCTGATGACCGCTTATGTCGATCGCCCGATGGAATATGGCGGGCGACCAGCGCCCGACCGGCATTTCGCGCAGAATTGGGAATGGAGCGTTGGGAGCCTGATCGAGTTGGCGGACTTGCTCGGCGCCTAGTCGAACCGCGCGGCGAGGTCTGCCGCGCCTGATCTGACATGATCAACTTTCGACCGCGCCACCACCAGTTCGTCGCCCCGGCGAAGGCCGGGGCCGCCGGGTTGTCAGGCGAAGGCGTTGCGTGAAACACAACGGCCCCGGCCTTCGCCGGGGTGACGATAGGGTCAAGCGGGTGCCGCTAAAACTCGCCGACCGCCGAAGTTCGCAACCGCCCCTCATAGTCCCGCTTGCCGATCGGCACGCCGCGCGAGCGCAATATGTCGTAAGCGGTGACGGCGTGAAAATGGAAGTTCGGTAGCGAGAAGGAGAGGATGAACTCCTCCGCCGTGAAGGCAAGCTGGCGCGGGCCGATCTGGAGGTCGAGATCCCTGCCGGCGCAGGCATCGATCTCCTCGCGCGTGAATGCCCGCAGCATGGTTTCCGCGCGCCCGACCATCGCCTGAAGATCGGCGAACGGCATCGAGCCGATCAGCCCGGGCGGATCGAACACACCGGTCTTCAGCGTTTCCACCCCCCAGGCGGCGTGATGCGACAGCGCCTCGATCTGAAAATGAAACGGGGCCATGTCGGGATAGAGACGAGCCTCGACGAAATCGTCGGGGTCGGCGCCGTTCCGTTCGCAGTGACTGACCGCGCGATCGAGGAATCCCGCGACGGCGCTCACCGTCTGCAGAAAGGTCGGCACGCTGAGGTCGTAGAGTGAAGTCGCCATCAGTTTCTCTCTCGTCGGGCGAGCTAGTCGCGTCCCTCCGGTGCGCCGAGCGGGAAATAGTGGCGATAGGGCCGCGCCTCATCGAGCGCGCGGGCGTAGCTCGGCCGCGCGAGCAGTCGGTCGCGATAGGCCCAGACGTTGGCGAACGACTTGGGGATCGCATGGCTCCAATCGGCGTAGAGCAATGCTGGCGCCGCCGCGCAATCGGCCAGGCTGAACGCATCGCCCGCCACCCATTCGCGCCCCGCCAGGTGCTTGTCGAGCACGGCATAGGCTGTGTCGAGCGCGCCGTGCCATCTGGCATCGTCTTTCGCCTCGCGGCCAAGTGCGCCATAGACAAGACGTTGCTGCGGATAGCTGACATAATTGTCGAAGAAGCGGTCCCACATCCGCGCCTCGACAGCAGCGATGGGATCGCCGGGGATCAACGGCTTGTCGGGATATTTTGCGTCGAGATATTCGATGATCGTGGTGGTCTCGAACACCACTCGCCTGTCATTTTCATCGGCTCCATCGGTCAGTACCGGAAACCGCCCGATCGGCCACAGCGCGGCGAACTCGCTTGCCGCCGGCTCGCTGCCGTCGAGCATCACTTCCTCGAACGCCACGCCCTTTTCATAGAACGCCGTCTTGGCTTTTTGGCAGTAGGACGAGAAGGGATGCGCGTAGAGCTTCAGTGTCACGTCACTTTCCCTTCGCCAGCACGATGTGGAGAGCGCGCTCGCCCATTACCTGCTCGGTCGGGGCGTAGCCGAGCGCGCGCAGGTCGATCCCCTCGAACATCGCCTCGCCCTGCCCCAGCACGACCGGCGACACGGCGTAATGGAGTTCGTCGATCAACCCCGCCTGCAGATATTGCCGCACGGTGGACACCCCGCCGCCGATCTTGACGTCTAGATCGCCTGCCGCGGCGCGCGCCTGTTCGAGGGCGCTTTCGATTCCGTCGGTGACGAAGATGAAGGTGGTGCCGCCTTCCATCTCGATCGGCGGATGCGGGTGATGGGTCAGAATATAGGTCGGCGCATGATAAGGCGGGTTGTCGCCCCACCAGCCTTTCCAATCGGTGCCGTTCCACTCGCCGCGGATCGGCCCGTACATGTTGCGGCCCAGGATGAACGCGCCAAACCCGGTCATCGCCCGCTCGCCGAAATCGTTGTCGATCCCAGTCTCGCCGTCCCCTTTCCCGATCATGGTCTGGAAGAAGCGCGTCGGGAAGAACCAGCCGTGCACCTCGCGGCCGTTCTTGCCGAGCGGATCGTCGAGGCTCTGCTCGGGTCCGGCACCGAAGCCATCAACCGATACCGAAAACGCACCGACACGTACCTTACCCATCATCTCTCTCCCACTCACGGCCGCTCGATGAAATCGATCGGGCGCACTTCGATTCCGCCGCGTCCGAATTTGTCGCCGAGACGCGTTTCCGGATGCAGTTTCGCGATCTCGACTGCGTCGTCGATATCATCGGCCTCGACGACGAAGAAGGCACCGAACGGCTCCGGCGTCACGGCATAAGGGCCGGCCTTTGCGACCACGGCGCCATTCTCGACACGCAAGGTCCGCGATTGTTCCGGCATGCCCAGCGCACCGATCAGTTCGACCTTCCCGCTCGCTTTCAGCGCCGCGTCGTGCGGCGCACAGATCGCGCCGATCTCCTCGAAATCGGCAGGCTTCAGCTCGGCGAAACGCGCCGATTCATAGTGGCACAAGCACAAGAACTTCATCGCATCCTCCTCGCAATACCGCTTGCATTTCGCAAGCGGTATCTGCATCGGCTAAATTAAGCAGTTGCATATTGCAAGCAGTTTCCTAAATTGCCGCCATGGCGGAAGCGAAACGATCGGGCTGTCCGATCAACCTGACGATGGAGATAGTGGGCGATCGCTGGAGCCTGATCGTGATCCGCGACATCATGTTCGGCAACCGCCGCCATTATCGCGAGCTGCTCTTTCATTCTCAGGAACGGATCGCTTCCAACATCCTGGCCGATCGCCTGAAAAAGCTGGTCGAGCGCGGATTGCTGACCAAGCGCGACGACCCCAGCCACAAGCAAAAAGCGATCTACAGCCTGACCGAGCCAGCGATTCAGTTGCTGCCGGTACTCGCCCAGATCGGCGCCTGGGGGCGGCGACATTTGCCGACCACACCCGAACTCGCGATCCGCGCGCAATTGCTCGAAGAAGGGGGACCGCCTTTGTGGGAGGCCTTCATGGCCGAGCTGCGCCATGAACATCTCGGCGCGCCATTGCCGCCGAAGCACGAACCGGTGCTGCCGCGCCTGACCGCCGCATACGAAGAATTGGCTAATCGCGCCTGAGCGGCGATAGAGCGCCGATGTTCTGGGAGACTCACATGCCGTCCGGCCGATCGTTGCGACTATTGACCGCCGCTTTGGCGCTATTCGCGATCGGGGCCGCCGATCGACCGCAGCGCGTGTTCGACACACTCGACAACCGGCGGCTGTCGGAAAGTGCCGTCGACGGGCTGGTCCAGCGGATGATGACCAGCCATCAGGTCACCGGACTTGGCGTCGCGATAATCCGCAAGGGCAAGATCGTCTTCATCAAGAGCTATGGCTACGCGATCGCCGAGAACAAGACGCCGATGACGCCGGCGACGATCATGCCCGGCGCGTCGCTGACCAAGGCAACCTTCGCCTGGACGCTGATGCAATTGGTCGTCGAAGGGAAAGTCGATCTCGACAAGCCGATCGACCAATATCTGGCCAAGCCGCTGCCCGACTATGCCGCTTATGCCGATCTCAAGGGTGACGAGCGCTGGCGCAAGCTAACCCTGCGGATACTGATGAACCATAGCAGCGGCTTCGCCAATTTCCGCTTCTTCGAAGACGACAAGAAGCTGCGTTTCCATCGCGATCCGGGCGCTCGCTACGGCTATTCGGGCGAAGGCGTCCAATTGGCTCAGTTCGTGCTCGAAAAGGGTCTGGGGATCGACGTCGGCAAGGAAATGCAGGCGCGCATATTCGACCGCTTCCGGATGGGCGACACGTCGATGACCTGGCGCGACAATTATGACGGCCGCTTTGCCTATGGCTACACCGCGAACGGCCAGCGCCAGCCTTTTGCGCGTCGGCGCAAGGTCGACGTCGCGGGATCGATGGATACGACGCTGGCCGACTGGGCGCGTTTTCTCGCCGCGGTCTCGCGCAGTGACGGGCTGGGGCTGGCCGCGCATACGGCGATGGTCCGCCCCACCATCTTGATCGACAGCCCGACCCAGTTTCCGACGCTGCGCGACGATCGCACCGATCGCTGGAAAGGCATGAAGCTGGGCTATGGCGTCGGCTGGGGCACGTTCGAAAGCCGGTTCGGCCACGCTTATTTCAAGGAAGGGCATGACGACGGCACCGAGAATTACGCGATGTGCGTCGACAAACGGCAGAGCTGCATCCTGCTGATGGCCAACGATAATCGCGCGGCGGCGATCTTCGTCCCATTGACCGACCAATTGCTCGGGCCGGTCGGCCTCCCCGCCGAATGGGAAGGCTACCGACCCTAGCGTCTAATTCAGCCGCGCTCGCTGTCGAGCGAGGCCATGCCCTGCGCCGGATAACGGTCGCCGCGCACCGCGTCGCGCGGCACCGCCGCCTCGATCGCCGCGAGATCGTCGGCGCTGAGCTCCACGTCGAGCGCGCCCAGGGCTTCCCCGAGCCGCGTGAGCGTCTTGGCTCCGACCAGCGGCACGATGTCCTGCCCTTGTGCCGCGACCCAGGCGATGGCGAGTTGCGCGGTGGTGATGCCCTTGGCGTCGGCAATCGCCTTGAGCCGGTCGGTGATCTGCAGATTCGTCTCGACATTGCCCGCCTGGAAACGCGGCGAATGCGCGCGGAAATCGTCCTGCCGCGCCTCGCTCGACGCTTGCCAATGTCCGCTGATCAACCCGCGCGACAGCACGCCATAAGCCGTAACGCCGATCCCGAGCTCGCGCAGCGTCGGCAAGATGCTGTCCTCCGGTCCGCGGCTGACCAGGGCATATTCGATCTGCAGATCGACGATTGGGTGCACGGCGGCGGCGCGGCGGATCGTCTCCGACCCGACTTCCGACAAGCCGATATGGCGGACATACCCAGCCTGCACCATCTCGGCGATCGCGCCGATCGTCTCCTCGATCGGCACGTCGGGGTCGAGCCGTGCGGGGCGGTAGATGTCGATATGGTCGACCCGCAGCCGTTGCAGCGTGTAGTGAAGGAAGTTCTTCGTCGAGCGCGGGCTCGCATCGAAGCCGATAAACGCCCCAGCAGGATCGCGCAGGCCGCCATATTTGACACTGAGTTGATAGGCGTCGCGCGGCAGGCCGGCGACCGCCTCCGCGATCAGCATCTCGTTATGGCCCTGACCGTAGAAATCCCCGGTATCGAGCAACGTAACACCGGCGTCGAGCGCAGCATGGATCGTCGCGATCGCCTCGTCGCGGTCGGCAGGACCATATGTGCCGGACATACCCATGCAGCCCAATCCGATCGCCGAGGTCATCGGGCCGGTATCGCCAAGCTTTCTTTGTTCCATGACTCAAACTCCTGTTCGCAGGGCGTATATGCGACGGCGAATATCGTACGATAAGCCGTGACAACGGGAACGGCCCGTGCGAAATTCCGTACAATGGCTTCGCCCAATCTCGACGATTTCGCGCAATTCGCCGCGGTGGCCGAGGCGGGCGGGTTTCGCGCTGCCGCGCAGGCGCGCAATCTTTCCGCCTCGTCCCTTTCCGAGGCGGTGCGCCGCCTGGAAGGCGATCTCGGCGTCCGTCTGCTCAACCGCACGACGCGCAGCGTCACCCCGACCGAGGCCGGCCGGCGGTTGCTCGATCGATTGACGCCTGCGCTGGCAGAATTGGCGCATGCCGCCGACGAGCTGGCGGCGGAAAGCGGCCGAACCACCGGCACGTTACGGCTCAATGTCCCCGGCATCGTCGCGCGCCACGTCCTGCCGCCAATCGCCGCACGTTTCCTCGCCGCGCACCCGGGCGTTCGCCTGGAAATCTCCGCGCAGGACGATTTCGTCGACATTCTCGCCGCCGGGTTCGACGCGGGCATACGCTATGAGGAGAGTATCGACCGCGACATGATCGCGGTCCCGATCGGACCGCGCCGCCAGCGCTTCGTCTGCGTCGCTGCCCCCGCCTATCTCGAGCGTCACGGCACGCCGCGGCACCCGCGCGATCTCTCCGCGCATCAGCGGATCGGCCATCGTTTCGCCAGCGGGCGCATGATCGTTTGGGACTTCGAGCGCGGCGGCCGACGGTATCGCCTCGCGCCGGAAGGCCCGCTGGTTTCCAATTCGATCGAAATGGCGACCGCCGCTGCTGTCGCCGGACTGGGCATCGCCACGGGATTCCACGAATTCTTTGCCGCCGAACTGGCGCGCGGGTCTCTGGTCGAGATACTGGCCGACTGGATGGAGCCGTTTCCCGGACCCTCGCTTTATTATCACAGCCGCCGCTTGATGCCGGCCCCGCTGCGCGCATTCATCGACTTCATTCGCACGGACGACGCCAGCTGACCGCACTGTTCGCCTCGACCTGGCCAGCTATTTTAGGTTTCGCTGAAAGCACTTCCTAACATCTTCGCATTACGGGCATGGCCATGTCCGTTCGTCCGAGCCGATCTGTAGTCAATGCGACGCGTTCCACCTGGGGCGCACTGGCGCTTGACGCCGATGCTACGCCGGAGACGATCGAGGCGCGGTTGCAGCGCATCGGCGAATTGGGCGCGGTTTGGCCGTTCGTGCTGTTCGCCCAATTGCTCGCGCCGTTCGCGGTCGGCCTGATCGCACATTATTTCGGGCGCGACGATCTGATCGGCCTCGCGGTGCTCCGCGGCGGCGTGATCGCCGCGGCGTCGCTCGCCGCTTTAGCCCAGCTCAAGCTGAAGTTCGCGCGTTTCTGGCCGACTCATGTCCAGATCCGCACCCTGACGCTCTGTTCGGGCGCGCTCGGCGTCGGCCTGTTGTCGCTGCTGCCGTTGGTCGCAGGATTTCCGGTCGGCGAATATCATCTCGCCGGGTTCATCGCGGTATTTGCCGGCGTGACGATTACCGCGGTCGCCATCCATCCGCTGCGGGCGGCGACCCTGGCATTCGCTGCCGCGCTCGCCGGCATGGTGCTCCTCCATACCGGACTCGGCCTGCCGACGGCGATCGCTTTCCTGGCGCTCGCCAGCCTGGCGATCTCGACCGTGCGACTTGCCCGCAACGATGTCGAACGCAACCGGCTCGACGAGGCCGAGAACAGTTCGGGCCGCCTTGCCGCGCAATTGGTGCGCGAAGTCGAGGATCATGGCGACGGCTGGTTCTGGCAGACCGATCGCTACGGCCAGATCACTTATCTGTCGGCCAAGGTTGGGCGCGAATTCGCGCGGCTCGGCGTCGAACCGGTCGGGGGCCGGCTCAACGACATCTTCCGCATGGATACCGAAGCCGGGGACACCGAACGCACGTTGAGTTTCCACCTTTCCTCGCGCACCAGCTTTTCCGACTATTCGGTCTGCCCTACCGCCGACGAGGACAGTGAGCGCTGGTGGTCGATTTCCGGCCGGCCGATGATCGACGAACTCGGGCGATTCCAGGGCTTTGTCGGATCGGGCCGCGATCTCACCGAAAAGCGCCGGTCCGAAGCCGAGATCACGCGGCTGGCGCTGTTCGACGGCCTGACCGGCCTTGCCAACCGTCAGCGCATGCGCGCCTCGCTCGACAAGACGCTGGCGCCGCAATCGGGCCATGCCATCACGTCGCTGTTCCTGCTCGACCTCGATCGCTTCAAGGCGGTCAACGACACGCTCGGCCACCAGATGGGCGACGCGCTGTTGAAGCAGGTTGGGCAGCGGCTGCAGCGGGCGGTCGGCGAGGCCGGTCTGGTCGGCCGTTTGGGGGGCGACGAATTCAAGGTCGTGCTGCCGGGCGAAGGCAATCGCGACCGGCTGAGCGAGCTGGCGCGAGCAGTGATCGGATCGCTTTCTCAGCCTTATTTCATCGAAGGATCGTCGATCACCATCGGCTGTTCGATCGGCATCGCGATCTCGCCCGAAGACGGCAATGACTCCGAGACGTTGATCCGCAACGCCGACCTCGCGCTGTATGAAGCGAAAGGCGACGGCCGCGGTGTCCACCGCTTCTTCCGCGGCGAGTTGCTCGCCGGCGCTCAATCCAAGAAACAGCTCGAAGACGATCTGCGGCACGCCTTGGTCGGCAACCAATTCTACGTCGCCTACCAGCCCGTCGTCTCGACCCAGGGCGAGCAGATCGTCGGCTATGAAGCGCTGATCCGATGGGATCACCCGACGCGCGGCGCGATCAGCCCGGCCGAATTCATCCCGATCGCCGAGGAATGCGGGATGATCGAAACGATCGGCGAATGGGTATTGCGGACCGCTTGCCGTGAGGCGGCGGGCTGGCCCAACCATGTCCGCGTCGCGGTCAACGTCTCCCCGATCCAGTTCGCCAATCCGGCCTTGCCCGCGATCGTCACCTCGGCCCTCGCCAATTCGGGCCTGGCGCCGCACCGGCTCGAACTCGAGATCACCGAAGGCGTGTTCGTCAACGAAACCGCCAGCTCGGAACAGATGTTCAAATCGCTCAAGGGGATCGGCGTCCGCCTGGCGCTCGACGATTTCGGCACCGGCTATTCGTCGCTCGGCTATCTGAAAAAGGCGCCGTTCGACAAGATCAAGATCGACCAGAGCTTCGTGCGTGGGGCCGCGGTGCCGGGCAACCGCAACGCCGCGATCATCAAGGCGATCGTGACGCTGGCCAACACACTCTACATGGAAACCACCGCCGAAGGCGTCGAGCTTCAGGATGAAGTCGAACTGATCCGCGAACTCGGCTGCAGCCACATCCAGGGCTACGTCTATGGCAAGCCGGCGCGGAGCGAAGAGGTCGTCCGCCAGTTGCAAGCCGCCGGCGGCCATGCCACCCCGTTGGGCTACAAGGCCAGCCGCAGCCCCCGGTCCACGATGCTGCGGTCCGCGATACTCGACCTCGGCATTGCCAAGGGCGAGGTGCGCATCCGCAACATCTCGTCGACCGGTGCGCTGATCGACGGCATCGAATTCCCGGTCGACCCGTCGGGCGTCGACGTCCAGATCGAGTTGCTCGAAGGGCAGATGTTCCCGGCCACCGTGCGCTGGGCCAAACATGGCCGCGCAGGCCTGGAATTTGCCCAGAATTTCAACCTGGAGCGGCTCAACGCTCCGGTCCCTGTGAGCAAAATCCGCAAGGCGAGTTGAGCGACGCGGCCACCGAGGTGACCGCGCGCAATGGCTATTGCTTCGGAGCAACGGGCGGCGGCGATACCGATGCCGGCGGAGGCGGAGGCGGAGGCGGCGCATCGCATCCGGGCGGCGGCGGACCGTCATGACCCGGACCGACGTCACCGGGACCGTGCCGCTCCCTGGGCCCGCCCCGGCGCGGCCCATGGGCGAAGAACGGCCCGACAGCGCGCACGCGTCCATTGCCATCGACCAGGAAGGACGCATGCAACTGACCATCATCATAGCGGCCCTGGACCAGCAGGTCCTGTCCCGCCGTGACCGCATTGTCGCCGTCGCGGCCGGCATCGACCATCGTCTTGCCGCTGCCGTCGGCGATCGTGAAGCGGTCGCCATAGATTTCGGCGACCTTGCCGCGCACCGTCACCAGCCCGTCGCCACCTCGTGCCAGCGAGGCGATGGCGACCGGCCGGATCGGCGCCACTTCGATCCCGGGCCGCGTCAGTCCGACCGCTCCTGCCCCGGCTGCGGCGCCGGCCGCGAGCAACGCCGCACCGCCGATCCACAGCATCGCCGGGCGGCTCATCAGGTTCTTTACATCGGTCATCGTTCGATCTCCTTCGTGATTGCGATGGTCGCGAGTCGTAGCGATACGTCGACACGCCGCGCTGAACCCCGGCGTTCAGTTTCGGTTTAAGCGGATGGCGTAGCTCCGCCGGCGAAAGGAAGACGATGCGCATCCTGCTGGTCGAGGACGATGCCGATCTGGCCGCCGCGATCCTGCGCGCGCTGAGGGCGGAGAACTTCGCCGTCGACCACGCGACGAACGGCGAGGACGGCGCGCATCTCGGCGATACCGGCCAATATGACGCGGCGGTGCTCGACCTGGGCCTGCCGATCAAATCGGGGATCGCCGTGCTCAACGAATGGCGCGCCGCGGGCCGTACGTTGCCGGTGCTGATCCTGACCGCACGCGACGGATGGTCGGACAAGGTCGAGGGATTCCGTGCCGGCGCCGACGATTATCTGACCAAGCCGTTCCGCGTCGAGGAATTGGTGATGCGGCTGCGCGCGCTCGCGCGCCGTGCCGCGGGGCACGCCGCGCCGCGCGTCATCTGCGGACCGCTCAGTTACGACGCGCAGACCGGCCAGTTCGAGCTCGATGGGCTGCCGCTTCGCCTGACCGCGCTCGAATGGCGCGTCTTGTCGGCGCTGGTCCTGCGCAAGGAAAGCGTCATCGAGCGGCTCGAATTGCTCGACCGCGTCTATGAGAATGACGCCGACCCCGATTCGAACTCGCTCGAGGTGATCATTGCCCGGCTGCGGCGGAAGATCGGGCGCGACTTGATCGAGACGGTGCGCGGACGCGGCTATCGGCTGACCGCCGACGCGCCGGCGGCGCCGCAATGAGGCTGATGCCGCGATCGATCCGCGGACGACTGCTAGCGCTGTCCGCCGTCGCCACCCTGCTCGCGCTGGTCGTCGCTGGCGTCGCGATCGGCGGCATCCTCGAACGGTTCGTCGTCCACGGCGCCGATCAGCGGCTGGATAATGAAGGCTTCGTTCTCGCCAGCCTAGTGAAGCGCGATGGCGGGATAGATCGCGCCCGCGCCACCGAGATCGAGGCCGGATTTGCGCCGGGCGACGTCTGGCGGATCGATACGCCGACCGGTTCGCTGTCGCGCGGAGGGCTGCCTCCGTTGACCGAGGCGACGCTCGATCGCCTGCCGCCGCCCCGTCCCGACCGCAGGCACGATCACGGTGTGTCGCCCTGGCGGCCGTTCGATAGCGACCTGACCGACGGCGCGCCGGTGCATGGCCGCTGGCGCACCGTGCTGACCGACGCCGGACCCGCAATGGTCGCGGTCGCCACGCCGCGCGAGACGATCACGCGCCCGATCCTCGGCGCTATGGCGCCGCTCATCCTGTCGTTGCTCGCGCTGGGCGTCCTGCTCGCCATTGCGACACTGGTGCAACTACGCATCGGCCTGCGCCCGCTCGACCGGTTGCGCGACGATATCGCTGCGGTGCGCAATGGCCGTGCCGAGCGGCTTCCGGACGACCAGCCCGCCGAACTCGCCCCGCTCGCCAGCGAACTCAATGCGCTGGTCGCCGATAACCAGGCGGCGCTCGCAGCGGCGCGGGGGAGCGCGGCCAATTTGGCGCATGGGCTGAAGACGCCGATCGCCACGCTCGCCTTGGTCGCCGGCGAGCCCGGGCGCGATCCCGACGGGCGGCTGGCGGCGTTGGTCGCGCGACTGGACGCGACGGTGCGCCATCACCTCGGCCGCGCGCGCGCCGGCATTGCGAGTGCGCGGGTCGTGACCCCGGTCGCCGCGGTCGCCGAGGGTCTCGCCACCGCCTTGCGCCGCATCCATGCCGAGCATGGCGTCGTGATTGAGGTCGCGGTTTCGGCCGACCTGGCGGTCGCGGTCGACCGCACCGACCTGGACGAGATGATCGGCAATCTGGCCGACAATGCCATGCGATGGGCACGATCGCGGGTCGTAATCGGTGCCCGCGTCGCGTCGAGCTCGGCGATCGTCACGATCTCGGACGATGGCCCGGGTATTCCGGCGATCGAGCGCGAGCGGGCGCTGGCCAAAGGGGCCCGGCTCGACGAGCGCGGCGAAGGACATGGCTTCGGGCTGGCGATCGCGCACGAACTGGCGATCCTCTATGGCGGCGACCTGACCCTGGGCGATGCGCCCGGCGGCGGCCTGACGGCGACGCTCACCTTGCCGCTTGCGCGCTCAATCCAGCAGTAACTTGGATCGACTTTTACCAATCCTCCCCCGCCAGGGGGAGGTGTCAGGCGCAGCCTGACGGAGGGGGAGGAAGCAAGGCGGCCAGTTGGTCGTCGACC
>NZ_BCYZ01000034.1 GCF_001598455.1 Sphingomonas pruni NBRC 15498
GGGGAGAGGGAAATTTGCTTCACTTCCGTGCCCATGGCCGCCCCGATGCTTCTTCTTCGCTCAGCATCTGCTGCTGCTGTTCCCTCAGATGCCAGGGCATTTCCTCGAACACGCCGTCGAACAGGCTGTCGAGCGGCTGGTGCAGGCCGTGGCCGAGGATGCCGTTCTTTTCGGCTTCCTTCTGCGCGTCGCGCACCATCTCGGCGAGTTCCTTGTCCTGCGCGACATGGCGCTCCTCGTCCCATTCGCCGATCGCGATCAGATGGTCCTTGAGCCGAGTCACCGGGTCGCCGAGCGGCCAGGCCGTCGGCTCGCCCGCGGAGCGATATTGCGTCGGGTCGTCCGAGGTCGAATGGCCCTCGGCGCGATAAGTGAAGTGCTCGATCAGGGTCGGGCCCTGGTTGGTCCGCGCGCGCTCGGCCGCCCAGGACATCGCCGCATAGACCGCCAGCGCGTCGTTGCCGTCGACCCTCAGGCCGGCAATGCCATAGCCGATGGCGCGCGCGGCGAAGGTCGTCGCTTCCGCCCCGGCGAAGCCGGAGAACGAGCTGATCGCCCATTGGTTGTTTACGACGTTGAAGATGACCGGCGCGCGATAGACGGTCGCGAAGGTCAGCGCCGAGTGGAAGTCGCCTTCGGCGGTCGAGCCCTCGCCGCACCAGGTCGACGCGATCCGCGTGTCGCCGCGCGAGGCCGAGGCCATCGCCCAACCGACCGCTTGCGGATATTGGGTGGTGAGATTGCCCGAGATCGAGAAGAAACTGAAGCGGCGTTCGGAATACATGATCGGCAGCTGCTTGCCCTGCAGCTTGTCGCCGGTGTTCGAATAGATCTGGTTCATCATGTCGACCAACGGGCAACCGCGCGAGATCAGGATGCCCTGCTGGCGGTAGCTCGGAAAACACATGTCGTCGTCGGCCAGCGCGGCGGCAGCGCCGATCGACACCGCTTCCTCGCCCAGGCTCTTCATGTAGAAGCTGGTCTTGCCCTGGCGCTGAGCGCGGAACATGCGCTCGTCGAAGGCGCGGACCAAGGCCATGTTGCGGAGCATGCGGCGCATCGCATCGGGCGATAATTTGGGATCCCACGGTCCGACCGCGCGGTTATCCTCGTCGAGGACGCGGATCATCGTATAGGCGAGGTCGGTGAAGGTCTGTGCCTTGTCGGCGGTGTCCGGCCGCCGGATAGAACCGGCGGGAGGGACGTCGACTTCGCCGAAATCGACCGTGTCGCCCGGGCGGAATTTCGGTTCCGGCACGTGCAGCGACAGGGGCTTCAAATTGGCGCGCGGATGCTCGCTGGCCATGCTCTCTCCAGGTTCGACTCAAGCGCCACAACGCTTCGGCGCGGCCTTTGCGCCGTTGTTATAAAATTTCAACGGACTTGGCGAGTCTTGCGTGGAGAGGGTCGGCATACCGCCCGGCAACCAGGCTGTGACGAGCGGATAAAGCCCGTCATCTCAGCTCAACTATCGTCACCCCAGCGAAAGCTGGGGTCTCAAGAGAATCGCGATAAGCGTGAGACCCCAGCTTTCGCTGGGGTGACGGTATGGGAGTATCTATTCCACCGTCTGTTCGATCACGCCGAAGATCGGATGATGGCGATCGTCCTCGGCCCAGATGCGGACGGTGTCGCCTTTCCTGAGGAAGGGCGTCTTGGCCGCGCCGTCGCGAATCGTCTCGACCGTGCGAATCTCGGCCAGGCACGAATAGCCGACGCCGCCATCGGCGATCGGCTTGCCGGGGCCGCCATCCGCATCGCGGTTGGAGACGGTGCCCGAGCCGATGATCGTCCCCGCCCCGAGCTTCCGCGTCTTCGCCGCGTGCGCAACGAGCGTCCCGAAGTCGAAGGTCATGTCCTCCGCCGCTTCCGCGCGGCCGAACGGTTCGCCGTTCAGATCGACCATCAGCTTGCGATGGAGCCTTCCGTCCTTCCACCAGTCGCCGAGCGAATCGGGGGTCACGAACACCGGCGAGAAGGCGCTGGCCGGCTTGGACTGGAAGAAGCCGAATCCCTTGGCGAGTTCGCCCGGAATGAGGTTGCGCAGGCTGACGTCGTTGGTCAGGCCGACGAGCACGATCGCATCGAGCGCCCGCTCGCGCGTCGCGCCCATCGGCACGTCGCCCGTCACGACCACAACCTCGCCCTCGAGATCGCAACCCCAGCTTTCGTCGGCGAGCGGGATCGGGTCGCGCGGACCGAGAAAACCGTCCGAGCCGCCCTGATACATCAGCGGATCGTGCCAGAAGCTTTCGGGCATCTCGGCGTTTCGTGCCTGTCGAACCAATGCGACATGGTTCACATAGGCCGAGCCGTCGGCCCATTGATAGGCGCGCGGCAGCGGCGACGCCGCGTCATGTTCGTGGAAGCGCTCGCGCGGAATTACCTCATGGTCTAGGTCGGTCTGCAGATTGCGGAGATCGGGCGAGAGTCGATCCCAATCGTCGAGCGCGGCTTGCAGTGTGGGCGCGATATGCCCGGCGTCGGCATACCAGGCGAGGTCGGTCGACACGACGACGAGTTTGCCGTCACGGCCGTGCTTGAGGCTGGCGAGTTTCATGCGCTCTCCTGAAAACGTTACCCCCGCCTTAGACCCAATTCGGGGCCGCGCGAAAGCCGGGACGGCGCCGAACGGGTTGACGGTTGCGTAAACTGCCCGCACGTTGGCCGAAAGGTTTCAATCAAGGACCTAAGGAGAGGATGATGACCCCCGACAGTGTTCCCGGCCGTTTCGCCTATAACGAGGATCATGAGGCGTTCCGCCAAACCGTCCGCTCGTTCCTGCAGAAGGAAGGCGTGCCGCACGTCAACGAATGGGAGCACAACCGGCTGGTCCCCAAGGACTTCTGGCGCAAGGCGGGCGAGATCGGGATGCTGTGTCCGACCGTGCCCGAGGAATATGGCGGGCTCGGCCTCGATTTCGGCTATAATGCCATCGTCGACGAGGAGATGTCGTATATCGGCGTCCCCGCCGGCTTCTCGCTGCAATCCGACATCGTCAGCGGCTATCTTGAAACCTATGGTTCGGAAGAACAGAAGAAGCAGTGGCTGCCGCGACTCGTCTCTGGCGAGACGATCACCGCGATCGCGATGACCGAGCCGGGCACCGGCAGCGACCTGCAGGCGATCCGCACCTCAGCGAAGAAGGACGGCAATCATTATGTCGTCAATGGCAGCAAGACCTATATCACCAACGGCCAGAACGCCGACCTGGTGCTGGTCGTTGCCAAGACCGATCCCGACGCCAAGCCCGCCTATAAGGGCATGTCGATCATCCTGGTCGAGGCCGATCGCGAGGGATTCAAGCGCGGACGCAAGCTCGACAAGATCGGTCAGGACGCTGCCGACACGTCGGAATTGTTCTTCGAGGACGTCCGCGTGCCGATGACCAATTGCCTGGGTGAGGAAGGCAAGGGCTTCATCTATTTGATGAGCCAGCTCCCGCAGGAACGCCTGTCGATCGCGATCGGCACCCAGGCATCGGCGCAAAAGGCGTTCGACGAGACGGTCGAGTTCACCAAGACGAGGAAGGCGTTCGCCGGGATGGTGTTCGATTTCCAGAACACGCGCTTCGTGCTCGCCGACCTTGCCGCCAAGTTGCAGGTCGGCTGGGCGCATCTCGACTGGGCGATCCAGCGGCACTTGAAAGGCGAGCTGACCCCGACCGAGGGCGCGGCGGCCAAGCTATGGCACACCGAGCTACAATGGGAGGTCATGGACAAATGCCTCCAGCTGCATGGCGGCGCCGGCTATATGAACGAATATCCGATCGCGCGGATGTGGCGCGCGGCACGCGTGTCGCGGATCTACGGCGGGACGAACGAGATCATGAAGGAGCTGATCGGACGGTCGCTGTAAGGCACCGTCCGCACTTCCGAGGTGTCGAGCCACGCTCCGGGCGCTCGGAAATTTCTACCGCGACCGGAACGGCGATTATTTCATCACGGCCTCTTGACGCTCCATACCCGATCTTCCAATCGCGTTCCAAGAGGCCGTAGCGTCAGCGAAAGAATCGCGCGGCAACTGGGAGAGTCGGATGCAAGCCTTCCGTACCCGAGGTTCCGAGCGGTGAGCGCCTGGGGCTATGCCAATGTCTGGGAATCGGTCGCGGCGGCGATTCCCGACGAACCCGCAATCGTCCAGGGCGACTGCGTCGTCAGCTTCGCCGACTTCGATGCCGCCGCCGATGCGCTCGCCGCGCACTTGCTCGCTGCCGGGCTGGGGCATCAGGCCAAGGTCGCGATCTACACGACCAATTGCCCCGAATATCTCATCGCCTGTTTCGCGGCGTTCAAGGCGGGACTGGCGCCGTTCAACGTCAACTATCGCTACGGGCCGGAAGAAGTCCGCTACCTGCTCGACAATGGCGACGCCGAGGCGGTGGTGTTCGAAGCGGGTTTCGCCCCGCTGCTCGACCGCGTGCGCGGACAGATGCCGGGCGTGAAGAGCTGGATCGCGGTCGCGGGCGCTGGTGAGGCGGTGCCGGATTGGGCGCAGGGTTTCGCGACGCTCGCTGCCGCCGTCCCCAACGATCGCCCGGTCGTCGCCCCTTGGGGGCGTCATGACGAGGATCTGCTGCTGATCTTCACCGGCGGCACCACCGGCATGCCCAAGGCAGTGATGTGGCAGCAAGGCGATTTGTTCGCCAAGGGCGGCTATGGCGCCAATCCTCTGCTCGGCATCCCGCCGCTTGATAAGCCCAAGGATGCCGGGCCGCGCGCGCGCGCTACCCCGATCAAGCCGCGCGCGCTGATCGCGCCGCCGCTGATGCACGCGACCGGACTGATCGCCGCATTCGGCGCGCTCGGCTTCGGCGGCACCGTGATCTTGCTGCCGCATGGCAAGTTCGACCCCGAAGCGATGTGGGATGCGGTCGAACACTGGCGCGCGACACGGATCACGATCGTTGGCCAGCCCTTCGCTCAGCCGTTGCTCGAGGCGCTCGATGCCAATCCGGGCCGCTGGAACCTCTCCTCGGTATTCGTGATCGGCTCGTCGGGCGCGATGTGGAACCGCGAGAACAAGCTCGGCCTGATCCGCCACATGCCGCAGGTCCATCTGATGGATTCCTATTCGTCGTCCGAGGCGTTCGGCATGGGCATCTCCACCACCAATGCCAGCGGCGAGACCGCCACCGCGAGCTTCGCGCTTGGCCCCGATTGCGCGATCTTCACCGAAGACGGGCGGCGGGTCGAGCCGGGCTCGGGCGAGAGCGGGCGGCTCGCGGTCGGCGGGCATATTCCGCTCGGTTATTACAAGGACCCGGCCAAGACCGCGTCGACCTTCCCGACCTATGAGGGCAGGCGCTGGTCGATGCCCGGCGACTGGGCGACGGTCGATGCCGACGGCATTGTCCGCATCCTCGGCCGCGGCTCCCAATGCATCAATACCGGCGGCGAGAAGGTGTTTCCGGAGGAAGTCGAGGAAGCGCTCAAGCGCCATCCAACGGTGCGCGACGCGGCGGTGACCGGGGTGCCCGACCCGCGGTTCGGCGAGCGCATCGTCGCGCTGGTCGAACCGCATCCGGGAGCAGCGGCGGACGAGGCCGAGTTGCGCGACCATGTGAAGGGGCAGCTGGCGATCTACAAGGCGCCGCGCCACGTGCTGGTGGTTGACAGCGTCGCCCGGGCGCCGAACGGCAAACTCGATTACAAGGCGGTCAAGGATCGGGCGCTGGCGTCATTTGGCGCGGCATCGGACGAGAAACAGGGGGCGGCGTGAGTATCAGGAACAAGGCCTATATTTCGGGCGCGTACGAACATCCCACCCGGCTCGCGCCCGACAAATCGACGCCGCAGCTCCATGCCGAATGCGCCGCCGGGGCGCTCGCCGATGCCGGGCTGAGCCTGAAGGATGTCGACGGCTATTTCTGCGCGGGCGACGCGCCGGGCTTTGGCGGCATGTCGATGGTCGATTATCTCGGCCTCAACGTCCGTCATGTCGATTCGACCGAGACCGGCGGCTCGTCCTACATCCTGCACGTCAGCCACGCCGCCCAGGCGATCGCCGCCGGCAAGTGCTCGGTCGCGCTGATCACGCTCGCCGGCCGGCCGCGCTCGGAGCCGTTCGCACGCCAGCTGGGCAATGCGCCCGAGGCGGCGTTCGAGGGCTGGGTCGGGCAATCGACGCACAACAGCTATGGCATGTGCGCCGCGCGGCACATGCATGAATATGGCACCACGTCCGAACAGCTTGCCTGGGTCAAGGTCGCGGCGTCACATCACGCCCAATACAATTCGCACGCGATGCTGCGCGACGTCGTCACGGTCGAGGACGTGATCAACTCGCCGATGATCTCGGACCCGCTGCATCGGCTCGATTGCTGCGTGGTGTCGGACGGCGGCGGCGCGTTGCTGGTCGTTTCGCCCGAGGTCGCCAAGTCGCTCAAACGGCCCCTGGTCGCGGTGCGCGGTGCCGGCGAGCATGTGAAGGGGCCGCGCGGCGGGATGAACCTCGACCTGACGACGTCGGCGGCGGCCGTGTCGGGGCCGGCGGCGTTCGCCGAAGCGGGCGTGACCCCGGCCGACATCCAATATGCCTCGATCTACGACAGCTTCACCATCACCGTGCTGATCCAACTCGAGGATCTCGGCTTCTGCAAGAAAGGCGAAGGCGGACGTTTCGTCGCCGATGGCAACCTCATCTCGGGGTCGGGCAAGCTGCCGTTCAACACCGATGGCGGCGGCCTGTGCAACAACCATCCAACCAATCGCGGCGGCATCACCAAGGTGATCGAGGCTGTCCGGCAATTGCGCGGCGAGGCGCATTCCGCGGTGCAAGTGCCCGATTGCGGCCTCGCCGTCGCCACCGGCATCGGCGGTGCGCTCGGCGCGCGGCATGGTGCCGCCACCCTGATCCTGGAGCGGCAATGATGAGTGAGACCCGCAAGATCCCGGCGCCGCAGCCCAATGTCGAGAATCAGCGCTTCTTCGACGCCGCCGCCGAGGGGAAATTGCTGATCGGCCAGTGCGACGCCTGTGGCCAGCCGCATTATTACCCGCGCGCCTTGTGCCCCTTCTGCCTTGCCGAGACCCGCTGGGTCGAGAGCGCCGGCAAGGGCGCGATCTACTCGCTGTCGACGATGCGACGTGGGGCCGGCACGCCGTACACGCTGGCGTGGGTGACGCTCGACGAGGGGCCGGCAGCGCTGACCAATATCGCGGCCGAGGATCATGACCGGCTGACGATCGGCCAGCGGGTGACGGTGCAGTTCACGCCGACCGAAGGCGGTCCGCCGGTCCCGATGTTCGCGCCTGAAGTGGCGTAGCGACCATGCCCCTCTTCCTCCGTCACCCCGGCCTTGTGCCGGGGGCCGCCGTGCCGCAGGCTGAGTCCTCTCCATTTAGGGGTCGTGCCTGCCTCCCGGTGGATGCCGGCACAAGGCCGGCATGACGGAAGTAGCGGCAGACTCCCGCCCCCTCGCCCAACGCGAAGCCGAATACGCCGCGTTCGTCGAGGCCAATCTTCGCCGCAATTACACCGCGCATTTCATCCACGGCATGCTCGGCATGACCGGGTTCCGGCTGATCTACGCGCCGACCTTCATCCCGACCTATATCCACCGCCTGACCGGCTCGGACGCGCTGGTCGGGCTCGGGACATCGCTGCTCCAGTTCGGCGCGATCATCTCGCCGATCTTCGCGGCGTCGCGATTCGAGACCAAGCAGCGCATCCTGCCCTATTCGATCCGCGCCGGCACGATGATGCGGGTGATGATCCTGGGGCTGGCGCTGGCGGGCTGGTTCCTCACCGGCGAGGCGCTCCTGCTCGTCACGCTCGGGCTGTTCTTCCTCCTCGGCGCGTTCAACGGCACCCAGCGCGTCGCCTTCCAGATGCTGATGGCGAAAGTGATCCCGATCCATCGCCGCGGGCGGTTGCAGGCCTATCGCAACATCACCGGTGGGCTGATCGCGGCAGCCTTGTCCTATGTCGCGGGACGCTGGCTGATCCAGAATGACGTGCTGGGCAATGGTTATGCCACTACTTTCTTCCTCGCCTTCGTGCTGACCAGCCTGGGGCTCACCGTGCTGCAGCTGCGCATGGTCGAGCCGATCCCGCCGGTCGTGCGCTCGCCGATGCGCTTCGTCGACCGCGTGAAGACTTTCCCGACCCTGCTCGAGGATCGCGGCTATCGTTGGTTCATCCTGGCCGAGGCGTGCTGCGTCTGCGCGCGGATCGGGGGGCCGTTCTATATCCTCTATGCCGGCAGCCAGCTCGGACTGTCGGGGATCGTCATCGGCGAATTGTCGCTCGCCTATCTCGGCGCCGACACGGTGTCGAACCTCGCCTGGGGGCATCTTGGCGACCGCACCGGCTATCGCTCGACCTTCACCCTCGCCGCCGCCTTTTGGGCGGGTGGTATCGCCTTGCTGCTGACGGTCCACCATCCCTGGGCGGTGTTCGCCGCCTTCTGCTGCCTCGGCGCCGGCAATTGCGGCTATCAGATGAGCCAGCAGACGATGGTGCTCGAATTCGGCGAGCGCGCCGATGTCGCGATGCGGCTCGCTCTGTCGACGACGATCGAGGGCACGATCTCGGCGATCGGGCCGCTGCTCGGTGGGCTGATGGCATGGAAGCTCGGCTACCCGCCGGTCCTGTGGCTGTCGTTCGGCTTCCTGTGCATCGCGATCCTGCTGCTCGTCTTTCGCGTGAGAGAACCTCGCCAGCGCGGCGCCGCGGCGATAGTGACCGACGACCTTCTCCTCCCAGAAAGCGAATCGGCATGACGCTACCGACCCGACAGATCGGCCCCTTCTCCGTCTCGGCGATTGGGCTGGGCTGCATGAATCTCAGCCATGCTTATGGTGTGCAGCCGAGCGATGAAGAGGGGGCGGCGTTGCTCAACCGCGCGCTCGATCTCGGCGTAACCTTGCTCGATACCGCGGCGCTCTACGGCGTGGGCGCCAATGAGCGGCTGATCGGCAGAGCGGTGATGCACCGCCGCGCCGAATTCACGCTGGCCTCGAAATGTGTGCTCGACATGGTCGACGGCAAGCGTGTGCTTGACGGCCGCCCCGAAGCGATCCGCCGCACGCTCGACGGGGCGCTCGACCGGCTCGGAACCGATCATATCGATCTCTATTACCTCCATCGGCTCGACAAGAAGGTGCCGATCGAGGAGTCGGTCGGCGAACTCGAGCGCGCGGTCGAGGCGGGCAAGATCGGTGCGATCGGCCTGTCGGAGATGAGCGCCGCCACGATCCGACGCGCCCATGCGGTACACCCCATCGCGGCGGTGCAGAGCGAATATTCGGCTATGGTCCGCAACCCGGAAGTCGCGGTGCTCGACACCTGCCGCGAACTCGGCATCGCTTTCGTCGCCTTTTCACCGGTGGCGCGGGGCATGCTGGCGCGGGGCGTGCGCGATGACGCCTACGAACCAGGCGATATCCGCCTCCATATGCCGCGCTTTCTCGGCGACAATCTGCGCCACAATCTGGAAGTCGTCGCGAGGTTCGACGCGTTGGCGGCCGATGCCGGCATGACTTCGGCGCAACTCGCACTCGGTTGGGTGCTGGCGCGTGGGCCGCATATCATCGCTATTCCCGGCACGCGCAGTCCGGCGCATCTCGAGGAGAATCTCGGCGCCGCGACGATTAGCGTTTCCGACGATCTGGTGAAGGCGGTCGACGCTGTTTTTGACGGCAATATCCGCGGCCCGCGCTACGCTGCTCCGGCGCAGGCGCAGATCGATACCGAGATACTGCCCGGCGAGGAACTGGCCGCCTGAACGATCGGGCTAACCGATCAGCAGCACGACGCCCAAGATAAGCCCGGCCAGCGCAAAACTGACCAGATGCATCGCCAGACCATAGCTGCACTGGCTTTCCGATGCGTGGAAGCCATGCATCGCACCTCTCCCCAGGCGCGCCTTTGCTCTGTTTCCGGCATGGGGTCGCGCCGCTTGGCGCTTATACGCCTTTTCGCCGTTTCGGACTAGATCGCGTCTTAGGCCCCAGCCTCAAGCCTCGTCGCGCAGCCGTTCGTGATGGCGGATCACTTCGTCGATGATGAAGCGCAGGAACTTCTCCGAGAATTCGGGATCGAGACGCGCTTCCTCCGCCAGCTGCCGCAACCGGGCGATCTGGCGCTCCTCGCGGCCGGGATCGGCCGGCGGCAGCCCCGCCTGCGCCTTGTAGCGGCCGACCGCCTGGGTCACCTTGAACCGCTCGGCGAGCATGTGGATCAGCGCGGCATCGATATTATCGATGCTGCTGCGATAGGCGTCCAGCACGTCGTCGCTCATCTGGCGGCTCCCCTCGATTCGTGGCGGCCTTCTGCGCATGCAGGCCAGGATGCGCAACCCGTGCTTGCCTTCCGCGTCCCTCTCGGCCAGAGCCGCCGCCAAGATGAGCGCAACGATCCATCGCCTCGATCCGACCCGGCCGCAGCCCAGCCTCGAGCCGATGATGCAGCTGGTCGCGTCGGACATGAACCTGGTCAACGCGGTGATCCTCGACCGCATGCAGTCGGACATCCCGCTGATTCCCGAGCTTGCCGGTCACCTGATCGCCGGCGGCGGCAAGCGCATGCGCCCGATGCTGACGCTCGCGAGCGCGCGGCTGCTCGGCTATACCGGCAACCGCCACCACCGCCTGGCCGCGACGGTCGAGTTCATCCACACTGCGACTCTGCTCCACGACGACGTGGTCGACGGCAGCGATTTGCGCCGCGGCAAGCGCACCGCGAACCTGATCTGGGGCAATCCCGCGTCGATTCTGGTCGGCGACTTCCTGTTCAGCCGCTCGTTCGAGCTGATGGTCGAGGACGGCAGCCTGAAAGTCCTGAAGATCCTGAGCAACGCCAGCGCAGTGATCGCCGAAGGCGAAGTCGACCAACTCACCGCGGCGCGCCGCGTCGACCTGGGCGAGGAACGCTATCTCGACATCATCGGCGCCAAGACCGCCGCTCTGTTCGCCGCCGCCTGCCGCATCGCGGCGGTCGTCGCCGAGCGGCCGGAGAGCGAGGAGCAGGCGCTCGACGCGTTCGGCCGCAACCTCGGCGTCGCGTTCCAGCTGGTCGACGATGCGATCGATTACGTGTCCGACGCCGGCACGATGGGCAAGGATACCGGCGACGATTTCCGCGAAGGCAAGGTCACCTTGCCGGTCATCCTGGCCTATGCGCGCGGCAACCAGGAGGACCGCAAGTTCTGGAAAGACGCAATCCTGGGTCATCGCGCGTCGGACGAGGATTTCGCACATGCCGTCGAGTTGGTTCGCGCGACGCGCGCGATCGACGACACGCTGGCGCGCGCACGTCATTACGGTCAGCGTGCGATCGATGCGATTGCCGGCTTCTCCCCGGGCCAGGCGCGCGACGCGATGACCGAAGCGGTCGAATTCGCGGTGGCAAGAGCCTATTGAACGAAACGTCGTACGCCTGAAGCGGACGCGTCTTTGTCAGAAGGTGTCGGGGTCGTTCGCGGCGTTGGCCGCCTTGCACAAGGCGAGCAAGGCGCGGCGGATCGATGGGCCCGCCAGATGCGCTTGAACCGACGGATATCGGTCGACCGTCAGCGCCCGCCGGATATCGTCGACCGTGCCGCAACTGCCAGACCGCGCCAACTCAAAGGCGCGCTCAACCGTCGACAGCTGCTCCGCGGACCGATCGTTCACGCGTCGGCGCGGCCACGATCGGGCGATTCGCTCGGGTCCAGATCGTCGGCCGGAGCGAGGTTGAAATTGCGGTGCGGAAACGTCCCGGCTGCGAGCAGCGCGCCATAGGCTCGCGCGAGCCCGGCGTGCGCCAGCCGCGACGAGGAGCAGCCCGCTTTACGAGCCATCATTAGCGAGATTTGCTCGCGCCGTAGAAGATAATTCGTGTCCAAAGGGCACCTCTCTTTAGCAGGCGAAAGCGAAGGTGCTCACGGTCACAAGATGCCTGCGAAATCGATCAGGTGATGATTTCTAATAGCACACTTTGTGATTCGGCTCGCATCAATTCGCACCGGGAGCGTTTTTGAGACGAATTACATGGCTTTTAGTCACCACGAGGACTAAAGGCTTTATATCGCGCTCTCCGCCCTCAGCACCGGCGCGACTGAGAGAGGTTCGTGCTCCCGCTAATTCAAGGAGCAAGCCGATGATGCCGACCATTCCCGCTACCAATGGCCATGACAGTTGGAGCAACCCTGGCCCCGGCCGCGCGATCAACGTCTCGCTCGATCGAGGTGCGGTCGAAACTCTCTGCACGAAGCATCAGACCAAGATCAGCGCGATCGAATCGCTTCCCAGCGGCGGGACCCGCGTCGTGATGATGAACGGCGACGATGCCGAGGCGATGCGCCGCGTGTTCGGCAACAAGATCCTGGCCGGCACCGTGACGCGTCAGCATTGGGCGCGGGTCGTCCGCTAGGACCCAGCGGTTCGCTGACCGGCCGATCGGTTCGATCGACAGTCCGGCATCATGTTGTGAAGCCCTTCGAGGAGAAATGACGTGGCTAAAGGCCAACGCAAGAGCAACAAGGAAATCCGTAAACCCAAGAAGCCGGAGCCGCCCAAGCTCAACGCTTCCAATCCCTCTGCGAAGGGCACGCCGGTCAAGCAACCGGGCTGATCCCTCCTCGGAGCGTTCGGCGCCGCCCGGATCCGCGATCGGGCCGCAATGGGGCGGGCATTACCGACGGAATACAGAATTGCTCGGGCCCGTTTCGATATGGGGCCCGGCTAAATCAAGAGCCGATCAGCACAATATAGGCACCGATCGCGATCACGCCGGCGGCGAACAGCTTCTCAAGCAGACCCTTGCGCGCCGCCAGCCGGCGCCCGAGCAGGATGCCGATCGCCGCCCCGCCGACGCCACCCGTGATGAGCAATGCTGCGACGTCCCATTGGACGAGACCGGATAGCGCATAGGAGGATGCAGTCGTCAGGCCGAGCGCGGCGACGGCCACCAACGACGTACCGACCGCGCTCGCCATCGACATCCCCGTCGCGGCGATCAGGCCGGGAACGATCAGGAATCCGCCGCCGATGCCGAAGAACCCGGCCGCCAGCCCGACTCCCAGCCCCGTCGGGACCAACCGAGGCAACAAATGGCCGGCGCTGTCGCGCGTCAGTCGCACGTCGGGCGCCTCCATGGACCGACGCCCGCGCAGCATCGACAGGCCCACGCCGATCATCAATAATCCGAACAAGAACAGAAGACGATGGCCGTCGACCGCCTTGCCCAAGGCGGCGCCCAGCGCCGCGCCGACGACGCCGGCCGTCGCGAAGACGCCGGCGCATCGCCATTTGACCGTGCCAGCGCGGGCGTGGCCGATCATGCTGACCAGCGCGTTGGCGGCAACAGCGACCGCGGCGGTTCCGATCGCGGCATGCGGCGACTTCATGCCGACGACATAGACCAGCAACGGGACGGCCAGGATCGAACCACCGCCGCCGACCAGCCCGAGCACGATGCCGATCAACCCGCCGGAGACGAGCGCGGCGACAATGGTCGCGACGGTCACGACGGCAACCGGGGATCGGCCGGTCCGGATGCGGCAGCGGTCATGGCAAAACTCCAGCGTTGAGGTCCCGGCATTCCCGCCTCCTATCAGTCATTGAAATATTAGGATGATCTAATATATATTCAAGACATTCAGGAGGTCATCATGTCCAGCCCTTTCATCGAGGCGTTCTTCGACGAACCGACCAATACGGTAAGTTACCTGGTCGGCGATCCGGCGACGCGCGCCGCAGCGGTGATAGACCCGGTCCTCGACTTCGATCCCGCAAGCGGCGAGACTGACGCGCGGTCGGTCGACACTATCCTCGATGCCGCGCGCAACGCTGGCTGGCGGATCGAGATGATCCTCGAAACCCATGCCCACGCCGATCACCTCTCGGGAGCGCCGCTGATCAAGCTGGCGACCGGGGCATGGATTGGGATCGGCTCGCACATCCGCGACGTCCAGCGGATCTTCCGCCCCGTCTTCGCCATGGACACGCTGGCGACCGACGGATCCGATTTCGACCGATTGTTCGACGACGGCGAGCGTTTCGCGCTGGGCACGCTGGAAGTGGAAGTGATGCACCTCCCGGGGCACACCCCGGCGGATGTCGCCTATCGCATCGGCGACGCGGTGTTCGTCGGCGATACGTTGTTCATGCCCGATTACGGCACCGCGCGCGCCGATTTTCCCGGCGGCGACGCGCGCACACTCTATCGCTCGATCCGCAAGCTGCTGACTCTACCCGACGATACGCGCCTGTTCCTGTGCCACGATTACAAGGCGCCGGGCCGGGACAAGTATCGCTGGGAGACCACGGTCGGCGATCAGCGGCGTCACAATGTCCATATGCGCGACGGCATCAGGGAAGACGAATTCGTCGCCATGCGCGAAGCGCGCGACGCGACACTGGCCGTCCCGCGGCTTCTGCTGCCGTCGATCCAGGTGAACATCCGCGCCGGCCGCTTCCCCGAGGCAGAGGCCAATGGCGTGTCCTATCTAAAGATTCCGGTGCGCTCGAAGCCGGCGCGGCCTTAGTTTGTTTCAGCGACGCTGAAACGGCGCGAATCAGCAATCGGTCCCGCAATCGGCACCGTGTTCGATCTGGATCGTGGTGTGCGCGATGCCGAAGCGATCATGGAGCATCTTCGCTGCGTCTCCAAGGAACTCTGGCCCCCGTTCCTCGGTCATCACCAGATGCGCGGTCAGCACCGTTTCGGTGGTCGACATCGGCCAGATATGGAGGTCGTGGGTCGCGCTGACGCCGGGCATCGCAGCCAGCGCCGCCTTGACCTCGTCATAGTCGATTCCGCGCGGGACGGCGTTCAGCGACATTTCGATCGTTTCGCGCAGCAAGCCCCAGGTTTGCCAGAAGATGATCGCCGAGACGACGATCGACACGACTGGATCGATCCATTCCAGGCCGGTGAACCAGATCACCACGCCGGCCAGCATCACCCCGGCCGAGACGGTCGCGTCGGCCGCCATGTGCAGATAGGCGCCACGCAGATTGATGTCCGATTTCTGCCCGCGAACGAACAGCCAGGCCGAGGCAGCGTTGACCAGGATGCCGGCCGCGGCGACCACCACCACCACCGCGCCCTTGACCGGCGCGGGATCGCCGATCCGCGTCACCGCCTCGAACACGATCGCGCCCATCGCCATCAGCAGTAGCAATGCGTTGATCAAGGCGGCCAGGATGGTCGAGGCCTTGAGCCCGTAGGTGAAGCGCTTCGATGGCCCGCGCCGCGCCAGCGTGGCACCGCCCCAGGCGACGCATAGCCCGAACACGTCGGACAGATTGTGCCCGGCATCCGCCATCAAAGCGACCGAATGGGCAATGAAACCCAGACCGAATTCGACGACGACGAACAGGATGTTGAGGGTGATGCCGATCGCGAAGGCGCGGTCGAACGTCAGCGGGCCGTGACTATGCCCGCCATGTCCGTGGCCATGACCATGCTTGTGGCCGTGGCCGTGCTTATGACCATGGTCATGCTTGTGGCCATGGTCGTCGCCGTGAGCGTGATTATGGTCGTGCGGCCCGTGCATCCTGGCTGCCTAGCACCCCAAAGGCAGGAGATACTAGGACGCCGGGCTGTCATCGCCGGAAAGTTTCTGCCACAGCGTCACGATTGCCGATGCAGCCCATAAAGCTTCCTGTCGAAACGGTTCTTCCGCAGCTGCTCGCCGCGCTTGAATCCAGCGCCAATGCCGTGCTGGTGGCGCCGCCAGGCGCGGGCAAGACGACCGCGGTCGCACCCGCCCTGCTCGGCCAGAGTTGGTGCAGCGGCGAGATCCTGCTGCTCAGCCCCCGACGTATCGCGGCACGCGCGGCGGCCGAGCGGATGGCGGCGCTGGCGGGCGAACCGGTCGGCAGGACGTTCGGTTATGCGACGCGGATGGACAGCAAGCGATCGGCCGCGACGCGTGTGACCGTGGTGACCGAGGGCATCTTCGTCGCGCGAATCCAGGCCGATCCCGAACTCGCCGGAATCGCGGCGGTGCTGTTCGACGAGGTCCACGAACGCAATCTCGACAGCGATTTCGGCCTGGCCCTGGCGCTCGACGCGCAGGGATCGCTGCGCCCCGACCTTCGCCTTATCGCCATGTCCGCGACGCTGGACGGCGCGCGCTTCGCGGCGTTGCTGGGCGACGCGCCGGTGATCGAGAGCGAAGGACGCAGCTATCCGCTCGACCTGCGTTATCTCGGCCGGCGCGGCGAGGCGCGGATCGAGGATGAGGTCGCCGCAGCGATCCGGCTGGCGCTGCGCGGGGAGCAAGGCGGCGTGCTCGCCTTCCTGCCCGGTGTCGCCGAAATCGAGCGCGCCGCCGACCGGCTCGGCGACCTGCCCGGGGTGCGCCTCCATCGCCTCCACGGCACGATCGCGCCGGCCGACCAGCGCGCCGCGATCGCTGCCGAGCCCGACGCGATGCGCAAGCTCGTGCTGGCGACGAGTATCGCCGAGACCAGCCTGACGCTCGACGGCATCCGCGTGGTGGTCGATTCGGGGCTCGCCCGCCGCCCGCGCTACGATCGTGCCGCAGGGATGACGCGGTTGGTCACCGAACGCGCCAGCCAGGCCGCCGCGACCCAGCGCGCCGGCCGCGCGGCCCGGCAAGGGCCGGGCGTGGCCTATCGCTTGTGGGAAGAAGCCGCGACCGCCGGGCTACCGCGCTTCGATCCGCCCGAAATCCTCGAAGCCGATCTGTCGGGTCTGGTGCTCGATTGCGCGATCTGGGGAGTCGCCGATCCACGCACGCTGGCCTGGCTCGACCCACCCCCCGAAGCCGCGGTGGCGGAGGGACGCGCCCGCCTCGCCATCCTCGACGCCCTCGATACCGACGGCCGCCCAACGCCGCATGGTCGCGCGATCGCCAAACTGCCGATGCCGCCGCGGCTCGCGCACATGCTGGTGCGGGCGGGGGAGATAGGGCTGGCGAAGGAAGCGGCGGAGGTTGCGGTCCTGCTGGGAGAACGCGGGTTAGGTGGCCCGGGGACCGATCTGGAAACGCGAGCCCGCAGGTTCCGAACGGAGCGAGGGCGGCGTGCGGAGAGCGCGCGTAAGTTGGCCGAACGGTGGGCCAATATTCCCCTCCCGCTCGCGGGAGGGGTTAGGGGAGGGCATGTCGACAACCGTGGGAAGGACGCAACACGCCCTCCCCCTGCCCCTCCCGCAAGCGGGAGGGGAGAAGAGACAGCCATCGCCATCGCTCTCGCCTTCCCCGATCGCGTCTCCCGCCGCCGCGACTCCTCCGGCGAGCGCTGGGCTTCGGTCGGTGGGCGTGGATTCAAGCTCGACGCGACCGATCCGCTCGCCACCGCGCAATGGCTCGCGGTCGCCGAGACGCAGGGCATCGCCGCCGGCGCGCGCATCCTGTCGGCGGCGGCGATCGACCAGGCGACCGTGGAGACGCTGTTCGCGGACCATATCGAAACCCGCCGCACCTTCGCGTTCGATCCTGCGACCGGCGGCGTCGAGGCAGGGCGCGAACGCCGCCTCGGCGCGATCGCTTTGTCGCGCGGACCCGATAGCAATGCCGATCCGGTCGCGATCGCCGCCGCTCTGGTTGACGGCGTCCGCAACCATGGCCTGCATCTGCTGCCTTGGGGAGAGGCGTCGACCGCGCTGCGCCAGCGCGCGGCCTTCGCCACCGCGCACGGCTGGGACTGGGCGCTCGACGACGAGACGCTCGCCGCCCGCCTTGACGACTGGCTCGCCCCCCTGCTCGACGGCAAGCGCCGTCTGTCGCAATTGAGCGACGCCGATCTCGCCGAGGCGCTGCGCAATCTGGCCGGCTGGGACGCGATGCGCGCGCTCGACCGTATCGCCCCCGCGCGGATCGAGACGCCGGCGGGATCGAGCCATGCGATCGACTATGCCGCCGAGGCCGGCCCGACCGTCGAGCTTCGCCCCCAGGCCTTGTTCGGGCTCGCCACGCACCCGACCGTCGCCAATGGTGTGCCGCTCGTGCTGAGCCTGACCTCGCCGGCCGGACGTCCGATCCAGACCACGCGCGATCTGCCCGGTTTCTGGGCGGGCAGTTGGGCCGCGGTCGCCAAGGAAATGCGCGGGCGCTATCCCAAACATCCCTGGCCCGACGATCCGGCCGCCGCCAACCCGACGCTGAGGACCAAAAAAGCCGATGCAAGGTTCGGAAAGTCAGGATAAGGGAAACGCCATGCCTACCGCCCGTATCTATCAGCGTCCCAAGAACGCGATGCAGTCCGGACGTTACCGGACCGATCGCTGGATTCTCGAATTCGAGCCCGCCGAGGCCAAGCGCGCCGATCCGCTCACCGGCTGGGCCGGATCGGGCGATACGCGCGAACAGGTCCGGCTGACCTTTCCCACGGCCGAGGCCGCGCAGGCCTATGCGGAAAAGGTCGGGCTCGCCTTTCACGTCGTGCCGGCGCCGACGCGCACGCTCAAACTTCAGAGCTACGCCGACAACTTCCGATGAGCCTTCCCATTGCTACGCCCAAGGGCGTGGTGCGGCGCTGGATCGCGGCCTTCAATGCCGCCGACCCCGATGCGCTCGCCGCGCTCTATCATGACGACGCCACCAACCATCAGGTCGCCCTGCACCCGGTCAAAGGCCGCGACGCGATCCACGCGATGTTCGTGAAGGAATTCGCAGGCACCCAGATGGAATGCGTACCGGTCAACCTCTTCGAGGACGGCGAATGGGCGATCCTGGAATGGAAGGATCCGCAGGACCGGCTCGGCTGCGGCTTCTTCCATGTGATCGACGGCCGCATCGCGCTCCAGCGCGGCTATTGGGACAGCGCGACGTTCGCCGCGCCCCAGCGCCGCGCGCCGGTGAAAAAGACGGCCGCGAAGCCCAAGCCGAAGGCCTGACCCCGCGGCATTGTCCGTTCATCGGTCCGCGAGCTCGATCCAGACGGGCGCATGGTCGCTGGTCTTCTCCCAGGCCCGCACGCGCTTCTCGACCCGCGCATCGACCAGCCGCGGCGCCAGGTCGGGACTGAGCAGGATGTGATCGATCCGCAGGCCGGCATCGCGTTCGAAGGCCCCGCGGAAATATTTCCAGAACGTATAGATGTGCTCGCCGGGATGGCGCGACCGCAGCGCGTCGGTCCAGCCCTGTTCCAGCAGGGCGGCATAGGCTTTCCTAACCTCCGGCGCGAACAGCGCGTCGTCCAGCCATCGTTCGGGTTTGTAGACGTCGAGCTCGGTCGGCATGACGTTGAAATCGCCGGCGATGACAACCGGCACGCCCGCGTCGCGCAGCGACTGGGCATGCCGTGTCAGCCGCTCGAACCAGCGAAGCTTGAAATCGAATTTGGGTCCGGGCCGCGGATTGCCGTTGGGCAGATAGAGGCAAGCGATGATGACGCCGTTGATCGCGGCTTCGAGATAACGGCTTTGATCGTCCGCGCGGTCGCCGGGCAATCCGCGGCGGGTTTCGTGGATTTCGCCCACCCGACTGAGGATTGCGACGCCGTTCCAGCTTTTCTGGCCATGCCAGATCGCGTTGTAACCCAAATCCTTCAGCGCCGATTCCGGGAAGCGGTCGTCCGGCGCCTTCAATTCCTGAAGGCAAACCACATCCGGCCGGTCTTCGGACAGCCAGCGCAGCAGGACGGGAAGCCGCCCATTCACGCCATTCACGTTATAAGTCGCGATCCGTATCACGCCTCCCGCGCCTTCGACTTTGGCACCACGCTGATCTTGCCACCGCGTTCGAAGGTCGCGAGCGCGACATCCTCCACCCGCACCGTCTGTTCCATCCGCAGCGCTTCGATCAGATCATCGTCGCTGAGATGGTTTGAGCGCAACGCCGCGCGATCGATCTTGCCGTCACGAACCAGTTCGACCGGACGCCCCTTTATGAACCGTGCCAGCAGGTTCGAATGTACCGTCGCCATGGCCAGCATGCGATGCAGCACGACGAGCAGCAGCGTCGCGGCCAGGGTCGGCAGGAACGGTGCCCGGCCTGTCATCGTTCGGCTGATATTCGATCCAACGACGATCGCGACGAAAATGTCGAGCGGCGTCAGGTTCGAAAAGGTCCGCCGGCCGGCGATACGGATGCAGAGGATGCCATAGGGCAGCAACAGCAACGCTCGGACGCAGAATTGCCATGTCGCGGCACTACCGTCATCGGGTCCGACCAGAGCGGTCAACCAAGACATCGCTGCCTCCTTCCCTCTGCCCCACTCGCTAGCTGGACGGCAGGACCACCATTCCGATGACCGCCGCGCCCATCACGGCGGTGCTCGCCCAGCCGAACAGCTTCAACGTTTTCGACGCCGTAAAGTCGCCCATGGTCGAGCGCCGGGACACGACCAGCATCGTTCCGATCAGGATCGGCACGGCAACGACGCCATTGATCACCGCGCTCCAGAACAGCGCCTTGATCGGGCTGATCGGCGACCAGTCGATGCCGACGCCCAGCGCCATGGCGACGCCGATCACGGCATAGAATAATTTGGCCTGGTGCGGCTGGAGCTCGAGCCCCGTTTCCGAGCCGGCGGTCTCGCCGATCGCATAAGCGGCCGATCCGGCGAGCACCGGCACCGCGAGCATGCCCGTGCCGATGATGCCGAGGCTGAACAGCGCGAAGGCGAAGTGGCCGGCAATCGGTTCCAGCGCCTTGGCCGCGTCGGCCGCGGTCTGGATGTCGGTCTTGCCCGAGGCGTGGAGCGTGGCGGCGGTGCCCAGCATGATGGCGATGGCGACGAGATTCGAAATCGCCATCCCGGCGAACGTGTCGTAGCGCATGCGGATCTCGGCGTCCGCAGCCTGCTCCGGGGACCTTTTGAGCGGCTCGCGCTCCTCGACGACGTCGATCTCCTCGACTTCCTGCGATGCCTGCCAGAAGAACAGATACGGGCTGATCGTGGTGCCGAAGATCGCGACGATCATGGTCACCGCCGCGGTCCCGGGGATCGTCGGGACGACCATGCCGTGCAGCGCCGCGGCCCAATCGACCTTCACGATGAAGATGAGCGCCACGTAAGCAAGCAGCACCATCGTCAGCCATTTCAGGAAGGACGCATATTTGCGGTAGGGAATGAACAGCTGGAGCAGCAGCGAGACAATCGCGAAGCCGATCGTGAAGAGATGGCCGCCCCCGCCTGCAACCAATTGGGCCGCGTCGCCCATCGCGGCGAGATCGGCGCCGATATTGATCGTATTGGCGACGAACAACAGCCCGACCAGGATCATGACGACCCATCGCGGCATGACCCGGCGCAGATTCCAGGCAAGGCCCCGTCCCGTTACCCGGCCGATGCGCGCGCTGATCAATTGCACCGCGCTCATCAACGGATAGGTGAGCACCATCGTCCACAACAACACCGGACCGAAGGCGGCGCCGGCCTGCGAATAGGTGGCGATGCCGCTCGGATCGTCGTCGGCCGCTCCCGTGACCAGACCGGGACCCAGTTTTTCGAAGAATTTCTTGAGAGCCATGCCGTTCCCCTGACTTATATTAGCGGTACAGCATTTGACGGGCGCATCCGGTTCCGCCGCGATGATCAATCTATGCCGGCAGGTCTTGCGATGGCGGCTGCACACATGGCGGGGACGAGGCCAGGCATGACTGATCTTGTACTTGGCCATGCCGTATAAATTCTTCGAATGTCGGGTCATGGCGCCGCCCCCGCCAACCTGCTAGCGCTTTCGCCATGCCGCTAACCGCCGCTGCGTCCGCAAGAGAAATCCTGGTCCGCCTGCACGATGTGATGGCGGCGCGATCGTCCGCGCAGGCGAAGCTGGACGCGGTCGCGCGGATCATCGGCGAGGCGCTGGATAGCGAGGTCTGCTCGATCTATCTGCTGCGCGAGGGGCTGCTCGAACTCTATGCGACGCGCGGGTTGGACCAGGCGGCGGTGCACGTCACCAAGCTCGCGCTGGGCGAAGGCCTGGTCGGCACGATCGCCAAGAATGTCGAGACGCTGAACCTGGACGAGGCGGCGTCGCATCCCGATTTCGCCTATCGCCCCGAAACCGGCGAGGACGAGTTCCACAGCTTCGCCGGCGTACCGATCATCCGCCGCGAACAAGCGGTCGGGGTGCTGGCGGTACAGCATGCCGAACCGCGCAAATATGACGATGTCGAGATCGAGGCGCTGCAGACCGTCGCGATGGTGCTCAGCGAGCTGATCGCCAATGCCGGGCTGATCGACCAGCGCGGCGACGCCGCGACGCGCCCGCAATCGACCGCGGCGACGCGGCTGGAGGGTCTCAAGCTGGTCGAGGGGATGGCGATCGGCCATGCCGTCTATCACCAGCCGCGCATCACCATCGAACATACCGTCGCCGAGGATATCGAGGCCGAGCGTCACCGCGTCTATGCCGCGTTCGACAAGATGCGCGAGCAGATCGACCGCATGGCGCAACAGGCCGAATTCGGGCTGGACGGCGAGCATGAAGAGGTCCTCGAGACCTACAAGATGTTCGCCTATGACGAGGGCTGGTCGCGGCGGATCAACGAGGCGATTGATTCCGGCCTGACCGCCGAGGCGGCGATCGAGCGCGTCCAGCAACGCACGCGGATGCGCATGCGCCAGATCGGCGACCCCCTGCTCCAGGATCGGATGCACGACCTGGAGGATCTGTCCAATCGCCTGCTCCGCATCGTGTCGGGGCAGATGGGCACCGCGGCGCAATTGGGCCTGAGGCAGGATACCATCCTGATCGCGCGCAATCTGGGCCCGGCCGAATTGCTCGAATATGACCGGCGCCGGCTGAAAGGCGTCGTGCTCGAAGAAGGCTCGCTGACCGCGCATGTGACGATCGTCGCGCGCGCGATGGGCGTCCCGGTGCTGGGACGCGTGCGCGGCGTCCGCCAGACGATCGCCGACGGCGACCTGCTGCTGCTCGACGTGACCGAGGCCGGGTCGGTGCTGGTGCGGCCGTCGGCAGCGATGGAAGAGGCGTTCGACGCCAAGCTCCTCGTCCGCCAGAAACGCCGCGCGGCGTTCGCGGCGCTGAAATCGGAAGCGCCAGTCACGCTCGACGGCGAGCGGTTGACGGTGATGGTCAATGCCGGGCTGCGCGACGATGTCGCCGCGCTCGACGTGACCGGCGCCGACGGGATCGGCCTGTTCCGCACCGAATTCCAGTTCCTGGTGTCGGCAACCTTGCCGCAGCGCGAACGGCAATTGCGCCTTTACAAGGACGTGCTCGACGCAGCGGGCGACAAGCCGGTGGTGTTCCGCACGGTCGATATCGGCGGCGACAAGGCCCTCCCCTATCTCAACCATCATGACGAAGATGAGGAGAATCCGGCGATGGGCTGGCGCGCGCTACGGCTCGCGCTCGAACGCGGCGGGCTGATGAAGGCCCAGGCGCGCGCGCTGATCGAGGCCGCTGGGGGCCGCACGCTCAACGTCATGTTTCCGATGGTCAGCGAGGCCTGGGAGCTCGACGAGGCCAAGGCCTTGTTCGAGGCGCAGCGCGAATGGCTGGGCAAGCGCGGCAAAAGGCTGCCGAGCGAGATTCGCTATGGCGCGATGCTCGAAGTGCCCGCGCTGGCCGAGCAGCTCGATCTGTTGCTGCCCAACATCCAGTTCCTGTCGGTCGGCACCAACGATTTGACCCAGTTCCTGTTCGCCGCCGACCGCGCCAATCCCAAGCTGGCCGAGCGTTATGACTGGCTGTCGCCGTCGATTCTGCGGTTCCTGAGGCGCGTGGTGGCGCCGTGCAACGAAGCGGGAGTCGCGCTGACGGTGTGCGGCGAGATGGGCGGGCGGCCATTGGAGGCGATGGCGTTGATCGCGCTGGGAATCGAGCGGCTGTCGATCACCCCGGCGGCGGTCGGGCCGATCAAGGCGATGGTGCGCAGCCTCGATCGCGGCAAGGCGATGCGCTTCATGGACGAATTGCTGGCCAAGCCGCCGCGCGGCCTGCGCGCCGCGCTGGCCGGCTGGGCGGCCGAAAACCATGTCGAATTGGCCTGAGCCGGGGGCGAAACGCGCCAACGCGCCGTTGACAGTCTTACCCGCTTTGGCCGACAGCCGGTATCGGCGGGTGGCCATCCCCAGGTCGCAAACCCCTACCCGCCGGAGAAGGTGATGGACGAGGACGAAGCGGCGGGCGCTCCCGATCAGGCGTCGCTATTCCCCAAGACCGTAGGTGACAAGCTGCGCGAGGCGCGCGAGGCGCAGGGGCTGACCCTGGCCGATATCGCCAACCGGACGCGCGTTCCGATGCGCCACCTGGAGGCGATCGAGAATAACCGCATGGAGGGCATGGCGTCGCCGGCTTATGCCATCGGCTTCACCAAGACCTATGCGCGTGCCGTCGGGCTCGACGATCGCGCGATCGCCGCCGAACTGCGCCAGAGTCCGCAAATGCCGCTGTCGCCGACGACGCGGTTCGAGGAATATGAGCCGACCGACCCGCGCCGCGTGCCGTCGAGCGGAATCGCCGGCATCGCCGCGATCATCGCCCTGGTGCTGCTGGTCGGCGTCGGCATCTGGTACGGAACGACCTGGCTGCGCGGCACTGGCGAGGAGCCCGCGCCGCTCGCCACGCCCGAGGCGTCGCCCAGCATCGCCGCTGCACCCGAAGCGACTCCCGCCCCGGTCGCCGGCGGCCAGGTCGTGCTGACCGCGACCGACGCGGTCTGGCTGCGGGTCTATGACGCGACCGGCAAGACGCTGATCCAGAAGACGATGCAGCCGGGCGAGCAATATTCGCTGCCGTCCGACGCGGCCAATCCGATGATCAATATCGGCCGGCCCGACAAATTGCAGGTGACGATCAACGGATCGGCGGTGCCGGCGCTGGGTGACGGCAAGCGCCCGATCAAGGACATGCCGATCAGCGCCGCGGCGCTGCAGGCGCGCGGGACTGCCGCCGCTCCGGCCGCTCCTGCGGCTGCGCCGACTCCGCCCGCCGCGGCTCCGACGCCGAACGCGACGCCGGCCAAGCGCCCCGGAGCGAACGAGGTGCCCGACTTCTTCCGCAAGCCGAGCGACAAGCCCACCACATCGGCCACGCCGCGCCCGGTGGCGACGCCCGATCCGGTATCCTTGCCCGCCGCGGCGCCGACATCGGCGCCTTAGGCCGGCGTAATGAGGAATACGCCTCCCCGGCGAAGGCCGGGGCCCAGTCGCGATGGATTGGCGGCGGCGGTACGCCCTCTCCAAGTCATCGATCCTGGGCCCCGGCCTTCGCCGGGGAAGCGTGAAACTCTCCGCGCACGGAGTAGCGCGTGCACATATTCCGCGTTAGGTTAACCATAGCGGGTCATTCTGGGGACAAGTATGCGTAGTTTGTTGACGACGGTCATGATGGCGGCGGCCGGCCTGGCGATCGCCGCACCGGCGCACGCGCAGGACCGGTCGGTCGATGCGCGGCTGGGCCAGCTGGAAAAGCGGATGAACACGGTCGAGCGCGTCGTGTCGCGCACATCCGGGCCGCTGATCCAGCCGGAGATCGGCCCCGACAATCAGCCGGTCACTGCCCCGGGCACCCCCGCCAGCGCGCCGCTCGCCGATCTCGAACAGCGCCTGACCTCGGTCGAATCCGAATTGTCGAGCTTCACTGGGCGGCTGGAGACGGACGAGCACAAGATGCAGCAGCTCGAGGCCGATTTCGCCGCCTATAAGCGCGCGACCGACGCGCGGCTAAAGGCGCTGGAGGATCGCGGCGCGGCCCCGGCCGGCGATGCCGATCCCGCCGCGGTCACCGACGGCCCGGCGCCGGGCCCGGTCAAGTCGAGCACCAAGCCCGCTGCCGGCCCCGCGCCCAAGCCCGCCACCGCCGCCAGCGACCCCGATCGCGCCAAGGCGGTCGCCGCCGTGCCCAAGCCCGCCGGCAAGGACGCGGTCGACAAGGCGATGTACGCCTATAATTACGCCTATCGCTTGTGGCAGGCGCAATTCTATCCCGAGGCCGAGGCGCAATTGCAGGGTTTTGGGACCAAATATGCCGGCCACCGCCTGGTCAGCCGCGCGCAGAATTTGCTCGGCACGATCTATATGGACGACAACAAGCCCAATCTGGCCGCGCAAATCTATTACGAGAATTATTCCAAGCTGCCCGATGGCGAGCGCGCCGCCGACAGTCTGCTCAACCTGGCCAAGGCGCTGACCGTGCTCAAGAAGCCGCGGACCGACATCTGCCGCGTCTATACCGAGCTGAACGACGTCTATGGCTCCAAGCTGACCGCCGCGCAAAAGGCCGATGCGGACAAGGGCCGTGCCGCCAACCGATGCGCCGCCTGACCTGACGCGCGCGATCGATCCGGCGACGCTCGCGCGGTTCTCCGCGGACCTGTCGGCGCTGTGCGACCCGGCGCACGACCGCGTACTGGTCGCGGTATCGGGCGGACCCGACAGCGTGGCTTTGCTGCTGCTGACCCACGCCTTGCTTGGCGAGCGCTGCATCGCGGCGACGGTCGACCACGGATTGCGCCCCGAAGCGGCGGACGAGGCGGCGTGGGTTGCCGATCTCTGCGCGGCGAGCGGCATCGATCATGCCGTGCTCAGCGGCGAGCTGCCCGAGCGGACGGGGCATACCGCCAATCTGTCGGCGCGCGCGCGGGCGCTGCGCTACGAATTGCTGCAAGCGCATGCCGATGCGGTCGGGGCGACGCAGATCGCCACCGCGCACCATGCCGATGATCAGGTCGAGACATTGATCATGCGGCTCAACCGCGGCGCCGGGGTCGGCGGGCTGGCGGGGGTACGCGCGCGGAGCGGGCGGGTGATCCGGCCGCTGCTCGGCTGGCGCCGCGCCGAGCTCGGCGCGATCGTCGCGGCGGCGGGGATCGTCGCGGTCGAGGATCCGAGCAATGTCAGCGACCGGTTCTACCGCGCGCGGCTGCGCAAGCAACTCGCCGCCATCGACTGGATCGACCCGTCGCGAGTCGCGGCGAGCGCCGCCGCCTTGGCCGATGCCGAGGACGCGATCGTCTGGATGGTGCGTCAGCTTGGGACGGATCGTATCGCGGCCGACGGTGATTCGCTGATGCTCGACCCCCGCGACCTGCCCTTCGAGCTGGTCCGCCGGCTGGTCGAGCAATGCATCCGCCAAATCGACCCCGCGGCCGAAATCCGCGGCTCCGCATTGGTACGGATGGTCAAGGCGCTGGAATCGGGCGAGACTGCGATGCTGGGCGGCGTGGCGGCGGTGGCATTGTCGCCCGCGGCGTGGCGTTTTCGCAAAGCCCCACCGCGTCGATTGCTCTGATCGACGTTGTTCCATTGCCATTAAGGCTTGGTGCCTTATCTTTAAGGGCACGAAAGGTATCTCGCGACGATGAACGACAACGACAAGCAGCCCGGCCAGGACGGCGGCGGCAACAACTGGGCCCGGAACCTGTTGCTCTGGGTGGGTATCGCGGTTGCCCTGGCGGTGCTGGTGGCCATGCTCGGCGATCGCGCGACGACCCCGGCGGGCCAGCAATTGTCCTATTCGGGCTTCGTCGCCAAGGTGAAGGACGGATCGGTCAAGAAGGTCGAGATCGCCGGCACCGCGATCAAGGGCACGATGAAGGACAATTCGACCTTCACCACCAATGCCGGCGTGCCCGATCCGCAATTGGTCCAGCGCCTGATCGACAACAATGTCGAGGTCGTCGCTAAGCCCGAGGAAACGCCCTCGATCTGGCAATATCTGCTCGTCCAGTCGCTGCCGTTCGTGCTGATGCTGGCGATCGCGTTCTTCGTCATTCGCCAGATGCAGAAATCGTCGGGCTCCGGCGCGATGGGCTTCGGCAAGAGCCGCGCCCGCATGCTGACCGAGAAGCAGGGCAAGGTGACGTTCGACGACGTCGCCGGCATCGATGAGGCGCGCGAGGAATTGCAGGAGATCGTCGAGTTCCTGAAGGACCCGACCAAGTTCGCCCGTTTGGGCGGCAAGATTCCCAAGGGCGCGTTGCTGGTCGGCTCGCCCGGTACCGGCAAGACGCTGCTGGCCCGCGCGATCGCGGGCGAGGCGGGCGTGCCGTTCTTCACCATCTCCGGCTCGGACTTTGTCGAGATGTTCGTCGGCGTCGGCGCCAGCCGCGTGCGCGACATGTTCGAACAGGCCAAGAAGTCGGCGCCGTGCATCGTCTTCATCGACGAAATCGACGCGGTCGGGCGCCATCGCGGCGCCGGGCTGGGCAATGGTAACGACGAACGCGAACAGACGCTCAACCAGTTGCTGGTGGAGATGGACGGGTTCGAGGCGAACGAAGGCATCATCATCATCGCCGCGACCAACCGGCCGGACGTGCTCGACCCCGCGCTGCTGCGCCCGGGCCGGTTCGACCGCCGCGTGACGGTGCCGCTGCCCGATATCGAGGGCCGCGTGCAGATCCTCCAGGTCCATATGAAGAAGGTGCCTTTGGCCCCCGACGTCGATGCGCGCACGCTCGCGCGCGGCACGCCGGGCATGTCGGGCGCCGACCTGGCCAATCTGGTCAACGAAGCCGCATTGATGGCGGCGCGGCTGGGCAAGCGACTGGTCGCGATGGCGCAGTTCGAGCTCGCCAAGGACCGGGTGATCATGGGCACCGAGTGGAAATCGCTCGTCATGACGCCCGAGGAAAAGAAGATGACCGCCTATCATGAGGCCGGTCACGCTCTGGTCCGCATCCATGAGCCGGCGTCGGATCCGATCCACAAGGCGACGATCATCCCGCGCGGCGGTGCCCTGGGCATGGTCGTGTCGATGCCCGAGCGCGACAATTACTCCTATCATCGCGACAAGATGTACGCCGACCTCGCCACCGTGATGGGCGGGCGCGCGGCCGAGGAGATCATCTTCGGCTATGACAAGGTCTCGTCGGGCGCGTCGGGCGACATCAAGCAGGCGACCAAGCTCGCCCGCGCGATGGTGATGCGCTGGGGCATGTCCGACAAGCTCGGCCCGCTGGAATATGAGGAAGAGCAGGGCGAGACGTTCCTGGGCTATTCGCAGACCCAGCGGCACAACATGTCGAACGAGACCGCGCTGATGATCGACAGCGAGATCAAGTCGCTGATCGACGGCGGCCACAAGCGCGCGACCGAGGTGCTGAGCGAGAATATCGACCAGCTCCACCGCGTGGCGGGCGCCTTGCTCGAATATGAGACGCTGACCGGCGAAGAGATCAAGGCGATCGCCGCGGGCGAGGACATCAACCGGCCCGACGCCGGCGCGACGAGCTCGACCCTGCCGAGCAGCGGGACCTCGATCCCGAAGACGCGGCGCCCGTCGGGGCCGTTCGGGAATCCGGCGCCGGCTGGCGCTTAAGGCTCAACGATTGTTGTGATGCGAGAGGCCCTTCCCGTGTGAGCGGGGAGGGTTTTTGATTTCAGCACTTTAACATGTGTTGACCTGACCTATCTCCGCGGTTGTCGATGGCCGCGTTGCGCCCCGAAATAGATCATCGAACTACCGCGCCCCTGATCCCGAAAGCCGTCGTTCATCAGAGTCCAGGAGAGATTGTCGATATTGCGCGGAGCGGTCTTGACCGAAACTCGGCAGTCCAATTTCGGTTTTTGTCGGAGCGTGAAATGGCTGGCCAGTCAGAGCCGGATTACGGCCACGACGTAGTTCAGGGTCATCGGGAGACCTCGAAGCCACCACATGCTTCCGGTCAAGCAGCGTGACCATTTCTGATGGAAGTTGCACATCGCTCGCCTAGCGAAAATCGTTTAGCAAACTAGTCTCATCTATCGAGACTGAGCATTTCGCACCAATTTGGCTTGAAGGGCTTGCGAATGCGGCCAGATTCTCACAGCAGAGGACTATGGCGCGCCTACGAAGACTTAATGGTCGAACAGTTCCGGTTGGGGTAATTCGTAAGCGTAGTCGGCGTCGGGTTCGCCAGCGCGAAAAGAAGCATATCCGACGTGACGGGGAACGCCGCTGGCACCTCTCACGCGCAAGAGACGAAGCGAATTTTGTCGTTGTTTTGGCACCCCAGAGCGTTGCGATACACGATGATGCTCACCGCGGCCCAACGTTAGCACTCTGTGGCCACATCAGACGGCGACTGATCCTCAAGAAGCAGGATCTGATCGTCGATTTTTCCCACACTGCGCATCTACATGCCACGGGGATGCTTGCTCTTATGGCGGAGTTGGATCGCGCGATACGAATGACGGGCGGGCGGCGCACAATCCGATGCCGACTGCCATCTCGAAAAACAGAAAGAGGGAAAATTGTTGGCCAGACCTTTGATCAAATTGGTCTTTTCGAACTCATCAAGCAGGCACCACCGGTCGAGCATGCCACGGAATCATTCGACGAGAGCGTGAGACACTGGCGTTATGCTACAGGCACCCGGATTGACGAACGGCCTGGTGACGTTCTCGACAAGCATGAGGGGCGTATCGCGCCTGCAGTGATGGAGGGCATGCAAAAGGGACTGGCGGAGGCCATCGTCAACAGTTTGCACCATGCCTACGCTGAGCCTCGAGAAGACGGCTGTGCGAAATTTGGCGAACGCCGTTGGTGGATGTTCACCCACGAAAAGGACGGGATGCTCTCAGTCATCGTCTGCGACCTCGGCATCGGGATTCCAAGGTCGCTGCCACTGAATTGGTCCAGCAAACTACTTAGATCAATCGCTGGCCTTTTTGAGGGCGATGCAGCCGATGTGGTTGCAATTAAATCTGCATTGGAGCTCGGAAAATCCCGAACTGGCGCCGGCCACCGCGGCAAGGGCTTACCTCAAATCTGGTCAGCGACGCAAAATTCGAAAAACGGAACCGTTGGAATCCACAGCAACAGAGGTTATGTTGGTACCACTAATGATCGCGAAGATATAAGTCGGAGTTTTCGTGAACGATTCATGGGAACGCTCGTTTGGTGGCGAGTGCCGACCGAGGCAGCGATAGCGGATGGACGTGAACGTGATCAACATAGCTAGAGATTTTTCACGCGCCCCGGCGGGCCGGTATGTTTCCGACGGCCCTAATTCGGGAGAGCGCTTCAGGACTGAGTTCCTTGTGCCGGCTCTGTCCGGCGAGCAGGCCGTGACTGTCGAGCTTGATGGCACTAGACCATATGGTTCCTCGTTTCTCGAGGAGGCATTTGGCGGCTTGGTGCGGCTCGGCTTCGTCGCAGGAGATCTGCTGCGGCGGATAAACCTTCATTCGTCTGATCCCTCGCTGGTTAGCGAGATAAAGGGATATCTGCACTGACCCCAAGCGCAGCGGACACGCCTGACTGGATTGCTCGGTTTTCGTTCATTGGAACGGCGGCTGTCACAATTCTCGGTTGGTACATTGTCGCTCGGCAGACCGAGAGGCGGGAGTTCCGAAAGGAAGTCCGGGAACGTATTAGCGATGTCGCCGAGGCCGGTTCAACAGTCGAAACGGCGACGCTCCATTATTGGATGGCCTGCACACCATCCCAAGCGCCGGCGGCCGAAATAAATCTAACGTCAGCGGTCGAACGCCTGTCACGCCGCGCCCTTGTACTGCGTGAAGCAGGGTTAGAATTTAACCAGGCCGAGTTGGTGGCGGAAATTCGGAAGTCAGCGACTGGTGGGGAGTTTGGGCGCAAAGGACGAAGGCGCAAAGCCGCGGACGTAAGCCATGTTTCAGACACCGCGGGTGCCGTTCAAGATTTGCTGCTGTCTATTGACCGTGCATTCTATGCGGCATTCAAGCCGGTTAAACCGCGGAGATCCCTTCGTCTTCTCACTCTGCTCCCGCTAATCCTCGCTTTGCAGCGCGATTAAATCTCGCAATTACAGTGACGGGCATAAACCCCGCTCCGAAACATACCCTCAACCCCCACCCTCCTCCTTCCACGTCGCCACAAACACATCGCGATATGCCGGTCTGTCCGGATCGATCGGCCGGATCGGCGTCACGCCGTGCAGCACGCGGTGATCGTCCAGCAGCACGGCGTCTCCCGGTGCCGCCAGGGTGAAGCGGTCGATCTGTGGCCGGCCGGCGATGCGGATTTCGGTGACGCCCTGGTCGGCATTCACCCGATCGATCAGCATCACCAACACCCAGTCGACGCCGTCGCGATGCATTCCCTCCGGGGTCGGGCGCCCCGGCTCGTGCGCATTGGCCTCGATCCGGAACTGGTGGAGCTCGACATGCCAAAGGCGGGGCGCATCGCCCTCGCCGGCGCGCTCGAAGCAATCGGTCGCGCCGCGGAGCAGCCGTCGCATCATCGCGCTGTCGACGATGGCGTCTTCGATCGGATCGAACCAGCGCTGAACGTCGCCGTTCAGCCGATTATAGTCGCGGCTCTGATAATGCGGCTGGTGCGGCTTTCGCACGATCGCGTCGGGGGTCATCGCCAAAGCGGCGTGGCGCCGCCGGCGATAGCGACCGCCATCGGCCATGTAGCGATCGAGCCCGAGCCGGTTCCACGATTGGGCGAAGTCCTGCCACTCCGGATCCGACGCCGCCGCCGGCAACCAGTCGATCGCGCCCGGCGCCGGCCGCACGAAGCCCTGCGCCGCAAGCTCGCCGGCCAGGCGCACGTCCGCCTCGTTTCCGATCGTCTCCAATGGTCGAGGCACGGTGCGGTCCCCTGTCGATGGCGGCCCCCGCTATCGAGGCGCGATGCCCGCCATATAATCCTTCGTGCGGCCAGATCATGGCGGACGCGGGCCGGTGGCCGCATTCGGCCGCCCGATTGACCGCGGCGCGCCTCAGTGTATTAAATCATTACAGCACTGCGAATTGACCGCGTCCCGGTGCCATTGTGGGGACGCGGGCACGCCCGATTTCCACCGGCCGCGACAGGAGAGCCTGGCCGCCGACCGCCGCCGCGACACTATCTGCTGATGCCAGCCCGGAGGGTGAGATGGATCGTCGACAATTTCTGGCAAGCGCCGCAAGTATCGGAATCGTCGGCGTCTGGGCGACGCGATCGGCCGCCGCGCCGTCGCGCGTCGCGTGGCGCGAGGATCGCGCGCTCTATCCCCAGGGCGTCGCGTCGGGCGATCCCGACGAACATAGCGTGGTGCTGTGGACCCGGCGGCCGTTCGACCGGGGCGATCGCCACGCACTGACCGTCGAAGTCGCGCTGGATGCGGACTTCCGCCGCGTCGTCGCGACGGCGCGGGTGCCGGTGCTGGCGGCGGCCGACTGGACCGGCCGCGCGCTGGTCGGCGGCCTGTCGCCGGCGACGACCTATTGGTACCGTTTCACCGACGACAGCGGCGCGGGCAGCCGGGTGGGGCGCACGATCACCGCCCCGCGCGCGACCGATCCGCGCCCGGTCCGCTTCGCCTTCGTGTCGTGCAACAGCGTCAACGAGGGCGCGCAGAACGCCTATCGCCGAATGATCTGGGAGGATGAGCGCGCGCCCGCCGACCGCAAGCTGGGTTTCGTGCTGCATCTGGGCGACTTCATCTACGAGGTCGTCGAATATCCCGACGAGGTGCCGCATCGCTATTCGCGCACCGTCTATGACCTCGGCCGCATTCCCGATGCGCGCAAGGTCAGCAACTTCCACGTGCCGACCAACCTGGCCGGCTATCGCCACGTCTATCGCGCGCATATCGACGATCCCGACATCCAGGACGCGCGGGCCTATTTCCCGTTCGTGTGCATCGGCGACAATCACGAATTCTCGTGGCAGGGCTGGCAGAGCTTCATCAAATATGGCGGCAAGGTCGAACCCGCGCAGCCGCTGCGCGTCGCCGCCAACCAGGCATGGTGGGAATATATCCCGTCGCGCGTCCGCAAGGCGTCGGGCGCCGGGCTCGACCAGTTCGGACCGCCCGCGGTGGCGAAGGCGCCGATCGAGACGTTCGACGATCACGGCTTCGGCACCGAGGCCAATAACCGCATCGCGGTCGGCAGCATGACCGCCTATCGCGCGCTGCGTTACGGCCGGCACGTCGAGCTGATCCTGACCGACTTTCACAGCTACAAGGCGGCCGACCCGACCGACCGGCCCGAAGCGGCGGCGCTCGATTCGGGCGACTATCCGGTCCTGCCGCAGGAATGGATGGAGATCGTCGACGGCGGGAAGGACTATGCCGGCGGCAAGCCCCCCGCGACGATCGCGATCGGCGACAAGACCATCCCCAATTTCCGCAAGGACGAGCCCGCCTATACCGTGCTCGGCCGCGAGCAGAAGGCGTGGCTCAAGGAGCGGCTGACGCGATCGACCGCGACCTGGAAGATCTGGGGCGCGACCAACGGCACGCTCGACATGCGGACCGACCCGCAGAACCTGCCCGCCGGCCTGATCAAGGCGCCCTGGCCGGGCAAGGGGTATGGCACGTTCGCCAACCCCGACTTCAGCAGCGCCTATGCCGAGCGCGCGGAAATCTACGACATGGTGCGCGACCACAAGGTGTCGGGGTTCGTCACCGTCTCGGGCGACCGCCACAGCTTCTGGGCGGGCTATGCCGCACCGGCCTTGCCGCCCGCGGGGTTCGCGCCGGTCGGGATCAGCTTCATCACCGGATCGATTTCGGCGCCGGGCCTGGGCGAGGCGGCCGAATATTTCAAGGAATCCCCCACCCTGCCGCTGTACGTGCGCAAGCCGGCGGGCGGGGCGCCGGAGCATACGATCAACCTGACGATCAAGCGCGGCGTGCGCAGCGCATTGGAATATGCGGCGAGCGGCGACATCGCGAAAGCGCGCGCGCTGACCAATCCCGACGTCGCGCCGCATCTGGAATTCGTCGACATGGCCGGACACGGCTATGCCGTGGTCAGCGCCGGACCCGACACGATCGACACCGAGTTCGTCTGCATCGTCCGCCCGATCGCGCGCGCCACGACGCCCGACGGCGGCCCGCTGCGGTACCGCGTGTCGCACCAGGCGCGGCTGTGGCAGCCGGGCACTCCGCCGAAGCTCGAGCAGCGGGTGATCGAGGGAGACGCTAAATTGTCGATCTGACGGTATCGGTGGCGGTCAGGACGACGGCAACTTTTCTCATCGCGACCGACGACCAACTTGACTCCCCTCCCCGAACTTACGTTAACGTAAGACAACCCTCGCGGCGCCAACGTCGCGGGCAGAATATATCGGGGAGGATCGCCGACCATGCGGATCAACCAACGTCTCGCCTTCGCCTTGTGCTTCGCCGCGGCTTTGGCCCCTGCCACCACCGCTTCCGCCTGGTCGAACCAGGGGCATATGGTGACCGGCGCCATCGCCTATGACGATCTGGCCAGGACCGATCCGGGGCTGATCGCGAAGATAGAGGCGATCATGGCGGACCATCCGGACAAGGCGCGGTTCGATCGTGCGCTGGCGGGGTTTTCGGGCGAAGCGCGGACGCGGCGGCTATTCGAGCTGATGGCGCGCTGGCCGGACGATGCGCGCAAGGGGCCCTATGATCATCCCGGCTGGCATTACTGGCTGCGGCTGGTCCCGTCCCAGTCCGATCCCGCCAAGGTCCCGCCGGCATTGCTGGCGATGAGCACCGGGGAAGCGGTCGAGGCCTATCGGCTCAACCTGGCGACCGTGCGCGACGGCTATGCGCCGGCGGCGGATCGCGCGGTGTCCTTGTGCTGGCTGTTCCACCTGGCCGGCGACATCCAGCAGCCGCTCCATGGCGGGCACCTGATCTCCGCCCGCTTTCCGTTGAGCGACCGCGCGGGCGAAGCCGACTTCGTCCGGCCGTCGGAGGGGGCGGCGGCGACCAATTTGCACGCTTATTGGGACGACACCGTCGGCGGGGACGAGGATGACGACGCCAATGTCGAGGCGGTGCGCGTGCGGCTCGACCGCGCCTGGCCGCGATCGGCGCTGAGCGAATTGACCGGCAAGGCCGATGCCGAGGCGTTCCGGTCCTGGGCGGACGAGAGTTTCGGGCTGGCGCGATCGGTCGCTTACAAGGGCGGAACGTATGAAGGCGCGGTGGCGGCGGCCGCCGCTTTGCCGGTCCCGCTGGGCTATAGCGACGCGCGCCGCACCACCGGCGAACGCCGCGTCGCGCTGGGCGGCCATCGCATCGCCGATGCGGTGCGGGCGGCGTTTGGCAAATAGGGCAAGATCGTCCGGCCAAGCCCGCGCCAAGTCGATCATAAATCGGCGATTATTCCTTTCCCGACAGGATCGGTTCAGGAACTGGGGCGTAGAGGTCTCCCGAAGGATGGCCGATTTGCGCGCTCGCTCCGTCTCCGTTCTGTTGTTCGGCGTGCTCGCCACGCCCGCTTTGGCTGCCCCGGCGGCGCAAGAGTCGGCGGCCTGGGTGAACCGCCTGACCTGGGGCGCGTCCGCGGCGGATACCGGGAGCGACAAGGCCGGTAGCGGCCATTGGCTCGACGCCCAGCTCAAGCATCCCGACGACACACTGCCGCCAGAGGCGGCCGCCCGGATCGCGGCGATGCGGATCAGCCGCGAGCCGCTGGCGGCCTTGGTCGTCGAGCAGGATGCGGCGATCCGCTATGCCAACAAGCTGCCCGATCCCGCCCAGCGCGACGCCGCGCGCAAGGCGTATCAGCAGGGCATGAACGCGCTGGCCAATGAAGCGGCGACGCGATCATTGCTGCGCGACCTCTACGCGCCCGACCAATTGCGCGAACAATTGACCTGGTTCTGGTTCAACCATTTCAACGTCCAGGCGCAGAAGCGCGATATCCGCGCGATGGTCGGCGATTACGAGGACACGATCCGCGACCATTCGCTGGGCAAGTTCCGCGACTTGCTGGAAGCAACGCTCAGGCATCCGGCGATGTTGCGATACCTCGACAACGATCAGAACGCGGCGAACCATATCAACGAGAATTACGCGCGCGAGATCATGGAACTCCACTCGATGGGCGTCGGGTCGGGCTACACGCAAAAGGACGTGCAGGAACTGGCGCGAATCCTGACGGGGGTCGGGGTCGACCTCAGCCCCAATGCGCCCAAGCTCAGCCCGCAGCGCCAGGGGCTCTATGTCCGCGCCGGGCTGTTCGAGTTCAATCCCAACCGCCACGATTTCGGCGACAAGCAATTCCTTGGTCATACGATCAAAGGCAGCGGCTTTGGCGAAGTCGAGGAAGCGCTCGATCTGATCGCGCGGTCGCCGGCCACCGCGCACCATGTCTCCGAGCAACTCGCGACCTATTTCATGGGCGACACGCCGCCCGCCCCCGTCGTCGATCGCATGACCGCGACCTGGCAAAAGAGCGACGGCGACATCGCCCAAGTGTTACGCACGATGATCCGCGCGCCCGAGTTCCGGCAATCGCTCGGTACCGCGTTCAAGGACCCTGTCCATTATGCGGTTTCGTCGGTGCGCCTGATGTACGGCGACAAGGTGATCGTGAACGCGCAGCCGATCATCGGCTGGCTCAACCGCATGGGCGAAGGCCTGTATGCGCGCGAAACGCCCGACGGCTATCCGATGGCCTCGGCCGCCTGGACCGGGCCCGGCCAGATGTCGGTTCGGTTCGAGATCGCGCGGCAGATCGGGGGCGGCGCGGCCGGACTGTTCAAGCCCCCCGCTCCTCCCGCCGCCGTGGCCGCCGTGGGGATGGGCGGCCCAATGGCGCCGGCGATGATGGCGCCCGGGATGACATCGGCCACGCCGCCCGCCGCCACCGCGCCGCCGGCCATTCCGATACCGGCGCTGCCCAAGCTGCAGACCGCCGCCTATTACGGCGCCGTCGCGCCGGCACTGGGTGGGCAGACCAAGACGGCGTTGACCCAGGCAAGCTCGCCGCAGGAATGGAACGCGCTGTTCCTGTCATCGCCCGAATTCATGCATCGCTGACGCGAACGGAGAACGTCTATGTTGCTCGATCGCCGTGACCTTATCGCCGGTACCGCCGCATTGGCGCCGCTGATCGTCGCCGGGCGCGCGTTTGCCGCGCCGCAAGCGGGCAGCCGGATGCTCGTCGTGTTCCTGCGCGGGGCCTATGACGCCGCCAACATCATCGCGCCGACGGGGAACGATTTCTATCACGCCTCTCGCCCGACGATCGCGCTCGGCAAACCCAACCCGGCCGATCCCAATGCGCCGATCGCGCTCGACGCCGACTGGAGCCTGCACCCGGCGCTCAAGGACTCGATCTATCCGCTGTGGCAGAAGAAGCAGATCGCGTTCGTGCCGTTCGTCGGCACCGACGATATGAGCCGCAGCCATTTCGAGACCCAGGACACGATCGAGCTCGGCCAGCCGATCGGCGGGCATCGCAATTACAATTCCGGCTTCATGGCGCGGCTCGCCGCGGCGCTGGAACAGGACAAGCCGATCTCGTTCACCGACCAGCTGCCGCTCTGCTTTCGCGGCGGGCCGGTGATCCCGAATATCGCCCTGGCGGCGGTCGGATCGAAGCCCGCCGTGCCGCCCAAGGACGCCGCGCTGATCACCGCAATGTACAAGGGGCAGCATAGCGGCGCGAACGACCTGGGCAGCTCGGTCGCGGAAGGATTCCAGGTGCGCGACACCGTGTTCAAGACCGTCGACGAGGAAATGAAGGAAGCGAGCCGCGGCGCGGTCAGCCCCAAGGGCTTCGAACTGTCGGCGCGGCGGATCGGGCGGCTGATGCGCGACCAGTTCAATCTCGCCTTCGTCGATGTCGGCGGGTGGGATACGCACGTCAATCAGGGCGGCGCGCAAGGCTATCTGGCGACGCATATTGGCGAATTGGGGCGCGGCCTGGCCGGCTTCGCCGATGAGATCGGCCCCGATGCCTGGCGCAACACGACGGTGGTGGTCGTCTCCGAATTCGGCCGCACGTTCCACGAGAATGGCGACAAGGGCACCGATCACGGCCATGGCAGCATCTATTGGGTGATGGGCGGCGGCGTGAATGGCGGGCGCATGGCCGGGGCCCAGGTCGCGCTGTCGCAAGCGACACTCAACCAGGGCCGCGACCTGCCCGTGCTGACCGATTACCGGTCGATGATCGGCGGCCTCGCGGCGCGGCAATTCGGCCTGGCCGGCGACCGGGTCGGTACGGTGTTTCCCGCGGCCAAGCCGGTCGACTTGCAGCTCGTCTGAAGCGCGTGGGTCGGCGGCGCGAATGTCACGCGCCGCCTCCGCTCTCATTCGATCGTCGCACCCACCACGCGCCACGCGCCGTCTTCACGCTCGAGCGTTACCGTCTCCACCGCGTCGGCCTTGTTGGCATAGCGGGCTCGGAACTTCACGACTTCATAGCCATAAGGCGGCGCTGGCAAGTTCTGCTCGCTGAGCAACGTCCGCGAAATCAACGCGCCGAGCGGCGTGCGCACCTTTTCGGATATGTCGGTCCAGACTTGCACGGTGTTCAGCTTGCGGAACGCGCTGCCGGTCGCGCGGTAACTGTCGTCCCAGCGGCCCTGATCGACCAGCACCAGCCATTGCCGCGCCGCATCCACGACTTCCGCATTGGGTTTGGCGTCGGCGGCGACGGGCGTCGACGGCGGCGCGGACGCGGCCTGAGGCAAGGCGACGAATGCCAATAGTCCGAGAGCAAAGGTCATGAGCAACACTCCGATGACGATCCAGGGATGGCGGGCAATCCGCCCTGCGCCGCTGACCGGCGCCCTTCCCTGATCCACGCCAGCGCGGCTCGCGGCTCCCCCGATTCTTGCGTCCCCCAACAAATCGGGGATCGGTGCGCCTGGCTCGCCACCCTCGGATTCGAACAACAAGCGCGCGGCTTCGCGGCTGCTGGACACCGCCATCTTGCGGCGCGCGTCGCGCAGGCGTTCGTTGATCGTGTGGACCGACAGGCCAAGGCTGCGCGCGACCGATTTGGCGTCGTGACCGCGGACGATCAGGCGCAGGGTCTGCTTTTCCTTCTCGGTCAGGGCGCCAAAGCCCTCTTTCACCGCCATGGTCATATCTCGTCGGCCTAAGCCGCGGATAGAATAGCAGCTACCCCGAAAAATTCGTACCTTTGGACCAGGTTGCTGGTTGATATTCTATCGTGGTCAAGAACAACGGGCGTATTGGATTCGCAACCTACGCCACGAGCACCTGCCCATTCACCCGCACGCCGTCCAGCCGCAGATCCCGGGTGTGTGCGATCACGTTCCGCTGACGCGCCTTGCCGACCGTCACGTTGCGGATCAGCACGTCCTGGACCGGCGCCGCCTCCACCCCGACGATGCGCAGCGCGCGGCCGGTATTGCGGCAATCGACGCGCTCGACGGTGAATTGCCTGTAGGTGGGGGGCGAATTGCCGCCGCGGCTGTGGTGATAGGCGGTGGTGAAATCGATCAGCGTCTCGCTGTCGCGCACCTTCACGTCGCGCACCCGGACCTGGGCGATCGTGCCGCCGCGGTCGAGATTGGCCTTGAAATACAAAGCCTGCTTGGCGTGGTGGACGTCGAGCCGCTCGGCGAAGATATTGGAGGCGCCGCCCGACATCTCGCTGCCGATCGCGATCGCGCCGGCGATATGGGTCGACATCTGGCAATCGCGGATGACGACGTTGCGGGTCGGCAGGCCGACCCGCCAGCCGTCCTGATCGCGGCCCGATTTGATCGCGATGCAATCGTCGGAAACGTCGAAGCGGCAATGTTCGATCAGCACGTCCTGGCACGAATCCGGGTCGCAGCCGTCCGAATTGAGGTGATGGCTGATCACCGTGACGTTCCGCACGATGACGTTGGTCGAATAGACCGGATGGATCGTCCAGAATGGCGAGTCGACGAATTTCGGACCATCGATCAGTACGTTGGTACAGCGGAAGAACTGGACGAAGGGCGGGCGCAGGAAATGGCCGGGGCCGAAGCGGCGATCGGCGACGGGGGTGCCCGCCTCTCCCATGTCGCGCAGCGCCGCCTTGTCGCGATCCTGGTGCGGGCGCCATTGAAAGAAGCCCTGTCCTCCCTGGCCGTCGCACACGCCCGGTCCGGTGATCGCGACATTGGTGCAATCGCGCGCATAGATCAGCGGCGAGAAATTATAGACCTCCGTCCCTTCCCAGCGGGTGAGGACGATCGGCAGGGCGATCTCCCCCGGTCTGCCGAAGCGGAGCACGGCATCGCGCTCGAGATGGAGATCGACGTTCGAGCGGAGATGGATCGCGGCGTTGATCCGCCACAATCCGGCGGGCACGAGCACGCGGCCGCCACCCGCCGCGGCGCAGGCGTCGATCGCCGCCTGGACCGCGAGGTGCGCCGGCGCGCCTTCGCTGGCGCCGTGATCGAGGATCGAGAAGATCGCAGCGGGGAAGACCGGCGGCCGGATCCGCGCGACGATCGCGTCGGCAACCGCCCAATCGGCGTCGGTCGCGGGATCGGCCGCAGTGGCGGAAAGGGCAGCGGGAAAGGTGGCGGCATGACCGATCGCGGCACGGCCGGCGGCGGCAAGTACGCATGAACCCGCGACGAACGCGCGGCGATCGACCATCGAAACCCACCCTCTGCCGGGCATTCCGCGACGACCCAGGCCGTCACGGTCCACCGGGACCCAATAAGTGTCGGTCGGCGCGCCCGAATTGGCGACGCCCAGTGAGCGACGGATGCGACCCCGCGCCGACCGATCTTGACCGGCCTGCCTCTCTCGCGTGCCCCCACAGCCACGAGTACCCAGGCAACTGACCGAACCTTGATATGCGTTGCCTTACCAGCCCGGCACAGTCCGGAAAAGTCCGGAGGCACGGTGCGGCGGCCCGTTTTCGTTTGGCCCCAGCCCCGCTAGGGTGGCGCGCATGGTCGCGGGGCGGGCAAAGCTGGGGATAGCGCAGGGCGTCAGCGTGTGGGTGCTGGAGGCGCCGGCGGGGTTCGGCGACAGCCACGTCCACGCGCATCACGCCATCCAGATCACCGTGTCGCTGTCGGGCGCGCTGATGCTGGCGGACGCGACGACGACCCTGTGCGCGCCGGCGATCGCGGTGGCGGCAGACGCGCCCCACCGGTTCGAGGCGGATGGCCTGCTGGCCTTCATCTTCGTCGAGCCCGAGAGCCGTGCCGGGCGCGCGCTCGACCGGATGCTGTTCACCGACGGGCCGCTGACCTCCATCGATGCCGAGGCGCTCACGCCGGTGGTTGCCCCGCTTGCCGCCACGTTCGAGGCCGGGCTGACGGCCGAGGACCTGCTGGCGGCTGGACGGGCTGCGGTGGAGCTTCTGGCCCCTGCCGGCCCGGCGCCGCTGCCCGATCCACGCGTGCGGCGGGTGATCGAGGAGGCGACCGTGAGGATGGACGGATCGCTGGACGCCGCCGCCGCGGCCGCCGGCGTCTATTTGTCGCCCAGCCGGCTGCGGCACTTGTTCGTCGAACAGACCGGGCTGGCGTTCAAGACCTACCAATTGTGGCTGCGCTTGGTCCGCGCGATCGAGGTCTATGCCCAGGGAAAATCGCTGACCGAGGCGGCGCATGCGGCGGGCTTTTCCGATTCGGCGCATTTCAGCCGCACGTTCAAACGCACCTTCGGCCTGCCGGCGACGACGCTGGAGCGACTATAGAGCGTGACGACGCTTTAGCCGCTACGTTCAATCGCCGCCGCCTGCCGCAGTCTATCCGGCGCTCCTCACCAAAAGAGGAGAATGACGATGACCGACCAGACCGACACCAGCAAGCGTTGCTCGGACACCTGCCCCTGCACCGACTGCACCTGCGGCAAGGATTGCCGTTGCGCCAAGAAGGCGTGATCCGCGCCAACGACCGGGCACGCCGCGGCCGCGAAGGCCGCGCGTGCCCGGCGTTCGTGCGACGTCGTGGGGGCGGAGCGAGGCCCCGTCGCCGATCAGAATTTCAGCCGCGCCGAAACCTGGAACGAACGCGGCGGCAGATAGCTGAACTGGTCTTTCAGGCCGTAACCGTTCTGGAACCCATTGGTCGTTGGAGCGCCTGTCTTGTCGTTCGATATCGCGGTCACGGCGCGGCTGTTGAACACGTTGTTGACGGTCACGCCCAGGCGCAGGTTCTTGATTTCCTGGCTGATCGCAAAGTCGCCGATGCTGTAGGGCTTGATGCGGTACAGGCGGAGGTCCGGATTGCCATCGAACTCGGTGGCATATTGCGGGCCGGTATATTTCTGGTTGAACGACAGGCGGAAGCCGCCGTTGCGATAGATGAATCCCGCCGCGGCGGTGGTGAACGGCGCCTTCGCGATCTGCGCCCCGGTCTTCACGCTGTGCGCGTAATTGTACGATCCATTGGCGAACAGGGTCAGCCCGGTGACCGGCATGTAGCTGACCTGGCCCTCCACACCCTTGTAGCGGACTTGGCCGATATTGATCAGCAACGTCGAATCGCAGGCGGGTAAGGTGCCGGTACAGCTGCCGATCTTGTTGTTGATGTTGATGATATAGGCGTCGGCATCGAGCGACAGCTTGTTGCCGTGCCACACGGTTCCGACCTGATAGTTTGTCGAGGTCTGCGGCTTGAGCGCGTCGAGCGCGGTCGAAAGCTGGCCCGAGGTCGAATAGAAGCTCGACAGATCGGGCACGTACATGCCTTGCGCATATTGACCGTAAAACGACCAGTTGCTCATCGCCTGCCAGTTGACCGTCAGGAACGGCAGCGTCTTGGTCCAGGTCGCGCTGGTATCGAGCGGGAAGCGCGACTTCTGGTTCACCGCGGCGTCGATGCCACGTTCGAAATGCACATATTTGACGCCCGGGGTGATCGACAGGCTGTCGATCGGGCGGAATTCGAATTCGCCGAACAGCTGGAACTGGTTCCACTTGGAATGCTGGACATAGGCGAGATTGGCGAGGTTGGTTGAGGGATACGCGCTCGTCGCCGCCGTGCCCAAATTGGCCTTCTCGTTATAGCTGTACGCGCCGGTGGTGAGGTCGAAATCGACCGTGTGGCGGTCGGTCACAGCATGCTCGTACCACCCGCCGACACGGATCTTGCCCATCGAGAAGTCGTAGTCGAGCTGGCCGATATAGCCCCAGACACGATATTTGTTGAGCTTGCTATAACCCAGGATGTCGGTCGCGGGGCCCTTGACCGCCTTGTACGGATCGCCGCTCGTGCCGCTGCCGGTGAACCCCGTTATGACGGTGCCGTTATTCCCCGACCAGGTATTGTTGGTGTACCCGTACATATAGGCACGATTGTCCATCGAGAATCCCGAGCCGAGGTCGCTCTGGAGCCGCAGGTAGGAGAAATCGGTGGTCTTGTCGGTGCGGTTGTATTTCCAATAATCCATTTGCGTCGGGTCGTTCGACAGGCCGTAATTGCGGCCATAGACGCCGACGTTGGAGCTCGCCGAGCAATTGGCACCGGTCAGCTGGGTGAGCTGCTTGCCGTCGGGGCCAAGCGCGACGGTGCTGCCGTTCGGCGTGCTCGCGCTGCCGCAGGTCGCCCCCTTGTTCACGTCTGACTGATAATAATAATTCCGATTCCAGGTGCTCATGATCGTCAGCGTGTTGGCGCTGCCGATCGGGATCACCGCCTTGCCGTACAGATTCTTCGACCCGACCGGCGAATAGGTCAGCGCGCCGTCGGAGCGCAGATACTGTCCGGTCAGCACGATGCGCGTGCCGTTCAGGCTGTCGATCTTGCCCGATTGCAGCTCGAACCGGCCGACAAAGGTGTTCCAGTTGCCCAGAATGCCCTCGACCTGCCCCCCCATCTCGTCCTTCACGCCGCGCGAATAGAGATTGATATTGCCGCCATAGGTCGCCTGGCCGAGCTGGCTGGCATTGCCGGGGCCGCGGTCGACCACCACCGTCTCGATCGTGTTCGACGGAAAGAACGAGGTCGAATGATGCGTCGGATCGTTGGTGTCGGCGAACGGGATCGAGTCATAGGTGACGTTATATTCGCCGTCCTTGAACCCGCGGATCGTCGCCTTGGTCTCGGAAAAGCCATAGCCGTTGCCGGCGCCCGAGATCGACACGCCGGGAGTCAGTGCGATCAACTCGTTGAAGTCCGAGGTTGCGGTCGCATTGTCGATATAATCGCGGCTGACCGCCGATTGCGGCTGGGTGGTGGTCAGCGAGGCGGTGATCGGCGCGCTTTCGGCGGTGCGCGATCCGGTGACGATGATGTCGGACGAGGTCAGCGACTGCTTGTCGTTGGCTTGCCCCTTCTGGTTGGCGCTGGTCGACTGGTCGTCGGTCACGGGCACCGACGCATCCTTGGCCGCGCCGGCATCGGCCTCCTTGCTTGCCGCGGGCGTGGCATCGGGCCCGGCGATCGCGGCGGCGGGAAGCAGGAAAGCACTGGTCGCGGCGGCGGCGAGCAGCGTGGCACGGAAAGCGGTTCGGTTCATGGATTGTCCCCAGTTCGGCAGAATATCGGTTACGGTTGGGCGAGTTCGCGGCGCGCGGCGGCGACCTGGTCGGCCAAGCGCGGATCGGCGAGCAGGCGGTCGGCGATCATCACCGCGACGCCGTGGCTGGCCTCCAGATCGGACTGGAAGTGGACGCCGCAGATTTCGCGGCTGAGCGAATAATCCTGCGCCCGCGCGATGATCGCCGGGGCGCGGTCGGGCATCAGCCGGGTGAGCGCCCAGCCCACCGACCAGGCCATGCCGCCATGGCCGCTGGGATAGCTGCGGTCGGCGACCTTCCCCTTGCCGCAATGCGCCATCTGCGGGTCGATGCCATAGGGCCGCAGCCGCTTGAAATAGTCCTTGCCCACGTGGACGACGCGGTTGGTTTCGCGCTGGATCCGGGTGAGCAGCGCATAGGTGGCCGGAAGCCGAGCGAGGTCGCGCCCCGCCGCCTGATCGAACGCGGTGGGATTCTCGGTTTCGCCGTCGCGCTCAGCCTGGGCGAGGCGCTCGGGCGAAGCGGCGGCACGTAACGCCTTTACCTGCTGCAGCTCGAGCGCTTCGAGCGGCGAATTGTGCGGAGGCGGGGGCGCGAAGGTGCGGTCGGGCGCGAACTCTGCCGGATCGAGCAGCGGCGGCGTGGCGTCCTGCGTCGCGGCGGCAGGCGCCGCAGCCATTTGCGGCGGCAGCGGGCTCGCCTGGACGCACGACAGGGCAAGGCCCGCCGCAAGCGCGGACGGCACCAGATATCTGGCGATCATCAATGCTTCCTCTGTTGTCACCCGTTGGACCGGTGGTGCCCGGGGGCGCCGTGGTCATGTGGGGCCGCTAGGTGTGCGCGATGACGGTTCCGTGACTCTGCAGCCCGCGACGGGGTCGAAAGCGCCAACATTGCAAACTTAGAATTTTGGCATCACCCGCTTGTCACATCCCCGGTGTCAAACCCGCCTGCCGCCCGATCCGGCCGCGGTCACCTTTCACTCTGGGAATCCAAAAGATGCGTCGCTGGCACAAGCTGCTTGCCCCATGGTTCGCGCTCATCCTGTTCGTCATAGCCTTCACTGGGGCAGTGACCCAGGCCACGGCCATCCTCGACAGCCCACCGGCAAAGTCTGCGACGGCGGTCGCAGGCAAGGCCGATCGCGCCAAGATGCCCAAGGAGGAAAAGCGCACCGCGCTGGGTGGCTGGAACCATTGGTTCAAGAAGCTGCATTCGGGTGAATCGCTCGGTCCCGTCGGGATCGCGCTCAATCTGGCGGGCGGGCTGGCCTTGCTGTTCTTCGCCGGGTCGGGCGTCTGGATGTATCTGACGATGTGGCTCAAGCGGCGGCGGGCGCGGCGGCTGCGAGCAGGTTAGAGTCTTTGCAGCTTC